>JBGGMV010000037.1:0-74831 GCA_041287865.1 Alphaproteobacteria bacterium | reverse complement strand
CGCGCGCACGTCGCCCTGCTCCGCCAGTTTCACAAGATCGTCCATCGGGTGTTCGTCTTCCGGCGCCAGTTTTTGATAGACGGGGTCGGAATAGTAACGGATGCCTTCCGCGAACGACGGCGTGGCAGCCAGCAACACCAGAATAAAAACAAAAATCCTCATGCCTGTTTTTCCTCCTCGCGGAAAAAGTCGAGCACTTCGGAGAGGGAGGCGCTTTCCTTGATCGTCTTGTTGCCGGAAAAGACGGCGAATTTTCCGGGCTTCAAAAAACTGCGCGAGGGGATTTTCGCAATCGCGTAAATCGGGCTTTCCTTCGACGAGCGGTAGACGGAAAAGAGCGCCATGTCGGGCAGGCTGTCGATCGCATAGTCGCGCCACTCGCCTTTTTTCACGCGGTCGCCATAGATGCCGAGGATCATGCTCAGCTCCCCCTGGCTGAACTTGGCCTTGCCGGCGATTTTGTCCCGAAAATAAAGCAACATTACGTAATTCAGCCCTTGACTGGTTTTCGGGGCATTCTAGGCTTAAAAACAGCAGATTTAAAGGAGTAATCCATGCCCCCGCTTTCCACGCCCGCGACCGATTTCGGCGCAAAACCCCATGATTTCAGCCTGAAAGGGGTGGATGGAAAAACCTATAGCCTCAAGGATATAGAGGGGCCGAAGGGTTTCGTGGTGATGTTCATCTGCAACCACTGCCCCTATGTGAAGGCCATTGCCAGCCGCCTTGCCGTGGACGCGAAGGCGCTGCAGGACGCCGGCATCGGCGTCATCGCCATCATGCCGAACGATGTTGTCAGCCACCCCGCCGACAGCTTCGACAACATGAAAAAATTTGCGGGCGACTATGGTTTCACCTTTCCTTACGTGATCGATGAAACGCAGGAAACGGCCAAGGCCTATGGCGCGGTCTGCACGCCCGATTATTTCGGCTATAACGGCCATGGCGATTTGCAGTATCGCGGGCGGCTCGACGCCGTCTCGCCCTCCAACCCGCCTGCGCCGGGGATGAAGCGTGAACTGCTGGATGCCATGCTCGAAATCGCGGCCACCGGCAGGGGCCCCGCCGAGCAGACGCCCTCGATCGGCTGCGGCGTCAAGTGGAAGAAGTAAGCTTCCGCAAAACCGTATAGACCACGAAGGCAATGCCGAAACCCGCAAACCATGCGTAGCTATAGACATGGTTCAGCGCCTCGGGAATGGACTCCTTCGCCAGCACGCCGATATTCACAAGGAAGCCCGGAACGGCAGGCGCAGCGCCCGCGACAAGCGCGGTGATCGCCGCGAAGCTGAAACCATTGCAGTAATGGTATTTGCCCTTGGGGCTATAGAGCGCCTTGAGGTCGAGCGTGCACTTGTGGATGACGAAATAATCCGCAATCAGAATGCCGCCGATGGGCCCCAGCAGCGCGCCATAGCCGATCAGCCATGTGAAGATGTAACCGGAAGGATCGGCCACCAGTTTCCACGGCATCATCAGAATGCCGATCACGCCGGTGATATAGCCGCCGGTGCGGAACGATATTTTCTTCGGCGCCAGATGCGCGAAATCGTTGGCGGGAGATACCACGTTGGCGGCGATGTTGGTCGCCAGCGTCGCAAGGCAGAGTGCCAGCATGGATACCACCAGCACCACGGGGTTGGTGAATTTCGTCAGCACGACCACGGGGTCCCAGATGGGGTCGCCCTTGTAAATGATGACGGTGGCCGAGGTGACGGCCACGCCGATAAAGGAATAGAGCGCCATCGTCAGCGGCAGGCCGACAATCTGCCCCACGGCCTGATCCTTCTGCGTTTTCGCGTAGCGCGAAAAATCGGGGATGTTCAGCGACAATGTCGCCCAGAAGCCGACCATGCCGGTCAGCGCCGGGAAGAAATAAGCCCAGAATTCGCCTGCTTTCTTGCCGCCTTCGTCGAAGGCCGAGGGCTGCGACAGGATCGGGCCGAAACCGCCGGCAGCCTGATACGCCCATGCCAGCAGCGCAAGCCCAAGTGCGATCAGCAGCGGCGCCTTGATGTTGAGCAGGAAACGGATGGTGTCGATGCCCTTGTAGATGACAAACATATTGATGCCCCAGAAGAGCAGGAAGCAGGCAAGCTCGCCGCAGGAAATGCCGAGGCCTTCCATCGGCACGGGCGGGGCCCAGCCGAGAACCACGCTGCAGATTTTATAAATCGCAGCGCCGCCGATCCATGTCTGGATGCCGAACCAGCCGCATGCGACCAGTGCGCGCAAAATCGCGGGGATGTTCGCGCCCACAGTGCCGAAAGACGCGCGGCAGTAAACGGGGAAGGGAATGCCGTATTTGGTGCCGGCATGCGCGTTCAAAATCATCGGCGCAAGAACGATAATGTTGCCGAGGAAGATCGTGCCCACCGCCTGCCACCAGTTCATGCCACCGCTGATCAGCGACGAGGCCAGCATGTATGTGGGGATGCAGGCCGACATCGAAATCCACAGCGCGGCGAACGAGAGCCAGCCCCACTTACGATCCTTCTGCGATACGGGCGCGAGGTCGTGGTTGTAAAGCCCGTTGCCTGCAAGCTCCTTGTGCTCGAGCTCGGAGAGATCGGCGTAAAGCGTGGTCATGATGCCATCCTGATTCTGTTATATGGCGGGAGTAGAACCGAGAAGCCCTGCGGAATCAAGCCGGAAACGGCCATGAAAAAGGGGAGCCGGTCGGGCTCCCCTTTAACGGTCAGGTGCGGCTAAAAAGTGTTAATCGCCCCAGCTCCACCAGCTTTTGCGCTTGGTGTCCTTGCGGTGGACGGCGGATTTGCCGGGGGCCTCTTCCTTGACGACGGTCGAGGTATCGCTTTCGACCTTGGTCTTCACGCCGGTGTTCGAGGTATTCGTGCCGGTGCGGATGCCGCCGTTGATGCGGACGTTGTCGCCGGTCAGCACGCTGCTGTCGAGGTTATTGTCGACCGTGGTTTTCGAACCCGTCACGCTGGTCGTGCTGCCCGAGGTCGTGCCGGAGCCCGAAGCGGTGGTCGAGGTGGTGGAATTGACGGTCGTGTCGCTGGTGGTGTTCGACAGGTTGTCGCCGGTGCGGATGCCGCCATTGATGCG
The DNA here is from genome assembly GCA_041287865.1 of Alphaproteobacteria bacterium. Classification (GTDB taxonomy): domain Bacteria; phylum Pseudomonadota; class Alphaproteobacteria; order Micavibrionales; family UBA2020; genus JAPWJZ01. The sequence goes on along the minus strand of JBGGMV010000037.1, from coordinate 71,759 downwards.
GACGTTGTCGCCGGTGGTGACGCTGCTGTCGAGGTTATTGTCGATCGTGGTCGTGGAGCCCGTGTAGGAACGGGTTTTGCCTTTGACTTCGGCCGCGTCCGAGGGAACGGGGGCCAGGGCGAAAAGCGCCAGCGCGCAGACGCCGATCATCAGGTTTTTTGCGTTGTTTTTCATGTGTTTTTCTCCTCTATTCAGGTTCTGTTAGTGCCGCTTGTGAAACCAACCGCCAGCCGCCGCAAGCCGTTCCTGATTATGGCAATCATTTATCGCTCTTTCTGTCGCGGCGTGGCTATGGTAAACCAATGCCATGTCCCAACCCGATTATATCGCCGAGATCACAAAGGCCGTCGCCGCGCGCGACGCAGGCGCTGTATTAGCCGCGCTCGACAGCGGGGTCGGGGCGGATGCGTGGAAAGATGCGCGCGGCGCCTCGCTGCTGCACCATGCCGCCATCTGGGGCGATGAAAAATTTGCCGCCGCATTGCTGACGCGCGGCGCGAAGGCCGGCGCGCGCAACGACAACGCCGAAACGCCCGCCGACCTCGCCGCCATCTGGGGCCGCGATGCGCTTTCGAAAACGCTGGCCGTCAAACAGCAGGCCGAAGAGCTGACGACAGGCCAAGCGACGCTTGCGTTCTCGTCGCTGCAGGATATCCGCGCGGAAAGCGCGACATCGGGCGTGAACCAGTTCCACCATCTGGCGAAGCTGGGGCAGTTTCCGCAAGTGATCACGCTGGCGCAGCTGGGCGGCGGTTTCACCGCGCAGGATCTGCTGGGCAAGGGCCCCGACGGCGACACCGCGCTGCAAAAGATTTGCGAGAAAGGCCAGCTGGGCCTGCTGCTGAAAGCGCCGCTCTGGATGGATCGCCCCGACGATTTCTCCGCCGTCTGGGCCGCAGCACCGGCCAATTACAAACAGGGCCTCGACACCGAAGGCTTCGCGGGCAAACTGCGGCAGGCGAAACTGCAGTCCTACGGCAAGATGCCGCGGCTGCAGATCAAAGGCCTCAAGAAATAATCATTGCTCCGGCTTGCGGAATTTTATCGGGCGGCGCACGCGCACGTCATTCGTGGTTTCCGTCACGATCGGCTCCGGCTCCGGCGGGGCAATGGCCGCCGCTTTTTCCGTCGCTGCCCTGACCATCTCGGCGACGGTTTCAAAGCGCGACATCAGGGCGGGGTTCGTGCCGCTATTGCGGTTATTGGTGACCATGTACTCGGCCAGCGTCAGCGCGGTGTCGCCCTTTTTGTTAAAGGCCTGCGCGCCGGTTTTCGCGCCTTTTTCCAGCAGCAGCCTGACGAAATCGGCATGGCCGTACATCACCGCCAGCATCAGCACCGTATAGCCGTCATTGTTGCGCTGTTCGAGGTCGGCGCCGCGGCCGACAAGCGCGGCGCATTTCGGCGGCTCGCCCGGGCCGAAAGTCGCGCTTTTGTATTCTACCAGAAGCTGCCGGCCGAGATTCTGGGGCGAGCTGTCGAGCCCGACCGCGCGCTTAAGCGCCATCGACAACGACAGGTCTTCCTTCGGCTTTCCTTCGGCGGGCGGCAGGCCCAGCAAGCCGCGCGTGACAAGATCGGGCGTCGAAAAACCGGCTTTTTCCTCCACGGTGACTTCCAGCCCGCGGATATCGGGCACGATGACGGCGGTGAAGCTCGCCTGCGCCGCCCCTGTGCCGGTATTGGGTTCGCTGCCCGTAGCGAAGAGGATATCGTTATAGGTATGGTTGAGGGTGGAATGCCGCGCGACTTCCCGCAGCGCGATGCGGCCGTGCTCCCTGCCCTGCGGGGGCTGTATCATGACAAGGCAATAGCTGCCCTCGGGCAGGCCGCCGGGTGCGTCCGCGCCCGCAAGCTCCCAGAGCTTGAGCCATTCAGTGTCGTGCAGACCCATCGGCGCGCCCGTTCCCGCGCCTTTGCCGTAGCGGGTGAAATAGGCGTCGATGTCCAGCGTGCCGGTGAAGGTGTTGAAGCCGTCGATCGTGCCGTCGTTCCTGCGCAGCGCCTCGCCGAACCTGTGCTTCAGGCCCAGCACGCCTTTTTCCTGCAGGGGCGTATATGATTTTTCCAGCAGCACGCGGGCCTAGCTCCCCTGCGGTTTTTTGAACGTCAGCGGCCGGCGCACCTTCACGGGGCCGGTGTCTTCCGCTGCTGCCGCTGCGGCCGGTACGGCCACGGCTGGGTTGCGCGCGGCCTGCGTTTCGTCGATCAGCGTGGTGACGGCCCTGTAGCGCGCCAGCGATTCCACCAGATGCGAATTCAGCGTGCCTTTTGAATTGATGTTGTCGATGACTTCCTGCGCCATCTGGCGGCCGGTGCTGCCGGTCTTTGTCGACAGCGCGTCGATATCGGCGCCTTTTTCGATCAGCAGCTTGGTCAGCGACACATGGCCGTGGCCCGCCGCCTTCATGAAGATCGTCTGGCCCCACTGGTCGCGCAGCGTGAGATCAGCGCCCTTGTTTACCAGCGCCGCGCATTCCTCGAAAGCGCCGCCCTTCAGCGCGTGCTCGCGATGCACCTCCAGTAATTTCCTGCCCAGCCCCTCGGGCGAGGTGTCGATACCCGCGACGCGTTTCAGCGCGGTTGCCAGCGGTACTTTTTTCTGCGGCTCTCCTTCGACCAGTCCTTGTTGCTGCGTCGCGCGGGCGATGAGGTCGGGGATGGTGAATCCTGTGCCTTTCTCCAGCGTAAATGTCCATTGCATCGTTCGCGGGATAACGACCGCCGTAAATGTCGTCTCGCCTCTTATCGTGCTGGCGGGCTCCGTGCCTTGCGTGAAATTGGCCGTGATGGTCGAGCCAAGCAGGCCGGAGGCGCGCTGCAGGGCTTTCACTTCGACGCGACCGTGATCGTTATTGTACGGCCTCTGTATCAGCAGAAGCGCAACGGTGCCGGAGGGGAGCGGGCCGGGACGGGGGATGCCCGTGTCGTCCCACAGCTTGTCCCACTCCTTCGGGCCCAGCTGTATCGGCAGGTCCAGCGCGGCGGTCCAGAACGCCAGGGCGTTATTGTCGAAAATGCCGGTGAAAGCATTGAAACCATCAATCGTATCTTCGCCCTTCAAACCGGCATCGCGAAATTTGCGCATCAGGTTCTTGGACCCGCTTTCATGGACGGGTATGTAGGTTTTTTCCAGCAGCATGCGCCACCCCTTTGAAACTGCCTATATTTTACGACAAATGTGTTAAAGGAGGATAAAGGCGGTGCCGGTAATAAAGTTATATAATATCAATGTCTTAACTATATTTCGCGGGACGGATTGCCAAAGCTGTGCGCGCCCTCTAGCATAAACCTTTATGTTCAATATCTAGAATCGTTGGCAGGCTTGGAGTCATGAAATTGACCAAAGACCAGGAATCGCTGATGGATGCCATCTTTGATGGCAACACGCGCCGCGTGAAGGCGCTCCTGAAAAAAGGCGTCGATCCCGATTTCGACGACACTTACGGCGATACGCCGCTGCTCGCGGCCGCGCGTCAGGGCCACCTGCCCATCGTGAAGGCGCTCATCGACGGCGGCGCGGATCCGCACCGCACGAATTACACCGGCAACAACGCGCTCGACGCTGCGAACAGCTACGGCTACGTGAAAATTGCGAAATACCTGGAAGACGAAGGCGTCTCGCCCTCCACGCCATCGTGGGATGATGATGACGACTGGATGCACGGCAGCAGCCGCAGAGGCGGCGGAACCTCGAAACGCGCCACGCGCGGCGGCGGTGGCTGGGATGACGATGATTTCGGCTTCGACGATGACGACGATGTGAAGCCGAAAAAGAAAAAAGCCGCGCCGAAAAAGGCCGCCGCGAAAAAACCCGCGTCGCCCCAGAGCTTCGGCGCGATGTCGGATGCAGCCGAAGGCGGCGCTACTGCCGCGCCCGCAGCGCCCAAGATCACCTTCCGCGAAGATAACCTCAAGGATATCTTCAACCCCAAGAGCTGGACCGGCAAGACCGAAGACATGGAAAAGCTCTGGGAAGACGTGCCGGCACGGCTCAAGAAGAAATTCGACTTCGCCGCGGCACTGGCCGAAGCGCGCCGCGACACGCTGAAGCAAAACGCGCCGCCGCAGCGCCTGACGCTGAAGCCGACGAACACGCAAACACCGCCGCCGCCACCGGCCGCGCCGCCGTTTAATCCGGATTACGAGATTTAAGTCACCCTGCCTGAGGGGCGAGCGTTTCTTCTTCCGTGTCCCGGAAGGCGCCCGGAATATGCTCGAGCATTTCCAGCGGCGAAGGCCTTCCACGCCGGCTGAAGACGATATTGCCGTCGGGCCCGACCAGATAGACCGTGCGCCGCACGATCAGCCCCTTGGCCAGATAGGCTTGCGCGGCTTTTTGCCCCCTGTCGACCAGCAGGCGGAACGGCAGGTCGTAATCGTCGCGGAAAATTTCGTGGCTTTTCTGGCTCATCGGGTTGACGCCGAAAACCTCGACGCCGTGCTCGATCATGAATCCCCAGCGGTCGCGGAATTCGCACATCTGTTTGATGCAGGTGGGCGAACTGTCGCACGGGTAGAAGATCAGCACGAAATATTTTCCGCGCAGCGACGTGAGGCTGACCTCCGCGCCCAGGTTATCGGGCATGGTGAAATCCGGCGCCGGTGTCCCGGGCGGCAGCGGTGGTCCAAAAAGCCATTTCCACATGGTCTGGCAAAGCCTGCGGTTTTACGTGTTGACGTCGTCTTAAGCCCATTGTGGCATGTTTTTCGTTAACAACTGGTTATTCAAGGGGTTAACACCGTTACGGCGCTTAACCCCGCGTTAAGGGCCGCTGTTTATAATGACAATGTAACCAATTGGCGGGTCTGGCCGAAATCCGGCTATAGGCTTTTAAGGGTAAACGGTGGAAATTTTCGCAACAGGCAAGGGTAGCGTCTCCGGGGATGGCCGCGCATGAGCGACCCGCCGTTTACCGTCAACCTCGACCTGCGCGGTTTCAAGGTCAACCTGCCCGACGATCCGACGCTGCTGGTAGAGCCCAACTACAGCGTCTTCCGCCACGGCGTCGAGCAGCGCTTCGACGGCTCGGTCGACAGCCATGACAAGCTGCTGTCCTATAACGCGCTGGTGCAGTCGGTCGACAAGGTTTTTCAGGACAACGTCAAGCGCGCCCTCGCCCTGCCCGGCCGCGAGGCGCAGATCGAAGCGCTGATGGAATATACCGACAAGCCGCTAGCGCCCCGCCATATTGCGCAGATCGGGCAGGAGCTGAGCCTCCGCAGCGCGACGAACGACGTCATCACTTTTCTGGATGCGCAAAAACTGCTCTCCGCTGAAAACGGCACCACCGCTTTCTTCCAGTCGCCCGAGGTCATGCAATGGCGCGCGACCGAATTGCAGAAGGCAGGCCGCCATGAAGAAGCCGCGCGCCTTGGCGCCGGCATCATCGACACCCCCGACAACGCGCGCAACCCCGAGGCGCTCCGCACCATCGCCATGGCGGAGGTCGCGCTTGCGGCGGGCGGCGGGCGCGAAGGCGCGCTGAAGGCCTTCGAGGCGGGTTTCGCCAAAACGGGCGACTACAGCCTCGGCATGGGTGCCCTCAACGCAGCGCTCGAAATGGGCGACATGGCGCAGGCGCGGCAGATCGCGCCGCTGGTCACGCTGGCGGCAAAGAACGTCGGCGCAGACCAGTCGAAATCCTTCTGGCCCGCGCTGGTGAATGCGCAGGCCGCCATCGTCAGCGGCGACGAAGCGGAAACAGGCCGCGCGCTGCGCCAGCTGTCATCCGTCCTCGCCGCCAAGAACGAAAACGGCACGCCGGTTGCCAGCGACGCCGACAAGGCGGCCGCATTGCAGCGCATCGCCGAGATCGGCGGCGCGCAAGGGGCGGAAACGCAGCAGCTGCTGAAACCGCTGGCCGATCAGCTGCAGGGCGCGGCCCCGCCCGCGCCGCCGTCCGGCCCGCGCGATGTCGACGACACCTTCAGGCAGCGCGGCTATACCTCGCGGCAGGCCATGACGCCCGAGGGCTTTCACATACGCGGCAACGTGCGCGGCGGCGGCATGCTGCCCGATTCCTCGACCACGCTGCGGGACAAGATGCAGTTTCTTGAAGTGGCCAAGACGCCGCTGGCGCAACTGGTGCAAAGCGGCGTGATCGCCGCCGCCGACCTGCCGCAGGGCGTCGACATGTCGAAATCGCTTTACGACATCGACAACGTGCAAACCCGCATCCAGGCCAGTCAGGCCGTGGCGCGCGGCATCTTCGACGTCGACGGCCGCAACCTCGAAGACCTGCACGGCATCGACCACAAGATTTACGATTCCGTCGTGCGGCTGCGCATCACCCATGCGGGCGCGACCTCGGTCGGCCATTTCGAGGGCGACGAATTCGCAACCTACCAGCAGATCAAAGACGACAAGGCGCTGGTCGCGGCGATCCGGAAGGGCGACCTGACGCCCGAGCAGCGCGGCGTGCTGGACGGGCTGCCGCTGACGACAGAGCCGGGCGTCGACCCCGTCGCCGCCGCCCAGAGACTGGTCGCCCGCGGCGACGTTCTGCTGGCAACCGATACGCGCACCAACCTTGCCGTGGCGGCGGCGGAGGGCATCGGCGACTGCCGCCATGTCGCGGCCGCGACCGAGGCGCTTGTCTCCGCCGTGCAGCAGGATAAAACCGCGGTCCTGATCCGTCAGGCGGCGGAAAGCCTGAACAGCGGCGACGTCGAAAATTACAACCGCCTGACGCAGGCGGCAAATACAGAACTCAACGGCTACGAAATGCGCATCTACGACCAGGAGGTGCGCGCGGCGGTCGAGGTGCCGGATAAATACAATCCGCTGATGACGAAAGACGGAAAATTCGTCGCGGCGGCGGACGGCAAGCCGCAGACCATCGAAACGCATATGCACAACGTCGTGCGCTTCGCAGGAGACGGCGGCCCCGCGAAATATGTCGTCGCCGACAGTTTCTACCAGAAGGGCCCCTACCGCATGGGCTGGGTCGAAAACAGCGCGCCCGAAGTCTTCGTGCCCCCGCCGAAGGATGAAAAAGACAGGCCGCTGGACCTGTTGCGCCTTTCCGGCGGCGAGGTCGAGGCCGTTATCGTCGAGCGCGATGCGAATGGCAAAGTTATCATGGGCCCCGACGGCTACCCCGTGCCCGTGCTGGGCGAAGACGGCCAGCCCAAGACCGTGCGCACGCCGATCGAGCTTCAATCGACGAAATATTCCAGCCCCGACAGGCTGCAGGTCGGCGCGCCCGGACCCGAAAACCGCCTGAACGGCACGACGCGCGAAGCCGGCGCCCCGGATCTTGCCGCGCGCCTGCTGGATGCAGACCGCAGGGCCGATTACGTCGCGCAGGCCGAATTCATCGTCCGCAACCCCACGAAAGTGGACACGCCCGAGCTTGCGAAGCCTTCGCTGATGGCCGAGGCGGAGGCGCGCGTGACCGCGCAGGCGGAAGAGCTGCGCACGAAAGCGCCGCTAAAACCTGTCGTGCCGGAGGCGCCCCAACTGCCCAGGGACGTCATCGAAAGATATGCGGCGGGCAATGCCGTTGTCGAAACATACCTGACATCCGGCGTGGATGTACGCGACGGCAAGGTGGTACCCAACGCGGGTCAGGCCGATACCTATGCCGTCGTCACCACCAAAACACCCATCGATGAAGCAGGGCTCGGCCGCATCATGGATTCGCTCAGCGATCGCGGCAATGCGACGGCGGGCGGCGATTACGACAAGGATTCCACGGGCTCTCTTGCCGCTATCACGCAAAAACAGGCGAAACAGCCCGGCATGGCGTCTTTTGATCTGGTGGCCGGTCTGCGCGGCGATTCAACCACGCTGATCGCCAGCGTCGACGCCAACAACAACGTCTCGATCTACGACGTCAACGGCAAGGAGTTGAAGGCGCCGGCCAGTATGAAAGGCGCAACCGGCTTCGGCGAGGGCGCGCAGCGCGGCGGGAATTTCATGCTGACCAAGAGCATCGATATACCCGCCGGCGAGAAGGCTTTCGTCATCAATATTTCCGACGGCGTCATCGATGGCTATACGAAGAGCCCGGCGCGGGGCGAAGGCGATACGCGCAAGAGCTTCCAGGAAGCGCTCGGGATCGAGCTCGAAGCCCACCTGAAATCCAATCCGGAAACGGCGGATATTTCCCGTTTCCTGTCGGAACGCGCGACCGCGCTGGGATCGAAGGATAACACGACAGCGGCTGTGCTGCGGCTCGACACCAACACCGACCTGCAGGGCAAGAGCGTCCTGCTGGCCGTTTTCGACGGCGTGGGGCACGAGGTGGGCGCGGGAGACGTATCCGACGCGCTCGCAAAACATTTACCGGAGGCCGTGCCGGGCGCAGAACCCGTGAAGCTGGTCGCGCGCGCGGAACTTGACCATATTGCCACGCGGGACGTCGACCTTGCCCGCGCGAAAAATCCCGCCGCTGTGTTCAAGCCGGATGCCAAGCCGGAGATCAAACCCGCAGCAGAACCAGCCGCGAAGCCCGCTGCCGCCAAACCCGCGCCGCCGAAAAACGATTCGGACGGCGATGCCGGTGGCGCTGCGCCGCGCAAAACGCCGCCCAAGGCTGACGCCGCGCCGCCGAAAGCTGCGGCGCCGCCCAAGCCCACCCCGAAACCAGAAGCCCCCGAACCGCGCAAGGCGGCCGCGCCGCAGGCGGGATCAGGCGGCGGCGCTGCCAAGCCGGGCGTCGTCTCGCGCATCGGCGGGGTCCGCACCAAGCTCGACCGCCATGGCGGCCATGCGACCAGCGGCGCGTCGATCGCCCTGCAGCTGGCGCAGGGCGACGTGAAGGGCGCGACCGTCAGCGCCCTCACCGACGTCGCCTTGTCGCCCAAAACATACAAAGCGGTGGCGTCGTTTACGCGAAAAGTGGCGCCCCTTGCGAAGGCCGCGGGCTTTGTCAGCCGGAAAATCCCGGTCGTCGGCAGCGTGGTGAGCTTCGGGTACGGGGCCTATAACGTCGGCTCGCACCTGTACAAAGGCGAATACGGCAAGGCGGGTGCCGAGGCCGTGGCGACAGTGGCGGAAACGGCGGCCGGCTTTTTCGGCTTTGGCGCTGGCGACGCCGCGCGCGAAGCGGTGCGCGAGTTGACGGTCCGCACCGTCGGCGAAAAATACGCGCCTGAAAAATCCAGCATCCGCCAGCTGGGCGAAGCCGCGGTCGGACTCTTGCAGCAGCAGCTCGACAAGCCGAAGCCCGCGCCCGTCAAGCCCTCGATCTACCATTTCAAGACCCTGCCCGCCGTTGCCTATGTGCTGAAAAGCACGCCGACGCAGGCCATAGACGGAAAACTGTCGCGCACGCCCGACGGCCATATCAAGAACCTGCGCGAGGTCGATTTCACCAACCCGAAAAACCTCAAGGCTTTCGAGGACGCGATCCACAGGAAGCTTAAAAAGGACGATGACCTGATCAAGGCGGGCAAGCCGGTGCTGCAGATCGCGGCGGTGACAAGCTTCTTCGGCGGCAGGCTCAATACCCGCGAGATCGAGGACGCGAAGAAAGAAGCCGCCCAGCTGCGCAGGGCGCTGCGCGAGATCGAGCTGTTCAAGCGTGAAGTGCGGGAATTCAAGGGCGGTCCCGCGCCGGGGCAGTCGCAGTTCCATGCGGGCCATGCCAGGGGCGCTGCCGCAGCAGGCGGCGCGGCGCCCGAAAAAAGGCCTGCGGCGCCAAGGCCGCCCGCGCCAAAACCGTAATTAGGGCATCGGCGGCGCGTTGAACGAACCGGGGCCGTCGGGATTGTCGCGGCGGAAACGGTCGGGCAGGGCGAACATGCCGGGCTTCGCGCCATGGCCCTGCAGCTGGGTGATGATCTCTTCGTATTTGCCGACTTTGCTGGCGGCCTTGTTGACCGTCGAGGTCAGCGAGAACATCGAGCCCTCTTTACGCTGCAAGATGGCTTCGTTGTAACGGTGGCCCAGGATGGCGTAATCGAGCGGCGTATGGCCGTCGTCGTCTTTCGCGCGGGGGTTCGCGCCTTTTTCCAGCAGGAAGGCGACCACTTCGGTATTGCCCAGCAGCGCCGCGGCGTGCAGCGGCGTCGCGCCCGTCGAATAATCCATCGCGGTATTGCCCAGCAGGCCGCGCTGGGTGGTGCGCGCGTTCAGGTCGGCGCCTTCGCGGAACAGTTTCGCCACTTCTTCCAGCTTATTGCTCTCGATCGCCTGGAAGAAAAGGTTGGTGCCGTGGCGGTTGGCGGCATTGATCTGCTGCTCGCGGCGGCGGGCCTTTTCGGCCTCGCTGACCTTCTTGAAAAACTCGATCGGCATCGGGGGGCTTCTCCCTTTGAAATGCTGCGCAGGGCGCAGTGAAAATGCTCTGCTTTGAAAACGGGTTATAGGCTTTTATGAACCCATAAGGGGCAATTGGCAAGATGGGGCCGCAAAAGTGACATTATGGCAACAGAAAGGGGGCGGTTTTACTTGCCCAAAAGCCCATATTTAGCGAGTATGCATTGCAAATTATGCATGCAACGCATGCGGGATTAAACCATCAGGATTTTAAAGGTCATGACGCACATTGAAGAAGAAATCGAAGACGACCTGCGCCGGCAGAAACTGGAGCAGTTCTGGAAGGAAAACGGCAGCTGGATCATCATCTGCGCCATCCTTGCGGTTATCTTCACCGGCGCGCTGACCTGGTGGCGGCAGCACGAATACAAGCAGAACCTGACCCAGACGGCGGCGCTGCTGGAAGTCTTAAGGGAAAATGACACCAAGGCGCTGGGCGAATTCGCGCTGAAAAGCGACAAGGACCATGGCGCCATCGCCCTCTTTACCGCGGCCGCCTTGCACAGCCAGCGCAGCCAGGACGCGGAGGCCGTGACGCTCTATCGCAAGATCGAGGGCACTTCGGGCCTCGACAGCACCTACCGCGACCTTGCCAAACTCCTGCGTGTTTCCAAGAGTCTTGGCGCCGAAGATCCCGCGCAGCTGCACAAGGATCTCGCGCCCCTGACCGCCAAGAGCACCTGGCGCTATTCGGCGCTGGAGCTGCAGGCGCTGCTCTACGCCCGCGAGAATAAAATGAAGGAAGCGGCCGAGGTGCTGACGCGCCTGACGCAGGATGGCGGCGCGCCCAACGATGTGCGCATGCGCGCCTCGACCCTGCGTGAGCTCTACATGGGCTCCGCAACCGCGAAATAATGAGTTTTAGGAGTTATCGCCTTGTATAGCCGTATTACCCGCCCGCTTGCCATCGTTGCCATGCTGGGGCTGCTCTCCGGCTGCTCGACGCTGAAACAATACTTCGGCGAAACCGAGGGCAAGCCGCTCGAGGGCGAGCGCATCTCCGTCCTCCAATTGCAGAAGGAACTTGTGCCGAACCCCGAGCTCGCGTCGGAAGAAGTCGCGCTGCCCGAAGAATGGTCGAACCAGTTCTGGCCGCAGCGCGGCGGCTATCCCAACCATGCGCTCGGCAACCTTGCGCTTGGCAAGGGATTGAAGAAAGCCTGGAAAGTTTCCGTGGGCGAGGGCGGCGACGACCGCACGCCGCTGACCGCCGCGCCCGTCGTGGCCGAAGGCGCTGTCTTCACGCTCGATACCGAAGGGCTTGTCTCCGCCTTTGACGTGAAAAACGGCAAGCGCAAATGGAAACAGAAAATCGTGCCCAAGGGCGAGGAAGACGCAGGCGCGGTGGGCGGCGGGCTGTCCTTCGCCTCCGGCAAGATCTTCGCCGCCAGCGGCTATAAATACATCTACGCGCTGAACCCCGCAGACGGTAAGGTGCTGTGGAAATCATCGATCGCCTCGCCCGCGCGCTCTGCCCCCACTGTGCTGGATGAACGCGTCTATATCGTGACGCTCGACAACCGCCTGCTGGTGCTGAGTGCCACCGACGGTACGCCGCTGTGGAATTACGCGGGCGTATCTGAAACGACGAACCTGCTGGGCTCCGCCTCGCCCGCCGTGGATCAATCACTCGTCGTGCTGCCGCTCTCAAGCGGCGAGATTTACGGGTTGCGCCCCGAAAACGGCCAGATCGTCTGGGAAGACAACCTTTCCGCCGTGCGCCGCGCGGGATCTTTGGCCTCCATCTCCGACATTCGCGGGCTTCCGGTGATCGATCAGGGCGTGGTTTACGCCGTGTCTTTCTCGGGCCGCATGGTGGCACTGGATCAGGTCTCCGGCCAGCGCATCTGGCAGCGCGAGATTGGATCCGCCGAAACGCCCTGGCCCGCAGGCGAAACCATTTTCGCGCTGACCTCCGAACAGCAGCTGACGGCGCTGACCCGCAAGGGCGGCGATATCCGCTGGGTGACCTCGCTGCCGAGATTCGAGGACGAAGACAAGGAAGTGCCGATGGTCTGGGCCGGCCCCGTGCTGGCAGGCGGCAGGCTGATCGTCGTGTCCTCCGGTGGCCATATGGTGGAGGTGAACCCGCAGGATGGTAAAATCATCCGCCAGCAGGAACTGAGCGGCGATGCTCACCTTGCGCCCGTCGTGGCTGGCAATACCCTGTTCGTGCTGACCAGCGACGGCGACCTGACGGCGTGGCGCTGAAATGACATTCACCTTAGCAATCATCGGGCGCCCCAACGTCGGCAAGTCGACGCTGTTCAACCGCCTTGTCGGCAAGAAACTGGCGCTGGTGCATGACAGCCCCGGCCTGACGCGCGACTGGCGCGCGGCGGATGCCAACCTGATGGGCCTGCAATTCCGCGTCATCGACACGGCTGGGCTGGAAGAACATTTCGACGCCTCGATCGAGGCGCGGATGCGCCAGCAGACCGAACGCGCGCTGGAAAAGGCCGATATGGCCATTCTGGTCGTCGATGGCCGCACCGGCATCACGCCGATGGACAGGCACTTCGCCCTGTGGCTGCGCAAGCAGAAGGTGAAATCGGCGCTGGTCGTCAATAAATGCGACACCAAGGCCTCGGCGCAGGGACTGCTGGAGGCCTATGAACTGGGCCTTGGCGAGCCGATCCCCGTTTCCGCCGAGCATGGCATGGGCATGAATGATCTTTACGACCTGCTGCGCCCGCATGTCGACGCCGCCAACCCGCCGCTGACCGAAGAACAGGAAGAAGACCTCGAGATTTACTTCCAGAAATACCACGAAGGCGACGAAAAAGGCTTCGGCGACGAGGAAGAAGAAGCAGAAGACCTCAGCAACCCGATCAAGATCGCCATCGTCGGCCGCCCCAACGTCGGCAAATCGACGCTGCTGAACGCGATGGTGGGCGAAGAACGCTCGATGACAGGGCCCGAAGCGGGCCTGACGCGCGACGCTGTGCATGTGGACTGGGCCTTCGGCGGCCGCAAGATTCGCCTTGTCGATACCGCAGGTCTCCGCCGTAAATCGAAAATCGTGAACGAGATCGAGCGCATGGCGGTGGAAGACAGCCTTCGCGCCATCCGTCTTGCGCAGGTCGTCGTGCTGGTGATCGACGCCGAGAACGAATTCGAAAAACAAGACCTGATGATCGGCGATCTGGTCACGCGGGAAGGCCGCGCGCTGGTGATCGCCGTCAATAAATGGGACGCCGTGAAAGACCGCGCCGCGAAGCTGGAGGAACTTCAATACCAGCTGGATAAATCCCTGCCGCAGGTCAAAGGCGTGCCGCTGGTGACGATTTCGGCGCTGAAGGGCCAGCGCGTCGAAAGCGTTTTGCAGGGCGTGCTCGACGCCTACAAGCTCTGGAACTGCCGCGTGCCGACCAACAAGCTGAACCGCTGGCTCCGCGCCATGGAATCGCAGAACCCCGCGCCGCTGGTCAACGGCCGCCAGAACCGCCTGCGTTACATTACGCAGCTGAAGGCCCGCCCGCCGACCTTTGCCTTGTGGCTGTCGCGCCCCGACCAGTACCCCGACACGCATGAACGCTTCATCGTGAACGGCCTGCGCCGCGATTTCGGCCTGCCCGCCGTGCCGATTCGCATGGTGCTGAAGGCCGCGAAGAACCCTTATACGGATTGATCCTTGCCCGCCTCCCCCTCGGGGGAGGAAGGGGCCCATGCGAAGCATGGGAAGGTGAGGGGAACTTTGGAAGGCGCGAACCTTGTCCTGTTCAAATTTGATGAATTGATGATGCAAGAAGATATTGAAGCATTGCTGACTTTTATCGCGGAGGCTTTCAAAGATCGAGCCATGCCCGAAACGGTCATCAAGGCAGAAAGTCCGGATTCTGATTTATACGAAGATGCTCAAGAGTTTACTGGTAAAGCATGGCAGCAAATAACGTGTGCTGAATTACAGCAATATTACGACGCAATATTTGGTTTCTCCCCCGAAGCTTTTCGATATTTTTTGCCGGGCATTTATTGTGCCGGGATTAGGGAGAATCAGCCTAATTTGATAGTTAATAGCTCACTTGTAAGTTGCCTTGACCGTGGCAATGCCCCTAACTCTTGGGATGATTTCTTTGCAAAACGTTGGCCTCAGTTAAGCCCGAAGGAATGTGAAGCTACACAAAAATGGCTTTTGTGGCTGTCAGATTGTGGCGCTTGTGAAGACATCGCACTCTCGCGAGCTTTCGATACGCTGAATATTTTGGCAAATCAAAAAGGCGCGATCCCTATAGCATCGTGGGTCAAAAAGTAATACGTCACGGAGTTCCCCTCACCCTCCCGCGCAAGGGCGCGGGCCCCTCCCTCCCCCGAGGGGGAGGTGTAAAGGCGGTCAGGTATTTTTTATGGGGATAATATTATCCAGCCGGTGATCGTCAATGCCGGCGGGTTCCTGGTGGATCAGGACTTCCGAGGTGGGGAAGGCGTCGAAAAGCGTTTTCTCGATATCCTCGGTAATCGCATGGGCGCGGTTGAGCGAGAGCGTGCCGTCGACTTCCATGTGGAATTCTATAAAAATCCTGTCGCCGGTGTTGCGGGTGCGCAGGTCGTGCACGGCCACCACGTCCTTGTGCGCGGTCACCAGCGCCATGATCTTGTCGCGGTCGGCGGTACTGATCTCCTTGTCCATTAAAATGTCGAAGGACTGCCGCGTGATCGAGAAAGCGCCCCAGAGCAGCGTCAGCGCGATGATGCTGGCGAAAGCCGGGTCGACGTATTTCATTTTCGTGTAGTAGCTGAGGGCGAGGGCCGCGAAGACGCTGAGGTTCGCCAGCAAGTCGCCCTTGTAATGCAGGTAATCGGCGGAGATAGCGACGGATTTTGTTTTCTTGATCACGTAAATCTGGAAGACCAGCAGGAAAGCCGTCAGCACGATCGACAGCACCATCACGGCAATCGCAATCGTGGGTTCGTGGATCTGGATGGGTGTTACGAAACGCCGCGCGCATTCGAACAGCAGGAAGATCGCGGAGCCGAAGATAAACACGGCTTGCCCCAGCGCGGATAACGCCTCCAGCTTGCCATGGCCGAAACGGTGTTCTTCGTCGGCGGGCGTCGCGGCATGGATGACCGAGAGCATGGTGATCAGCGAGGCGAAGGCGTCAAACGACGAATCCATCAGCGACGACAGCAAGCTCACCGAATCCGTCATCAGGAAGGCCATGAACTTGACCGCCACCAGCACTGTCGCGACTGACAGCGAAGCCACAGCCGCCCAGCGTTTCAGGCTGGTGGGCGGCGAGCCATCCGATATTCCGTGCAGGTGGGGGTTGGCGATACTCACGCGGCCTTGACCACTTTTCCGTTTTTTTCACAGGCGGGCAGGGCGAGTTCGATAAAGCGGCCCGTGATGGTCTCGGGCAGCGGCAGCGTTTTCGCGTCTTCGGCCGGGAAGGCCTCGGCGCGCATTTCGGTGCGCACCACGCCGGGATCAAGGATGTTGACCTTCAGCGGGCTATAGGCCGTTTCGGCGGCGTAAGACGCCACCATTTCCTCGAGCGCAGCCTTGGAGGCTGCATAGGCGCTCCAGAAGGGGCTGCCCATATGCGCGGCGCCGGAGGTGACGAAGATGGCGCGTCCGGCGTCGGAGCCGCGCAGCAGCGGATCGAGCGCGCGGATCAGGTGGTAATTGGCAAGGAAGTTCACGCGGAATGTTTCTTCGTAAACTTTCGGGTCAGACATGGCGACGGGGCTGAGGTTGCCCAGCATCGCGGCATTGCCGACAAGGATATCAAGGCGCTTGAAACGATCGGCGATGGTCGGGCCGATGGCGGCGATTTTCTTGCTCTCATTGAGGTCGAAGGGCAGCAGCGTCGCCTTGCCGCCGAGGGCTTTTATCGCGTCGTCGGTTTCTTCCAGCGCGCCCTGCGTGCGGGCCAGCAAAATCACATGCGCGCCTTCGGCTGCGAAAGCCTTGGCCACAGCCGCGCCGATGCCGCGCGACGCGCCGGTCACAAGCGCGACGCGCCCGTCCAGCCGTTTGTTCGAATTACTCATCCTCTGCTCCTTCGCGTATCAGGCGTTCAAGGCGGGCGCGGTCTTCGCGCTTATACCCTGCGCCGTCGTCATTTCCTGCGGCGGGCTCGACTTCTGCGGCCTTGCGGCCCAGCAGCGCTTCGCCTTTTTCAAGCGCGGCGTCACGCGTTTCGTAAGCGCCGATAACATAGGGGTTCGATCTTACGCCCGCCGGCAATTGCTGGCGGTCGATGGCGATAAACAGGGCGCAGGCGGCGACGAAGACGCCACCCGCCATCAGGTAAAGGCGCTTTTTGCTTTTGGGCGCTGCGTGCTTATGGGAGCGGCTCATGCGGGATGCCTTTCTCCTCGGCGGTCAGTTCCTGCTGCAATTCAGCCTGCAGGTGGGCGGGGCCGAGCTCGAACTTGTTGCCTTGCGTGACGGTCACGTCGCCTGCCGCCGTTTCGATGTCGTCCTTGCCGATTTCATCGGGATTGATTTTCTTGCCGATCTTCACGGCGATCTCTCCGCCGCGATCCACGATCATGTCATGCAGGCCGAACTGGGTGTCGGCGAAGGCGACGGCCTTGTCGAGCACGGGCACGGTCACCGAATTTTTCGCCCAGAGCGGCATGCTCTCATGCTCGATCATGAAGGACACGGGCAGGTAAAGCAGGAACACGACGAGGAAGCCGCGCGCAAAGCCGAAGCCTGCGCCGCCCAGCTTGTCGAGGATGCCGAGACCTGACTCATTGACTGTGCGCGACAGGAAAAAGCCGATCAGGCTCATGACGAAATAGATAAACAGGAAGACAGAGCCATAGGCCGCGACTTTGGCCACGATCTCGGGGCTGGCGACGCCCATAAACAGGTTCGTTTTGGCGACGGTGGCATCTGTGCCGGCGGCGGCGGCCTTCGATACGGCATTGGCCGCCTGTTCGCCCGCGACCTTGTCGACCTTCAACCAGCGCTCGAACGGCCCGATCATCAGCTGCCCGCCGAAATACGAGGCTGCGGAGGCGGAGAAGAGCGCCACGATGGTAAAGACCTCTTTGATGAGACCGCGGAACCAGGCCATCAGGCCTGATAAAACCAGCAGGATGGCGACGATGATATCGAGCGCGTCGGGGGTCATGTTTTAATTCTCCTCTGAAAACAGGGGCAGGATATCTTTTAATTGCATGGCTTGCGTCAGTTTCAGGTTGCCGGGGTTCAGCGGCTTCTTGCCGGCAAGGCCGGGCACCAGCGCGGATTTGAAACCGAGTTTCGATGCTTCCTTCAGCCGGTTGTCCATCTGGCCGACGCTACGCACTTCGCCCGACAGGCCGATTTCGCCAAAGACGATCATATCCTGCGGCACGGGCGTGCCGGTCAGCGAGCTGACAAGCGCAGCGGCAACGGCAAGGTCGGCGGCGGGTTCGGAAATTTTCAGGCCACCGGCGACGTTCAGGTAAACATCGTTCGGGCCGATGACGACGCCGCAGCGTGCCTCCAGCACCGCCAGCACCATCGACAGACGCCCCTGATCCCAGCCAATCACCGCGCGGCGCGGCGTGCCCAGCGGCGAGGGCGCGACAAGCGCCTGAATCTCCACCAGCACGGGGCGCGTGCCTTCCATGCCCGCAAAGACGGCGGAGCCGGAAATTTCCTGCTGGCGCTGCGCGAGGAAAAGCTCCGACGGGTTGGTGACTTCGATCAGCCCCTGTTCCGCCATTTCGAACACGCCGATTTCATCGGTGGGGCCGAAGCGGTTTTTCACGGCGCGCAAGATACGGAAGCTGTGGCCGCGGTCGCCCTCGAAATACAAAACGGTATCCACCATGTGTTCTAAAACACGAGGGCCCGCGATCTGGCCTTCCTTGGTGACATGGCCGACCAGCAGCAGGCAGGTGCCGCGACGCTTGGCCGCGCGGATCAGTTCAGCCGCAGAGGCGCGTACCTGCGCAACTGTGCCGGGGGCTGAATCGAGGTTGTCGAGATACATGGTCTGGATTGAATCGATGACGATGGCGTCAAAGCGGTGCTTGTCGATTGTTTCAATGATGTCGCGCACGTTGGTGGCGGAGGCAAGCTCTACCGGCGCCTGTGTCACGCCTAGGCGCCCTGCGCGCAGGCGAACCTGCTCCAGCGATTCCTCGCCCGAGATATAGGCGCATTTCGCGCCCTTGGAGAGCAACGCGGTTGCCTGTAACAACAACGTCGATTTGCCGATGCCGGGGTCGCCGCCGATCAGCAGCGCCGAGCCGGGCACAAGCCCGCCGCCGGTCACGCGGTCGAATTCGCCGATGCCGGTGGTGCGGCGGACTACGGCTTCGGTGGCAGCCGAGAGGGGCGTGAAGTCGATGGCCTTGCCGCGCGCGCGGCCGAGACCCTGGGGCGGGCGTTCTTTCTGCGCTTCCTCGACGATGGAATTCCATTCGCCGCAGGCCTCGCATTTCCCCGACCACCGGTTGTGGGAGGAGCCGCAGGATTGACAGACATATAATGTAGCCGGACGCGCCATAATGTTACCAATAGACCAGATAGACAGGCCGTTGCAAACACCAAGATTCATTATATGTTCTATCCGTTTGGCCGGATCGGGTAATATTATTATTTGACATAAACTTACGCCCCCGATATAATCTAATTGTCTGTAATAACGTGTAAAACGGGGTGTCTATCGTGTCTTGGGTCAGCGAAGCTTTCAACTGGGCTGCAACGCCGCCAGAGCGTCCCTTTACCCTGGGCAACGAATTCAACCGCATCGCCGGCAATCCCGAATACGGCGGCTTCAAGTTCGGCCGCGCCGCGCGCATCATCGATCGCGCCCTGACGGGCATTGGCGTGGCGGGTCTTATTTTCGGCACCGGCGCCGCCATGACGGCGATACTGCCGGGCGCCGCCGTGACATCGGGCGGGATTGTACTGGGTCTTTGCGTGGTCAAGGTCGCGGCCACGACAGTCGCCGCGCTGACCGATGGCGTGGCGAAAGTGGGCAACGCGCTGCTCAATAAAAAGATTGGCGTCGGACCCGCTACCGCAAGCCCGACGCCCAAACCTTAATCATCAATCGTAAAGCTTAAGCTGCTTTCTTCTTGGGCAGCTTTGCTTTCGCCTGCTCGGCGATCTTGCCGAAGCCGGCGGCATCGCGAATGGCGATGTCGGACAGCACTTTACGGTCGAGCGTAATGCCGGCCAGTTTCAGGCCGTGCATCAGCGTCGAATACGTCAGGCCGTGCAGGCGCGCGCCTGCGTTGATGCGCTGGATCCAGAGACCGCGGAAGTCGCGCTTCTTGTTGCGACGGTCGCGGTAAGCGTAACGGAGAGCCTTTTCAAGACGTCCCAGCGCGGAGCGGAAGCATTTGCTGCTGCGGCCGCGATAGCCTTTTGCGAGCTTCAGGACTTTCTTGTGGCGGTTGATGGAGGCTGTGCCCCCTTTGACGCGTGCCATTATGCGGCCTCCTTCTTGTTCTTAGCGACGTAACGCTTTTTCTTGCGCGTGTACTTCAGCTGGTAGGGCAGGAAGTTGTCGAGAATGATCTTGGCGTCTTCATCGCGAACGATGAGCGTCGAGCGTCCTTCTCTCTTCATGCGGCTGGATTTGCTGGTGAGGCGGTGGCGCTTGTGCGCGGGGCGGGACTTAACCTTGCCGCGGCGCGTCACACGGAAACGCTTTGCAGCGCCCTTGTGGGTCTTCATCTTTGGCATTTTGTTTTCCTTTCAAAAATCCCGCCAACGAGGCAGCCAATTCGAGCCAGAGGACGGGTGCGGGTTTAGCCGCTGTTATGGAGAGAATTTATATACTTTGGGGGCTTGTTGAGTCAAGCAAGACGCCTATTTTGTCATAAGCACCTGATATTACCCTGATTTTACGTGCAAAACAGGGGCCAGAATGTTGAAAAACTTGAACTTTTACCCCCAAAACAGATAGAATCGGCTTGGGGATAAGTTTCAGCATCGGGGGAAAAACACATGATTAATCGCGTCCTAGAGCTCATCGGCCTGCGCACCGGCAACGACGATATCGGCACGCGCCGCAAGCATATCCGCCACGATGGCGTGAAGGCCGAGGTCGAGGTGGGCAGCAAGGCCTACGGGGTCAAGGACTGGAGCCTGGGCGGCGTGTCGTTCGAAACCAGCCCCTATGCCGGCATGTCGGTCGGCGACAAAATACAGCTCACATTGAAATTCAAGCTGGCGCATGAAATCGTCAGCATCCGGCAGGTAGGCCGCGTTGTCAGGGCCGCGCAGCGCGGCATGGCGGCCGAATTCCTGCCGCTGTCGCCCGAGGCGCGCCGCAAGTTCGAGCGCGTGCTGGACGGGCTGCACGCCCAGCGCTTCCTCGAAAGCCAGGTAGTTGCCTGACGGCCGGAAAAAAGTTATAAAATAGCGACGTTTTTAACCATCTAAGGGGAATCCATGGGTCCGCTTGTAGGGCTGCTCATCTGTCTTGGCGTCTTTGTGGCCTGGGCCTTCTTTTCCTTCCAGCCCGAATGGGCGAACAAGCGCGCGCTGTCGATCTTCAACTGGTCGGTGATGGCGGCCTGCCTGATGGTCTCGGCAGCGGCTGCCTTCAACGTCAAGGTCATCTTCGGCCCCGCCGCCTACGAAAAATGGCGCCTGCCGCTGATCGCCATCGCCGGTCTCGGCATCGAAATCACTTTCCTGACCGTCATGTTCCTGCTCCGCAATTTCTGGATCTTCAAGCCGCCGCGCAGGCCGGGGAGCTGGTAAGATGGCCTTCGATACGCAAAAAGCGGCAAGACGCACCGCGCAACTGCTGCTGGATATCGAAGCCGTCCATTTCAATTCGGATAAACCCTATATCTTCACCTCCGGCTGGGCGAGCCCGGTCTATATCGACTGCCGCAAGGTGATCTCGTTTTTAAACGCCCGCCGTGAAATCACCAACATGGGCTGCGAGTTGCTGGCATCAAGCTGCGATATTTCGAAGGTCGATTATATCGCGGGCGGTGAAACGGCTGGTATCTCCTACGCAGCCTGGATGTCCGAAGAACTGGATAAACCGATGCTCTACGTGCGCAAGAAGCCGAAAGGCTTCGGCCGTGGCGCGCAGATCGAAGGCCATATGCCCGAAGGCGCCCGCGTGCTGCTGGTCGAAGACCTCGCGACCGACGGCGCATCGAAAGTCGCCTTTGCCAATGCGCTTCGTGACGGCGGCGCTGTCGTCACCGATGTATTCTCGGTTTTCTTCTACGGCATCTATACCGAAAGCCCGAAAATCTTCGGCGATGCGGGTCTGAAACTGCATGCGCTGGCCACATGGAAAGACGTGCTGGCCGAAGCCAAGGCACGCAAGCGCTATCCGGAGGAAGTCTTCGTCGAGGTCGAAAAATTCCTCGCCGCCCCCGCCGAATGGTCGCGCGACCACGGCGGCGCTTTCGAGCGTAAGGCTACGGCGTAATTATTTACTGTGAACGACAGGCTTGTTGTAATCGATCTTCTTGGTGATCGACAGGAAAGCCGCGAGGTCGCGGAGCGCGACCGCCCCCATGAATTTGCCGTCGTCGGCGATGAGCAACTGGTCGCGCTGGTGGCGCTGCATCAGGTCGAGCGCTTCGGCGGCGTTATAGGATGACGACACGGTATTGTCTGCGGTCACCGGCTCCATCACGCTGCTGACATGCAGCCAGAGCCATTTCGACCTGTCCATCGACAGCAGGGACTGCAGCGTGATAACGCCCACCAGCTGGCCCCTGTCCACCACGGGATAGACGCGCTGGTAATGTTTCGAGACGAAATTTTCGACAAGGTCGTTCAGCACAAGGTCGGGGGAGACGGGCACGATCTGGTCGTGCATAAAGCGTGACACCGTTTCGGCGCCCAGCAGCGAGCGGTTTTCCGTCTGCTTCACCGCGTAGGAGCCGGCGGCCAGCACGAAATAGCCCAGCATCCCCCACCAGAAGGCCGCGCCCAGCTGGTTCCACCAGACGACTTTATAGCACGCATAGGCCATCAGCCCGTAGGCGAAGGCAGCGCCGAGGTTCGAGGCGATGCGCGTCGCAAGAACCAGATTGTTCTTCATCTTCCAGATCACGGCGCGGAGCGCGCGGCCGCCGTCGAGCGGGAAGGCCGGCACCATGTTGAAGACCGCGATCAGCAGGTTGATATTGCCAAGGTAGATTAAAACTTCCGTCGTGGGGCCAGGCCGGAAGTACAGCTGGTACAGTTCCGCCGCCGCCCAGAAAAACAGGCCCATCAGCCCGCTCATCACCGGCCCCGCGATGGCCATCAGGAATTCGCCCTTGGGGTGACTGGGGTCGCCGCGCATTTCGGCCACGCCGCCGAAGATGAAGAGCGTGATGCTCTCGATCGGCATATGATAATATTCGGCGATCACCGCATGGGCGACTTCGTGCGCGATGATGGAAACGAAAATCCCCACCAGCGCCGCGAAGCCCATGATCTGGTAGGTCTGCAGGTCGAGTTTCGGCAGCGAGTAGGGGAAGATTTTGGTGGACAGTGTCCACATCAGCAGCACGGATAAAAACACCCAGCTGGCATCCGCCTTGACCGGAAAGCCGAAGAAGTGGAACAGTGTCGCGCGGCGGAACAAGGGGATGCTTCCTTTACCTGAAGTCGCATTTCGTGAAACGGACAGGATGCCGGATAGATTTGCGCCCGTGTCCGGTTTCTATTAAGATATAACTTATACCGGAAAAACAAGTCATGTCTTTCGCACGTAAAATATCCCCTTTCGCCCCCCTTGTGGCCTGCCTGCTGCTGTCGGCCTGCGCGGGCGGCGGCTGGAGCATGCCCAGCCTGTCGTGGCCGGGCGGCACCCAGCAGCAATTTCACCCGCTGGATAGCGAAGTGGCGGCGCTGGCGGCCCCTACGGGCGCGGCCCCGCGCCTGATCTGCCGCGCGGGCCGCGGCACGGCGCTTTTCGGCAAAGCCTGGGCACCTTTTGAAGAAACCGGATTCTCGATCCCTGCGGGCAGCCGCGTAAATATCACCCTGACGCGCGAGAACAACCGGCGCGGCGTCACGCAGATGCAGGGATTGTTCGACAAGGAAGGGCAAAAAATCATCTTCTGCCCGGTGGTGGAAGGCCCGCCTGATGCGCGTATCGCCTGCACCAGCCTTTACGCGCTGGACGACGACCTGGCGGCGGGGCTGAAGCGCACCTTCGATGTGCCCGAACTGGTGCGCGGCGCGTCGATCACTTGCGCCTTCTCGGAACAAAACCTCAAGAAGCTCGACTAATCAGTCAAACGTGAAATCGTTGCCGGGCTTTTTGCGGGGCGGCGGGGGCAGCAGTTTTTGCTGCTTCGGCGCGTTGTCGCGGATGAATTGCTGCGCGTCTTTCAGGCTCTGCTCGTAGGCTTTTTCAAGCTCGGGCGCAGCCGTGTGGCCCAGCACCGGGCCGATCATGTGGCGCGACATTGCGGCCAGCATATCGAGCTGCTGCAAGGCCTGCATCTTCATCATCATTTTCAGCTCGGGCGGCATGGTCATTTCTTCCGGCATGGCAAAATCCTGCTGGTCGAGTGATTCAAGAGCGCCCTTGATGCCTTCCTTGGCGTGGCCGAGGGCAGCTGTCGCATTGGCGATCACGATCTGCTGGAATTCCTCCGGCGCTGCTTTCAGCGCGGCAGGGGTGAGCGGGTCGCGCACGCTATGGGCGGAGAGCAGTTCCAGCACATCCCAGTCGATTTTCGTTTTCAGGAACTGATGGTCGTCGGGGCCGAGCGAACGCAGGCCGACATCAAGCAAAGCGCCGGCAATCGCGGTCGGGTTTTTCGATGCGGGCAGTTCCGACAGCATTTTCGCGGCCGCCAGCGCGCCCTCGAAATCATCGGGCTGAACGCGGGGGTGGTTGGTGATGACCTCGTAAACGGCGCGCACCTTGGCGTCGTCCAGCAGGCCGGTGTCCTCAAACGCGGGGAAGCGGAGTTCGGCGGATGCCATGCCCGGCATCGGCTGGCCCGGCATGGTGAAGACGATGCCCATCTCGGCCAGTTTTTCGTTATGTGCTTCGCGCGCTTCGCGGAAAGCGTCGAAACGTTCCTGGAACAGCGCTTCCAGTGCGGGCGAGCCGCTCTTGTCCGAGAGGGCCTTTTGCAGGTGCGCATAGACCTCCACGTTCGGCATCATCATCATTTTCTGCTGCAGCGATTCCATCGGCGCCTGCCCGCTGATGACTTTCGTCACCGCCTGCTCGATGCCTTCGGAAATCGTCTTGAATTCGCTGAAAGCAGCGATGGCCGATGCCAGCGCGATCGCCTTCACGGGCTCCGACGCCTGGTCGATATAGGCGTATCCGGTGCGATTGTGCAGGTCGGCTTCTTCCATCAGGGCGGTCGTGGCCTTGCCGAAGTTTTTCTCGATGATATCCCACGACGGGCGCGGCACGACGGAAAGAAGCGCGGCAGATAGCAGCGTGCTGTCGGCTGCCATGGTCGTATTGATCGCCTGCGCCACGCGCACGGGGAAATCTTCCGACAGGCCCAGTTCGGCGGCGGCGTCTTTCGCGTTTTTCTCGTAGGTCTTGAAGGCCCTGAAAACGGTCGGGTCCTGCGGCAGGCCTGTTTCGCGGTAATCGGTCATGGGGATTGCTCCTTAAAAGCGGGGGCCGTTGTTGGGACGCATCTTGGTGCTGCCCTGCAGGTAATTGACGCGAGGATTGTCGACCAGTTCCTTGAGGCCGTTCAGCGAGACGTTATGCGCCGTGCCGATATCGCCGGCGATGATGTTCACATGGACTTGTTTCGTATCGAGCGCGCCCGTGCCGCTCACCTTCACGAAAAGGCTGAAGAGGGGAGCCGCCGGATCGGTCGCATCATCAAGGAAGGCGAGGCTCGCCCTGAGGCGCGCGTCCAGCTTGGGGGAATTCATAAGGTCTTCTTTGAGCGACATAGTTGCGATTCCATAAAAATGAGTGGAATCGTTTTTAGCACCCCCTACAGGGAGCGTCAATGCTATGGGAATATGATTATGGCAATTTAAGTCCGAATTACATCCCGATGCGCGGGCGGCGGCGCGGTCCTGCCGCCATCACTTGCGTCGGCAGCGCCTTCAGGTCGGGCATTTCGGGCATGTTCTGCTGCACGAAATGTTGCAGGCGGGAATGTTCTTCCTCGAACGCTTTTTCCAGCGCGGGTGCGCCGGTGCGGCCACGGAGCGGTTCCATGATCATCGGCATGGCCATGGCAAGCGCGAAGAGCGGCTTGAAGCCGATCAGCTTGATTTCCTTGTAGGCGTCTTCGGGGATGACGTCGGCGCCTTCCTTCAATTGCTTCAGCACGCGTTCGCCGCTTTGCTTGGCGTTGTCCATCATCACGATGCCATAGGCCAGCGCCATCTGGCGGAATTCGTCGGGGCATTTGTCGAGGGCGGAGCGGTCGCGCATCAGCGCGTCGCGCACGTTGAAGGTTTCCATGATCTGGCCGACTTCGCCGCCCAGACGTTTTTGCAAAAAGCCGATATCGTCGCGCGTGATGCCCTGTAGCCCTGCCTGCATGATGCCGGCGGCGATGACCGAGGGGTTTTCTTCGGGCGCGAAGCTGCCCAGCAGCTTGCCAAAAAGCACGGCGTCGTTCACGGTGCGCGGGCTTGCGCCGGGGTGACGCGTCACCAGCTCGTAAGCCGCCTTCACCGTCGGGTCTTCCATCAGGCCGGTTTCATCGAAGGCCGGATTTTCAGGCTTTGCCGCGTCTTTCTTGGGCACGACGATGCCGACGAAATCCAGCTCCTGACGGTAGCTTTCGTAAGCGTTTTGATATGCGGCGAATTTCTGGTCGTAGGCCACGGCAGCCTCGCCCTCAAGGCGGCCGGCCAGCATTTCATAGACGCGGGGTTCGGGCAGCACCAGCTGCGGGGCTGCTTTTTTCAAATCTGCTTTTGCGGGTACGCGCAATAATTTCTCGGAAACTGTTGCAGCGGCTTCGATGAAATTGTCGAAGGCGACGGCGGCGGAAGCCGCGGCAAGCGCCTTGATCGCGGGCGGCGCGTCCTCGATATAGGCGAAGCCGGTGCGCTCATGGCTCCATGCTGTGTCCAGCTGCTTCACGGTGTCGGCGCCGAATTGTTTTTCAACCGCGCTATAGGCGGGGGCGGGGATGGACATCAGCAGCGCCAGCGCGGTCGTGTTGGCGTCGCCCGAAGCGGCGCGCACGGCGCGCGCGACCTTCAGCGGGAAATCCTGCGGCAGGCCGGATTCATCCGCATAGCTTTCGGCGTTTTTCTGGTAGAGACGGTAGGCGCGGAAAACGGCGGGATCGTTGGGCAGGCCTGTGTCTTTGAATTCGAGGTCTTTGATGTCGGCCATGGGATCACCCGCTGTGAATGGCAGGCGTTAAACCGCCCGCAGTTGCTTGAAAAGGTGTCCCCGTTCTAGCACCTGCGGTTTGTTTATGTCAATATACTATGTGAATAGAAAGCCGGTTAATCGGCGGCCAGATCGATCGAATTTTTCCGTGTAAAATCAATCATCTGGGTCACGAACAGGGTCATGTTTTTGCGCATCCGCGCAAAGCCCGGCGTCTTGCGGCGGGAGGCCTCGTCCATGTAGAGCCCGCGCCTGAGCTCGATCTGCAGGCTGTGGCGATTCTGGGCGGGCGCGGCATGGCGGCGCAAAATCTCGACGCCCTTGTAAGGCTTGTTGATGGCGACGCGATATCCCATCTCTTTCAAACTTTTTGCCGCGAACTGCGTGAAGCTGGCATCGCAGGTCGTGCCGTCGCGGTCGCCCAGCACGATATCCGGCATATGGCGCGTGGCCCCGCCCGGTGAACAGGGCATCGAATGGCAGTTGATGTGATAGACCGCGCCGAAATCGCGGTGCGTCGCGTCCAGCAATTCGCTCAAAGCCTTGTGATAGGGCCTGTAATAGGCGTTTATGCGGTGTTCAATCTCTGAAACCGTCAGCGGGCGGCTGTAGATGGGCTGCGGGTCGTTCTGCTTGAACAAGCGGCGTATCAGCCCCACGCCCATCGCGGATCTTGCCGTCGGGTTGGCGGTGCCGGGCCATGTGCCCTCCAGCAGCAGCGGGTCGATATCGTCCTCAGCCCGGTTGGCGTCGATATAGCAGCGCGGGAAAAGGGCCGCCAGCAGCGGCACGCCCAGCTGCGGGGCCTGCCCGAAAATCTCGTCGACGAAGGCGTCCTCGGTTTCGGCCAGCCAGGCCTTGGGGCAGTCGTATTTGAAGTCCTTAGGGTAAACATTGCCGCTATGCGGGCTGTCCAGCACCAGCGGGGCGGCCTGTTTGGGCGGTTTTTGACAAATAAGGACGTCCTGCACGCTATCTTCCTGATTCATTTGGGCGTTGAAAAATGCCCAAAAAAGCTTATTTTGAACCCATTATATACCGTGCAGGAAGGCAGCGCCACCATGACGAAAACCGTTCTTTCAAGCCAGGAGATGCTGGCCAGGCTGGTCTCCTTCGACACGACCTCGGTCAAGAGCAACCTCGAGCTCATCCACTGGGTGCAGAACTACCTCGAAGGCTACGGGATCAAGTCGCAGCTCGTCTACGACGAGACGAAGAAAAAAGCCAACCTCCACGCCATCGTCGGCCCCGCTGACAAAGCCGGTGTTGTCCTCTCCGGCCATACCGATGTGGTGCCGGTCGAGGGTCAGGCATGGGACAGCGATCCCTTTGTGCTCCGCGACCAGAACGAACATCTTTTCGCGCGCGGCACCTGCGACATGAAGGGTTTTATCGCCGTCGCCCTCGCCAAGCTTCCCGAGATGGTGAAGCGTCCGCTGAACAGCCCCATCCACTTCGCGCTCTCGTATGACGAAGAGCTTGGCTGCCTTGGCGCGCATAGCCTTGCCGACCATATCGTGCAGGCAGGCGTAAAACCCAAGCTTTGCGTCGTGGGCGAACCCACGCTGATGAAGACGATTACCGGCCACAAAGGCATTTGCGATCTGGAATGCACGGTGCACGGCAAGGAATCGCATTCCTCGCTGGCACCTTACTCCGTCAACGCTGTCGAATATGCAGCCGAGCTGATCGCGCATACGAAATCGATCGCGCGCCGCATCCAGAACGAAGGCCCCTTCAACCGCCAGTTCGATCCGCCCTTCACCACCGTCCACGTCGGCATCATCAAGGGCGGTACGGCGCTGAACATCGTGCCCAACCACTGCGAATTCGCCATCGAGGTGCGCAACATCCCCGAGGTCAATTCCGAGGACATTCTGGAAGAAATCCGCCAGTATGCCTTCAAGCACCTTGAACCCCGCATGAAGGACATCGACCCCAAGACGGGCTTCGATTTCAAATACACCGCCGGCGTCAAATCCTTCGATATCGCCAACGACAACCCGATGGTCGATTTCGTCCTGTCCCTGTCCGGTTCAAACGCCACGGAAAAGGTCAGCTTCGCCACCGAGGCCGGCATCTTCCACAATAAAGGCATCCCGACGGTCGTCTGCGGCCCCGGTTCTATCGCCCAGGCGCACAAGCCCAACGAGTTCATTGCCAAGGAACAAATCGTGAAGTGCGAGAACTTTATGGATAGACTACTGGACAAATTGCGCACGGCAGCATAATATTAAAGGCTTGAATTTCAAACTCTTGCAATAGCGGGGAAGTCATGACAACATCAACACAGGCTGCACAGCAACCTTCTGGAAAGGCTCCAAATACGATGTTCGATCAGTATAACTGGCAAAAGGTCAGCGGCGCTCAGCTCGAGCCCTTCCTCAAGCTGGTCAACCCCATCCAGGGCAAGCATAACGCCTCCGCCGCCACCGGCACCGCCGAGTGGTGCCAGCTGCCCTTCTACACCTCGATCGGCCTTGTGCGCGTGAACGACAGCGCCTGGTCCGCCGGCACCGGCCCCTTCTGGTTTTTGGCCAAACAGGGCCGCATGTTCCTGCTCGACGGTTCGTCTGCTCCCATCCATGACGCGAACGAAGCCGATCCGATCAAGGTGACCGACGCCAACAACCTCGAATACCTGCGTTTCTTCTGCTACTTCGTCCATGGCGACGAAGGGCCCTTCCTGATCGTGGAAGACATCAACCACCCCGCGATCGACCAGGCGAAACTGGACCCGAACACCCGCAAGGTGATCGAGGACGCGATCCGCCCCGCCGCTTTCGAAGGCCGCTCGGCCGAAGGTGCGCACGAGGCGTCGGCCATGGTTCTCTACGGCAACGCGCTTTTCTCCGCGCGCTTCTCGATGACCGAAAACGGCATGATCGAGATGATCGACGACGAACCCGTCGCCGCCGACCTGCCGGTCAAGAAAATTAAGCCGAACTATTAATTCTCAGGTTTTGAGGGTATTCGCTTTTGGCGCGTTTGCGCGCCAGACGCTGTCGCGCGTTGCCTTTGCGCGCGGGAATTGTCTTTCGACCACATTCATGACCAGCGTGTCTTTCGCCGTGCGCGGCTCTATGATGCCGTCGCGGTGTATCCAGCGCTCGGCGTAATTCTCGACAATCTCCGCCTGCTGTTCCGTGCCGAAATCCCTGAACTGCGACGTGGGGCGCAGCATGTAATCGTAGTCGTAGCGGCGGAAGGCTTTCGTGGAAAATTTCAGGTTCTGGCCCTGCCATGTATGCGTGACTTCATGCATGAAGAGGCCGAATTTGCCGATGCCTTCTTTGCTGTAGTCTTTCGACTGCGCGTCGGGCCCGAAGAAGTCGATATGGCTGAAGGGCGGCATCACCATGCCGCGCGTATTGCCCATCACATGCGTGACGCTGCTCTGGTTGCGGAAGTGCTTGCGGATCATGGAAGCATCCAGCTGGTCGCCGAAAATGCCTTCGACCGCCTGCGTCTCGCCCTTCGTCAGCGTCTCGCCGCGGCCTGCGTAAAACGCGCCGAACCACGCGCCATAGGCGAGCGCCGCCACGGCGACGGTTTTCGCCGCAGCTGTCGCAAATTTGCGAATCAACGATTTCTTCTGGCGTTCCGCCATCAGGACGTCCTTGTTTTTTGAAGGCTTCAGGATAGCGAATTATTATTCATAATGTCAACGATTAAGTCGAAAAAAGGCCGGATAGGGGGCCGAAAAGGGGGGGTCAGGCGGTTTTGGGGATGGAGGGCGGGGGGGTGGGCGTGGGCTGGGCCACGCGGACAGGCTGGGCCTCGTTGCGGAAGGCGGCCATACGGCCCGCCTCCATCGACAGGCGGGTGTCACGCGCACTGGGGAAGCGGGTTTCGACGACATCCCTTAACAATATATCTTCTGGGCTGCGCTCCTTCCCGATGCTGGATTGATGCATGAAGGTGCCGGCGTAATCGCTGATGATATCGGCCTGCTGCTCGGTGCCGAAGTCGGAGAATTTGGAGCCTTCTTTCAGGCTATAGGCATACTGGCCCACATTGTGGCGCGAGAAGTTGAAGTTCTGGCCCTGCCATGCATGCGTAACTTCGTGCATAAACAGCGAGAAAAGCCGTTTATCTTCGCGCGTGTAATCGCGCGCATGCGCATCGGGGCCGAAGAAATCGATATGGCTGAAGGGCGGCGGCACCATGCCGTCGACCCAGCGGAAAAGATGCGTCGCGCTGGCCTCGGAGCGTTCGTGCTTGCGGATCGCATTGGCGTTGATTTCATCGCCGAAGATGGAGGTGACGGCGGATGTCTCGCTTGGCGTCAGCGTATCGCCGCGTCCGGCATAGAAGGCCCCGAACCATGCGCCGTAAAGGCAGGCTGCCGTGGCCGTCAGGCCCAGCACGGCCATGGTGAATTTCCTTGTAAGCGATCGCTTTCGCTTGGGTTTTTCCATTGGTAAGACAAGTTTGCGGTATCATCGCACGCCTGTCAACTTGGGGGCTGTTTTTCCTGATGCAGCAAGGGTTTAAATCGGCTAGTCTCCCGGCAGAAAAGGTGCCAAATGGCGAAAGAAAAGACCCCTAAAAATACACTGCGCTGCGACGTGCTGATTATCGGCGGCGGCCTTGCGGGCCTGTCGCTGGCGGGTGTCTTGGGCGAAGCGGGGGTGGAGACGATCATCATCGACCGCGCGCCGCCCTCCGTCCACCTCAACGACAATTACGATGGCCGCACCACCGCCATATCATATGCCTCGCACAAGGTGTTGCAGGCGGCCGGTGTCTGGGCTGCGATGGAAGATAACTGCTCGCCCATCCTCGACATCCGCGTGGCCGACGGCGCATCGCCGCTGTTCCTGCATTTTGCGACCGATCAGGACGGCAATGGCGAGCCCTTCGGCTGGATCATCGAGAACCTGCTGCTGCGCCGTGCGCTGTTCAAGAACCTCTCGCGCTTTAAAAACGTTAAGCACCTCGCGCCTGTTGAAATTGCGTCTTTCTTCGCCGATGACGCGGTGGCGGGCGTGAAATTGAAAGACGGCCGCAGCGTTTCCGCCTCGCTGCTGATCGGTGCGGATGGCCGTGGGTCCGCCACGCGTGACTGGCTGGGCATCGATGTAAAACAGTGGTCTTACGGGCAGATTGCGATCGTCTGCAACGCCGCCCATGAAATAGACCATGAAAACGTGGCGCTGGAGCATTTCCTGCCCGCGGGCCCCTTCGCTGTGCTGCCGATGGCGGATGATGCCGATGGAAACCATCGTTCCTCCGTCGTCTGGACGGTCGAGGAAAAGGACGCGAAGAAATTCCTCGCGCTGTCGCCGGATGATTTTAATGACGAGCTGCAAAAGCTTTTCGGCGAGCATCTGGGCAATGTGCGCGCAGTGTCGAAGCCGATGGGCTATCCGCTCTCGCTCATGCACGCGACATCATATACAGGCAAACGCTGCGCGCTGATGGCCGAAGCCGCGCATGTGATCCACCCGATTGCGGGGCAGGGGCTGAACCTGTCGATGCGCGACGTGGCCGTGCTGTCCGAACTGGTGGTCGACCGTCTGAAACTGGGAATCGATATCGGCTCGGGCGCACTTTTGGCTGATTATGAACAATGGCGGCGCACCGATACATTATTGATGGCGGGTTTCACCGACCTGCTTAATCGGCTCTTCTCGAATAACCTCGTCTCGGTCGCCACGATTCGAGACCTCGGGATTGGCATCGTTGACAAAATACCCCCCCTGAAGGCCTTTTTTGCCCGCCAGGCGATGGGTTTGGGCGGCAATCCGCCCCGGATTTTACGGGACGGGCGGCTTTAACCTTTTATTCATTTGATTTCACGTGTTTTTTTCTGGTTTTTGCTTGACGGGGAACCGAAAGCTTGGCACGCTAAGACTCTGATAGCGTTGATTTTCAATCAAGGACCCTGTCGCCATGACAAAATCTGAACTGATCCTCAAGCTCGCCGAGCTGAACCCGCACCTCTACCAGAGCCATGCGGAGCAGATCGTGGACACGATTTTTGAAGAGATTACAAAGGCATTGGCGAACGGCAGCCGCGTTGAACTGCGCGGTTTCGGGGCTTTCTCGGTGAAGCAGCGCAAGGCCCGCATGGGCCGCAACCCGCGCACCGGCGAGACCGTGAAGGTCGAGAACAAGCGCGTGCCCTTCTTCAAAATCGGCAAGAAAATGCACGAGCGCCTGAACGGCATCGTCTCCGATGACGAAGACGATATGAAGGACTAAGCGTCCTTACGCCCCTTAAACCGCTGATTATAAAGGGGGATAAATGGCCTATATCACGCTCCTTATCACCATTCCGCTCACCATTTTCGCTGGGCTTTTTTCGCTGTCGAATACCGGCATCGTCACGCTTGGGCTCTGGCCCTTTGAAAACAAAGTAGATTTCGGGGTCAATATTTTCGGCCTTGCGATGCTCGGCATCGGGTTTTTGCTGGGGGCGCTGTTTGTCTGGATCCAGTACCAGAAAATCCGCCTGAAACTCTGGCAGGAAAGCCGCAAGACCGCGCGGCTGGAAAAAGAACTCGACTCCTTGCGCCAGAAACCGGAAACTGCGGCCACCCCGACAACCGTTCCCGCTATCGTACCTTAAGGATTATCCATGAGCCGCGTTCGCAAAGTCGTTGCCTATATCACGCTGGGCGACAAGCTGCTGGTCTTCAACCACCGCGATTATCCTGAGGCAGGCGTGCAGGTTCCCGCCGGCACCGTCGAAGCCGAAGAAGAACTGCCGGAAGCTGTTTTGCGCGAAGCCGAGGAAGAAACCGGCCTTAAAGGCCTGCAGTTGGTGAAGTATCTGGGTGCCGAAGATTTTGACGCAGCGAAAGTGGGCCGCGGCGGCGAAGTGCATGAACGTCATTTCTTCCACCTGCAATGCGCCAACCCTGCGCCTGAAAAATGGCGGCACTGGGAAATGACTCCTTCGGGCGAAGACAAAACGCCGGTTGCCTTCGATCTCTACTGGGCGGATAAGGAAGAGGCGGGCCTGTCTTACGATTTCGACGCCCTGCTGAAAAAAATCTCTTAAGCCTTAAACAGGTAATTCTGCACGTCTTTATTGTCGCGCCGCCAGAAAGCGGCGTCGATGAAGAAATGATGCACGTTGATAAAAATGATAAAGGACGTCAGGTAAAATTTCGGCTCGTAAGAGAGGCCCGTGATGCCGAAGTTGCGGTCGAGCGCCTTTGGGAAAAACTCCATCAGCACCGCCCCCGCAAACAGGCCCAGCAGCGTGAAAGCCGCCGCACCGCGCGCGCTTGTCATCTTCCTGAATTCCTCGCGCTTGAATTTATAGACGAAGGGCAGGTATTGAAGGCCGTGGAACAGCGGTACGATGGCATAGAACATCATGTCGATGCGCGGCATCAGCACCCACATGTAGATAGCCGACACATAACCCACCACGGCGTTAACCGATATTTTCTTTTCTCCTTCCAGCCACGGCGCCAGCACGACGGCTGCCGCCGCGAGCGTGGTAATGCAGGCGAAAACGCCGCCATAGGTCACGACCCAGTCGGGCAGGGGGATTGATGGGTAAAGTCCCGGCGGATAGTTTTTATCCACCACCTGCGCCGCCAGCGCGTTGTTGGCCGCCGCCCATGACCAGAGCCAGACGGCATAGGCATTGATCCAGAGCGCGCGTTTTTCCCACACGCCGTAGAAAACGCCCTTGTAGAGCGACAGTGTTATCAGCACGCCGTAGCCCTGCTTGACGTAGTGCCAGCCGACGGTGAACAGCATGACGAAATAGCCCCAGCCCACCATTGATGTATCACGCTCGTGGAATGTCACGGCGAAATAGGCCGCCAGCGCTGCCGGCACGATGATGCCTGCCAGGGCATGGCGGATGCGGCTAAAAAATTCCGTGCCCTCGCCAAACAGGCGCCCGGTAAAGCCGCGATAGAACAGCAGGTATGAATAGGCGAAGTGCGGATACGACATCACGAAGGACAGCGTGATGATGATGACCGGCAGCGCCTTGCGGAATTCGCGGTCCACATAGGGCAGCACGGTCAGATAAAGAAAAAAGCTGAGCAGCGAGGCCCCGCCCAGCAGCCAGAAATCGGCCTGCGGAGAAATCAGCGCGCGGGTGCGGACGGCAGCCTCGGTCATTTACTCACGCCCTGAACAGGTTCTTCTGCGCGTCCCTGTTGTCGCGGCGCCAGAAGGCGCTGTCGATGAAGAAATGGTGGACGTTGATGAAGACGGTAAAGGCGAAGAAGAAGAACAGCGGGTCCAGCCCCGCGTATTCAAGCTTCGTGCTGTAATGATCGTCCAGCAGGTTGGGGATGGTTTCAAAGAACAACAGCCCCAGCACGCCGCCCGTGACGGTAAACAGCAGCGCATGGATGATGAAGTTGCGGCGCGAGCGCTTGTAGTCGCCAAGCGGGCGTTCCAGCTCCCGCACCAGCTCCGATTTCTTGAATTTGTAGACGAAGGGCAGGTATTGCAGGGAATGGAACATCGGGATCAGGATATAGAAAGCCATGTTCATGAAGGGTATCATCACCCACATGTAAATCCCGCAGGCATAGCCGATGACGGCGTTCACCGATATTCCCCTGTTCTCCGACAGCCAGCGGTTCAGCACGATGGCGATGCAGGCGGCGGTGGTGAAGCAGGCGAAATAGAAACTGCCGTCTATCACTTCCAGCGGGAACTTGAAGGATTTCATCTGGATATGGCGATAGGGGATGTCGTTGCCGGTGCTGTTGGTGCGGCACCACGAATAGGCCCAGACGGCATAGGCATTGATCCACAAAATCCGCTTTTCCCAGGTCGCATAGAAAATATTGCGGTAGACGGACATGGTGATCAGTACGCCGTAGGCCTGCTTCACGTAGTGCCAGCCGACGGTAAAGATCATCGTGAACAGCGCCCACATGATGTATTCGGGGTTTTGCGTCACATAGGCGCGGACGAAATAGGCGAGCATCAGCGCGGGTACGAAAAGCCCGGCGATGGACATCCTCACGCGGCTCCAGAATTCTGTTTCCGGCGCGAAGAGGCGCGCGACGAAACCCTTGTAGAACAGCATGTAGGAATAGGCGAAATGCGGGTAGTTGATGACGAAGGAAAGCCAGGCGGCGACGATATAGGTTTCGTCCTTGACCTCGATCTTGAAACCGTCGCTGATCAGGAAATAGATCGCCAGCGTGATGCAGGAAAGCCCGCCCACCAGCAGGAAATCCATCCCCGGGCTGATCAGCGCTCGGGTGCCCGACCGCGTGGAAAATTTATCGCCGAGCCATTTGCGCAGGGAGACGTTTTGCTGCGTCATAGGCCCGGAACCTTGAACATTTTAAAGGGCGAGGGAGCCCGGGGGCTTGGCGTGGACGGCACTGCCTCTGCAGGCGCAGTGCGATTGCCGGCTTTTGTTCTGGTGCCGGGGGCGACGGTCGCCCTGTTCTTGACCGGCGCGGTGCCTCCCGGAATATCAAACAGCATGCCGCCCTTCTGGCCCGGGACTATCTGGCCGGGCACCATGTTGCCGGGCACATTGTTCATGCCGGGTATTCCGCCGTTGATCTTCAGGAAATCCTTGAACTGGCCGCGCAGCATGTTGTTTTTGCCCTGGAAACCCATGACGCGCTTCAGCACGTCGTCCTGCCGCGACAGCAAGACGGTGGCCGCAATCAGCTGGAGTTGTTTCGCGGGCCATGGAACGGCGGCGGAGGGTTTTTGCTTGCGGCTTTTGAGCGATGTGCCCTTGCCTTTGTCGACGAAGACTTCGCCACCCTCGTTGCGCACGCGCACGCGGCCTTCCTGCACGTTGACGCCATAGGCGTTTTCGATTTCGCCGGCCCAGAATTTCGTGCCGCGGATGCCGATCGCGCCATAGGGCGTCTCGATCTCGACATCCGGATCCTTGGTCTTGCCCAGCGCGCCGCTCAGATACTGGAACGTCCCGCTCATCACGTTATACCGCGCCTTGTTGTACGCGGGCGCGCTTTCGTCGAAGACATAGTCCTCGGCGCGGAACTTGGTATTGGCCGACAGGGTGATCTGCGTGTTGTCGATGAAGAGGATAAAGACGCGCGACTTGGGGCCGGTGTCGATGACGTCGTTGATATGCAGTGGGGTTTCGACCTTCGCCGCCGTTTTCGTCTTGGTGACGGGAGAGGATATCCAGGCCTGCCCCTCCACCTCCATCACCGTGCCGATAACGGCCTGCGCCGGCGGCTCGGCGCAAGCGGGGCGGGCCAGCATCAGCAATGACAGGCACAGAGCGGCAAAAGATATTTTCAGCATGATGGCGATACCCCCGGATAAACCCTGCCAATATCTTATCCCAACGCAGGGGATAAGCCAGCGGCAGATGCGAAGGGCCATCGCGCGTGAAAAATTATATGTCAATATAGATTGACGGAATCAGGCCTAGGTGACGGGCTTGCCGTTCAGCTTCAGCGTCACGGTGATGTTGCCCTTCGTCGCCTTGGAATAGGGGCAGACCTTGTGCGCGTCCTGCACCAGCACCGCGCCGGTTTTTTCGTCGATGCCGGCCATCTGCACGTTCAGCTGGGCTGCGATGAAAAATCCTTGTTCGTTCTGGTTCAGCGTCACTTCGGAATGGATGGTGATCGCGCCGGTTTCCAGCTTTCGCTGGCCCGCGACGTAAGACAATGCGCCGCCGAAGCAGGCGGCATAGCCTGCCGCGAATAATTGTTCGGGGTTCGTGCCCGTGCCGCCGCCGCCCGGGCGGGAGAGGGTGATCGCCAGCTTGCCATCGTCGGTTTCCGCCTTGCCATCCCTGCCGCCGGTGACGGTTGCGCGTGCTGTGTAAAGCAATGTCATGATTTTTACTCCTTAAAAAATTAATTGATTCCCGCGGTTTTGCGGATATAGCCCGAAAAATCGGCATCCTCGCCCACCAGCAGGCCGGGCAGCGCGCGCTTGAAATCCTCGCGCTGGCACCAGAATTTTATATAGTCTTCCCAGGTCGCCCAAAGGCGTTTCGTCTGCTTGTCCATCTTTTCCTCGTAGACAAGGATGTAGGCGCGTTCGAACAGCGCGACCAGCATGTCGAAAATCACGGTCTTGCGCTCTTTCTGCTCGGTATTGAGTTTCTCGTCGGGCACGCCGCCGGTCATCAGCTGCAAATCGGCGTTTTCGATCATCAGGTTGCCGAACTTGGCGTATTCCTCGGCCAGCGCCTGATAGAGCTCCTCGTTCTCCAGCTGGCGCTCCTTGTAGCTGTCGAACGCGAACATGGCGATGGCATAGGGCAGGCCGATCACGGTCACGACATAGCTCGCCAGTTCCCAGACCTGCAATGTATGCTCGTTCATGCTTTCTTCCCTTTCAGCAGCAGGAAACCCACCAGCGACAGCGCCGAAAAACCCGCGCCGGCGATAAAGGCATGCGCCGGCCCGTGGAATTTCCACAGTGCCCCCGCAAGGACGCTTGCCAATAACAATGCCACGCCTGTCATCAGGTTGTACATGCCAAAGGCGGTGCCGCGCAGGTGGGCGGGCGCGGCGTCGGCGACGAGGGCGGTTAAAATGCCCTGCGTCAGCCCCATATGCAGTCCCCATAATCCAGCGCCCAGAAACAGCAATACCGGCCCCGCCGCCTGCGCCAGCACAAGGTCGGCCGCAATCAATACAATGATGCCGGCGGCCAGCATCCCCGTCCTCCCGATACGGTCAGAAAGCACGCCCGCCGGCCATGCCGACAGCGAATAGACGACATTCATCGCAATTAAAATCGCCGGCGCATAGGCGGCGGAAAGACCAAGGCTGTCGCCGCGCAGGATCAGAAAGGCATCCGAAAACCGCGCCAGCGTCAGGACAGAGCCGAGGATGGTCACGAACCAGAAGGCGCGGCCCAGCAGTTTCAACTGGCTTTTCTTCAGCGGGAAGGGTTTTTTCTCCGTCTCTTTCGCGCGCGGCGGTTCCTTGACCGCAAAGATGATAATCAGCAAAACCATGACTGCCGGTATCATCGCCGCCCAGAAGACGAACCTAAAATCATTCGCCGTCCAAAGCATCAGCAGAATGGCGATCAGCGGGCCCAGAAAGGCGCCGATGGTATCCATCGTCTGCCGCAGCCCATAAGCCGCGCCGCGATTTTCCGGCGTGGTGAGGTCGGCCACGAAAGCGTCGCGCGGTGCGACGCGTATGCCCTTGCCGATGCGGTCGGTAAAGCGCGCCAGTAGCACCATGTGGATGGTTTCGGCGATGGGGAAGAGGGGGCGTGTGACGGTCGCAAGGCCATAGCCCAGCAGCAGCAGCGGCTTGCGCTTGCCGATCCAGTCGCTGATTGCGCCGGAGAATATTTTGACGATCGCGGCGGTCGATTCAGCGATGCCCTCGACGATGCCGACCCACAGGGCAGATGTATGCAGCACCGTCATCATGAAGACGGGCAGGATGCTGTGGATCATCTCCGACGATATATCCATGAACATGGATACAAAACCGAGCGCGATAATCCCTTTTGGCATTTTTTTCAGTGACATAACGTCCACCTGTCCGGATATGTTAGGCTTTTTAAGCGGCGAGGGAAAGGCTATACTCGGCGGCATTATGAAGCGCATCGTCATCCTCGGCCCCACCGGCTCCGGCAAAACGACTTTGGGATTCAGGCTTGCGGAAAAGCTGGGCCTGAAGCCCGTCGACCTTGACGACCTGCACTGGAAACCGGCCTCAGAAGGCGCGTGGCTGAACCGCACACCCGAGGAAATGCTGGTATTGGCGCAAGCGGCCGCGGCGGAAGACAAGTGGATCATCATGGGAAATTATTCCAAGGTCAAAGACGCCATCTGGCCGCGCGCCGATGCCTTTATCTGGATCAATTATTCTTTCCCGCGCGTGCTCTGGCAGCTGTTGCGCAGGTCAATCATGCGCGCGGTCGACAAGAATCCCGTTTGCAACGGCAATACCGAAAGCTGGCGGCTGATGTTTTCGAAAAAAAGCATCATTGTCTGGCTGTTCCAGAGCTACTGGCGGCTGGAAAAAAGGTATGAAGAACATTTTGCCGGGGCTGGAAAAAACCCTTCCGTCCGCTATATTCGGCTGCAGTCGCCCAAGGCGACGGAAGAATTCCTGATATCATTGGAGAAAACCGCATGACAGCGCCCCTTTTCACCCCCATCACTTTGCGCGGGCTCGAATTCCGCAACCGCATCGGCGTGTCGCCAATGTGCCAGTATTCGTCGGAAGACGGTTTCGCCACCGACTGGCATGTGGTGCACCTGGGATCGCGCGCGGCGGGCGGGGCGGGGCTGGTCATCATGGAAATGACCGATGTGACGCCCGAGGGGCGTATTTCGCCCGGTTGCAATGGCATCTGGCTGGATGCGCATATCGAACCGCTGAAGCGCGTGACCGATGTGATCCGCTCGAACGGCGCTGTCGCCGGTATTCAAATCGCCC
The DNA here is from genome assembly GCA_041287865.1 of Alphaproteobacteria bacterium. Classification (GTDB taxonomy): domain Bacteria; phylum Pseudomonadota; class Alphaproteobacteria; order Micavibrionales; family UBA2020; genus JAPWJZ01. The sequence goes on along the minus strand of JBGGMV010000037.1, from coordinate 31,899 downwards.
ATGCGGGCCGCAAGGCCTCGAAGGCGCGGCCTTGGGATAGCAACAAGACGCTGCTGCCCGGTCAGGGCGGATGGCTGCCCGTCGCACCCTCCGCCATTCCCTTTACCGCGACCGATCCGGCGCCGCATGCGCTGACGCTGGATGAAATCGAAAAACTGAAAGAGGCTTTCGTTGCGGGCGCGCTGCGCGCCGTAAAGGCGGGCTTTCAAGTCATCGAGCTGCATGGTGCGCATGGATACTTGTTGCACCAGTTCCTCTCGCCGCTCAGCAACAAGCGCGATGACAAATACGGCGGGTCGGAAGAAAACCGTTTCCGCCTGACGCTTGAAATCGCAAAAATGGTGCGCGCCGCCATTCCCGCGAATATCGTCATGGGCGTACGCCTTTCCTGCACCGACTGGGTGGAGGGCGGGTTGACCATCGCCGATACCACAAGGCTGTCGCAGCAATTGAAAGCGATCGGCGTTGATTTCATCGATTGTTCTTCGGGCTTTGTCACAGGCGACGCCAAGGTTCCCTTCGCGCCCGGCTTCCAGGTGCCTTTTGCCAAGGAAATCCGCGAAAAAGCGGGCATCGCCACCGCCGCTGTCGGCATGATCACGCAGGCGCAGCAGTCGAACGACATCATTGCGAAGGGCGAAGCCGACATGGTCTTCCTTGCGCGCAAACTGCTCAGCGACGCCTATTGGCCGATCCACGCCGCGCTGGAACTGGGGGCGGAACCCCCGATCCCCGCGCAATACCTGCGTGGCTACGAAGCCGACAAATACGCGCTGGCGAAGAAAAAAGCGGGGTGAGACATGGCAGAATATCCCGGCATCGAGGTCCGTGCTTTTCGCCCCGACGAATGGCAGATTTATAAAGAAACCCGCCTGCGCGCGCTGGAAAGCGATCCGAAATTTTTCGGCTCGCGCTATGACGAGGAAAAGGTGCTGGCCGACAACCACTGGCAGGAACGCCTCAGCGATCCGAAATTCCTCGTCCTCGGCGTCTTCAACGACGGCCAGCCCATCGGCATGACGGGCGTCGCTGTTGACCGTAACGATGATGCGGCTCAGACCGGCAAACTCTGGGGTTCGTGGCTGGAGCCCGCGTGGCGCAACAAAGGCCTGTCGCGCAAGATGTACGAAGCCCGCATCGCCTGGGCCAGGGCGCATCCGACGATCAAGAAACTCGTCGTCTCGCACCGCAAGAGCAATGCGGTATCGAAACGCGCCAACCAGCGCTTCGGCTTCAAGTTCACGGGCGCGAAGGAAACGGTCTGGTACAACGGCGAAAAAGAAACCGAGTTTTTCTACGAGCTGCCGGTTAAATAAAAATCACTTGATGCGGAAGCGGCGCGCGAATTCAAGCGTCTGGTTGCCGCGGTGCATCCGCATGCGCACTTCCCAGTCGCCCGGTCCCGGAAACGTGACGGTCGCGGTGAAATACCCGTCGCCCTTCTGGTTGAAAACCGGCATCAGGATGGGCCGGTCGCTATCGGGCCGGCGCACGTCGATTTCAAAAGATGTCAGGGGAACAGTTTCATTCTTTTTGTTGCTCGCCCGCACGGTAATTTCATAGCTGCCGTTGTCTAATTTGTTCAGCGAAACATCGCCGCGCCAGCTGCGGCCCCGATAAACAATCGTCTGGGAATCTTCCCTGTTGAGCCGTTGATGCCGCGCGCCGGGGGACGAAGCCGCAGCACTGTCGCCCGCAGGCGCCGACAGCCGTTTCATGGATGTGTCATAGGCCTCGTTGACCATCAGGAAATTGGCGATCGCCGCCGCCAGCATGACCAGCAGCATGACCAGCACAGCATATTTTTTCCTGGCGCCCACGCGCTCATCCTTTGCAAATATGGAATGAATTATCTTGCTTGCCACGTTCGTCTATTGCAACAGAAATAGCCGGCTACAGGGGCATTATGGCAATCCTAGAACCACTTCAGCTTCTTGAAGATGAGAACTTCGCAGAGCGCGATCATCACGGCGATGCCGCAGGCGATGCCAAACGACATCGGGTGCGACGCGCCCGGGATGCCGGAAAGGTTCATGCCCAGAAGCCCGCTGAAGAAGCTGAGCGGCATGAACAGCGCGGTGATGATGGAGAGGATGTAAAGGTTCTTGTTGAGCTTGGACGACAGGGCCGAGGTGAGCTCGTCCTGCAAAATCTGCGAGCGTTCGCGTAAGACGTCGAGGTCTTCGAGGAAGCGCGTCATGCGGTCGTTGTTGTCCTGCATCAGCCATTTGTCGGCCGGCGTCAGGCAGTTCAGCTGCGAGATGTAAAGGCGCGAATAAACGTCGCGCTGCGGCGACATATGGCGCTTGAACAGCGTCGCCTGCTTGCGGATCGCGGCGATGTCGTTGCGCAGGTTCGTATCTGGGCTTTCCAGCGATATTTCCTCCAGCCGGTCGACGGTTTCGTCGAGGTCGAGGATAGCGGGCTCGATGCCGTCGTTCAGGCTGCTGCAGAGCATGGCGATGAATTCGCCCACGCGCTTGGGGCCGATGCCCTGCTTGACGCGGTCGTCCATGTCGGATACGGCGCGGCTTTTGCGGCGGCTGACGCTGATGATGCGGTTGCCGTTGATCCAGAGGCGGATAGAAACAAGGTCTTCCGGCGTCGGGCCGGGATGGAAGTTGATGCCGCGCAGCAGCAGCAGCGCGTTGGCACCGCGTTCTTCCAGCCGCGGGCGCATTTCTTCGGCCAGCAGCGCCTTTTGCAGCAGCGGGTCGAGCTTCAGCTGGTCTTTGATGAACCGTTTCGCGTCGGCATGGCGGCCGTTGAGGTGGATCCAGATAAAACGCTGGTCGTCGTCCGCAATTGTCGCGAGATCAAGCAGGCGGCCGCCGCCTTCGCCGTCGAAGGCATAGCTCAGCAGGCAGGCGCGTGTCTCTTCCATGGGGCAACTCCTTGTTCAAGTATTCCCCCTTTTGGGGTGCCAAAGCCAGCAAAAAGGGCTAGCATGGCCTGACCCGCAGACCGAACGAGCGATATGAAAATGGCAACGATCAAGGCGGCGACACAGGCCGACATTCCCTCCCTCTACGCCATCGCGAACGAGATGAAGGCGCAGCACGAAGCGCATTATTTCGAGCGCTGCATGCTGGAGCAGGACGAAGGCCGCCGGCTGATTTACGTCTCGGAAAGCGACGGCCGCGCCTTCGGCTATGTGCAGTTGAACCTCAACCCGCTTTACCCGCCGTTCCGCCGGCTCGGCATCCCCGAGATACAGGACCTCAACGTCATCCCCGGCTTTCGCCGACAGGGCGTGGGCGAGGCGCTGGTGGCGCATTGCGAGGCGATCGCACGGCAGCGCGGCAGCGGCGAAATGGGCATCAGCGTCGGGCTCCACGGCCGCTTTGGCGCCGCGCAGCGACTTTACGTGCGGCTCGGCTATATGCCCGACGGCGCCGGTGCGGCCTATGACGAAGTGCCCGTGACGATGGGCGAGCTTAAGCCCATCGACGATATGCTGACGCTGAAGCTGACAAAAAAATTATGACGCGTATTACGCCCGAGCTTGTCCTGCAGGCCTATCGCATGGGCGTCTTCCCGATGGCCGAGGCGCGCGATGCGCCGGAAATCAAATGGTACGAAGCAGGCAAGCGTGGCGTGCTGCCGCTCGACCGGCTGCATGTGCCGAAGCGCCTAGTGCGCCGTATTCGCCAGCAACCTTACCCGATTACCTTTGACCGCGCTTTCGACGGCGTGATCCGCGGCTGCGCTGACACACGCCCCGAGACATGGATCAACGATGAAATCATCGGCCTTTACACCACGCTGCACGGCCAGGGGCATGCGCATAGCGTCGAGGCCTGGGACGGCGAGGTGCTGGCGGGTGGTGTCTATGGTATTGCCATTGGCGGAGCGTTTTTCGGCGAGAGCATGTTTTCGGTACGCACCGACGCCAGCAAGATCGCGCTGGTGCATCTTTGCGCAAGGCTGAAGGCTTTAGGCTATGTGCTCTTCGACACGCAGTTCGTGAACGAGCACCTGAAGCAGTTCGGGATCGAGGAGATTACGCGCGAGGAATACCTGAAACGCCTTGCGCCTGCGCTGACGAAGGACGTTGCCTTTAATGCTCAATCATCCGTGACGGGAGCCTCTTCGCCGCCCTCGAAAGAACCCGGCAGGGCGTCCAAAGCGGGCACGCCAGCGGGGCGGGGCGCATCGGCGGCGGCGGGCGCAGCGGGGGCGGGCTTTTTGTCTTCCGGCTTGGCTGCGGCGGGCGCGGCTTCGACAATCGGCGTTTCACCTGCGACGGGCAGCTTGGCCACGGAGGCTGCGCTGTCGGGCGCATGCGCGGGCGCGGTTTCGGACGAGAATGTTTCCTGCGACTTGGCCGAGGTCGAGGCGTTCTTGCACTCGATCACCCAGACGTCATAGACCGGATGGTCCATGGCGGAGAGGGAGGGGTTGGAGGCGAACATCCAGCCGCTGAAAATCCAGCTGGAGATATCTTCCGACGGCTTGCGCTCCCAGACCTGCAGGAAAGCGGCCGATTCAGGCTTGTCGAGCGGCGAGGCGCGGCGGCAGGCGCGGACCTTGATAAACAGCGAATTGCCGAACTTGACGGTCTTGTCGACCGGGATGTCGAAGGTATGCGTGCGCGCCGATAGCTTGTCGACGGTGCGCAGTACGACGGTGGGGGTGTCTTCCATCTTGCGTGCCGGCGCAGCAGGGGCGGGCATCGGCGCCACGTCAGGGGCGGCAGCGTCTTCCTGCGCCAGCGCGGGCAGAGGCATCATCAGGCCAAGCAAGACAATGGCGGCTAAAAGGCGCATCAGGGCGTGGCCGGTGCGGGCGTTTCTTCACCGCCGCCGTCATCCTTCTTGCTGGTCAGGCTGAAGATGACTTGTCCCAGCAGCTGTTCAAGGCTGGGGGTGGACTGCGTCAGCGTGATCTCGCCGCGGTCCTTCAGGATCTCATCCTCGTTGCCGGGCTGGAGCGAGAGGAACTTGCCATCCAGCAAACCCGCGCTCGAAATCACGGCAGCGGTGTCGGTCGGCAGCTTGATCGAATTGTCGAGGTTCATGTGGACGATGGCGCGGAAAGATTCGGGGTCAAGCTCGAAGCCCATCACCTGCCCGACCTTCACGCCGCTGATGCGCACGGGGCTGCCGGCTTCAAGGCCGTCGATCTTGTCGAAGCGCGCCTGGATTTCATAGCCCGTCGCGGGGGCGATATCGGTCGAGCGGTAGAAGAAGAGCAGGAAGGCCCCCGCCACCAGCAGCACGACCGCGCCCAGAATTGTTTCGACGATATTGCGTTGCATTACTTTACTTGCCTTTTATTTACTGCGGGGGTTGCCAGGCGGTGTAGTCGCCGGTGGCGGCGTCGCGTTTGCCGCCCTTGAGGGTATGGCCGGGCGGCAGGTATGCCGCGTCGGTGCCGGTGACGTTGGGCTGGTGCGGTTTCTGCCAATCCTTGCGGTGGCGGCTGTCGCGCGGCGGCACAACGTCCGTCTGGTGGTGCAGCCAGCCGTGCCATTCCGGCGGAACCAGCGAAGCCTCGATCTCGTTCTTGTAAATCACCCAGCGGCGTTCGCGCCCGCCCTTGAAGCGGGGCTTGCCGCGATAATAGCGGTTGCCGAGATGATCCTGTCCCGCAGCCTTGCCGCAAAAGGTGGTATGCAGCAGCATGGAGACATTGCTCAGTACGCTAAATATGAAAAATTTAGCCATTGTTTTTCACCGTTCCGTAACATCCTAAATACGCTTAACCCTTGGGAAAGCGCAATGTTTTTCTTGGCAAAAACGCCCTGGAAAATCATTCGTTGATCAGCCTGTGCGCCTATGCCACAGTCACAGCCATTCCACTACGGAACATCTATAAGTTTTCCCTGTTTTTCCAGCGGGTTACGAAATGCGCTTGAACCGCCTGCAGACACGCGCCGACCAGGGCCCCTTCGAGGGCCTGTCATGGCGCGTGCACAAGGGCGAGGACTGGCTGGAGTACATCGTGCCGGCCAGCTGGGGCGCGGCGGCGGCTGAGCTGCTGATTGAAAAGGTTTTTTACCGCGGATCGCTGCCCGCGCTGACGCGCGCCGTGCAGGAAGAGGGCGTGCCGGAATGGCTCTGCCGCCGCGTGGCCGATGACGACCTCGACGGTATTTCGGCCGAATCGCGCTACCGCTACGAGCGCGACTTCCGCGAGGTGCTGCATCGGGTCGCGGGCGGGCTTTGCTATCACGCATGGCAGGCGGGTATTTTTGACGGCGAGGACGACGCGCGCATCTTCTTCGACGAATTCCAGCGTCTTGTTGCCTGCCAGATGGCGATGCCGGAGCCGCAGTTGCTGGCTATGGCCGGATTGAACTGGGCCTATGGCCTTGAAGCGGGCTTTGTGCCCGCCGCCGGCATCGCGGCTTTCAGCGAAAACATGCCAGTGGTGACGGGCGTCTCCGCCATGGTGGCGGCTGACGACAGTCGTGCCGATATCCTGAAGCGCGTGGGCATCCTTGGCGCAAGGTTCGCGCTGGATAATGCGAAGGCCGCCGTGGTGCTGCCGGTTGAAAACCTGTCCAGCCCCGGCTTCGCGGAACAAAAACTGCGCAGCGACGTCGACGATATTTCCCGCGCCCTTGGCGCCTCCACCCTGCGGCAGGCGCTGCATGGCGTGATGGACGCCTGCGACCGTGGCAACCTGCGCGGTTTTGATCCCGTCTATAACCGCGACCTTTACCTTGCGATGGAATCCGCCCGCGCCGCCGGCGTGGCCGAGGCCGCGATCCGCATGGCGATTTCGCGCGCCGAACAGGGGTTCGAGGATATCGACCTGCCGCGCACGCAGGAAGACCCGTCGCCCGCCTCGCTTTCTGCCGTGCTCTCGTTGCCGGACGAATTTATCGAACGCGCGCTGACCGGCCACGGTTTCCTGCTGGGCGGGCAGCGGCATTATCCAGCCGACAAGCTGTGGGAAAAAATCACCGCTGCCATGTGGTCATCGGGCGAGCCGGGATTGTTCTTCCGTGACAGCGCCGCCGGAATCTGGGGCGCGCAGGGGCCGGGTCTGGAATCCGGCCTTGTCTTCCTGCCCGGCACCGAAGCGCCGGGCGCTGTGCTCAATCTTCCCGCCTTCCAGAAGGGCGAGGGCGTTGTTGACGCCGCGCTGCTGGTTCACGCAACGCAATTGATCGCCATCGCGCTGGAGGGCTCGTTCGGCCTTGCGACTGTCTCCGACAAAACGCGCGCCTATCGTCCGATTGATATCGGCATGACCGGATTTGCGGCGCTGCTGATGGGTTCCGCCCTTGCCTATGACAGCGACGAAGGCCGTGCGACGGCGGGGCTGGTGGCCGCGCTTGTGTCGGCGGCGGCTCAGCTCACTTCGGCCGACATCGCCGCTGCGGCTGGTCCTTATGACATGTACCGCCTGCTTGAAAAAGACCACCTGCAGGCGGTGAAGGATAAAATCACCGCGCTGAACGGCGCATCCGCCATGCAAAAAGGCATGACGCGCCGCCCCGTGCAGATGAAGGCTTCGCTCTGCCCCGATACGGCGCTTGCCGAAGCCGCGCGCGCCACGTGGGAGGCCGCCTATGCCGCGGGCCGCCAGCACGGTTTCCGCCACGCACACCTGACGGCGGTGGGAACATCTATCGAAACGCAGCACCTGCTGGGTGCGCAGACGCGCGATATCGCGCCCGAAGCAAGTTTGGTCAGGTTCGAAGGCTATTACGGCGATATTTCGCGCGACGCCATCTATGGCAAGAAGATCAACCCCATGGCCGCCCGCGCTCTGAAAAAGCTCGGCTACAGCGTGCAGCAGGAAGAAGACATCCATTTCTACGCCGCTGGCCACGGCACGCTGCTGGACGCGCCCGCCATCAACCACGCCTCTTTGCGCGAAAAAGGGTTCCATCAGGCAGCGCTGGATGCGCTGGAGGCCGCGCTGCATTCGGCGCAGCATATCCGCTACGCCTTCAACAAATGGACGCTGGGCGCGGATTTCTGCCGCCATATGCTGGGCCTGCCCGCCGCCGCGATCGAGGACAGCGCCTTTGACATGCTCTCCGCCCTTGGCTTTTCCGAGGATGATATCGACGCCGCGAACCTCTACTGCTGCGGCGCGATGACGCTGCAGGGCGCGCCGCACCTGAAGGAAAAGCACCTGCCGGTCTTCGACTGCGTGGCGGGAAATGTCAGCGTGCGCAGCGTATCGCCGCAGGCGCAGGTGCGGATGCAGGCCGGCATCGAAAGCTTTATTTCAGGCGCCGTCGCCCATACGGTCGAGCTGCCGCACCACGCCGCTATCGAAGACGTGGCGAAACTGTCGCTGCAGGCATGGGAATATGGCGTGAAAAGCTTGCGGCTGTACCGTGACGGCTGTTCGCTGCTCTATCCGGTTTTCGCGCCGCCCGTCAGTGTGGAAAAACGCGCCGCACAGCCGGTGCCCGAGCTGCTTAAAGCGGCTTCCTAGCTTTTTGTTTCAATTTGGCGCGTGCGCCCAGGGTCAGGGGAAGCCTCACAGTCAGCGGTGCCGCCGTGCCTTTGGTGAAGGCGGCCGTCAGGCGTTCCGTTTTAGCGGTGATAAAGGTTTCGACCATCGGCGCATGGCAATCGTCTAGCGCCGCCTGCAACGGGGTTTGGCCCTTCAGGTTGGGCTTCTCCATGTCCGCGCCCTTTTTTAGCAACAGGCGCGCGACATCGGCGTTCTTGTGGTAAACCGCCCAGTGCAGCGGCGTATCGCCGCCCTCGTCGGTTGAATGCAGGTCCGCGCCTTTGCGCAAGAGCACCAGAACGTTGCGCACATCGTGGCTGACTGTCGCCAGTATCAACGAGCAGCGTTCAAGGTCGTCGCGTGCGTTGAGGTCATGGCCTTCAGACGCCAGCCTGAATATCTTGCGATGGCTGCCTGCGCGCTTTGCGTAGAACATCAGTGCATTGTCGCCATCGCAGGGAATATCGCGTCCCGGCGTTTCCACTTCGTCGCCGATGCTCATGTCGCCCCCGGCTTCTTCAGGCGCAGCGGCGACTTGATGTGGATGTTTTCCAGCAGCCCGTCGTCGAAAGTCGTATCGGGAGCGTTGTTCACATACTGTTTCAGCAGGCTGGTGATCTTGTCGAGGCGATTGACCGTTTCCTGCTCGAAATCGGTCGCGCTTTCCGACTGCGCGGCATTTTCCAGCATCTTATAGGCGTAGTCGTAGGATTCTTCTGCGCGCTGCAGCGCCGTGCGACCCTCGTGGCAGGGAATGGTGACAATCGCGCCCTTCGTCACCAGCGTTTTAACATGGTCGACGTTTCCGTAGGTGACGGCCACATGCAGCGGCGTCTTGCCGTCGCGGTCGCGCACGTTCAGCGGCGCGCCGGCTTCGACCAATGTTTTTAAAATCTCGGGGTTATGCTGCTTGACGGCCGCGATGATGGCGTGCCCTTCCGCGTCGGTATAGGCGGCGGGGTCGGCCCATTTGTCCAGCAGAGATACGACTTCGCCGTGATCGCCGGTATTGATCGCGGTGATCAGCTGTTCGCCGAGCAGGTTCTTGCCATTATGCGGCGCGGCTTTATCGTCAAAATCGTCCTTCATTGCTGCCCCAGCTTCAGTTTCAGCCTGAGCGGCTTGTTGCGCACGGCAACGGCTTCGGTGGGCGGGGCGATGAGCGCCGAGGCGACGTTTTCCTGCTGACTCGACAGCATGTCGACCAGCTTGTCCCATTTCCTGCGGGTTGCTTCGTGCTGTTCCCATGTCGTGCCGCTGCCGGGACGGGTCTGCAGGAAGGCGTCTTCGGCATCGACCGCGATTTTCTGGGCAGTAATGCCGGCGGCGTTCTGCGCATAGGGGCTGGCGCCTTTTTCCAGCAGTAATTTGGCATGGTCGGGATGGCAATGACGGGTTGCGACCATCAGGGCGGTGTCGCCGTTGTCGGCGGGCGCGTCGGGGGTTGCGCCGGCCTCCAGCAATGACTTAAGCGTCGCCGCGGAATTAAAGCGCGCCGCCAGCGCCACCAGCGGCTTGCCGCCGCCCTTTGCATTGGCATCGTAACCCTGCCCGGCGGCCAGCATTTCGAACAGGCTTTCCCAGCGTGCCAGCTGTTCGGGGGCCTCCCTCAAGTCGAAGTGCTCGGGCGGGTTATCCATCTGGTCCATGAAATCCGACGTGCCCTTCAGCGCGGTGCCGATGACGGTTTCACCCGTTTTCGTCGTGATGTCCAGCCTTGCGCCGCCTGACAGCAGCGCCTGCGCGAATTCTTTCCTGCAGCCCTGCACCGCCGCCATCAGGGGCGTGTAGCCGCTGTCATGCTGGCCGTTTATATCTGCGCCTTTTTTCAGCAGTGCTTCCACCAGCGCGGGCTCGTCCAGCCGCGCGGCAAGGCCCAGCAGCGTCAGGCCGCCTGCGGCGGCCTCGATGTTATAGCCGTCTTTCTCGATCGCCCAGGCGGAGAATTTTTCCCATTTTGCTCTTGTCTGCTTGTGGCCGGTGCGCAACGGGGTGTTCACGAAGTCGGCAAACCCCTTCAGCACGATCGATTCCAGCGTTTCGCCGGTCGCATTGATATGACGCGCATCCGCGCCCTTTTGCAGCAGGAATTCGGCCATCTCCTGGTTTCCGGCGCGCGCCGCTTTGAACAACGGCGTATCGCCTGCGGAATCCTGCGCGTCGACATTCGCGCCCTTCGCCAGCAGCGCTTCGACTACCGCGATGCCCGTACCTGCGGCGGCCAGCGCGATGTAGGGCTGCCCGCCCGCAGCACCTTTCGCATTAAAGCCCTGCTGGTTGATCAGCAGCGTGGCCAGCGCTTCACGCCGCGCGGTTTCGGGACGGTGATCCTTCAGCTGGAAGTCGTAGAGGTCAGCTTCTTCCGCGCACATATTTGCGGCTTTTTTCAGCAGGGTGCTGACGGCGTCTTCGCCGGCGTTATTAACGGCATTGACGTTTGCGCCTTTGCCTAGCAGCAGTTCTGTGAAATCTTCACGGCAGTGCTGCGCAGCCTGCAACAGCGGGGTATCGCCCGCAGCCGTGATCGATTCAATGCTGGCCCCGCGTGCAAGCAAGGCAGACACGACGCCGGGGGTGGAGGCATCGACGGCGAAATTGATATAAGGCTTGCCGTCGCAGCCTGTGGTGGCGTCGAAAGCGGGGTGCGTGACGAAGGCTTCGAGCACTTCGCCCCATTTGTCGATCACGGCGCGGAATTCATGCTTGCGGTTCTGGTGGGCGGCGTCTTCCTCGCGGCGCGATGCCAGCGTGCTGCGCAGCGCGATATCGGCCGACCTGTCGCCGGCGTTGTTCTGTTGCAGCAGTGGCGCGCCTGCCGCCAGCAGCAGCTTTACAAAATCGCCCTTTCTGGCGCGTGTCGCCAGCAATAGCGCTGAATCTCCGTCGGGGTTGACGGCATCGACCGCTGCGCCCTTTTGCAGCAGCAGCGCCAGCATCTTCGGCTGCTTGTGCTTGACGGCGAGCGTCACCAGCGGGTGGCCCGCAATACTTGCGTCGGGGTTGCAGCTGTACTGGTCGATCAGGTCCTCGACGCGGAAAATATTGCCGAGACGCACGGCGTCGGCGATTGCCTTGTCCAGCTTTTCTTTGTCTGCGGGCGTCGGGCTTTTCATGGCGTGGCCCCCGTCCGCAGCGAAATCGTTTTCATGGTCTTGACCGTTGCCGATGCTGCCACGGCGTATTTTTTTGCGCGCTGTTCTTCGAGGGCGCGGCAGATAGCGGTCTGTCCCGTTTCCTCGGCGATGGAATAGGGCGTGCGGCCCTGCTTGTCTTTCAGGTCCGCGTTCGCGCCCAGCGCGATAAAGGACATGACGAAGATATCGCGCTTGTTTTCGACCGCCAGCGCCAGCACGGTCGAGCCGTTATTATCCTGCATATCAATGCCAACCGCAGGCACCAGCTTCTCGCCGATCAGCGTGCGGCCGGCATCAATCTGCCCGACTTCGATAGCACGCATCAGCGGCGTGGTGCCGTACTTGCCGGGCTTCGCCATATCGGCGCCGCCTTCGGCCAGGGCCTCCAGCACTTTTGGGTGGCCGTATTGCGCGGCGTAAAAGGCGGCGGGGTTGCCGTGCATGTCGACTGCATCGAGCGCTTTTCCGGTCTTGACCAGCGTGAGCGAGATTTCTTCGGCCACATGGTCGCAAAGCGCGATCAGCAGCGCGGTCTTGCCGATGCCGTTTTGCAGGGTCGGGTCGGCGCCTTGCTTCAGCAGGAATTTCACGGCCTCCAGCTTGTCTTCGCGCGCTGCGCCGATCAGGGGAGTGTCTTCGCTGGCGTCGCGGCCGTCGATGCTGGCGCCTTGCTTGATCAGGGTTTTCATTTTTTCGATATCGCCCTCCTGCGCCGCCAGCACAAGGTGGCGGTCGAGGTCAGGCTGGGCCATTTTTGTCGCGGCCTTGGTGAAAAAATCCATGACGGGCATCACACACTCCATTTGCCTTCACACATCCGGCCATGTCCTTCTAAAGAGGCGCTAAATCGGCTGTTTTGGGCATTGGGACATTATTATACAAAAGGGGTGGGATTGCAATAATTATGTAAAGTAATTTCAGAGGGGGTTTGAGGCTATAAAAATCATTATAAATCAAATGTATAATGATGTTTTCAAGCGCTAGGAGTCTATTAACCATATTAGCATATAATTAACATATAGATGCAATACTAAGGCTATCGCCAGAATCAAGGCCTGAACAAGGATGGAGTCCTTAATGATGAGCCCTGCTGTTGATTTCCCTGAAGCGGACGCCTGGGCCGATGCGCTTGATGTCCGTGATCAGTTTGCGAAATCCGCGCCCCGCGCGAAAGGCACGCCCGAGCCTGCCGGCATTAATGCCGAGTACAAGGAGTTCGCCTGCGTCGAGCTCGACTTCGAAATGCTGGTGAACAAATAACGGAATTGCAATTGCACGACGGATAAGGCTCCTTTAGTTTGCTGCTAAAGGAGCTTTTTAATGACCTCGAAAATCGACGCGCGCCTTGCGGCGCTTGGTATCACCATCCCCGATCTCGCGCCGCCGGTTGCGAACTATGTGCCCTTCACCATTTCCGGCAAGACTCTTTATATCTCGGGCCAGCTTCCCGGTGCGGGCGGTCAGATGACCAAGGGCCATCTTGGAAAAGATGTCTCGCTCGAAGACGGCCAGAAAGCCGCGCGCGTTTGCGCTATCAACATCGTCGCGCAGGCGAAGGCCGCGCTGGGCGACCTCGATAAAATTTCGCGCTGCCTGCGCCTCGGCGGCTTCGTCGCCTCCACGCCCGAATTCACCGACCATCCGAAAGTGGTCAACGGCGCATCCGACCTGATCGTCGAGGTTTTCGGCGATGCCGGAAAACATGCGCGCGCCGCCGTCGGCGTTTCCGCGCTGCCGCTGGGCGCCGCGGTCGAGGTCGATGCCATCTTTGAAATAAAGTGAGGAAAAGCACATGGCGGCAAGGGTTTTCTGCGCGATCGATGCGAACAAGCTGGATGACGCCGCCGCCCTTGTAAAACGCCTTGCGGGAACGAAGGTCGGCATCAAGCTGGGCCTTGAATTTTTCGTCGCCGAAGGGCCCAAGGGCATTGAAGCCATCCGCAAGCTGGCGCCTGATGCCGAAATTTTTCTCGACCTCAAGCTGCATGATATTCCGAATACGGTCGCGGGCGCGGTGAAATCCGCGCTCAACTGCCGCCCCGATTTTCTTACCATCCATACTTCAGGCGGGTTGGAGATGATGCAGGCAGCCGTCGATGTCTCGAGAGATACATCCACCAGAATTCTGGGCGTCACCGTCCTCACCAGCCTTGACGAAAAAAATCTTGAAAGTGTAGGGCAGGGGATTGATGTCGCGCCGCAGGTGCTGCGCCTTGCTCTTCTCGCCGAGAAATCCGGTCTTGCCGGTGTTGTCTGCTCGCCGAAGGAAATTGTCATGCTGCGCAAACTCCTCGCGCCTAACACGCTGCTGGTTGTCCCCGGCATCCGTCCTGCGGGCGCTGAAACGGGCGACCAGAAGCGTGTGATGACGCCCGCGGAGGCCTCCACCCTCGGGGCCGATTACCTTGTCATTGGCCGCCCGATTACGCAGGCGGCCGATCCTGCGCTGGCCGCGCGCGAAATACTGGCGACGCTGGCCAAACAAGCGGCTTGATTTCAGGTACTTAACAATCAAATTATGTTAATTATAAATCAGGTGACGGTAAACCGCGCCCCATGTTAAAGACTCATCCTCGAAAGGACGCCAAAAGCGTTATGTAACCGAATGAACTGGATAACCAACTTCGTCCGCCCCAAGATCAAGGCGCTCATCCCCACCAAAAAGGATGTGCCCGACAACCTCTGGCAGAAATGCCCGGGTTGCGAAACTATGCTCCACCATCAGGAGCTGACCAAGAATTTGAACGTCTGCCACAATTGCGGCCACCACCTGCGCATCGGCGTGAAAGACCGGCTTGCCACGCTCTTTGACGACGGCCAGTGGAAAGACACCGAACTGCCCAAGGCCGCGCTCGACCCGCTGAAATTCCGCGACCGTAAAAAATACACAGACCGCCTGAAAGACGCGCAGGCCGAAACCGGCCGCAAGGATGCAATCGTGGTTGCGCAAGGGAACATGGGCGGCAAGCCTGTTGTCATCGCCGCTTTCGATTTCGATTTCATGGGCGGATCGATGGGTGCCGCCGTGGGCGACGGTCTTATCACCGCCGCGCGTCTTGCTGTCGCGCAGAAAGCGCCCTTTATCGTCATTCCCGCCTCCGGCGGTGCGCGCATGCAGGAAGGCATGCTGTCGCTGATGCAGATGCCGCGCTCGGTCATCGCCGTCGAACAGGTGAAGGAAGCGGGCCTGCCCTATATCGTGCTGCTGACCAACCCGACCACGGGCGGCGTTTCGGCCTCCTTCGCCATGCTGGGCGACATTCACATTGCCGAACCCGGCGCGCAGGTGGGCTTCGCCGGCCGCCGCGTCATTCAGGAAACGATCCGCGCGTCGCTGCCCGACGGTTTCCAGACGGCCGAATACTTGCGCGAACATGGCATGGTCGACCTCGTCATCCCGCGCGCCGAGCTGCGCGATAAAATCACGACCCTGTTGCAGCTGCTGACCCAGCCGCGTGACGCCGCCGCCAAAAAAGCCAACGGCCACGCCGAATAAGGGGGCCCCGCATGCTTGACAAAAAAGAGGCCGCCGCCCCGCAGCCGCAACGCGAGTGGACCTTTTCGCCCGTCCCCGCCGTCGAGCTTGCCGTCAACGAAATCCGCCTGAAAAGCCCGCCGATGCTGCCGAACGGCCTTGATAGGCCGAAGCAGATGCTGGCAAAACTTGGCAACCCGCAGCACAAAATGCCGCCCGTTTTTCACGTTGCGGGCACCAACGGCAAGGGCTCGACGCTGGCCTTCCTGCAATCGATGTTCGAGGCTGGCGGATTAACCGTCCATAAATTCATCTCCCCGCACCTCGTCCGTTTCGAGGAACGGATTGTCGTGGCGGGCAAGCAGATCGAGCCCGATCACCTGCTGGAACTGATCGGCGAAGTGAAGCGCGCGGCGGGTGACGATGAAATCTCCTTCTTCGAATTTTTCACCGCGCTCGCGTTCCTGATTTACGCGCGCACGCCCGCCGATGCCGTACTTCTCGAAACCGGCCTTGGCGGCAATTATGACGCCACTAACGTGATCGAAAAAAGCATCGCGCTGCTGACGCGTATTTCCTATGACCATACCCGCCTGCTGGGCGATACGCTGCCGGCCATTGCGGGCGAGAAGGCCGGTATTATCAAGCGCGGATGCCCCGCCATCGTGGCCCCCCAGTCGCCCGAGGTGAACGAGGTTTTCCTGCGCCGCGCCGCTGAAATGGGCGCGCCGACGTTCGTTGCGGGCCGCGACTGGAGCACGGAGGTGCGGGGCAATGCCTTCACCTATCAGGGCAAAAACAAATTCACGCTACCCCTGCCGAAACTGCTGGGCGGGCATCAGGTCATCAACGCAGGCACGGCGATTGCGGGTCTGGAGAACAGCCCCTTCGCCAGCCTGCTGAAGCAGGACACGCTCACCCGCGCCATGGAAACCGTTACATGGCCGGGCCGCTTCCAGCAACTCACCCGCGGCCATCTGGCCGATCTGCTGCCGAAGGGTTGGGAGCTTTGGGCCGATGGCGCGCATAACGATTCTGGCGCGGAAGTTTTGGCGGCGCAGGCCAAGGCCTGGGGCGATGAAAAGCCGCTGCATATCATCACCGGCTTCAAGAAAAAGAAAGATACCGACGGTTTCTACGAACGCCTTGTCGGCATTCCCAAAAGCATTCAGGCCGTGGATGCCCGCATCGACGCGCCGCTGGTGCCGCCGCAGGAATTATGTGATTCCCTGAAGGCTATGGGCTTTGCCAATGCGCAGCCTGCCGATAATCTGGAAAGCGCGATCCGGTCGCTTGCCTTACAATTCACGACGCCGCAGCGTATAATCATTACGGGCTCTCTTTACCTGGTCGGCCATGCCCTGAAACTGAACGGCTGACCCAAAAAAGGTTCATCCAGCCGTGGGCATCCCAAAGACGCCACCGCCTCCCAAGACTACGGTGCTGCATGGCTCGGCCGTGCTGCTGAAGAGCGTCAATTTTTCGCCCTCCGTCGTCTTCCTGCGCGGCCGCTCCGGCTCCGGCAAGTCCGACCTTGCCTTCCGCCTGATCGAGAACGGCAGCGAGCTGATCTGCGACGATCAGGTCAGTTTCGAGAAACGTCAGGATAAAATTTATGCCGGCGCGGTCGAGGCCATCAGCGGCTTGATCGAAGTGCGCGGCATCGGCCTGCTGCGCTATCCCGTGGCCGACCCCGCCCGTCTGCGCCTTGTGGTCGACCTTGTGAAGCACGAAGAAGTCCCGCGCCTCCCCGACCCGCAATTCGTCAATATCCTGGGCGTCGATATCCCGCTCCTGAAACTCCATGCCTTTGATGTTTCCACCGCGCTGAAGATTTATAAAGCGATGGATGTCGTGCACAAACCCGGGCTGGTGGTGAAGTAATGGCCCGCAAGCCCGCAAAGCGCCGCGTATTGGTGGTGACGGGCCTGTCCGGTGCGGGGCTGTCGACTGCTCTCAAATCACTCGAAGACCTTGGCTACAAGGCGATCGACAACCTGCCGCTCGGGCTGGTAGATGCGCTGCTCAGGCAAAAACAGGGGCAGGGAACCCCTATCGCCATCGGCATCGACAGCCGCACATGGGATTTCACGCCCGCCGCGCTGCTGAAGCAGATGGATAAGCTGAAAAAAGACAAATCGCTGCAGGCCGAGCTGGTCTTTATCAACTGTCAGGACAGTATTTTACAGCAGCGCTATACCGAAACGCGCCGTGTGCATCCATTGGCGGTCGACCGTCCCGTATCGGACGGCGTGATCCGCGAGCGGCAATTGATGACACCCTTGCGTCGCGCCGCAGGGCATGTGATCGACACCTCCGACCTCAAGGCGTTTGAACTTCGCCGCATCATGGCGAGTTACTTCCAGCTGGAGCAGGAAAAAGGGCTCTTTGTTTTCGTGACCTCCTTCGGATTCAAGAATGGCATCCCGCGTGAGGCCGATCTGGTTTTCGACGTGCGTTTCCTGCATAACCCGCATTGGGATGCACACCTGCGCCCGCTCTCGGGGCTTGATCCCGCCGTTGCCAAAAAAGTGCGATCGGACAAGGCCTATAAAGGTTTCTATACCGGCGTAACGAAACTCCTCGCGCCGCTATTGCCGCGTTATATCAACGAAGGCAAAAATTATCTCACTGTCGCCGTCGGCTGCACCGGCGGGCGGCATCGCTCCGTGTGCGTGGCGGAAGAATTGCATCGCTGGGTTAGCAAGCGCGGATTCAGCACGGCGGTGCGCCATCGCGACCTCGAAAAAGATCCCGCTGCGCGCTTGCAGACAGCGCATGGCCATTCCATTTCAAGAAGAAAGCAAAGGAAAATAGCATGATCGGCTTAGTTCTCGTCACCCACGGCCGCCTGGCCGAAGAATTCATCAGCGTGATGGAGCATATCGTCGGCCCGCAAAAACAGGTGGCCGCCGTCTGCATGGGCCCCGACGACGACATGGAAAAAAAGCGGCTCGAAATTGTCGCCAAGGTGAAAGATGTCGACAGCGGTAAGGGCGTTTTAATTTTGACCGACATGTTCGGCGGCACGCCTTCCAACCTCGCCATCTCGATCACCGAGGACAAGAAGGTCGAGGCGCTGGCGGGCATCAACCTGCCGATGCTGATCAAACTGGCCAGCGTGCGCCAGACCGAAACGCTGGCGCAGGCCGCGCTCTCGGGTCAGGAAGCGGGCCGCAAATACATCAACGCCGCCTCGGCGCTGCTGCAAGCCGGCTGATGCAGCCGCTCGAAAAAACCGTCAAGATTGTGAACAAGCGCGGCCTTCACGCCCGCGCGGCGGCGAAATTCGTCAAGCTGGCCGAAACGCATAAGGCCGACATCCGCGTGCTGAAAGACGATATGGACGTCTGCGGCACCTCTATCATGGGCCTGTTGATGCTCTCTGCCAGCCAGAACACCGCGGTGGTTATCCGCGTGTCGGGCGAGGGCGCTGATGCGGCCCTGAGCGAATTATCAGGCCTGATCGAACGCCGCTTCGACGAGGATGAATGATGCAGGGCGAGGTTATCTTCACCGGCATCGGCGTTTCGCATGGCATCGCGTCGGGCCCCGCCTACCTTGTCCAGCTTGAAAAGCCCAAGGCTCCGCAGCGCAAGATAGAGCCTTCCGACGCGCCCGCCGAGCAAAAACGGTTCGAGGCCGCCGTCGCCCGCGTGCGGCAGGAATTGATCGACCTCAAGGAAAAATCGCTCTCCCTGCCCGACACGGCGGTCGAGGAAGTGTCGCTGCTGCTGGATGCGCACCTTGCCATGATCTCCGGCTCACGCCTTGTGCGCGGCGCGCTCAAGAAAATCGCGGACGAGGGTATCAACGCCGAATGGGCGCTCGACATGGTCATGCGCGATCTGGCCGAACAATTCCGCGCGCTGAAGGACAATTATATCGCTACGCGCATCGACGATGTCGAGGCGGTGGGTAATCGTTTAATGCGGGCGCTGCTTGATCTTCCTTATATATCCCTTGATTCCGTGCCGCCGGGAGGTATCGTGCTGGCGCGTGAAATTTCGCCGGCTGATACCGCGCTGCTCGACCCGCGTCGCTTTGCGGGCCTTGCGACCGTTCATGGCGGCGCTGCCGGCCATACGGCGGTGATGGCGCGCAGCCTTGGCCTTGCCGCCGTGCTGGGGGTCGATGCCGCGATGCTGGAAAGCGGCGTGCACGGCCATACCGCGATTGTCGACGGTATCGAAGGCAAGCTTATCCTCAATCCCACGCCTGCCACGCTGGAAATTTACGCTGCCAAACGCGCACAGCTGCTGAAGGACCGCGAGGCGCTGGAGGCGCTGTCGGCCGAAGCCGCCGTGACAAAGGATGGCACGCGGGTGATCTTGCGCGCCAACCTCGAAATTCCGCGTGAATCCGAAGCCATTAAAGCTTCGGGCGCGGAAGGCATCGGCCTTTACCGCACCGAATTTTTATTCATGAACCGCTCGACCCTGCCGTCGGAGGACGAACAGTTCGAGGCCATGGCCGATATCGTGCGCCAGATGCAGGGGCAGCCCGTCACCTTCCGCACGCTCGACATCGGCGGCGATAAGCTGGCGAAATCGGTCGGCGAATATCTGGCCGATGCGGCGAACCCCGCGCTGGGGTTGCGCGCCATACGGTTGCAGTTAAAAGAACCGCATCTGCTGAAAACCCAGTTCCGCGCTATTTTACGCGCGGCTGCGCTGGGCCCTGTCAAAATCCTGCTGCCAATGGTGACGACAGCGGAGGAGGTGGAGCAGGCGCGGAAAATCCTCAAGACCTGCTACAAGGAATTGCAAACCGAAAAAGCCGCCATTCCGGCCAAAACCCCGCCGCTCGGCACGATGATCGAGATACCGGCGGCGGCGCTCTCGGCCGATGGCCTTGCGGCTGTCTCCGATTTCTTCGCGCTCGGCACGAACGACCTGACGCAGTACACAGTCGCTATCGACCGCGGGAATGATCAGGTGGCCGCGCTCTATAACCCTTTGAACCCCGCCGTGCTGCGCCTGATGGAGTTCGCCATTGAGGCTGCGAAGCGCATGGGCATTCCCATCAGCATCTGCGGTGAAATGGGGGCGGACCCGAAATATACGGCCCTGCTGCTGGGCCTTGGCATCCGTGAATTCTCCATCGGTTACGCCTCTCTCCCGCGCGTGAAGGAGCGAATCCGCGCCATATCGCTAGAACAGGCCGAAGAACATGCGCGGCATGTCATGAGCCAATACGAACCTGCCAAAATAATCGCGATTGTGGCCCAATTCAGGCCCTGAATCAGCTTGAAAAACGCCTGTTTTATGCCTATTTTAAGGCCAGTTTATTAACACTCTAACAGGAGCAGGCAATGGCCGTGGCACAAGCAAAAACAACTTCGGGCGACTTCAAGGTAAAAGACATGAGCCTCGCCGACTGGGGCCGCAAGGAAATCGCCATCGCCGAAACTGAAATGCCGGGCCTGATGGCGCTGCGCACGGAATTCAAGGGCAAAAGCCCGCTGAAAGGCGCCCGCATCGTCGGCTGCCTGCACATGACCATTCAAACGGCTGTGCTGATCGAAACCCTGACGTCGCTCGGCGCCGAAGTGCGCTGGTCGTCCTGCAACATCTTCTCGACGCAGGATCAGGCCGCCGCCGCTATCGCCGCAACTGGCGTTCCCGTCTTCGCCTGGAAAGGCATGAACGAGGAGGAATTCTGGTGGTGCATCGAACAGACCTTACGCGGCCCCAACGGCTGGGTTCCCAACATGATCCTCGACGATGGCGGCGACGTCACGAAAATCATGCACGAAAAATATCCCGAGATGATGAAGAACGTGAAGGGCCTGTCGGAAGAAACCACCACGGGCGTGCATCGCCTCTATGACATGGAGAAAAAAGGCACGCTGAAGGTTCCCGCCATCAACGTCAACGACAGCGTCACCAAGTCGAAATTCGACAACCTCTACGGCTGCCGCGAAAGCCTCGTCGACGGCATCAAGCGCGCAACCGACGTGATGCTGGCCGGCAAGGTCGGCGTCGTCTGCGGTTACGGCGACGTGGGCAAAGGCTCCGCCGCTTCGCTCCGCTCACAAGGTGCTCGCGTCATGGTCACGGAAGTCGACCCCATCTGCGCGCTGCAGGCCGCGATGGAAGGCTATCAGGTCGTGACGATGGAAGACGCCGCGCCGCTGGGCGATATCTTCGTCACCGCCACCGGCAACGTCGACGTCATCACGCTCGACCACATGCGCCAGATGAAAGACCGCGCGATCGTCTGCAACATCGGCCACTTTGACAGCGAGATCCAGATCGCAGCCCTTTCCAACTACAAATTGGAAGAAGTGAAGCCGCAGGTTGATGAAGTCATCTTCCCCGACGGCAAGCGCCTGATCGTGCTGGCCAAGGGCCGCCTTGTGAACCTCGGCTGCGCCACCGGCCACCCGAGCTTTGTGATGTCGGCGTCCTTTACGAACCAAGTTTTGGCGCAGATCGAGCTCTGGAACAATCATGCCAAGTACGAGAACAAGGTCTATGTGCTGCCCAAGCACCTCGACGAGAAAGTCGCGCGCCTGCACCTCGAGAAACTCGGCGTGAAGCTGACCAAGCTTACGGAAAAGCAGGCCGAGTACCTCGACATTGACGAGGAAGGCCCCTTCAAGCCCGGACACTATCGTTACTAACCTCGCATTAAGCCTTTATTTTAAAACGCTTCCCTTGTTACCGCAGGGGAAGCGTTTTACATTAAAATGGTGACCGCAACCGACGCAAAACAGGACAGCGCCAAACCGCAGCCGCTTTTCAGCCGGCTGCTGGACGCGCTGATCCCCGCCCGCAAGGACAAGAAGCGTCTGACCCGCCAGAACGAGCGGCTGGAGGCGTTTTTACGCGCCATCCCCATCGAATACTGCGGCTGGAACCAGGACGGCGTGCAGGCCATGTCGCCCGGCTTCGCGGCCCTGATCGGCGTCAATACCATCGACGATATCCACGACCTGCAAACGGGCCTGACCCCCGGCGACGCCGCCGCGCTGGAAGGGCTTTACGACCGCCTGCAGCAATATGGCGAGCATTTCGAGATTGCGGTACATACCGCCACGGGCAAGCGCGCGCTGAAAATCTTCGGCAAGCGCGGCGTGCTGCAGCAGGGCGGGGAAGTGTTCAGCGTCGTCTGGGCGATGGATATCACCGATTTCGCAACGGCAGCTACCCGCGCCTCCGACGCCATTTCCGCCGTGGAAAAGCGCGAACAGGAATTGCGCACCAACGCGAATTCGCTGCCCTTCCCTGTCTGGGTACGCAACCACAGGCTTGATATCACCTGGTGCAACAAGGCTTACGCGAAAATCTGCGACGATACCGGCGCCGCCGTTGTCGCCGACCAGAAAGAACTGCCCATGACAGGCGCGAACAAGGCGGACCTGACGCAGCGCGTCCTCGCCCAAAAAGCGCTGGCGAAACTGACCGCCCAGTCGATGCGCGGCCATATGATCGTGGAGGGCCAGCGTCGCCTGATCGAAATCACCGAAATTCCGCTGCCGCAGGAAAAGCGCGTGGTGGGCGTGGCGATCGACGTCACGAAAGAGGAAGAACTGTCGGCCTCCTACGACCGCCTCAACACCTCCCACCGTGAATCGCTGGAACAGCTGCGCACGGCCATCGCCATGTTCGATGCCGATACGCGCCTCGAATTCTACAACTCCGCTTACGAGCAATTGACCGGCATGACAGGCAGCTGGCTCGACGCCAAGCCAAAGATGACGGAAATCATCGAAAAAATGCGGGAATTGCGCAAGCTACCAGAACAGGCGGATTACAAGCAGTTCAAGCAGGCCTGGGTCAACCGCTTTACATCATTGCTGGAACCTTACGAGGAAATGCAATACCTGCCCGACGGCACGGTCATGCGCCTGATCGTCGTGCCGCGCCCCATGGGAGGGTTGCTGCTGACGCTGGAAGACGTCACCTCGCGCCTGCAACTGGAAACATCGTACAACACCCTGATCGCCGTGCAGGAAGAAACGATGGACAATCTGGCCGAGGGCATCGCGGTGTTCGGCGAAGACGGGCGCGTGCGCCTGTCAAACCAGGCCTTCGCCGCGATGTGGAACATCCCTGCCGCCGATATGCAGGGCACGCCCCATATCATGCATATCATCGAGCGCACCAAGGCCTTTTTCACAAACGATGACTGGCCTGAAATGAAGCAGGTCATCATGGCGAACGCGCTGGAACGCGAGCCGCGCAAGGGCCGCATCCAGCGTAACAACGGCACAGTGCTGGAATATTCCATCGTCCCTCTGCCCGACGGAAACATTTTGAACGCCTATTTTGACATCACCGACACCGTGAAGGTCGAACAGGCGCTGATGGAAAAGAACGCCGCGCTGGAAGAAGCCGAACGCCTGAAAACAGACTTTTTGGCCAACGTCTCGTACCAGCTGCGCACGCCGCTCAACGCCATCATGGGCTTCGCCGAAATGCTCAACCAGCAATACTTCGGCAAGCTGAACGAACGGCAGCTGGAATATACCACCAGTATGATCGAGGCCGGCCAGCGGCTCGTGTCGCTCGTCAACGACATTCTTGACCTCTCCACCATCGAGGCCGGCTACCTGAAGCTTTACCCGTCCGAAGTGCGCGTCAAGGGCCTGATCGAACAGGTCGCGCACCTGACCGAAGAATGGGCGCGCAAGCAGCGGCTCGACATCATCATCCAGTGCCCCGACGACCGCCTTGCGATCACGGCGGACGAACGGCGCATGAAACAGGTGCTGCTGAACCTGATTTCCAACGCCATCAACTATTCACCCAACGGCGGCCGCGTGACGATATCGGCGCAGCGCGCAGGCGATTTTGTGCTGCTGGGCGTGCGCGACACCGGCATGGGCATCCCGCCGGAAGACCTCGCGCGC
This sequence comes from Alphaproteobacteria bacterium, assembly GCA_041287865.1. GTDB lineage: Bacteria > Pseudomonadota > Alphaproteobacteria > Micavibrionales > UBA2020 > JAPWJZ01. The sequence continues at coordinate 8,003 of JBGGMV010000037.1, read as the reverse complement.
GTCTTTACGCCGTTCGAGAAGATACAATCGCGCAAGACACAACGCCGCTCTGGCGCCGGCCTCGGCCTTGCATTGGTGAAGAGCATCGTCCAGCTGCACGGCGGCGATGTCGCCATCGAAAGCCGCGAGGGCGCGGGTACGTTTGTGATTTGCAAGCTGCCGCTGCCGAAAGCCGACGCGCTGCCCGCGAAGACCGAAACGGGCACCTAAGAAAAGACAGGCACAAAAAAACCGGAAGAGCTTTGGCCGCTTCCGGTTTTTTGTTGAGCGATTGTTGACTTACTCGGTCAAACGCTTCCACCAGCCCTTGCGGTTTTTTCCGTCACCGTCGCCGCCGCCTTCGTTGGCTGCTTCGGGCATGGAATTGCCGCTGTCCTGCGGCGCGCTGTATTCGCGGCGCGGGGGAGGGGAATCGTTACCGCCCTGCGGCGCGTTGTTGAAGCTCTCGTTGCCGCCGCCGGTATCGCCCGAGGGTTGGCCGCCTTCGCCGCCACCCTGATGATGCCCGCCGCCGTGCTGGCCGTGACGCTGGCCGCCATGGCGGTCGCCGCCACGGTTACGGTCGCGTCCGCGGCCACGTCCGCCGCGGCGTCTGCCGCCACGGTTACGGTCGCCACGTTCGCCACCTTGATGATGTCCACCGCCCTGATGGCCGCCTTCAGCGGGCTGGCCTTCGGCGGAGGGCTGGAAGCCTTCGCCCTGAGGGTCGCTGGCGCCTGCAAAGACGGGTTGTTCTGCATCCTGCGGGAAAGCTTCGCCGCCGCCTTCACCACCGCCGTGATGATGGCCGCCTTGGCCGCCACCCTGGCCGCCATGATGGGGGCGTCCGCCGCGATCGCCGAAGTTGCGGTCGCCGTCACGATGGCGTCCGCCACGGCGCTTGCCGCCACGGCGTCCGCGTCTGCGGCCACCGTCGTCGCCAAAGCCACCGCGGTCACGTCCACCACCGCCGCCGCCACCACCACCGTGATGGTGGTGACGTCCGCCGCGATCGCCGCGATCTCCAGCGTCGCCGCCTTCGTCTTCAAAGCGGCTGTCGTCAGCGACGGTTGAATCGTCGGTGATCTGGTCTTCGGGAATGTCCGGCAGGTCCGACATATCGACGGTCTGCACCGGTGCCGGACGGCGCGGACGGTTGTCCGCGCGTTCATGCAGCGATTTCACGCCCTCGATCTGGAAGTTCGGCTTCACGAGAGTATCGTCGACGCTGACCGAGACCTTCACGCTATAACGTTTCTCGAGGACCGAGAGCATTTCGCGCTTGTGGTTGAAGAGATAGAGCGCGATGGCTGCCGGAGCCGTGATGCGGATCTCCGACGATTTCGCGCGCATGCATTCTTCTTCCAGCGAGCGCAAAATCATCACGCCGGTCGTTTCCACGGTGCGGACAAGGCCGGCGCCGTTGCAGTGCTTGCAGGTCTCGAAGTTGGTTTCGACCAGCGACGGGTGCAGGCGCTGGCGTGACAGTTCAAGCAGGCCGAAGGCCGAAATGCGGCCCAGCTGGATGCGCGCGCGGTCATGCTGCATCGCGTCGCGCAAACGGCGCTCCACAATGCGGTTGTTGCGCTTGTCTTCCATGTCGATGAAGTCGATGACGATCAGGCCGCCCTGGTCGCGCAGGCGCAACTGGCGGGCCACTTCGTCTGCCGCTTCAAGGTTGGTTTTCAGCGCCGTTTCCTCGATGTGCCTGCCCTTGGTGGCGCGCCCCGAGTTGACGTCGATGGAGACCATGGCTTCGGTCGGGTTGATGACGATATAGCCGCCCGATTTCAGGTGCACGGTGGGGCTGTGGATCTCGTCGATCTGGCTCTCCACCTGATAGCGGAAGAAGAGCGGCATCGAATTGTCGGTATAGTGCTGGATGCGCGAGGCGTGGCTGGGCATCAGCGTGCGCATGAAATCATGCGCGGTCTTGTAGGCTTCTTCGCCGGCCACATGCACTTCGTCGATCTCGCGGCGGTAAAGGTCGCGGATCGCACGCTTGATCAGATTGCCTTCTTCGTAGATCAGCGCGGGTGCGGTCGATTGCAGGGTGAGTTCGCGGATCTGGTCCCAGAGGCGCAGCAGGTAGTCGAGGTCGCGCTTGATCTCGGCCTTCGAGCGGGAAACGCCCGCGGTGCGCAGGATCACCGACATGCCTTCCGGCACGTTCAGCTCGATCAGGATTTTCTTCAGGCGCTGGCGGTCTTTTGCATTGGAAACCTTGCGCGACACGCCGCCGCCACGGGGGCTGTTCGGCATCAGCACGCAATAGCGGCCGGGGAGCGAGATATAAGAGGTGACGGCCGCTCCCTTGTTGCCGCGCTCTTCCTTGGCGATCTGGATGAGCATGATCTGGTTGCGCTTGATCACTTCCTGGATCTTGTAGCGGCGCTTGATGCTGGAGCGGTAGACGGGCTGTTCGACAGCGTCGCCGCCGACGGTTTCGACATCGTCTTTTTCGGGTGCGGGCTGTTCGCCGCCTTCGGAGGCCGGTGCAGCGCCTTCGCTGAGCGCGCTTTCCTGCGGGGCGGGATGCTGTTCTTCAGATGACGTTTCGGAAGAAGCCTCTTCCTCGTCGTTGTCTTCTTCGGGCTCGGAGATGACGCCGTCGCGCGCGATTTCCTCGGCGATCGAGCCGGTGTGCTTCGGCACATAGTCGTCGGCCGCGGCATTGGCTTCGTCTTCGGTGCCGTCTTCTTCCTCGTCATCGAAATCCTCGATGCTCTGGCCTTGGGCTGCCAGCTCGGCTGCGTCTTCCTCGTCCTCGCGGGCGGCTTGTTCTGCGGCCAGCGCGCGTTCCTCGGCCAGCAGGGCCTCGCGGTCGGCGATCGGGATGCGGTAATAATCGGGGTGAATTTCGGGGAAGGGCAGGAAGCCGTGGCGGTTTCCGCCGAAGTCGACGAAGGCGGCCTGCAGCGAGGGCTCGACCCTTGTTACCTTTACCAGGTAGATGTTGCCTTTAAGCTGTTTCCTGACAACCGTTTCAAAATCGTATTCATCCAGACGGCTTCCCGTCACCACCGCGACCCTTGTTTCCTCGGGATGTGTGGCATCAATCAGCATGCGCTTTGTCATTTTTAATTCCTTATAGGGCGCGCCGCCTTGCCATCCCCCTGCGACAAAAGGGGAAACAAGGGCGCACCGATGTTTTGAAGAAGGCCTGCACGGATCCGTTCTAGACCAAGCGTCCCATCTGCCTTGCGGGAGAGAGCGTCCTCAAAGGGAGGGGGTGGACGCTGCTTAAAGACTTAAATCGCTTGTCGTCTCGTTATCACCGTTGTCCGTTTAGTACTGCCGCCAGCGGAAAAGCATCCGGAGGGGAGGAGGTAAAACGAACCAGACCTCAAAACTCGTTGACCGAACGCCACTCTTTACAACACGCTATAAAGCTATGGAAAAGGGCGCTTTTGTCGCATCTCCATCATAGTCCCAATCAAAGCGTGCACTCAATATATATTTAGAAACTATGTAACGTGCTGGAATCGCATTATTTATTGTAGAGCCTGCGGTAATGCGGATATACTGGACGCACTGCAGCCGGGGTTTGGGGGCCTTTGCCGTGCGTTCGAGTCGCTTTCTTTACATAGTTATGGCGCTATTGCTGCCGCTCTGGTTGGGTGTGGCCGATGCTGCGCCTGCCAAGAAGGCTCCTGTCTATCAGGTACCCGCCGCCCGCCCATCGCTGCCCCTGCCCCTTGCGATCGAAGCCGTGCGCTTCGGCACACATTCCGGCCAGTCGCGCATCGTCATCGAATTCAACCAGAGGGTGGATTTCCGTGTCTTTCACCTGTCAGACCCGACACGCCTTGTGGTCGATCTTCCGCCCGGCAACTGGCATGCGCCGAAATCGGGGCTGCTGACGGAACGAATGATCAAGGGCTACCGCAGCGGCGCGCTCGATGACGGCCTGACGCGCATCATCTTCGACCTCGGCGCGCCCGCGCTAGTGTCGCAGGCCTTTATGCTGCCCAAGACTTCGTTCAACCTGCCGCGCCTTGTGATCGACCTGAAGCCTGCGTCGGTGAACCTCTTTCAGGCGCGCCTCGGCGACGTTCACGGCAACCGCGACCTCAAGGGCCCCGGCAAGGCGCGCAAGCCGGATTCCGATTTCGCGCGGATGCAGGACCGCATCGCGCGTGACATCATTCCGGCGCCTGCCGATGATGCGCCTGTAAAATCAATACCGGGACAGCCGCAGCGCAAGCCCTTTGGGAAACGCAAATACACCATCGTCATCGACCCCGGCCACGGCGGCGCCGATCCCGGCGCGGTGGGCAAGGGCGGCGCGCGTGAAAAACACATCACGCTGCAGGTCGCGAAGCAACTGGCGAGACAGCTGGAGGAAACCGGCCGCTACAAGGCCGTGCTGACGCGCAACACCGACGTTTATATCCGTTTGCGCGAACGTGTCGCCTTTTCGCGCCGCGTGAAGGGCGATCTGTTTATCTCCATCCATGCTGACAAGATCGGGCGCACGGGCGTGCGCGGTGCGTCGCTCTATACGCTCTCCGAAAATGCGTCCGACCATGAAACCGCGCGCCTTGCCGAGCAGGAAAACAATTCGGGCGTCGTGGCGGGCGTCGACCTTGCGGCCGAAAGCCAGGATGTGGCCGATATCCTGCTCGACCTTGCGATGCGCGAGAAAATGAACGAATCGAAATTGCTCGGGAAATACGTCGAAGAAGCGCTCATAAATAATAGTGTAAGACTGTTGCCAAATTCCCACAGGGCCGCCGGCTTCGCTGTTTTGAAGGCGCCGGACGTGCCTTCCGTGCTCATCGAAACAGGCTTTTTATCCAATGCTGATGAGGTAAAACTGCTTACCTCGCCGCAGTTCCATCGAAAAATATCGGGAGCGATCGTGGACGGCATTGACGCCTATTTTCGAAAAATACACTCCCTCCAGAAGCTCTGATAAGAGTGCCTTAACCCTTGCGTGATAGGGTTTAAACCCTGTAAGTCTATGGACTTGCGGCAGTATATGTAGTAAAAACATGCTGTTACAACGTTGTACAACGGCTCTCTTTCGGGAGGGCAAACCAATAGAGGAAAAAACTATGAAACGCACCATCACCGCTCTTTCCATGTTCGCTCTGCTCGCAGTCGCTGCTTGCCAAAACAACGGCACCTGGACCCCGATGTCTTCGGGCCGCACGGCTGGCGACGGCACCGTCGTCGAACAAAAAGCAGACACCGCAGTTCATCGCTCGCTGCAGAAGTAAGCTTTATCCCGCAAGGGATAACAACAGCCGCGCCAGGTGTTTCACCGGCGCGGTTTTTGTTTGCGCGGAATCTGCGCAATGAATATGCGCGAAATTCGCACTGGATATTTTCTGATTAGTAATTGTACTGCTGGCTGCGCGAGGGATAGTTGTGCTGCGGCGATGACGCCTTGGCCGTGCCACGCACGGCGATCAGCACGGGATAACCGCGGCGCTCTCTCACCGCGCGGTCGGCGGTCGACCAGTCGATGCGGTTCGCATATTCGCCTGCCGCCTCGGTGATCGTCTTGCGCAGGCCTTCCGACATCGGCTTCAGCGATACCGCGCCGTCGACCTCGATATTATTGCTCTGCGTTTTCGACGGGTTGGCTTCAAGGTACAGCTCGTTATCCACCCAGCCCACCAGTACGGGTTGATCGACGACGGTGACTTTGGTGCCCGGGCCCGCCATGGCGAACAATTGTACGATATCTTCGGGATACATGCGCATGCAGCCTGAACTGACGCGCCTGCCGATGCCCCAGGGCTTGTTCGATCCGTGGATCAGGAATTCAGGCCAGCCGAGATAGAGGGCGTGGGTGCCCAGCGGGTTGGCAGCCCCCGGCGAAATGGCGGAGGGCAGCCAGGGCTTGTCCTTCTTCATGCGCGGCGTCGGGAACCATGTGGGGCCGGCCAGCTTGCGCACGATGCGCGTTTCTCCGACGGGCGTTTCCAGTCCTTCGCGGCCGATGCCGAGCGCGAAAGACAGCGGCGCGCGGCCGGGGCCCTGGTTGAAGTAATACATCCGCATCTTGCCAAGGTTGACGACGATGCCTTCCTGTTTCGCGCGCGGCAGCAGGTTGAAGGAGGGGATGACCAGCGTATCGCCCGGCAGCGGCGCCCAAGGGTCGACGCCCGGGTTCGCGGCGCGCAGCTCGACATAGCCAAGGCCGAAATGGCGCGCGATATCGGCGAAGGTATCTTCCTCGCCCACGCTATAGGCCTGCGATTCACCGACCCAGGTGCGGGCGCCGGCGGGATAGGGCGGCAGCGGAATATTCTCGTCGATGTCTTTCAGCGGCAGCGGGCCTTCGGCCGTGGCGGCCTCGGCGGCGCCACGCTTGACGGGACGCGGCAGGGTCGAGGCAGCGCCTGCGTCGCGGCGCAGCTGGCGCACGGTTTTCTTTTCGGTTTTCACCACAAAGGGCGGTTTCTTGGCCGCCTTGATCACGGCGGAATCGGCAGGCGCGGCGGAGACGAGCATCAAACCCGTGGCAAGCGCCATAATTATGGAAGATAGGCTTTTTTGTGCAGACATCCGAAGTCCCTTTTGCCCCCAATATAGATGATATATTGTCTAAAAACAGTTATTTTTAAGGGCTTTTCCGGTCAAGGGGCGTTTGAAACCTATGGTCCTGCAGCTTTTCAAGAACGACAGCGTCGTCGAGCCGCTTTGCATTACCGGCGAGCGTCTCTATGTCCGCCCGCCCCAGCGCGCCGACTGGCGGCAATGGGTCGAGGTGCGCGACCGCAACCACGATTTCCTGAAACCCTGGAGCCCGCAGGCGACGCTCACCAACATCACCCGCGACGGCTATTTCCAGCGACTTGCCGTTTACCAGTCCGACTGGCGCGATGACAAGGCTTATGTATTCTTCGTCTTCCGCTACGACAGCGACCAGCTGATCGGCGGCGTTTCCGTCAATAATATCGTGCGCGGCGCGGGCCAGATGGCCACCATCGGCTACTGGATGGACGAACGCGAAACGAAACAGGGCTTCATGACCGAAGCCCTGCTGCTCGCCTGCCAGTTTTCCTTCCGCGCGCTGAAACTGCACAGGTTGCAGGCCGGCACGCTGCCCGAAAACGAAGCCAGCCAGAAAGTGCTGAAGAACTGCGGCTTTCAGGAAGAAGGCATCGCCCGCAAATACATCAAGATCGCGGGCATCTGGCGCGATCACCAGATATTCTCGCTCTTACGCGAGGAATTCATTTCACTTGCGGAACCCGTGGCTTGATTAAGCGTGGCCCACATCAGCCGAAAGGCTGAAGGGGTCGATGCCGATGCGCGACAGGGATTTTTCCCATTTTTTCGCAATATCGGTGCTGAACAGCAAATCATCGTCGGGCGGCCCTGTCAGCCATGAATTGGCCTGTATCTCCGCCTCCAGCTGTCCGGGGCCCCAGCCCGCATAGCCCAGCGCGAAGATGCTGCGGTGCGGGCCTTTGCCCTCCGCAATCGCTTTCAGAATATCGATCGTGCCCGTGACGCAAAGCTGCTCGTTGATGCGCACCGTATCCTCGCGCATGAAATCGGCGGAATGAAGCACGAAGCCGCGGCCTGCTTCCACCGGCCCGCCGAAATGGACGATGGGTTCGACAATCATTTGCGATTTGGGCAGGTGCAGCTGGCTCAAAAGATCGCCGAAGTGTACTTCGGGAAGTCTCTGGTTGATGACGATGCCCATGGCGCCCGCCGTGCTATGCGCGCACATATAAATGACGCTCTTGGTGAACAGACCGTCATGCAATTGCGGCATGGCGATCAGCAGCCGGTTGCGCAGCGGGCTTTCGCCCTGCATCAGCAAGGGGTCTATCTGTTGTGGAACGTCGGGGGTTTTTCGTGTTGCCATTACTCAATTTTATCAAAAAAGGCTTACCGATGCGTAAAGCCCCGAAGCGGCTGTAAATGCGGGGTTATTTAGGCTGAGGTTTCAGGCGGATGGGGCGCACCTTCACGTCGGTTTCAGCGCCCGCGTAAACCTTGTCAATTTCGTCCGTCACGCGTTTTTTATAGGCCTCTTCAAAGAGCGGCAGGAT
>JBGGMV010000036.1:0-96561 GCA_041287865.1 Alphaproteobacteria bacterium | reverse complement strand
CGTGATGCGCACCGCCAGCAGGTTGTTGGCCGGCGTGTCGTTCGTATCGGTAAAGCCGAAGTGCGCCGTGGTAAAGACGAAGGCCGTGTCCTCCAGCGTCGTGACCGTGTTGTTCGCGCCCTGCGGCGCGTCGTTGACGTTCACAACGTTGATCGTCATCGTATTGGCAGACTGGTCGAGATCGACGCCGCCATTGGTGGTGCCGCCGTTGTCCTGCACCTGGAAGGTGAAATTCGCGTAGTTCGTGCCCGTGGCATTGGCGGGGGGCGTGTAGGTCAGCAGACCGCCGGTGATATTGGCAGCCGAAACGCTCTGGCCAGCCGTGACCGCAACGCCGTTCAGCAGCAGCGTGCCGTCGGCAGGCAAGGTGGTGATCGTGACGGCCGAGAGCGTATTCGCGGGCGTATCGTTCACATCGCTGAAGCCGAAGTTGGCGGTGGTGAAGGTGTAAACGCCACCCTCGCCCATCGTGATCGCCGTATCCGTGCCGGCGGGCGCGTCGTTCACGGCCGTGACGGAGATCGTCATCGTATTGGCGGACTGGTCGAGATCGACGCCGCCGTTGGCGGTGCCGCCCGTATCCTGCACCTGGAAGGTGAAGGACGCGTAAGTCGCGCCGTTCGCGTTTGCGGCGGGCGTGAAGACCAGCAGGCCGGCGTTGATATCGGCGAGCGTGACGAACTGGCCGGCCGTGACGGCGACACCGTTCAGGCGGAGCGAACCGGCAGCAGGCAGGCCGGAGATGCGTACCGCAGCCAGCGTATTGGGCGAAGCCGCATCGTTCGGATCAGTAAAGCCGAAGTTTGCGGCGGTGAAGGTATAGGCCGTGTCTTCCAGCGTGGTGACGGTGTTGTTCGTGCCGGCAGGCGCATCGTTGACCGAGGTCACATCGATCATCATCGTATTCGCGGATTGATCCAGATCAACACCACCGTTGGTCGTGCCGCCGTTATCCTGCACCTGGAAGGTGAAGGAGGCGTTCGCCGCGCCGTTCGCATTGGCGGCGGGGGTGAAGGTCAGCAGGCCGCTGTTGATATTGGCGACCGAAATCACCTGCCCTGCCGTCACGGCGGCGCCGTTCAGCAACAGCGAGCCGGTCGCGGGCAGCGATGAAATACGCACGCCGGAAAGCGTATTGGCCGGGCTGTCGTTCACATCGGTGAAGCCGAATTGAGCGGCGGTAAAGGTGAAGGCGGTGTCCTCCAGCGTCGTGACCGTATTGTCTGTGCCGGCGGGCGCGTCGTTCACGCTGGTGACGTTGATCGTCATCGTGTTAGGCGACTGGTCGGTATCGACACCGCCGTTGACCGTGCCGCCGTTATCCTGCACCGCGAAGGTGAAGCTGGCGTAGCCGGCGCCGTTCGCGTTGGCAGCGCCGGTGAAGGTCAGCAGGCCCGAGGCGATATCGGCGGCCGTCACAACCTGTCCTGCCGTTACCGCGACGCCGTTCAGCAGCAGCGAGCCTGCAGCGGGCAGCGTGGAGATCGTGACGGAAAGGAAGCTGTTGGGCGCAGCGGCATCGTTCGGATCGGTGAAGCCGAAGTTCGCGGTGGTGAAGGTATAGGCCGTATCCTCGAGCGCGGTAACCGTCGCATTCGTGCCGGCGGGCGCGTCGTTGACCGATGTGACGTCGATGGTCATCGTGTTTGCGGAAGGATCGAGATCGACGCCGCCGTTGGCCGTGCCGCCGTTGTCCTGCACCTGGAAGGTGAAGGAAGCATTGGCCGCGCCATTCGCGTTCGCGGCGGGTGTAAAGACCAGCAGGCCGGCGTTGATATCGGCCAGCGTGACGAACTGGCCGGCGGTGACGGCCACGCCATTCAGGCGCAGGCTGCCGGTCGCGGGCAGGCCAGAGATGCGCACGGCGTTCAGGGTATTGGGCGAAGCCGCATCGTTCGGATCGGTGAAGCCGAAGTGCGCGGCGGTGAAGGTAAAGCCGGTGTCTTCCAGCGTGGTGACGGTGTTGTTCGTGCCGGCGGGGGCGTCGTTTACGGCCGTCACGTTGATCGTCATCGTATTGGCGGATTGATCGAGGTCGACGCCGCCGTTCGCGGTGCCGCCCGTGTCCTGCACCTGGAAGGTGAAGGAGGCATTGGCCGCGCCGTTGGCGTTGGCGGCGGGCGTGAAGGTCAGCAGGCCGCTGTTGATATTGGCGAGCGAGATAAACTGGCCTGCGGTGACAGCCGCGCCGTTCAGCAGCAGGGAACCCGAGCCCGGCAAGGCTGTGATGCGCACGGCGTTCAGCGTATTCGCAGGGCTGTCAGACGTGTCGCTGAAACCGAAGTGCGCGGCGGTGAAGGTGAAGGCGGTATCCTCGATCGCGGTGACGGTATTGTCCGTGCCGGCAGGCGCGTCGTTCACCGCCGTCACGTTGATCGTCATCGTATTGGCGGATTGATCCAGATCGACGCCGCCGTTGGCCGTGCCACCCGTATCCTGCACCTGGAAGGTGAAGGAAGCGTTCGCCGCGCCGTTCGCGTTGGCGGCGGGCGTGAAGGTCAGCAGGCCGCTGTTGATATTGGCGAGCGTGACAAACTGGCCTGCGGTAACAGCCGCGCCGTTCAGCAGCAGCGAGCCGGTGGCGGGCAGCGCCGAGATACGCACGGCGGAGAGCGTATGGCCCGCGCCGCCGTCATTGGGATCTGTGAAGCCGAAGTTTGCGGCCGTGAAGGTAAAGGCCGTGTCTTCCAGCGTGGTGACAGTGTTGTTGGTGCCGGCGGGCGCGTCGTTCACGGCCGTCACGTTGATGGTCATGGTATTTGCGGACTGGTCGAGGTCGACGCCGCCGTTCGCCGTGCCGCCGTCGTCCTGCACCTGGAAGGTGAAGCTGGCGTAAGCGGCGCCATTGGCGTTCGCGGGCGGCGTGAAGACCAGCAAGCCTGCGTTGATATTGGCGACCGAGACCGTCTGGCCCGCCGTCACCAGCACGCCGTTCAAGCGCAGCGTGCTGCCGGCGGGGATCGTCGTGATGCGCACGGCCAGCAGGTTGTTGGCGGGGCTGTCGATCGGGTCGGTGAAGCCGAAGTTCGCGGCGGTGAAGGTATAGGCTGCGTCTTCCAGCGTGGTGACCGTCGCATCGGTGCCTGCGGGGGCGTCGTTGACTTCCGCGATCGTGACGTTGAAGGTGAAGGCGCCGATGGTCGAGGTGGCGTCGGCGACCGTAAAGGTGAAGCTGTCGGGCGTGGTGCCCGTGCTGGTATGCACGTAAACGACGCGGTTCGCCACAAGATCAGCCTGCGTGAAACTGGTGATCGGCGTGCCCGGGCCGGTGGTGAGCTCCAGATGGCCCTGCGTCAGGCCGCCGGTGACGGTAAAGACGAGGGAGGCATTGGCCGTATCTACGTCGGTCGCCGAGAGGTTGGCGACGGCGATGGTGCGCGTGCTGCCTTCGTCGGTCGTCAGGCCGGCGTTGGTCGCCAGAACAGGCGCATCGTCGACCGGCGTCACGTTGATGGTCATCGTGTTGGCGGACTGGTCGAGATCAACGCCGCCGTTGGCCGTGCCGCCACTGTCCTGCACCTGGAAGGTGAAGGAAGCGTTTGCCGCGCCGTTGGCGTTCAGGGCGGGCGTGAAGGTCAGCAAGCCCGCGTTGATGTTAGCGACGGAAACAAACTGGCCTGCCGTCACCGCAACACCGTTCAGCAGCAGCGAACCGGTTGCGGGCAATGCGGTGATGCGTACAGCATTCAGCGTATGGCCCGCCGTCGGATCATTCGGATCGGTAAAGCCGAAGTGTGCGGTGGTGAAGGTGAAAGCGGTATCTTCCAGCGTGGTGACGGTGTTGTTCGTGCCCGCAGGAGCATCGTTCACGGCCGTCACGTTGATCGTCATCGTATTGGCCGAAGCATCCAGATCGACGCCGCCGTTGGCCGTGCCGCCGCTATCCTGCACCTGGAAGGTGAAGCTGGCGTTACCCGCGCCGTTCGCGTTCGCGGCGGGAGTGAAGGTCAGCAGGCCGCTGTTGATATTTGCAACCGATATCGTCTGGCCGGCGGTAACAGCCGCGCCGTTCAGCAGCAGCGAGCCTGAACCGGGCAAGGCCGTGATACGCACCGCCGTCAGCGTGTGGCCGGCGGTGGGGTCGTTCGGGTCGGTGAAACCGAAATGCGCGGTGGTGAAGGTGAAGGCCGTGTCCTCGATCGCGGTGACGGTGTTGTCTGTGCCGGCAGGCGCATCGTTCACGGCCGTCACGTTGATCGTCATCGTATTGGCGGACTGATCCAGATCGACGCCGCCGTTGGCGGTGCCGCCCGTATCCTGCACCTGGAAGGTGAAGGAAGCGTTTGCTGCGCCATTCGCATTGGCGGCAGGCGTGAAGGTCAGCAGGCCGCTGTTGATATTCGCAAGTGAAATCGTCTGGCCGGCGGTAACAGCCGCGCCGTTCAGCAGCAGCGAGCCGGTCGCGGGCAGCGCGGTGATCAGCACGGCGTTCAGCGTATGGCCGGCGGTCGGGTCGTTCGGATCGGTAAAGCCGAAATGCGCAGTCGTAAAGGTAAAGGCGGTGTCTTCCAGCGTGGTGACGGTGTTGTTCGTGCCGGCGGGCGCATCGTTCACGGCCGTGACGTCGATCGTCATCGTATTGGGCGACTGGTCGAGGTCGACGCCGCCGCCGACGGTGCCGCCCGTATCCTGGACCTGGAAGGTGAAGGAGGCGTTGCCCGCGCCGTTCGCGTTAGCGGCGGGGGTGAAGGTCAGCAGGCCGCTGTTGATGTTGGCGAGAGAGATAAACTGGCCAGCCGTTACCGCAGCGCCGTTCAGCAGCAGGGAGCCCGTCGCGGGCAGCGCGGTGATGCGCACGGCATTCAGCGTATGGCCGGCGGTCGGGTCGTTCGGGTCGGTGAAACCGAAATGCGCGGCCGTAAAGGTGAAGGATGTGTCTTCCAGCGTGGTGATGGTGTTGTTCGTGCCGGCGGGCGCGTCGTTGATCGCCGTCACGTTGATGGTCATCGTGTTCGCCGAAGCGTCGAGATCGACACCGCCGTTGGTGGTGCCGCCGTTATCCTGCACCTGGAAGGTGAAGCTGGCGTTGCCCGCGCCGTTCGTGTTGGCAGCAGGCGTAAAGGTCAGCAGACCGCTGTTGATGTTGGCGACCGAGACGAACTGGCCCGCGGTGACCGCAACGCCGTTCAGCAGCAGCGAGCCCGTCGCGGGCAGCGTGGTGATGCGCACGGCGTTCAGCGTATTGGCGGGGCTGTCAGACGTATCGCTAAAGCCGAACTGCGCGGCGGTGAAGGTAAAGGCGGTGTCTTCCAGCGTCGTCACCGTATTGTCGGTGCCGGCGGGCGCGTCGTTGACGCTGACGACGTTGAGCGTCATGACGTTCGGCGTCACGTCCAGCACTTCGCCGCCGTTGGAAATGCTGCCGTCGTCATGCAGCTGGAAGCTGAAGGTGGAATAGGTCGCGCCGTTGCCGTTCAGGCCCGGCGTATAGGTCATCAGGCCCGCGTTGATGTCGGTGACAAGGATTTCCTGGCCCGCCGTCACCGCGACGCCGTTCAGGCGGAGCGCGCCCAGCGCAGGCAGCGCGCTGACGACGACGGAGTAGAAGTTGTCGGGCGGGCTGTCGTTCGGGTCGGAGAAGTTGAAGTTCGCGGCGGTGAAGGTATAGGTCGAATCTTCCAGCAGCGTGACGGTGCTGTCGGTGCCCACCGGGCTGTCGTCGACCGAGGTCACGTCGATCGTCATCGTATTGGCCGTGGGATCGATATCGACGCCGCCGTTGGCGGTGCCACCGCTGTCGCGCACCTGGAAGGTGAAGCTGGCATAGCCGCTGCCGTTCTGGTCTGCCGGCGGCGCGTAGGTGAGCAGGCCGGAGGCGATGTTGGCGACCGAAATCACCTGCCCCGCCGTCACCGCGACGCCGTTCAGGCGCAGGCTGCCCAGCGCGGGCAGCGCGTTGATGGTGACCGACACCAGCGCATGGCCGGCGGTCGGGTCGTTCGGGTCGGTGAAGCCGAAGTTGGCGGTGCTGAAGGTATAGGTTGTGTCTTCCAGCGTCGTGACGGTGGTGCTCGTGCCGGCGGGCGCATCGTTGACCGGCGTGACGTCGATCGTCATCGTGTTGGCGGATTGATCGAGGTCGACGCCGCCGTTGGCCGTGCCGCCGTTATCCTGCACCTGGAAGGTGAAGCTCGCATTCGCTGCGCCATTCGCATTGGCGGCGGGCGTAAAGGTCAGCAGGCCCGAGTTGATGTTGGCAACCGAGATAAACTGGCCTGCGGTAACGGCCGCACCGTTCAGCAGCAGCGAACCCGTCGCGGGCAGCGCGGTGATGCGCACGGCGTTCAGCGTATTCGCGGGGCTGTCCGAGGTGTCACTAAAGCCGAACTGCGCAGCGGTGAAGGTAAAGGCGGTGTCTTCCAGCGTCGTGACAGTGTTGTTCGTGCCCGCAGGCGCATCGTTGACCGGCGTGACGTCGATGGTCATTGTATTCGCCGACTGGTCGAGGTCGACGCCACCGTTGGCCGTGCCGCCGGTGTCCTGCACCTGGAAGGTGAAGCTGGCGTTACCCGCGCCGTTCGCATTCGCGGCGGGCGTGAAGGTCAGCAGGCCGGAGTTGATATTGGCGAGCGAGATAAACTGGCCGGCAGTAACCGCAGCACCGTTCAGCAGCAGCGAGCCGGTTGCCGGCAGGGCCGAGATGCGCACGGCGTTCAGCGTATTCGCAGGGCTGTCGAGCGCATCACTGAAACCGAAGTGCGCGGCGGTGAAGGTAAAGGCGGTATCTTCCAGCGTGGTAACGGTGTTGTTCGCACCCGCAGGCGCGTCGTTGACGGCCGTGACGTTGATCGTCATCGTATTGGCCGACTGGTCGAGGTCAACGCCGCCGTTGGCGGTGCCGCCGCTGTCCTGCACCTGGAAGGTGAAGGAAGCGTTGCCTGCGCCGTTGGCATTAGCCGCAGGTGTAAAGGTCAGCAGGCCGCTGTTGATGTTGGCGACCGATATCGTCTGGCCGGCGGTGACTGCCGCACCGTTCAGCAGCAGCGAGCCTGTCGCGGGCAGCGCGGTGATACGCACCGCGGTCAGCGTATGACCTGCGGTCGGATCGTTCGGGTCGGTGAAGCCGAAGTGCGCGGCTGTAAAGGTAAAGGCGGTATCTTCCAGCGTCGTCACCGTATTGTCCGTGCCCGCAGGCGCGTCGTTTACGGCGGTGACGTTGATCGTCATCGTGTTGGCCGACTGGTCGAGGTCGACGCCGCCGTTTGCAGTGCCGCCCGTATCCTGCACCTGGAAGGTGAAGCTGGCGTTACCAGCACCATTCGCGTTGGCAGCGGGCGTAAAGGTCAGCAGGCCGCTGTTGATGTTGGCGACCGAAATCGTCTGGCCGGCAGTAACTGCAGCGCCGTTCAGCAGCAGGGAACCCGTGGCGGGCAGCGCCGAAATACGCACGGCGGTCAGCGTATGGCCTGCGCCGGCGTCGTTCGGATCGGTAAAGCCGAAGTGCGCGGCGGTAAAGGTAAAGGCAGTGTCTTCCAGTGTTGTGACGGTATTATTCGTGCCGGCGGGCGCGTCGTTCACCGCCGTGACATCGATCGTCATCGTATTGGCCGAAGCATCCAGATCGACGCCGCCGTTTGCCGTGCCGCCGCTGTCCTGCACCTGGAAGGTGAAGGAAGCGTTTGCCGCGCCGTTCGCGTTGGCGGCGGCCGTGAAGGTCAGCAGGCCGCTGTTGATGTTGGCGACCGAAATCATCTGGCCGGCGGTGACCGCCACGCCGTTCAGCAGCAGCGAACCGGTGGCGGGCAGCGCGGCGATACGCACTGCGCTCAGCGTATGGCCGGCGGTGGGGTCGTTCGGGTCGGTGAAGCCAAAGTGCGCAGCGGTGAAGGTGAATGCCGTGTCCTCGAGCGCGGTAACGGTGTTGTTCGTGCCGGCGGGAGCATCGTTGACCGCCGTGACGTTGATCGTCATCGTATTGGCGGAAGCATCCAGGTCGACGCCGCCGTTGGCGGTGCCGCCCGTATCCTGCACCTGGAATGTGAAGCTGGCGTTACCCGCGCCGTTGGCGTTTGCAGCGGGCGTAAAGGTCAGCAGGCCCGAGTTGATGTTCGCGAGCGAGATCGTCTGGCCGACGGTGACAGCCACGCCGTTCAGCAGCAGAGAACCCGTGACGGGCAGCGCGGCGATACGCACAGCCGTCAGCGTATGACCGGCGGAGGGATCGTTCGGATCGGTGAAACCAAAGTGCGCGGCCGTGAAGGTAAAGGCGGTATCTTCCAGCGTCGTCACCGTATTGTCCGTACCGGCGGGCGCGTCGTTGACGGCTGTGACGTTGATCGTCATCGTGTTGGCGGACTGGTCGAGGTCGACGCCGCCGTTGGCCGTGCCGCCCGTATCCTGCACCTGGAAGGTGAAGGAAGCGTTGGCTGCGCCATTGGCGTTGGCGGCGGGCGTGAAGGTCAGCAGGCCCGAGTTGATATTCGCAACCGAGACCGTTTGGCCGGCGGTGACTGCAGCGCCGTTCAGCAGCAGCGAACCGGTTGCGGGCAGCGCGGTGATACGAACGGCGGTCAGCGTATGGCCGGCGGTCGGATCGTTCGGGTCAGTGAAACCAAAATGCGCGGCGGTGAAGGTAAAGGCGGTATCTTCCAGCGTCGTGACGGTGTTGTTCGTGCCGGCAGGCGCGTCGTTCACAGCCGTCACGTTGACTGTCATGGTATTGGGCGACTGGTCGAGATCGACGCCGCCGCCCGCCGTGCCGCCGTTATCCTGCACCTGGAAGGTGAAGCTGGCGTAAGACGCGCCGTTCGCATTGGCGACGGGCGTGAAGGTCAAGAGGCCCGAGTTGATGTTGGCGACGGAAACAAACTGCCCTGCCGTCACCGCAGCGCCGTTCAGCAGCAGCGAACCGGCGGCGGGCAGCGTCGTGATGCGCACAGCCAGCAAGGTGTTGGCCGGGCTGTCGAGCGGATCGCTGAAACCGAAGTTGGCGGCGGCGAAGGTATAAACCGCGTCTTCCAGCACCGTCACCGTCGCATCCGTGCCCTGCGGCGCGTCGTTGATCGAACTGACGTCGATGGTCATGGTATTGGCGGACTGGTCGAGGTCGACGCCGCCGTTGGTCGTGCCGCCGTTGTCCTGCACCTGGAAGGTGAAGTTGGCATAGTTCGCGCCGTTGCCGTTCAGCGCGGGCGTATAGGTCAGAAGGCCGCTGTTGATGTTGGCGACCGAGACAAACTGGCCGGCGGTAACAGCCACGCCATTCAACAGCAGGGAACCAAGCGCAGGCAGCGACGAAATGCGCACGGCGGTCAGCGTATTGGCGGGGCTGTCCGACGTATCGCTGAAACCGAACTGCGCGGCGGTGAAGGTAAAGGTGGCGTTCTCGCCCGTCGTGATCGTATTGTTCGCGCCTGCAGGCGCGTCGTTCACGCTCGTGACGTCGATCGTCATCGTATTGGCAGACTGGTCGAGGTCGACGCCGCCGTTGGCCGTGCCGCCGGTGTCCTGCACCTGGAAGGTGAAGGAAGCATTCGCCGCGCCATTGGCATTCGCGGCGGGCGTGAAGGTCAACAGGCCGGAGTTGATGTTGGCGAGCGAGATCGTCTGGCCGGCGGTGACAGCAACGCCGTTCAGCAGCAGGGAGCCGGTGGCGGGCAGCGCCGAAATGCGCACGGCGGTCAGCGTATGGCCGGCGGTCGGATCGTTCGGGTCGGTGAAGCCGAAATGCGCGGCCGTAAAGGTAAAGGCGGTATCTTCCAGCGTCGTGACGGTGTTGTTCGTGCCGGCGGGCGCGTCGTTCACGGCGGTGACGTTGATCGTCATCGTGTTGGCAGACTGGTCGAGGTCGACGCCGCCGCTGGCCGTGCCGCCGTTGTCCTGCACCTGGAAGGTGAAGCTGGCGTTACCCGCGCCGTTGGCGTTGGCGGCAGGCGTAAAGGTCAGCAGGCCGGAGTTGATATTCGCGACCGAGATAAACTGGCCGGCGGTAATCGCCGCGCCGTTCAGCAGCAGCGAGCCTGTCGCGGGCAGCGTCGTGATGCACACGGCGTTCAGCGTATTGGCGGGCGTATCGCTGGTGTCGCTAAAGCCGAAATGCGCGGCGGTGAAGGTAAAGGCCGTGTCTTCCAGCGTCGTGACGGTATTGTTCGTGCCGGCGGGCGCGTCGTTCACGCTCGTGACGTTGATCGTCATGGTATTGGCAGAAGCATCCAGATCGACGCCACCGTTGGCCGTGCCGCCCGTATCCTGCACCTGGAAGGTGAAGCTGGCGTAGCCCGCGCCGTTGGCATTGGCGGCGGGCGAGAAGGTCAGCAGGCCGGAGTTGATGTTGGCGACAGAAACCACCTGCCCCGCCGTCACCGCAACGCCGTTCAGCAGTAGCGAACCCACGGCCGGTAGCGCCGAGATGCGCACCGCCGTCAGCGTGTGGCCGGCGGTCGGGTCGTTCGGATCGGTGAAGCCGAAATGCGCGGCTGTAAAGGTAAAGGCGGTATCTTCCAGTGTCGTGACGGTGTTGTTCGTGCCCGCAGGCGCATCGTTGACCGCTGTCACGTCGATAGTCATCGTGTTGGCCGACTGGTCGAGATCGACGCCGCCGTTAGCGGTGCCGCCCGTATCCTGCACCTGGAAGGTGAAGGAAGCATTCGCCGCGCCGTTCGCGTTAGCAGCGGGCGTAAAGGTCAGCAGACCCGAGTTGATGTTCGCAACCGAGACCGTTTGGCCGGCGGTGACGGCGACACCGTTCAGCAGCAGCGAACCCGTGGCGGGCAAGGCCGAAATACGCACGGCCGTCAGCGCATGACCTGCGGTCGGATCGTTCGGGTCGGTAAAGCCGAAATGTGCGGCGGTGAAGGTGAAGGCCGTATCTTCCAGCGTCGTGACGGTGTTGTTCGTGCCGGCAGGCGCATCGTTCACGGCGGTGACGTCGATGGTCATCGTATTCGGCGAGGCATCCAGATCGACGCCACTGTTAGCGGTGCCGCCGCTGTCCTGCACCTGGAAGGTAAAGGACGCATTGCCCGCGCCGTTTGCGTTGGCAGCGGGCGTAAAGGTCAGCAGGCCGCTGTTGATGTTGGCGACCGAAATCGTCTGGCCGGCGGTGACGGCAACGCCGTTCAGCAGCAGCGAACCGGTGACGGGCAGCACAGCGATGCGCACAGCGCTCAGCGTATGGCCTGCGGTCGGGTCGTTCGGATCGGTAAAGCCGAAATGAGCGGCGGTAAAGGTAAAGGCCGTGTCCTCGATCGCCGTAACGGTATTGTTCGTGCCGGCGGGCGCGTCGTTCACCGCCGTGACGTTGATCGTCATCGTATTGGCCGACTGGTCGAGATCGACGCCGGTCGAGGCCGTGCCGCCGTTATCCTGCACCTGGAAGGTGAAGGAGGCGTTACCCGCGCCGTTGGCGTTGGCGGCGGGCGTGAAGGTCAGCAGGCCCGAGTTGATATTCGCAACCGAGATAAACTGGCCTGCAGTGACAGCCGCGCCGTTCAGCAGCAGGGAACCGGTGGCGGGCAGCGCCGTGATGCGCACGGCCAGCAGCGTATTGGCGGGCGTATCGCTTGTATCGCTGAAACCGAAATGCGCGGTGGTGAAGGTGAAAGCCGTGTCTTCCAGTGTCGTGACGGTGTTGTCCGTGCCGGCGGGCGCGTCGTTGACGGAGGTTACGTTGATCGTCATCGTATTGGCCGACTGGTCGAGGTCGACGCCGCCGTTGGCCGTGCCGCCGCTGTCCTGCACCTGGAAGGTGAAGCTGGCGTAACCCGCGCCGTTGGCGTTGGCAGCGGGCGAGAAAGTCAGGAGGCCCGAGTTGATGTTAGCGACAGAGATCACCTGCCCCGCTGTGACGGCTGCGCCGTTCAGCAGCAGCGAGCCCACAGCCGGCAGCGCCGAGATACGCACCGCCGTCAGCGTATGGCCGGCGGTCGGGTCGTTCGGGTCGGTGAAGCCGAAGTTTGCGGCGGTAAAGACATAGGCGGTGTCTTCCAGCGTGGTAACCGTGGCGTTCGTGCCGGCCGGCGCGTCGTTGACGGCCGTCACGTCGATCGTCATCGTGTTCGGCGAGGCGTCGAGGTCGACGCCGCTGTTCGCCGTGCCGCCGCTGTCCTGCACCTGGAACGTGAAGCTGGCGTATCCCGCGCCGTTGGCGTTGGCGGCAGGCGTGAAGGTCAGCAATCCGCTGTTGATGTTGGCGACGGTGATGAACTGTCCGGCCGTCACGGCAACGCCGTTCAGCAGCAGCGAACCCACGGCCGGCAGCGCCGAAATGCGCACGTTGGTCAGCGTATGGCCTGCGGTCGGATCGTTCGGGTCGGTAAAGCCGAAGTTGGCGGCAGTAAAGGTGTAAGAACCGTCTTCCGTCGCGGTCACCGTCGCGTTCGTTCCGGCGGGCGCGTCGTTGACGTTCGTGACGTCGATGGTCATCGTATTTGCAGACTGGTCGAGGTCGACGCCGCCGTTGGCGGTGCCGCCGGTATCCTGAACCTGGAAGGTAAAGCTGGTATAACCCGTGCCGCTGGCGTTGGTGACAGGCGTGAAGGTCAGCAGGCCGCTGTTGATGTTGGCGACAGAGATCACCTGCCCCGCCGTCACCGCAACGCCGTTCAGCAGCAGCGAGCCAAGCGCCGGCAGCGCCGAGATGCGCACCGCCGTCAGCGCATGGCCTGCGGTCGGATCGTTCGGATCGGTAAAGCCGAAGTTGGCCGCCGTGAAGGTAATGGCCGTGTCTTCCAGCGTCGTAACTGTGTTGTTCGTGCCCGCGGGCGCGTCGTTCACGGCCGTGACGTTGATCGTCATCGTGTTCGGCGATGCATCTTCGTCAACGCCGCCACCTGCCGTGCCGCCACTGTCCTGCACCGCGAAGGTGAAGGAGGCGTTGCCCGCGCCGTTCGCGTTGGCGGCGGGCGTGAAGGTCAGCAGGCCGCTGTTGATGTTCGCAACCGACACCAGTTGCCCCGCCGTGACGGCAACGCCGTTCAGCAGCAGCGAGCCGGTGGCGGGCAGCGTCGAGATGCGCACGCCCGCAAGCGTATGGCCGGCGGTGGGATCGTTCGGGTCGGTAAAGCCGAAATGCGCGGCTGTAAAGGCGAAGGCCGTGTCTTCCAGTGCCGTCACCGTGTTGTTCGTGCCGGCAGGCGCGTCGTTGACGGCGGTCACGTCGATGGTGAGCGTATTGGCCGAAGCGTCGAGGTCGACGCCGCCGTTGGCCGTGCCGCCCGAGTCCTGCACCTGGAAGGTGAAGCTGGCGTAACCCGCGCCGTTGGCGTTGGCGACAGGGGTGAAGGTGAGCAATCCGCTGTTGATGTTGGCGACGGTGATGAACTGGCCAGCCGTCACGGCAACGCCGTTCAGCAGCAGCGAGCCCACAAGCGGCAGCGACGAGATGCGCACGTTCGTCAGCGTATGGCCGGCGGTCGGATCGTTCGGGTCGGTAAAGCCAAAGTTGGCGGCGGTGAAGGTATAGATCGCATCTTCCGTTGCGGTCACCGTGCCGTTCGTGCCGGCGGGCGCGTCGTTGACGGCCGTCACGTTGATGGTCATCGTGTTGGCCGACTGGTCGAGATCGACGCCGGTCGAGGCAATGCCGCCGTTATCCTGCACCTGGAACGTGAAGGAGGCGTTGCCCGCGCCGTTGGCATTGGCGGCGGGCGTGAAGGTCAGCAGGCCGGAGTTGATGTTGGCGACCGAGACAAACTGGCCGGCGGTGACAGCCACGCCGTTCAGCAGCAGCGAGCCCGTCGCGGGCAGCGCGGTGATGCGCACGGCGTTCAGCGTATTGGCGGGCGTATCGCTGGTGTCGCTGAAACCGAAATGCGCGGCGGTGAAAGTGAAGGCCGTGTCTTCCAGCGTGGTGACGGTGTTGTCCGTGCCGGCGGGCGCGTCGTTCACGCTGGTGACGTTGATGGTGATGGTATTGGCCGACTGGTCGAGGTCGACGCCGCCGTTGGCCGTGCCGCCGTTATCCTGCACCTGGAAGGTGAAGGAGGCGTAACCCGCGCCGTTGCCATTGAGGGCCGGAGCAAAGGTCAGCAGGCCGGATGTAATGTTGGCGGCCGAAACAAACTGGCCGACGGTCACCGCGACCCCGTTCAGCAGCAGCGAACCCACGATCGGCAGCGACGAGATACGCACGGCATTCAGCGTGTTCAGGGGGCTGTCGCCCGCGTCGCTGAAGCCAAAATTGGCGGCGCTGAAGACATAGGAGGTATCTTCGAGCGTGGTGACGGTGGCGTCCGCGCCGGCGGGCGCGTCGTTGACGGCCGTTACGTCGATGGTCAGAGTATTGGCCGAAGCGTCAAGGTCGACGCCGCCGTTGGCCGTGCCGCCGCTGTCCTGCACCTGGAAGGTGAAGCTGGCGTAACCCGTGCCGTTGGCATTGGCAACCGGGGTGAAGGTGAGCTGGCCCGAGTTGATGTTGGCGACGGTGATGTACTGGCCCGCCGTCACGGCCACGCCGTTCAGACGCAGCGAGCCGACAGCGGGCAGCGACGCGATGCGCACGTTGGTCAGCGTATGGCCGTTGGTCGGGTCGTTCGGGTCGGTGAAGCCGAAGTTGGCGGCGGTGAAGACATAGGCCGTGTCTTCCGTCGCCGTTACCGTGCCGTTCGTGCCGGCGGGCGCGTCGTTGATCGCCGTCACGTTGATGCTCATCGTGTTGGCCGACTGGTCGAGGTCCACGCCGCTGTTGGCGGTGCCACCGTTGTCCTGCACCTGGAAGGTGAAGGTCGTATAGGGGCCGCCGTTGCCGTTGGCGGCGGGCGTGAAGGTCAGGAGACCCGAGTTGATGTTGGCGAGCGTGATAAACTGACCCGCCGTCACCGCGACCGCGTTCAGGAACAGCGTGCCGGCGGCGGGCAGCGTCGTGATGCGCACGTTGGTCATCGTGTTCGCAGGCGTATCGTTCGGGTCGGTAAAGCCGAAGTTGGCGGCGGTGAAGGTATAGGAAGCCGCGTCCTCCAGCATCGTCACCGTGGTGTCCGTGCCCGCGGGCGCGTCGTTCACAGCGGTGATGTTGAAGGTGAAGGTATTGGGCGTCTGGTCGGTATCGACGCCGCCGTTGGCCGTGCCGCCGCTGTCGCGCACCGCGAAGGTGAAGGAAGCCGCGCCCGCGCCGTTCAGGTTCGCGGCGGGCGTAAAGGTCAGCAGGCCGGAGGCGATGTTCGCAGCCGAAATCACTTGCCCTGCCGTCACCGCAACCGCGTTCAGGAACAGTGAGCCCATGAGGGCGGTGGGCAGCGTGGAAACAACGATGCCCGCGAAGCTATGCGAGGGCGTGTCGTTCGGGTCGCTGAAACCGAAGTTGGCGGTGGCGAAGGTATAAACCGCGTCCTCGAGGATGGCGGTGGTGATGTTCGTGCCTTGCGGCGCGTCGTTGGCCGGGTTGACGGTGATGCTGAACACGTTGCCGTTGACGTTGAAGGTGCCGTCCGTCACGTTGAAGGTGAAGGTATCGGACAGCGTGTTCGTGCCGTTATGGACGTAGATGACCTGGTTGGCCTCGAGGTTCGCCTGCGTAAAGCTGGCAATGGGCGTCGCGGGCGCGGAGGTCAGCGCGATAAAGCCGTTGGTGACGCCCGAGGTGATAGTGATGACGCGGTTCGCCGTGGGCACTTCGTCCGAAATGTTCAGGCTGGCGGTGGTGATCGTGGTCGTCGCGCCCTCGTTAGCGGAAAGGCCGTTGTTGGTGACGATCGGGCTTTCGTTCACGTCGGTCAGGTTGATGATCAGCGTCTGCTCGCTGAAATCGATGCCGCCGTTGGCCGTACCGCCGTCGTCCGTCGCGCGGATCGTCAGGTTATAGACGGGCGAGGTCTCGAAGTCCGTCGGGCCGACCACGGTGATGACGCCGGTCGAGGAGTTGATGGCGAAGGCGCCGCCGGTGTTGCCCGCGGTGATCGAGTAGGTGACGGTCTGGCCGCCCTCGGGGTTGGTCGAGTTCGCATCGGCGACGACGGTGCCGTTGGCCGAGTTTTCGGCGATGGTGTAGAAAATCGTGCTGGGCAGGACGATGTCGGCGTCCCATTCGATGATGTAGCCGTCGACGGTGCCGAGGTTGAACACCTGGTCCTGCCAGGTGCCGGCCGCGTTCAGCACCTGATAGTCGTCGCCGGCGGTCGTGCCGCTGGGCTCGCCCGTCGCCCAGTTGACGTAGGAGCCAAGGTAGGTGAAGGGGCCGGAGGAGAAGATCTCGCCAGATTCGGTGCCGCCGCCAAACTTCCAAATACCTTCCTGGATGCTGTCGGAACCGCCCAGCCATGTGAGCGCGCCGGTCGCCAGTGTGTTGAGGATGCCGTTTTCATAGGCGCTGGTGATGTTCGCCAGCGAGCCGCCGCGTCCGAAGAGCGTATAGGCGGCGGCGGCGGTCAGCGCCTGCGTGTAGTTCACTGTGCCGGCCGTGACCGAGATGTAGCGGTAGAAGCTGTTGGTGGTGGCGTCATAGCTTACGCCCGGGTGCGCCGCCAAAACCTGGGCGACCGTCCAGCTGGCCGCCATCGAGATGGTAGGCGCGTCGTTGGCCTGGTTGACCGTGATGTTGAAGGTGAGGGCGCTCGAGGTCGCCGAAGGGTCGGTAATCGTGAAGACGAACGAATCCGCCACCGGCTCGCCGCCGTCGTGGACGTACTGCACAAGGCCGCCCTGCAGGTCGGCCAGCGTGAAGGAATGGATGGCAAGGCCCGGCGTGGTCGACAGCTGCAGATAGCCGTCGTCGACGTCGTTGGTGATGTCGAAGATGATCTGGTCCGGCGGATCGGTGTCGGTGTAGTTCAGCATCGCCGTGGTCAGCGTGGTGGTCGCGGCCTCGTTGGCGGTCATGCCGTTGTTGGTGACGCTGCCGCCCGAGCCCGGGATGCCGTTGAATTCGATGGTGACGGTGCGCGCGACCGAGGTGTTCACGCCGTCGCTGACCGTCATGGTCAGGGTGTAGGAAGGCGTCGTGCCGAGGTTGGTGCGGATCGTGCTGGCCGCTGTGGCATCGGTAATGGTGATCTGGCCTGTCGACGCGTTGACGGAGAAAAGTCCAAAGCCCGAGCCGGCGGTGATCGCGTAGGTAAGCGCGGTTTTTTCCTGGTCGGCGCCCTGCACCGTGCCCATGATGGAGCCGGCGACGATGTCGGTCGCGGGCGTGGTGTAGTCGTAGCGGTAGAGCAGGTTATTGATGACGTCCGCGCCTTCCCACTCGACGATGTAGGTATAGGGGCCGACGTTATCGTTCCAGTTGCCGCCTTCCTGCCATTCCAGCCAGTCCTCGCCGGGGGGCGTGCCGGTCGTCCATTCGACGAAGCCGTTGACGTTCGCCGTGTTGCCGAAGAGGTAGTCGTTGGGCTCCGAAGCGCTCCAGTTCTCGTAGGCGCCGCCCACCGCCGCGCCGCCCTGCCCGTCGATGCCGACGTAGAAGATCTGGCCTTTTTCGGGGCCGGCCATGTACTGCCAGTAGGATTCCAGGTTGGTGTCGGAGGCCGCCATCCACGACGAGCCGACGTTGATGCTGTCGATGAAGGTGTTTTCAGCCAAACTGGTAACGGTCATCAGGTGGCCGGCGACGCCGTTCAGGTAGCTGTCTTCGGCAAGACGCAGCGCGTCGCCGATCGAAACGGTGGTAGTGATAACCCGGTAGTAGTTGCCGTTAGAAGCGTTGTAGTAAACGCCGGGGTCGATCCTGCGGATGACGTCTTCGGGCACCAGAGTCGGGGTGGAGTTGTTGTTGTCGATATTGGCGAAATCGGGCACGCCCCTGACGATGAAGTTGTCAATCGTGCCGCGGAAACTGCCCGCGGTATTCAGGCCGATCGTGCCGCCCGCGCCTGCGACGATTAACTGCGTGAAGGTGCCGCTGCCGCTGGTAGCCGTGCCTGCCGTACCGCCGATGCCGGCGCTGACCGTGCCCGTGCCGCTGGTTCTGTTTACGGTGAAAGTAACCTGGTAAAGCCTGCCCGCGACAAGGCTCGTATCTGTCTGCGTCACGCTTGCGGTCGTATTTGCTGTCTGGTTGGCGACGCCGCCGGTGACCGTCAGCCCTGTCGCCGTCCAGTCGGCGGCGGAAGCGAAATCGCCGCCCGTGACTTCGGTGGTGGCGAAGCTCATGTGCTGCGGCGTCACCAGAACGCGCTTGACGATGAAGTTGTCGACCGTGCCGGCGAAGGTGTTGGTCGCCTCGAAACCGATAGTGGTGCCGGTGCCGGCCGTGATGTATTCGGTATAGGTGCCGCTGAGCACGCGGGCCGCGCCGTTGGTGCCGCCGATATCGACGTTGATCGTGCCCGCCGTGCGCGTGATGGTGTAGGTCACCTGGTAGGTGCGGCCCGGGACAAGCGTGGTGTCGGATTCCGTGAGGTTGCTGGCCGTGCCGGCCACCTTGGTCGCGACGCCGCCGCCGATCGACCAGCCCGTGCCGGTCGTCCAGCCCGCGCCGGCGGCAAAGTCGCCGTTGGTGGTTTCGTCAGCGCCGAGGTCGGTGACATCGTTGATGGCGACGATCGAGAAGTTGTCGATCGTGCCGCGCGAGTTGTTGGTGGCGACGTTGAAGCCGATATCGCGGCTGGTGGCGCCCGCCGTGATGATTTCGGTATAGGTGCCGCTGGCCGTGCGGCCCGTGCCCGTCGCGCCGCCCAGCGTCGCCGTCCAGGTGCCGGCAGTGGTGACGGTCAGCGTGTAAGTGACCTTGTAGGTCTGGCCGCTTACCAGGTATTGATCGGTACGGAGCAGGCTGCCTTGGCCGTCGGCGCTCTTGTTGGCGAGGCCGCCCGAAATGCTGCCCCAGCCCGCGCCAAGTGTCCAGCCGGTGGCCGAACCCATGTCGCCGTTGACGACTTCGTTGTAGAGCGAAATCGTCGCCGTGCCGTCGGAGGCGGTCAGGCCCAGCATGATCTCGTTCACGCCGGCAACCGTGTTCTGGAAGGTCATCAGGCCACCGTCGACGTCAGCCTGCGTAAAGGTGCCGCCAATACCTACCGCCACGCCGCTACGGCGCAGCGTGCCGGTGGTGGGCAGCGTGGTAAGCGTGAAGGTGATGGTGCCACTGTCTTCGTCGCGCACCAGCAGGTTTTCGGAGCGGATGGTAACCGTTGCGCCGTCGGCGACGCGGATGCCGGTGTTGGCCGCGACATAGGGTGCGTCGTTCTGCGGCGTGATGTTGACGGTAATGCTGGGATTGACGGCGAAAAGATCGACGCCGCCGCTATCCTTCAGCGAATAGGTGATGGTGCGGCTGGCCGCGGGGTTGTCGGACAGGGTGCGGAAGCTGATGCGCTCGATCAGCGCCTCGATGCTGGCCTGGGTGGCGTTGGAGTTCAGCGTGATGATCAGCGGGTTGCCGTCGACGCCGTTGCCGTCCGCCTGGTCGAGCGCGCCGATCTGCAGGCCGCCGTAGGCGACGCCGAAGTTGTAGACCGCGATATCCGTCGCGCCCTGCGCGCCCACGGTCTGGCGGGTGCGGCTGATGTAAAGCTGCTCGTAAATGCCGCCGCTGGTGGAGATCGTGAGCTGCGCGCCGTTGAAGCTGGTGGTCGTGCCGCCCATGGTGACTTGCCCGTCCTCGCCCACGCCGGAGAGGATCGTGGGCGTGACGAAGTCGAAGTCGCGGTTGGATTGCTGGGTGATATTCACCTGCGCTTCGGTGAAGGTGACACTCGCGGCAAGGCCGCTCAGGGTTGCGTCCAGCATCAATCGCTTCTCTAACGCGTAGAGAGTCGATTTGGGTTTTCCCTTATCTGGTGTTTTGCCCTTGGTCATTTACTTTTCACGAAGCCCTGGAACGCCTATTTCCCTTTTAAATTATACCTTTAGAACCGTGAGGAATGTCTTAACTCCGCCATTAACACCTTGTTAACTTCCCGCTACAAACCGCTCTCCTGCATAAAGACTGAAATAGCTCGTTTGGTCAGGATGTTAAGTAGGCTCTCCGGTGCGGCTTCAAGACGGACGACACCGCGGAGGGTAAAGTCCGGTAATAAAGCTGCGCTATCTCCAAGCACAAAGCGTGCCGAATAGAGGGTATATCTGGAAACGGGGGCCTGCCCCTGGCTCCGATTCATGTCTGCCGGCAGGGGGCCGCCGAAGACCGAGGCCAGTTCGGGCCAGAAGATATCGGTGCTGTCGGTGTCGCCCACCTGGTCGAGTTTGACGGGATAGCGCGCGAAAGGCGTGGTTTCCGGATAAAACCAGCCGGCCGCCCCCGGCGCCACGCGCGCGTGATCGCCCTCGGCGACATAGCCGGAAAGCACAGGCGCGGTATCGTCGACCAGCACGGCCAGCATGTAGGTCGTATTGATCCAGTCGCCCACATGCAGCGCCTGATCGAGGTCATGGATCACGCCCGCGTAGGCGGCGCGCACGGTCAGGCGCTCCTTCTGCTCCAGCAGACCCTTCAGCGCCTGTTCGGATGCCGCGACATCCTCGTCCATCGTGCGCCATTTGCGCACCAGTTTCGCGTCCGCTTCCTCGCGGCCCCTGATCTGGCGCATTGCATCCAGCTTGATCTGCGCCAGCGCGATTTCATTTTCCAGCGAGGGGGACGAAATACGGAACAGCAGGTCGCCCTGCTCTACCTTCTGCCCCTGCCGGACGGCGATTTCCTCGAGTTGTCCCGCGACAGTCGGGTAAAGGCGGTTGTAGGCCTGCGCATGCAGCACGGCCGGCACATCGATATGCGATTGCGCGGGCAGGAAGCAGTAGACCGAACCGAAGACAAGCAGCATGGCGACGATCGCGCCGCGCGGGGATGAATAAATCCGCTTGCGCTCCTTCCACCAGACGGCGAGTTCGCGCAGCACCGGCAGGGCCAGGAAGAAGCCCACCTCGATAATCGTCAAAATCAGGCCTAAAGGCTTGAAAAACAGGTGATAAACCATCAGCGCGATACCGACGTAAAGCACGAAGCGGTACCCGATCAGCGCAAAGCCGAAAGTCTCAAGAAACCGCGCGCGCTGCGGCGAGGCCATTTCGGGCGGCGCATCGTCCCAGCCCCATAAAATCTTGCGGATGCGCCATTTGGCAAAGGCAGTCGTGCGGTCCTGCAGGTTGTCGATGCCCATCAGGTCGCCCACCAGATAATAGCCGTCAAAGCGCATCAGCGGGTTGAGGTTGACCAGCAGCGAGCTGATCAGCGAGACCGCCGCCAGCATGAAGGCCACGCTGCGCCCCATGCCGGGCGGCAGTACGTGCCAGAGGATCAGCGCAACCGAGGCCACCACCATTTCCGCCATCACGCCTGCCATGGAAATATGCATGCGGTGCCTGCGGTTCTGCATCCGCCAGGCGTTGGAGGTTTCGGTGTAAAGCACGGGATAAAGCACCATCATGGCGACGCCCATCACCGGCACGGGCACGCCGTATTTGGTGGCGGTATAGGCGTGGCCCAGTTCGTGCACGAATTTCATGATGGTGACGGTGATTAAAATCATCACCATCCCCTCGCCTGTCATATAGGACATGAAGGTGGCGAAGAATTCGTCGATACGGCCCAGCGTCATGATGATGCCGGCGCCCAGCAGCAGCAGCACGCCGGTCATGAACTGGCGCGTGAACAAAAAGCTGATATAGGGAAAGGTGGCGTCAAGGAAGCGCTGCGGCTTGAACAGCGGGATGGTGAAGTAAAGATAGCCATGCACCGCTTTCTTCCAGAAAACGGGCTTGCGCTTGTCGCTCTGCTCGGTGATATATTCCGACACGACCGGGTCGGCGGCCATGATCAGGTTATTCATCATCAGGAACAGCACAAGGCCCTTCAGCTGGTCTTCGTCGGGGCGCAGCGTCGTTTCGGCGGAAACGCGGCGCACCAGTTCGGGCACCGTCAGGCATTCGTCGAGCCGCGCGATGCACTCGAATTCCAGCCAGCCGATCTTGTAATACTTGTTGGCGGCGGGATCATAGAGCGTCCATGTCGGCGCGCCGTCTTCGTCGGCAGGGCCGGGGTTGAGCTGCAGGTCCTGCCTCAGTCTCGGCAGCGCCTGTTCCTTCTTCCCCGCTTTGCCAGGCTCCATGTCAGATCCCCAGATGGCGGCGCAGCGTCACCAGCGGACGGCGCAAGACGTTGATTCCGAACAGCGTTTTCTCCCCAAAGACCTTGGCCGTGCCGGTCGAGCCCATGCGGGGCACGCTCTCCCCTTCCTCGAACCGCGCGCGCATCTTGTAGGTCATCAACCCGTCGTGATCCATGCTTGCCTGATAGCTGACCGTTTCAACCTGCGCCTGCTGCGAAATCAGCGGCGTGACGTTGAGGTAGAAGCTGACCGGCACTTCCGGGTCCAGCTCGATCATGCCGTCGACGGGGATGCGCACCATCAGCTCGGCCTGCGCGGGATCGGCCAGCAGCATGATCTGCTCGCCCGTCTGCACCGGTTTGCCGCGCAGCGCGTTGGCGTCGGGGAAGACGATGATGCCGTCGGCCTCGGCGCGGATTTCGGCGCGGCTCATCAGCTCGTCGGCGTATTTTTTATCCTGCGTCTTGCTGCGGATCTGCGCTTTCAGCAGGTTCAGGTCGGTCAGCTTGGACGGGTCTTTGAGCGCCTCGCGCTCGGTCTTGGTCAGCTGCTGCTGCGCGGTGTTGAGCTCCTGCGACACCAGTTCGGTGCGGTTGCGCAGCGCCGTCTGGTCCATCGTCACCAGTAAATCGCCCTTGTGGACGGGCTGGTTGGGCTTCACGACAACTTTTTCGATGACACCTTCGAAGGGCACGCCCACCACGCGCGGATCGCTCGGCACAACTTCGGCGGGCGCCGTCACGGTCATGCGTACCGGCAGGAAAAGCGCCAGAATAGCCAATATAACCAGCTTCTTGAACCACGAGCCCTTTTTGCGCGCAAGGCGCGCGGAAACGCCTGTTTTCGCCTCCAGCTTCTGGATGACATGGGCATAGCTGTCGCAAAGATCGTCGAGGAAGGCGACGTCGGTTTCGCTGAAGGCTTCCTCGCGGTCGAACCAGAGTCCGCCCTGTATTTCCCCGTCCGCGCCCTTCATCGTCACCAGCATGGCATGCGATGACGACCATTGCGCCCAGTTTTCCTGCTCGATGCCGGTGCAGTCGGCGGCGGTGATCGGGTATGACTTGACGTAGCTTTCTTCAGGCTTCGGCGCGCCCGGCAGGGTGAAGGCGACTTCCTTGGATTTTTCGCGGATCAGGCGCGTAGCGACGCTTTTCAGCCAGAGCGCGTAAGGGCCGTTCTGGTCGATCTGCACAAGTCCCGAGGCCGCCTCGACGCTTAAAGTCTTCCCGTCCCAGCGCCAGAAAGCGCAATGGCGGTATGGCACGATGTTGAAGGTCTGGTTGACCATCATGAAGCTGAGGTCGGAAATCTTGGGCTTGTGCCGCGCCTGCTTGTGCAAGGCGACGAGCATGAGCACTTTCTGCATCATCGGGTCTGTGCGGGGCGGCGGCGACTGCTGCTGCGTGGCCATGATTTACCGCTTCTTGCGCGGCGCTTTTTCCGGTGTTACTTCCGGCGGCGGGGCGGTTGCTGGCTGCTCGTCGAGGATCAGGCCCAGATAGCCCATTTTGGCTTCCGGTTCGGCATTGCCGAAGTCGAAGGTGGCGCGGCCGCTCATGCCGGGCAGCAGTTCCTCGTGGTATTTGGATACTTCCGCCGCCACCTGCACCGATTGGCTGACGGGGTCGACCTCGCCGGAAACACGGACGATATTGGCGTCATAGCGCTTGCCGCTTTCCTCGATGTAAACCGACAGCGGCGTGCCGACGTTCAGCCAGCGCAGCCAGATGGAGGGCACCAGGAATTCGGCCTGCAGCGGCTCGCGCGAGCTGACGTCCATCATCACCCTGCCCGTCTGCACGAATTCATGCGGATTGACCATGCGGTGCGACACGCGTCCGTCAAAGGGCGCCACGACCTTGCACGATTTCAGGCGTTCGCGCATCTGGGACGCGATGGCCAGGTTCTGCGCGTGGTTTTCCTGCGCAGTCACCAGTTCCATCTCGGAAACGGTGCCCAGTTCGCGCAGCTGCTTATAGGCGATCAGTTGCTTGTCGGTGATGACGGCGCGCGCGCCGATTTCGCGCAGCTTGGCGCGGTCCATGCCGCAATCGAATTCGGCCAGAATATCGCCTTTTTTGAAGCTATCGCCGCTCTTGAACGGGAATTTCGACAGGCGACCATCCAGCGGCGCGGCGAAAATAGCGCTCGATTTGGCGACCAGCACGGCCTGCACCTGATATTTTGCGTCGGAGGGCGGCGGCGGATCAGGGATATAATCCGGCATAGTGTCGGCGGCCTGACGGGCCGATGCCGTGCGGATGCCGGCGGGCTTGAGCTGCTGGCGGTCGGCCACCTGCACAAGGTTCCAGTTGCCGTCGGGATTGGTCAGCGCGGAGGCCAGCGAGCGGAAGGGCGCGGCTTCGGCGTCCTGTTCCAGCGTCGGCAGGTAGCCGGTGGTGAAGAGGTATCCCGCCATCATGCCGGTCAGCAGGACAAGCGTGCGCAGGCCGAAGCGGCCGCCCTTCTTGTCTTTATCCTTGCTGTATGTCCGGCCCAGCGTCATGACTTGACTGTGTCACCCTTTCCGGCGGGGGCTTCCTCGCCCACCACTTCGTCTTCAAATTCGTTCAGCTTGCGCTTCACTTCGCCGGCCAGCTGCGGCACGGTCATGCCGCCCGTCTTGCTGCTCCAGAGGTCGACGCCCAGCGTGTTCAGCAGCTGGCCGTAGGCTTCCTGCGCGGCGGCATAGGCGATGGCGCGGTTGGCGCGGGCCAGCGTGGCGTCGACTTCGGTCTGCGCCAGCTCGGTATTGCTCATCATGCCGGTGTCGCGGAAGCTGCGTGCGCGCACCAGTTCGGCCTTTTTGTTGGATTCGATGTCCACGACGGTGTCGTAGCTGTCGGCCAGCTGGTCGAAGCGCATCTTGGCCACATGCACCTGCGTAATGACAGCGGCCAACAATGCCTGACGGCGGGCGTCAGCCAAACCAACGTTGGTCTTGGCATGGCCGATACGGGCCGGCGCGGTCAGGATCTTGGTGATGCTCTGCGCGATCGTGCCGGTCAGGCTCAGCCAGTTCTTGTCGACCAGGAAGTCGTTGTTGTCGTGGTTGAAGGCGAGGAAGATCGAGGCGCCGGGCAGCGTCGCCAGCATTTCCATCTTCACGTCGCGGAGCGCGATGCCCTTGTTCAGGATCTCTTCATGCACTTCGGGGCGCGAGAGCAGCGCCATGGTTTCGAGGTCGGAGATATTGCGGTTGACCTTGGGCAGGCGTTCCTTCGCCATCCATTCCACATCGCCCGGGTCCAGCGTGATTTTCGCGCGGGGCGGCAGGCCGATCAGGGCCTTCAGCGCTGTATCGGCCAGCGCCAGCTGGTTGTTCAAATCCTTCATCTGCTGCTTTTTCTCGAGCAGTGCGCCCTTGATGCGGCGGGCGTCGCCAAGGACGATGATGTCGCGCTTCATCGCCTCGTCGATCTTGCCGATCTGCACGTCGGTTTCGGCGACGCTGGCGGCGATCTCGCCGCGGATCGTCTGCGCGGCGGCGGCGCGCCAATAGGCGGAATAGACGTCCTGCACGACGTTCTGGAAGACCTTGCGGCGGCGCTCTTCGGCCACCAGCGCGCGGTCGGATGCCGAGCGCGAGCGCGCGACGGCCAGCGCCGCGTCAAGCAGGTTCCAGTTCATTTCCAGCTGCGCCGTGGTGCGGCTTTGGGGGGTGGAGATAGAGGGTTCCAGCGATTGCGTATTGGTGATGACGGAGAGCGATGAACCCGCGCCCTTGTTGCTGCGGGTAATATAATTCCACTTCGCTTCCATCGCGGGCAGCGCGTTCAGGCGTTCCAGCGTGACGGCGCCATGCGCCGCCAGCTGCTCATAGGCTGCGACGCGCGCGTCGAGGTTATAGCGCAGCGCGCGGGCGATGGCGTCCTCGAATTTAAGCCCGTCCTGCTTGTCTTCCTGGTGATACAGCTTCGTCAGGTCGCCGCCGATCATCTCGCCGACAGCGCCGGGCTTCAGCGCCGTCGAAGAAGGCGCACAGCCGTTCAATAACAACAGTATCAGCGCCGTAGCAGCAACGGCGCTCTTCTTGTAGTTCTGCATTTACAACTGAATTTCTTCGTGATCAGAAGAAATCTCCCCAAAATTTACTAGTTCCCCGAGTTCAGAGTACATCAGATGGACTCCGGAAAAAAGAAGAAAATTAATGTAACGTTAAGGGCATTTGTCGTATCCATGAAATTTATATGGTTATGGAATCGAATATTGCAATGCACGGAGCGCGCGCATAAGCTTGGTTCATCACAATTTTTACGTGAGGAGAAAAACGTGGCGCACCGCCCGTTGACGCCCGGAGAAATCGCGCTGGCGAAGCTGATCTTCAAGGACAGCATCGATTACAGCGCCGTGCGCCTGCACGACAAGCGCATTTTGCCGTCCTTCATCCAGGAAAAGCACCAGGCCGTCGCCCATCGCAGCAGTATCTCGTTTCCGCGCAGTGCCTATGCGGAAGATTTCTCGAAAGAACCCGATGCGCTGAAGCAATCGGTCTTTATCCACGAACTGGTGCATGTCTGGCAGCACCAGAACAAGGTGCTGAGCACGCCCCGCGAAGGCGTGAAGGAAACGCTCCGCCACCGTTTCAATTATTCAAAGGCCTACCTGCATAAACTCGCCACGGGCAAAGACCTTGTGAATTACGGTTTCGAGCAGCAGGCCGCCATCGTGCAGGATTATTTCCTGCTGAAGCATCGCGGCATCGACAAATCGTACAAAGGCCGCCGCCTCGAAAAACCGGCCGATCTGCTGGAAAAATACGAAGCCGTGCTGGGCAATTTCCTGAAAGAACCCAGCTATGCCAAGGGCTTGCACAAGAAACGCCATAAACAACCCCCTGCACCCAAATAAGCTTTTCTGGAACAGCACGCCCGCCGGCCCGTTGGATATGAGGACCGGAGGACTATACCCATGCTGCCCCTTACCCGCGCCGCGCATCTGCCCTACACGGCCACGCCCCTGAAATACCGCCGAGCCGATATTGCGCCCGCATCGGGTGTTGAAGATATCGAAGAGGGCGATAATGAAACGCTCACAGCCGGCGAAAATGACGCAGGGGAAGCACTGACATTGTTCGTGCCCCTGCCCTTCAAAGGCCAGTTGATCGATAAGTTGATTTAGGCTTCCAGCTTTTCCAGCATCGCCAGAACGTCGACCGAAATGACGCTTTCCTCGCGGGCGCGGTCGATGGCGGTCTGGCCTTCCTTGTCGACCAGCCGCACATCGGCGCCATGCGCCAGCAGGATGGCCGCGATCTCGGTGCGGCCCCAGCGGGCCGTCATGATCAGCGGCGAATTGCCGAATTCGTTCTGCGCGTTCACGTTCGCGCCCTTCTCCAGCAGCATTTTAACGGCTTCCATATGCCCGCCGCGCACCGCCCAGATCAGCGCGGTGTTTTTGTAATCGTTGCTGATATTCGGATCAGCCCCGCGCTCCAGCAGCAGCCGCACTTCATCCACATGGCCTTCGTGCGAGGCGATAATGAGGGCCGAATTGCCGCTTTTGTTGCGCGCATTCACGTCCGCGCCCTTGTCGAGCAGCAGGCGGGAAACGGCGGAAGACCCGTCGCGGCTGGCGGTGATCAGCGCGGTGTCGCCGTCGGCATTGCGCAGATTGGGGTTCGCGCCCCTCTCCAGCAATTCCTCCACCACCGCAAGGCGGTTCTTGCGCGCGGCCCAGATGAGCGGCGTATTGCCCATGCCATTGGCAAGGTCGGGCGAGGCGCCACCGAAAAACAGCAGCTTGATCATCTCGGGCGTGCTTTCCTTCGCCGCCCAGATCAATGCTGTATCGCCGTGCCTGTCCTGACCGTCGACGTCGGTATCGGCCTCCAGCAGCGCCTGCGTGCATTCCAGATTGCCGCCGCGCACGGCCCAGACAAGGGCCGATACCCCCTCCTCGTCCCGCGCTTCGAGCCCTAAACCGCCTGCAAGGTGTTCGCGCAACAGCGCAGCGTCGCCTTTCCTCACGGCGTCCAGCACCTTGCGGGCATAATCCGTGATGGTGGGCCTGAGGGGCATGGCTTTAAAATTTCAGCTTGGCGTGGAGGGAGATAATCTCGACGCGGCTTTCCGCGCTGCCGCGCAGCCGCACGGTGGTATCGGCGGGCGTGCCTTCATAGATGCGCTTGTTCAGGTTCATATCGGCATCGTCGATGAAGATATGCGTGAAAGCGCCGTCGATCGAGAAACGCTGGTTGACGTTATAGCTGAAACCCGCAGATACCCACAACCGGTCGCCGTCCGGAATGCGCGTGCCGCGATCGGTGTCGTTGGTCGGCGTCTGGTCGAACTGCAGGCCGCCGCGGAAGGTCAGGTTCTCGTTCTGCTTCCATTCGCCGCCGAAGGCAACCGAGAATGTATCCTCGAAATTCTCGGGCGTCACCTGATCAGGATCGCCGTTCAGGAAGCTCACGCGGATTTCCTTGAAATCGCTCCAGTCGAAGAAATTCGCGCTGCCGAGCAGTTTCAATTGCGGGCTGAAATCATGCGCCACCGACAGGCCGAAGGTATCGGGCATCTCCAAATTCGCGGTTGCCGCCCGCACGCCGTTATTGGCCGCCAGCGCGCCGCCAAGGCCCGCGACAGTGACGGAGCCCACGACGCCCTGCGTCATGGCGGAGCGGTAATTCACGCCGATATTGGTTTTATCGTCAAATTTCCACAGCGCGCCCGCATGGAAACCCGTCGCCCAGCTGCTGCCCTCCAGCCGTGATGTGCCGTCGGTTGCGGGGGTAAAGGCCGCGCCGCAACCGAAGCCCGCGTTCGGGCAGGGCAGCGCCGCAGTCAGCTTGGCATCCGCATGCTGGAAACTCGGCCCGCCGCCCAGCGACAGGCGGTTGTTTACGCGCATGGCGATGACAGGCGAAATTTCAATCGTCGTCAGCGCACTGGAGGTTGAATCGTAACGGCCGAACCAGCCGTCGTTGTATTCATCGGCCAGTCCAAACGGCGAATTGATGCCAAGGCCCAGCCAGTATTTGCCGTCCTGCCCCGGAATAGGCGCAGCCGCATACATGCTGGGAATGGCCGTGATGTCGAAAGCATTGCCGCCGTTGTTGCCGCCATAGGCGGCCTGCCCGCCCGGCAGCAGCGCGGTCAGGCCCGCGGTGGAGCCGCCGTTGGAAAACTTGGTGCTGGGCACCAGCACGGCCGCACCCGCCTCGATCGTCGGGCCCGAGAGCTCGGTCAGGCCTGCGGGGTTGAAGAAAATGGTGGAGGCATCCTGCGGGTTCGCGCCGATGCCGGCATTGGCCGCGCCCTGCCCCTTGACACTTTGTTCCTGCAGATAAAAACCGGCGGCCAGCGCATCAGCCGCGCCCACCGCCAGACTTGCTACCGTCAGAAGAGTGCCTAGAAAAAGACGCATGACGCCATGACCCCGCTGATGAACATCCCGTCTTCAGGATAATGGCTGCGCGTTAAGAATTGCTGAATAATTTCAGAGTGCTTATGTGAAGGGATTTGCGTTATGGAATCGCGTGACAAGCTTTTCGGCCTCGTCCCAGTTCACCTGTTCAGGCGCAGCGATGCCGGTGCAGAGTTTTTCGAGGATGATATCCTGCAACGCGCCGCGCCGTTTCGCCTCTGCATAGGGGATTTCGGGATGGAAAATCACCATCGAATAACGCGGGATGAATTTGCCGGGCCAGCGTTTTTCAAGCTCAAATCCGACCTTCTTGCGCAGGATAAACTGCGGGTCGGTCACGCTGTCGCGCATCTCGACGAAGTTTTCGACCGCCATGTCGGCAATCGCATCGGCATTGGGCTTGCGCAGCGCGCCGAATTTGGTGAATACGCTTTCCCAGTCGGGATTGTCATCGGTAATGAGGCTGTCGAGCGCCGTGCAATCCTCGAACCCGCTGTTCATGCCCTGCGCGAAGAACGGCACAATGGCATGAGCCGCGTCGCCGATCAGCACGGCCTTGCCGCCGGCGTTCCCCCCACAATGCCATGGAGCGCATTTTACCGTCACCAGAGAACCGACAGGATTTTCGAGGAAATCGCGCGTCAGGTTTGGCATCTGCGGCACGGCGTCGGGGAACTCGCGCTCGAACAGCGCCGTCACCGCGCTGGGCGTCGTCATCGCCTTCAGCCCGTCCTCGGGATAAAACAGAGTCGCGGTAAAATCGCCCTCGGTATTGGGCAGCGCGATCATCATAAAGCTCTTGCGCGGCCAGATATGCAGCGCGTTTTTCTCGATGCGGAACGCGCCTTCGGCTGCGGCCGGAATCACAAGTTCTTTGTACCCGTATTCAAGGAAGCTTTCGGAATAATCGAAACCCGGAAGCGCGCTTTGCATCGATTTCCGCACCGCCGACCATGCGCCATCGGCGGCGATGACCGTTTCGGCCTTCACTTTTTCTTCCGCACCGTCGTCACCCGCCAGTGTCAGCGTCGATTTGTCGATATCGTAATGCGTGCAGCGCTTGCCGAAGATGATTTTAAGGTTTTTATGTTCCTCCGCCGCGTCCATCAGCATGATGTTGAGGAGGCTGCGCGACGCGGAATAGATCACTTCGGCATCCGTCTGGCCATAGGGCTGCAAATTCGTCTTGCCCTCGATATCATGAATCATCCGCCCCTTCATGGGGATGGAAATTTGCGAGACTTTATCCTTCAGCCCCACATCGGCCAGCGCCCTCCACCCGCGCGCGGTGATGGCAAGGTTGATGGAACGCCCCCGCTCCACGCTGCTCTTGCGCATATCGGCGCGACGTTCATACAGCGTGACGTCGAAACCTTTTTTGGCCAGGTAGATGGACATCAAGGGGCCCACCAGCCCCGCACCGACGACATGAATCTTCCGGCTCATGCCGCCGCCTTCAGCGTCGCGCCAAAAATCTCGGCGAAACGATGCACATCGGTGAAAGTATTATAGAGCGGCACGGGCGCGACGCGGATGCAATCGGGCTCGCGCCAGTCACAAATAACGCCCGCGGCCTGCAGCGCCTCGAATACCTTGCGCCCGTTGGTCGCGGCCTTGATCGACAGCTGGCAGCCGCGTTCGGCGTCATTGGCGGGCGTCATGATGCTCACGCCCTGCATTCCCTTCAGCAGGAATTCAAGATAGCCGGTCAGTTTCAGGCTTTTCGCGCGCAAATTATCCATACCCGCCGCGCGGAATATTTCCAGCGATACACGGCAGGGTGCAAAAGATAAGATGGGCGGGTTCGACAGCTGCCAGCCCTCCGCGCCTTCCATCGGCTGGAACTGCGGCCCCATTTTAAAGCGCACCGCTTTATCGTTGCCCCACCAGCCCGCAAAGCGCGGCAGGTCAAACGCCTTCGCATGGCGTTCATGCACAAAACATCCCGCAACAGCGCCGGGGCCCGAGTTCAGATATTTGTAACTGCACCAGCAGGCAAAATCGACGTTCCAGTCATGCAGCTTCAGCGGCACGTTGCCGGCAGCATGGGCGAGGTCGAAACCCACCATGCAGCCTTGCGCATGACCTGCTTTGGTAATGCGCTCCATATCGAAAAACTGGCCGGTGTAGTAATGCACGCCGCCGATCAGGATCAAGGCAATGCTCTTGCCCTCGCGCGCGATCACTTCCTCGATATCCTCGGTGCGCATCGTATGTTCACCCGCGCGCGGTTTCAATTCGATGATGCTGCTAGCCGGATCGAAGCCGTGGAATTTCACCTGCGACTGCACGGCGTAGATATCCGACGGAAAAGGCGTATATTCGATCAGGATTTTATGGCGTTCTTTCGTGGGGCGATAGAACGACACCATCATCAGGTGAAGATTGGCCGTCAGGCCGTTCATCATCACCGTTTCGGACGGTTTCGCGCCCACGACATAGGCCGCGTTCTCCGTCACGAATTCGTGGTACGGCATCCAGGGATTTTTTCCGTGAAAATGCCCTTCGACGCCAAGATTTTTCCAGTCGGTCAATTCCTGCTGCACGGCCGTCTCGACGGCCCTGGGCTGCAGGCCCAGCGAATTGCCGCAGAAGTAAATCGTATCCGCGCCGCTTTTCGTTTTCGGGATGTGGAATTGCGCGCGGAAGGGGGCGAGTTTATCCGCCGCGTCCATTTCCTTCGCAAAGTCCGCTCCCGCACGAAAGCTCATGCCGCCACCCTGTACAAAATAGGGCGCGAGGGCGCGGCGTCGCCGTTGAAGGCGGCGATTTGCAGGTTCAGCAGATAATTGCCATCCGTCACCGTATCGGGCACATAAATCAGCTCCGTCACCGTCTTGCTTGACGGGTTTTCGACGAACTTGCCGCCCAGCGGCACATCCCAAAACAAATGATGATTTGTCAGTTTGCCTTCGTCATCAAGACGGTCAATCGACGGCATATCGACCAGCAGATGTTTCACGCCCAAATTCGAAATCACTTCCATCGCATCCACCGTAAAGTAAGGCGGCGAAATTTTGCTGTAATCGCGCGAAATTTTATCGGGCGCGTTGGGCAGCGTGCGCACAATCAGGGCGTTCAGGAATTTCGGCTGGCATTTCGCCAGCGCCGCCATCATCATATTGCCCGTCAGCACCAGATCGTCGGGACGCGGCTGCGGGTCGTACCTGTCTTTGGTGGTCGACGCCTTGACGGGCGCAAGGGTAATCAAGGTCGCGGGCAGCAGGCCCCCCGCTGTGACTTCGTGCACGGAAATCCGCGCGGTGGTGATATGGCCGACGCATTCGGTATGCGTGCCGTTCAGGTGCGGGCTGAAATGATAAATCTCGCAATTGCAGCTGCCGCCCTGCCGCACATCGCCGGTAAAGCCAGAAGCCTTGTACACTTCCTTCCGTGCCGGCGGGCTGGAAAAGGCCGACAGCTGCACAGGATCAAATGAAACCGGAATGGAAATGTCGTAGGAGCGCGACATATCCACCTTGTATTCACCGATGTTGACGGTCAGCGTCATGCAAGCCCCAGCCATTCCTTCGCCGTGCCATGCAGCAGCCGCGCCTTGTGCGCGTCGCTCAGGCCGCCGAGGTGTTCGGCGGCGTAGCCGGGATAAATCCCCTTGGCGCGCGGGTAAGGGCATTTATTGCCGCGCGGATCGAGCAGCGTTTCGGCGTCAAACGGGTCGATCTCGCCCAGCGGATAGGGATAGTCCGATCCCATCGCCACACGCTCCACGCCCAGCATGCTGATCAGCGCGCGCAGCA
This sequence comes from Alphaproteobacteria bacterium, assembly GCA_041287865.1. Taxonomy (GTDB): domain Bacteria; phylum Pseudomonadota; class Alphaproteobacteria; order Micavibrionales; family UBA2020; genus JAPWJZ01. The sequence goes on along the minus strand of JBGGMV010000036.1, from coordinate 63,515 downwards.
TCGCGGTATTGTGCACCAGCGTATCGGTATAGACCGCGCATTTCTTGACCGTATCAAACGGGTTCAGTTGCGATGATTTTTCAAACAGGTCGGGGCGGCAATAGGCGCCATGTTCCAGCCTGCCCAGCAGCGCGGGGAAAGCGCCGCCTCCGTGCGCGTACAGTACGCGCAGCTTCGGCAGCCGTTCATGCACGCCGCCGCAGCGCATAGAATCGAAGGCCAGCGCCGTTTCCATCGCCATGCCGATCAACCAAGGCCGCCAGTTGCGCTTGGCATTCATGCGGTTTTTCAGTTTTTCTTCCGCAGGCTCCATGAAGCCGCCCCAGGGATGCACGAATACCGCCATGCCCAGTTTCTCGGCTGCTTCGAACACGGGGAAGAAGCGCGGATCGTCAAGGTCGAGCCCGTTGACGTTGGAATTGATCTCCACGCCGCGCATATTGTGGTTTTTGCGAATGCGTTCCAGTTCCGCAATCGCGGCATCGGGGAACATCATCGGCAGCGCGCCCAGCGCGGCAAAGCGTTTCGGGTTTCCAGCCACCGTCGCGGCGTTATCATCGTTCAATATGCGGCAGATTTCGGCCGCGTCGTTTTTATTGTCGACGTAATCGGGGATCATCATCGGCGTGGGCGAGAGCACCTGCACCGTCACGCCATGGATATCGCAATCGGTGATGCGCACTTTACCGTCGTAGGCGTTATCTTCGATCTCGCGCTGCACCTCGCCCTTGGCATTCACCAGTTCGGCGCAGCAGGGTTTCGCCGCGTGTTTGCGCACGCGGATAAACGACGCGTAATGCGCAAAGCGTTCAAGCGCCGCAAAAGTATCGGGCGAGAGCGTGGTATGGGTATGGACGTCCCACTTTTCCATTCTATGACTTCTTCTGCGTGATATGGCCGCAGGCCTTGCAGGTGCGCGCGGCCTCGTTGTCCCAGAACGCATTGAAAAGCGGCGGCAGGTCTTTCACGATATCCTTCAGCGTGACCGACACCTCGTGCAGCTTCGCGTGGCATTTGTCGCAGTACCAGAGGAATTTATCCAGTTCCTGCGGCTGGCGCTTGCGTTCCACCACCAATCCCACGCTGTTTTCCATGCGCTGCGGCGAATGGTGGACGTGCGGCGGCAGCAGGAACATCTCGCCCGCGTTGATCGGAATATCGCGGGGCTTGCCGTTCTCCATCACGCGCAGCACCATGCTGCCCTCGATCTGGAAGAAAAATTCCTCGCCGGGGTCGTCGTGGTAATCCTTGCGGCTGTTCGGCCCGCCCACGGCCATGATGATGAAATCGCCGTCTTCGTAAACCTTCTTGTTGCCGACGGGCGGCTTCAGGTCATGGCGGTTTTCATCGATCCATTTTTTGAAATTGAAAGGCGGGCGCAGCATGATCAGTCCTTCATCACGGCGATGCATTTCAGCTCGATCGCAATCGGCGTGGGCAGCGCGGTGACCTCGATGGTCGTGCGGCAGGGCGGGTTGGTGGCGAAGTATTGTGCCCAGAGCTTGTTATAGATCGGGAAATCTTTTTTCATGTTGGTCAGGTAGACGGTAACGTCCACAAGATCGCCCCATGTCGCGCCGGACGATTCCAGAATGTTTTTCACATTCTCGAACACGCTATGGCATTGCGTTTCGATGTCATAGGCGGTGATGTTGCGGTTTTCGTCCAGCGTCACGCCCGGAATTTCCTTGCTCCCGCGTTTGCGGGGGCCGACGCCGGAGAGGAACAGCAGGTTCCCCACGCGTTTCGAATGCGGATAGGCGCCGACGGGCTCGGGCGCTTTGTCTGAAATCGTGGTTTGCACTTGTGTCATGTTTTCTCCTATGCCGCCGGCTGGCAGACAGTTTTTTCTTCGGTAAAGAATTCGAGGGCGCGCAGGCCGCCTTCGCGCCCCACGCCGGAATTTTTCATGCCGCCGAAGGGCGTGCGCAAATCGCGCAGGTTCCAGCAGTTGAGCCAGACGATGCCGCTGTCGAGCTTGGCGGCGACAACGCGCGCGCGTTCCTTGCTCTCCGTCCAGACCGACGCCGCCAAACCATATTGCGTGCCGTTGGCGATGCGGATCGCGTCTTCTTCGTCGACGAAGGGTATCAGCGTGGCGACAGGGCCGAAAATTTCTTCCTGATTGGTGCGGCAGGCGGGCGGCAGGCCTTCGATCACCGTCGGTTCGATGAAATAACCGGTGTTGCAGCGGCCCTTGAGGAACAGGCGCTTGCCGCCGGTCAAAATCTTGCCGCCTTCTTTCACGGCGAGGTCGATATGGCCAAGAATTTTCTCCATATGCGCCTTCGACACCACCGCGCCCTGCGTCGTGTTCGGGTCCATCGGGTCGCCCACCACGTAACCCTTGACCTTTTCAACGAAAGCATCACGGAATTTATCGAAGATCGTGTTCTGCACCAGAATACGCGAACCGCAGAGGCAGATTTGGCCCTGATTGGTAAAGGCCGCCGCCAGCGCACCGGTCAGCGCCGCATCCCATTTCGCATCGTCGAAAATAATGGTGGGATTTTTGCCGCCCAGTTCCAGCGACACTTTTTTCAGCAGCTGCGAGGCCTTGCCGTAGATTTCCTTGCCCGTGGCCGTGCCGCCGGTGAAGGAAATCGCGGGAATGCCGGGATGCGCGGTGATGGCCGCGCCGATTTTGGCGCCCTTGCCGTGCACCACATTCAAAACGCCCTTGGGGAAACCCGCTTTCTCCGCCAGTTCGGACAGCATAAAGGCCGTCATGGGCGTGACTTCGCTGGGTTTCGCAATCACGCAATTACCGCTGGCAAGGGCCGGTGCCAGTTTCCACGTAAACAGCAGCAGCGGCAAATTCCACGGCGAAATGGTGGAAACGACGCCGAAGGGCTGGCGCAGGGTGTAACTGAACGATTTATCGTTGCGGAAGGTTTCGCCCTCCATCTCCTTCCCTGCATCGGCGAAGAAGCGGATATTGGCGATACCGCGCGGAACATCAACCGCACGGCAAAGGCTGACGGGTTTCCCGTTGTCGATACATTCGGCGCGGATAAAATCTTCGGCCCGTTCTTCCATCAGGTCTGCCAGTTTATGCATGATGGCGGCGCGGCTGTCGGCCGGCATGGCGCTCCACACGGGCGCGGCTTTCTGCGCAGCGGCGACAGCGATATCAAGATCGCGCGCGTCGGAATCGGGTACGACAGCATAGGTCTGGCCGGTCGAGGGGTCTTCGCAATCGAAAAATCCGCCGCCGACCGCGTCCCGCAGCTCGCCGCCGATAAAATTCTGTATCTTGCGAAGGCCTGCCATTATCAGAGGCCGCCCGTGCGCCCGCCGTCGACGGGCAGGTTGATGCCGTTGATATAGCCTGCGGCGGGCGACGCGAGGAAGGCGATGGCCGCGCCCAGTTCTTCGGGCTGTGCGAAGCGTCCGGCGGGAATGGCCGCGATTTCCTCGGCCTTCACGTCGGATTCAGATTTGCCGCTTTTCTGCGCCTTGCCCTCGATAATTTCCTTCATGCGGCCCGTGTCGGTTGCGCCGGGCAATACGTTGTTCACTGTAATTCCAAAGGGCCCCAGCTCACCCGCCAGCGTTTTCGCCCATTGCGCCATCGCGCCGCGGATGGTGTTGGAAACGCCAAGGCCCTTCACCGGCTGCTTCACCGAAGTCGAGAGCACGTTGATGATGCGCCCGTATTTCGCGTCCTTCATCCCCTGCACCACGGCCTGCACCAGAATTTGCGAGACCAGCACATGTTGGGTAAAGATGGCGGCATAGTCGTTGATGGATGAGGCCAGCGCCGTTGCGGGCGGCGGGCCGCCGGTGTTGTTGACCAGAATGTGATGCGCGCCGAATTGCTGCAGGTGTTTTTTTATCTTCACCGATACCTCATCGGGATCGATAAAATCGGCGACGATATACTGGTGCTCCTGCCCGCCCGCGCGGGGCAGCAGCGAATGGACTTCTTTCAGCCCCGCTTCGCTGCGCGCGACAAGCGTGACGGTTGCGCCCAGCGCCGCAAGCTCCAGCGCGGCTGCGCGGCCGATGCCCTTGCTCGCCCCGCAGACGATCGCCCGCTTGCCAGTCAGATCGAGGTCCATAAGATTGCTGTCCTTATAAATGCCGAGCCATGTTTTAACATGATTAACGGGGCTGGTAAAAGGAAAGGGATTTTACATAGGTGTGGCCGCGCACTGTTGACCTCTGTACCGCGATTTTCTAAAGTCCTTATGTCAACAAAGAGAGCACCCATGCCCGATGCGCCGGAAAAACACGTTCCGCGTCCCGCCGATTATCCGGCGCTGTATGACATTGAAGAATTTAATACGCGCCTGAAGGCGGCATTCGACCGCGTGAGCAAGCTGCGGCCTTATAAAATGGAGAGTCTCGGCCAGGTTGGCGGGCGCGATATTTTCCTGCTCTCGCCTGTCACAGTGGACGAAACAAAGCCCAGCATCCTCACCGCCGGCGGCTTCCACGGCAACGAACCGGCGGGGCCTTGGGGAATTCTCGAATTCCTCGAAACCGCCGATGAAGAAACGCTCAAGAAGGTCAATCATTCCTTTATCCCGTTGGTCAATCCTTCGGGGTTCGAGCGTGCGCAGCGTTACAATATCTTTGATGAAAACCCCAATCGCGGTTTTGTGGATGAATATATCACCAGCGAGGAAGAAGAAGACGCCGACTGGACAAACCGCGGCCCCTCCGCCGAAGGAAAAATCCTGCTCACTCATGGCGACAGGCTGGCGAAGCTGGCGAAACACGGCTTTACGTCACAGCACGAAGACGACGGGTTAAACGAAGGCTTTATCTTCATCAACGAAACCGGCGCGCAGCCCAGCAAAACCGCCACCGCCTACCTCGACACCATCCAGAAATATTTTCCCCTCATCCCCGACGGCGGCAAGAACGAGCTGGAGGGTGCTCCCATCAAGGATGGCATGTGGGTGAACGGCATGGATAGCTCGTTCGAGACATGGATGATACAAAAAGGCGTGCCAGTTACTGTGACAAGCGAAACGCCGTCACTGGAACCCACCCGCGAGCGCATCAACTGCAACCGCGATTTCGTGCAGGCCTTTGCGGATGTAACCGTGGCGATACATGCGAAGCCGAAACCGGCGCAGCAGATAAAGCCTAAAGGGCCGAAGCTGTGAATAATAAACTTCGATTTATTCCGGCCATTTTGCTGCTGATTTTTGTTACTTTTGCAATGCAGGCGCATGCACTGAATGTATCGAAGTGGCGCTATCGCATGACAGTGAACATTGAAACGCCGGAAGGAATCAAAAGCGGTTCGGCTGTGCGCGAGGTATCCGCCGCACAAGGTATACACCTTTTTCCAGAGATGGGCCCAGCAATCGGTGTGTCAGGTGAAGCAGTCGTTGTGGATCTTGGCAAATATGGCGTGGTGTTTGCTACGCTGACAGGTGCTATTCATGGCCCAGACTATGGCTCTGATATAATATTTAATGTTTTGCCCGTGACCAAAGAAACTAGATCTGGATTGGACAGGATACCTCCCAAGGGTGCGATAATGCCTCTTTCGCCCGATCAATATCCAGTATTTGCCAGATTTACCGATTTAAATGATCCCACGACGGTTGAAGATGTCACTAAGTACGAAAAGCATCCTGACGGCCTACACTATGCATTAAAAGGCTATCTATTTGGTGATGGGATACATCTAAAAAACGTCACCTTAGAGATGACGGATGATCCAATGAGTGAATGGAAACTCCAAAATTGGCTTCCATGGATTCACGAGAAGAAAATTCGCAGTAAAGGTGCTTTACCTAGTAGGCATTTCAATACGGGGGATTTTATAAGGGGAGCAAACCTCAAATCTAAAGGATTAAAATAAATTGACGTTACCCCGATCCTTTACCTCTGAATAATCTTCACAGTCCCCGCCGCGCCGTCCATCGCAATCCACAACGATCCGCCCATTTCCTCCAGCCGCTGGAAGAAATCGGGGCCGAGGCCGGTGATGCAGGGGATGCCCTGTTCGCGGGCGACGGTGCAGGCGTGAGACATTGCGCCGCCTTCGGCGAATAACAGGGCCGAGGCATGCGGGAACAGCTCCACCGTTTCGGGCCGCGCGCGCGGGAAGACGAGGACGGGGAAATCGGAGGGGTCGAGCGCGCCAAGGCTGCTGACAACCTTGCGCACCAGTATCGCCTTGCCCGTCACCTGCCCCGCGCAGACGGGCAGGCCTGTCCAGTCGTTTTGTATCGGCGCGCGCTGCACAGGCGCTACGGTAACGTCTTTCGGCGGTTCATCCCAGAAATACGCAGGCGCGGGTTTCAGGTGCGCAGGTTCAAGGTGATGCGGAAACAATTCTTCCCATGCGGGCGAGAGCAGCGTGCGGTGTTTCTGGATGGCCTGAATTTCTTTTACCGTGCGGCGCACCTTTTGCGGGGCGCTGTCGGGCGCGGCCAGCCATGTCGCCAGTTCCTGCGGCGTATGGGCGGGCAGGCGCAGCATGATGGATTGCAGGGCAAGGCCTAATGCTGTGCTTTCCACCAGTTGTTCGTCGGATGACACGGGCAGAGGCCTGTCGGGTGTCAGACGTTCGGCAAGGTATGCGCCCACCTTCCACTGGCTTTTCAGCAGCCGGAACAGGCCGAAGAGATTTGTTTTGACGATATGCTCGAACCCGCCGCTGGCGGACGGCATCAGCGCGACCCAGCCGCTGGTGACCATTTCGACCATCAGGCTCCAGTTGATATAGGGCGCATCGTTGTGCCAGCGCAGCAGTAAATCGCGGTCGGTGATGGCGGGGAAGCCCAGCGCCGCCGCCGCGCGCCGCCAGACCGATCCGGCATCCTGCACGTCGTAAATACGCTGCAGTTTCTTCTTGTCTTCATCGTTGAAGTGCTGGGGCAGCGTCGAGTCATCCGCGAATTTCAGCCACAGCGTCTGCAATTATTTCTCCCCGCGCGTCAGCAGGTGCACGCCGCCATAGGCGGTGATGGTGCGGGGCGTGGTGATATAGAGCACATCGCCGTCGAACACCGGCGCGGCATAACCACCCTGCTTGACGTTGAAACGGCGGATCTCCGTGCCGTCCTCCGCGTTCAGCAGCGCCACCGCGCCCTCGGCGGTAATCGCGGCCAGCAGCGGCGGCACGGTATCTTCGCGCAATCCGGCGGGTGCGTGGAATTCCTTGCCCACCTTGACGCGCCAGGCCGGCGTGCCGTCCTTGGCGTTCAGCGCCACAATCTCGCCGGTTTTTAGCGTGTGGATCACAAGGCCTTTCACCGCAAAGGGCTCCGGCACCGGCATGCCCGGCAGTTCGACCGTCCACAATAATTTGCCGTCCTTGGAAATTGCATGCGACCAGCCTTTATCGGTATCTTTCTGCGGCCCCACCTGACCGATGGCGGTTGTCAGCAATATCGAGCCATCGGGCCCCTGCGCGGGTGATCCCATCGTGCCGCCAGGAAGGTTGACGGCCCAGTCGACCTCGCCCGTATCGGGATTGACGGATGACAGGGCGGCCTTGGTAGCACCATCTTCGGGCTGCGCGGAAACGTAGAGCTTTCCATCTACCAGCAGCGGCGTCGCATCGGTATGGCCGATTTTCTTGTGCCACAAGACAGAACCGTCGCGGGTATCGAGCGCGAAGACGCCTTCTTCGCCCACGGGAGTCCAGAGGCGGTGACTGGCTTCGTCGACGGCGGGGCCCGATTCAACGTGGCTGCGGAACTGCCGTTCCCACAGCGGTTTTCCGTCGGGCAGCGAGAGCGCGGTGAGCGCGGCAGCGGGCGCGGTGTGCAGCCCCTCGCCCACGAAACCCACATTGCCCACGGGCAGCACGTTGGTGAAGATCGGTTCTTTCTTCTGCAGCGACCACACGAGTTTTCCATCTGCGCGCGCATAGGCATCAAGCGTGCCCTTGAACGTGCCGACCATAAACACATCGCCCGTCACCACCGGCCATGCCAGCGGTTCGTTCTTGATATTCACGCTCCAGATGGGCGCGAAATCATCATATGATTTTGTTTCGACAGCGGCGGGCGCTGCATGCGCGGTCAGGCGGGGCAGGTCGGCAGCCGCCACCATGCGCGAGCCTTCGGCCTCAGACGGTTTTTGCGTTTCGCCGTAGATATAAACGGCGGTCGCCGCCACGAAACACACAGCCATGACGATATTGATTTTCTTCTTGTGCGTTTTCAAAAACGCGAAGCGCGCCGCACCCGCCGTCGCCCCCACAAGGCCCAGCAGCCACGGCAGCAGCTCGATCATCGGGATAAAGGCGGGAAAGATATGCAGCCTGCCCGAAAGCTTTGGAAAAGCCGGTCTTGTTTTCATGATGCGTCCTCCGTTACCTATAGGACGACCATGGGCGGCAATTCCTTGGCTCTTACGGATTGCGCTGCAATTTCAGGCTTTTCAGCCAGATCGTGCCCTTGCCGCTGACGACGAGGTACAGGAGGATCTTGTCAGGGAATTCACCCTTCTGGATCTGGTAGGACACGGCATAATTGTACCAGTCCATGTTGCCCACCAGCGGATTCTGCACGCTGCGCACGGGCAAAACCGCGCCCGACGGATAATGCATCTGCATTTCAAGATAGGCGCGGCCTTCGAACCCGCGGCTTCTCATGTTGGCGAGGAATTCCAGCTTGGTATCATGCAGGCGGTCCTTCAGCTTGACTTCCTTCACGCTGATCACCGTCGGCACGCCCGTTTCGATGCGTGTGGCGGGGCCGCCCGGGACATCGAGGTCGGGCGAGATGCGCGTCGACAGCTGCTCGGGCGAGGCGATGCCCGGCGATTTGAACCACAGCGTGCCCTTGCCGTTCACCACAAGATAGAAAATGGCGCGCGCGTACTCGTGCCCCTCGGGCAGCTTGTAGCTGATCGTATAGTCTTTCCACGGCCCGCGATAAATCGGCTGGACAGGCTTGTCCCAGGGCGGCGGCGGCACGTTCATGACCTGCGCGGCGTCCTTCAGCGGTGTCACCTTGCCGTCTTTGCCGTAGAGCCAGATTTCGATATGCGTCTCGCCGATGAAATCGCCGGGCCGCATCGAGGCGCCGATGTTAAGGTCGGTGCCGGGCGCGGCCTTGGAAAGGTCAAGCTCCTTCAGCGTCACGACGGTGGAAAGGCGCGTATCGAGCCGGAGCCCGGGGCCGCCGTCAACCTTGTTGTCGAGCGAGATGCGCGTCGAGAGCATGTCGGGCGAAATGATGTTCCACGGCGGGAAGATATCGGTGGGGCCAGCGGACACCTGCGCGAAAACCGGCAGCGCGGCCGCCATGGCAAGCACAAGGGTCAGCGCGATGATCCTGATTTTGATGAACATAAGGGGCCCCCTGAAGCCGGTAAAATGAGCATTAACTATAAATCAGGTGTGGCGCAGGCGGCAAAGGTTATCAAGCCGGAGCCCGAAATAAATGTCATAATTACAAGGGTTTGCCCCGGAGCGCTGTGAGGCGCATTGACGAAAGACATAATTCATGGTCATAATAGATTATTAGCTAGTTAGCTAAATAAAACGGGGAGAAGCCCATGCATGACTTAACAGCAGCCTTGCCGCAGCAAACGCGCCAGAAGCTTAAAACCATCGCGTTTGCCGCCGCTGCCTTGGGGTTCATGCTCACCACCCCTTTCTCGGTCTTTCTTGGGGCAAAAGGGTTGATACTCTTCGCCGTGATGGTAACGGCAATCGGGTTTGCCCTGACGGTGCAGCCTTCCTTCAAGGTCGCGGCTGCTTTGTATGCGGAAATGAAATCCGGCGGCATCCCCGCTGGCAGTCAGGCATGGGTACGCGGCGCGCAATCGGGGTTGAAGGTATATCTGCTTTCCTCACTCTACCTGATGCTTTGTACCGTGCCCTTATTCATCACAGGCGTGCCGCTGCTCATCCTGTTTTCGATACTGCTGCTATCGCCGCTTTTCGCTACCGCTTCTGTGCTCTGCGGCTATTATGCCGTATTCGCCGTCGCCGACATCATCAGGAACGAAGCAAGGGAGAATTCCAATGACATCGAACACGTTGGACAAGGTTGAAATCCTCTACGACGCCGAATGTCCCGTCTGCGCGGGTTATTGCGAGCGGATAAAGCAGGACAATATCGCGCTGGTCGACGCGCGGCAGGCAGGGCCGCTGCTGGAAGAAATAACGCGCCTCGGCCTCGATATCGACGAAGGCATGGTGGTGAAAAAAGACGGGCAAATTTTTTACGGCAGCGAGGCGATGCGCGAGATTGTGAAGGTGAAACAGGCGAGCCGCATCGAACGCCTGCTTTTCGGCGCGAAACCGGTGGCCGCTGCGGTCTATGCCTTTTGCAAGTCGGTGCGCAATGTGGTGCTCTGGCTGCTGGCGATCGACAAGATCGAAAACTTGAAATAACAGCCGCTTGCCTTTGAATCCAAGTCTTTGTATTATATACGTTTCTTATATGTTCCTTGAATGTTCTTATTTTCGTGTTATCCTGAATTCAGAATCGTCGTTTCAGCCGGTTTCATTCAGGAGAAAAATAATGGCAGCACAACAACACAAAGAAGTGAATAAACGTGACGTGCGGGATCTTGAAAATGCGCTGATTGTGGCGCGCGCCGCCTGCGCGCGTTTCAAGAACAAAGTGCCTTATGCGGGCCATCTCTACGACGCGGCGGAGGATGTCATCCACGCCTGCGAACAGATGGAGAAAGAAGCGCGCGAGGCGTAAGGCGCCCTCACCCCTCCACCGCCAGCCGCCGCACGGTCTTTTCCAGCTCGTCGATATCCACCGGCTTCGGCATCACGGCATCTGCGCCCAGTTTCTGCGCCAGCTGCAGGAAATCGGCCGATTTGCTGCGGCCGCCGCCCGAAATGGCGACAAGGCGGATGCCGGGGTGGTGGCGGCGCACCTCGACGATGGTTTCAAGCCCTTCCTTGCGCGGCATGATGATGTCGGTGACCATCACCAGCGGGCGGCATCCCTCGGCGATCAGGCGTATCGCTTCCTGCCCGTCGCGGGCCTCGATCACCTCGAACCCGCATTCGACGAGGTTTTCGGCCAGCGCGCTGCGCACCGCGTCCTCGTCGTCGACGACCATCACGCATAATTTTTCTTTAGCCATGTGCAGTCTCCTTTTCGTCCTGTACCTTCGCGGGCGGCAGCTGCAGGCAGAACAGCGTGCCGCGCCCCTCCTCGCTCTCGACGTCTATTTTTCCGCCCGATTGCTGGATAAAGCCGTAAACCATGGCAAGGCCGAGGCCCGTGCCCTGCCCTGCGGGCTTGGTGGTGTAAAAGGGCTCGAACATCCGCTGCCGCACGTGTTCGGGCATGCCGGTGCCGGTATCGCGGATGCAGAGCGCGGCAAATCCGTCGTCGGCCGGTTTCGTGAGAATGGTGAGCTTGCCGCCCTGCGGCATGGCGTCCCGCGCGTTGACGCTGATATTGATGATGGCATGTTCCAGCTGGCCCGGATCGACCATCACCGGGCCGGCGATATCGCCCAGCTGCACTTCGATCTCGATGGTATTGGGAATAATGCGCCGGAGCATATCCAGCGTTTCGCCGACGGTATGGTTGAGGTCGGTGGCGGCGGGCTTCAATTCGCGTTCGCGCGTAAAAACCATCAAATGCCGCACCAGCGCCGCTCCCTTTTTCGCGGCCTCGTCGATGGCCGTCACCTTGGCGGCGAGGTCGGCCTTGGGCACGTCGTCTTTCTCCAGTTTCCGGTGCAGCAGGCGCGTATTGCCCAAAATCACCGTCAGCAGGTTGTTGAAATCATGCGCGATGCCGCTGGTCAGTTGCCCGACAGCGTCCATTTTCTGGGCCTGTAATAACATTTGTTCTGCCTGCCGGCGGCTTTTGCGCAGCTCGGACAGCTGCAGCGATTTTTTCAGCGCGATAGAAATTGTATCGGCCGACAGGTTCGATTTGACCACGTAATCATGCGCGCCCCAGCGCAAGGCCTCTTCCATCACCTTTTCGTTGCCCTGCCCCGTCAGCATGACGAAGGGCGCGGGCAGTTCGCCGGTGTCGATGTTGTAGAATTTCTGCAGCAGTTCCACCCCGTCCATGTCGGGCAGGCGGTAATCGACGAAAACGCAGTGAAATCCGCCCTTTTCCAGCAGCACCGCCGCCTCCGCCCCCGTCGACGCTTCCGTCAACCGCACATCGGGCATCTTCAGCAGGTGGCGGCGGATGGCCATGCGGTCGATATCGTCGTCTTCGATCAGCAGAACATTCAGCGCCACGCCTTCCCCCCCGCGGGTAAATACAGGCCAGCATAACGCCGAAAAGGTAAAGAATTTCAGGCCCCGCGCGCGCCGGAAACACGTGCTGCATACGGGCGAATGCGGGATTTAAGGATGGTGCGGGAAATACGGCATACGGGAGAAATCAGGAAAAAATTTCAGTCGACCGTGAAATTGACCATCACGCCCGCGCCCTTTTTCTTGTCCTTGTCCTGATAGAAGAAGTGCAGGTCGACGTCGGTGGCGTTGGCAAGCCCGCCGGAGCTGCTGGCGGTGGCGATGAAGGGGAAGCCCATTTCGGTGTCGTAGCCCTGTTCGTTCAGGAAGGCCTTCACCTTGGCGCAGACGATATTGGCAATCTCGCAGGCAAGGCTTTCATGGACGAGGTTTTTCTCGATATATTCGGCGGGGAAAAGCGCCGAGGCCGCCTGCAGCAGCAAATCCATCTCGAACCTGAACCAGAAATCGGCATGGGCATTTCCTTGAGTGAGACGCACGCAGGAAATGACCAGGTTGCCGGGCGCGGCGCGCGGCGTGGCACGGTTGGCAGATACTTCCTGCCCGAACATGCTGTTGAAAGTATCGATAACGTTATGGCTGACAACTTCGGAGATACCGCCCCGTGCGGCATTGATATCTTTCATGGCAGATTACCCGGTTTTGGTCGAGGCGGCGCGGCTTTCAAGCCAGGCGATGACCTTCTGCACTTTTTCGGTGAAGGTGGCGGGCGTGATCGGCTTGGTGATATAGCCTGTAGCACCCGCCTTGACGGCTTCGCGCACGTAACGCTCCTGGCTTTCGGCGGTGACCATCACGAAGGCGACGCCGTCGTTGACGCGGTCCTCGCGGTATTCCTGCATCAGCTGATAGCCGCTTTTGCCGGGCATGTTCCAGTCGAGGAAGACGATATCATAGGGCTTTTCGGAGATTTTCGCCTGCGCCTGCGACGAATTGTCGGCGACGTCGATGTTCTTGAAGCCCATGGTGCCGAGGTTGAGCTCGATCAGCTTGCGCACGACGACGTTGTCGTCGACGACCAGCACTCTCAACTCTGCGATTTCGATGGGCATCTTTGTCTCCCCAATTCCCACTATATAATGGAAGGAATAATAAAAGATTAACCTATCTTTTCCGTAACTTGCGGGGTCTCGAGAGCCGTTTTGCGCTTGCCCATTGCCCAGCAAAGCACGCCGGCCGCGATTCCCGCCTGCAGCAGGCCCGGGAAGACGCTGACCGTAGGGTCCTCGCTGTAAAGCGGGAAGAAGAAACCGGCCATGTGTTTCAACTCGCCCGAGCGCGCATGCTCGAAAATGGTTTGCAGCATCTTTTCGACCGACTCGCCCAGCCCCGCGAAGGTGACCAGCGGCAGCACGACATAGGCCATCAGGTAATAGAACAGGATGACGAAGCCGGCCCCCCTGCGCCGCACGCCAAGGTGGATGGCATGGACGGCGAGACCGTCGCGCATCATGAACAGCATCACCGACAGCAGCAGGCAGGCGTATTCGGGTAAGGCGCTTTCGCTGATCGTTCCCGGGTTGAACACGCCCTCAGCGGACACGCTGGCCGACGTCAGGCCGGCGGCATAGGCCAGGAAGGTGACGTAAAGCAGCAGCGTGACCGGCGCGGTGACGATCCATTTCGGCGTGTTTTCCAGCATCCGGCGCAGCTGCCCCGTCTGCAGATAGTTCCAGAAGCGGCCATAGCGGCGCGTGTCGTGCGATTCATTCAGCATGGTGCAATAGGTGATCATCGCCATGATGATGAAGCCCATCAGCAGCGGGCCGAAGTAACCCACTTCCTTCGGCATCGCCAGCTCGCTGCCGCGATGCATGAAGCCGGTGACCCAGAAAACGGCGCTGCAGGTGAAGCCGAGCCAGGCCACCGGCGTCTGGCTGTACATCAGCTCCGCCCGCGCCAGCCGGTAGGCGCCGACCAGGAACCAGAAGAAGAAAAACAGCAGCGTCAGCGGAATGAACCATGACGCCTGGATGGTTTCGCCCAGCCAGCTGACGGTTTCCCGCACCCTGCCGCGCTGCAGGTGCGTGGCCGCCGGTATGGCGATGCCGGAGAAAACCCAGCCCGAGCAGACAAGGCCGAGGATAAAGGCGTTGACGCCCTTGGGCATCTTGCCGCGCATCCCGCCCCGCGCGGAGAGCGTGACGATATCGTAAAAACCGCTGACGAAGGCCAGCACCTGCCCCATCAGCCCCGCCATTATCACGTAGACCAGCACGACCGGCAGGCTGCCGTCGGGCAGCACCGGCTCGGGCTTCGGCGGGCCGCCGGTATAGGCCCAGTGATAGGGCTGCACCTGATAGTTTTCGTAGCCATAGGCGAAAAAGCACAGCGCCATCAGGCCGAAATACCAATGGTACGCCGTCGCGCCGAACAGCTTGCCGAAGGCGAGCTTCGCCGCCGAAATCGACGACATGCGCTGGAAATCCCAGGTGTTGTTGCGCACCTCGTCCTGCAGCGCCGTGCCGGCCTCGTAACTGCCGCCGATCAGCACGACGATGAAATAGATCCCCAGCATGACATTGGCCAGCGCCCCGTAACCCGCGTCGGGCTCGGGGGTATGCACGCCCGACTTGATGCAGACGAAGGCGACCAGGGCCAGCAGCAGCGGCACCGCAAGCAGGCTGAAGGGCGAGAAGCGGAGCCAGAGGTTGCGGTGGAATTCGGGGCTGATGATGAAATTGTGTTTCATGGCTTATCTCTTACCCGATGTGACGTTCATATACGCATCTGCTAAAGTATGCGCCTCGCTGCTGAAGCTGAAAACGGGAATATTGGCGGCGATCAGCGCCTGCAGCAGTTTCTGCTGATCCTCGACCGAGCCGGTATAGTCACAGGTGACGGTGTTTTCATGCGTCGCGCGGATTTTGATATACGGCTGCCGCGACAGCGCCTCCATATGCCCCACCGCAAGCCCCGCGATGCTGATGATGAGCGTGCGTTCGGGCCGCGCCGCGTAATCGCCCAGCTTCACATGTTCCGCCACGCGCCCGTTCTGGATGACCAGCATTTCGGTGCAGTAATCCTCCAGCTCGTTCAGGATGTGCGACGACACGATCAGCGTTTTCCCCGCCGCGCGCAGGCGCCTTATCATCTGCGACAGCGCGATCCGCGCCTCCGGGTCCATGCCGGACGCCGGTTCATCGAGGATAATCAGCTTCGGATCATGGATCAGCGCAAGGCCGATGCCGAGGCGCTGGCGATAGCCGCGCGACAGCACGCCCGCCTTCTGGTCCAGCATATGATCGATGCCGACGTCATGCGCGACGTCGAGCACGCGCTTGTTCACGTCCAGCTCCGGTATCTTCTGGCTCCAGGCCATATAGGTCAGGCACTGGCGCAAATTGAGCGCGTTATAAAGCCCGAAGCTGTCCGACAGATAACCCGTGCGGCGATGCACCTCGCGCGGATGGTCGGCGATGTCGAGCCCGTCGATCATCACCCGCCCGCTGTGCACGCGTTCAAGCGCGGCGATGCAGCGCAGCAGCGTGGTTTTCCCCGCGCCGTTCGGTCCCACCAGCGCGACGACAGCGCCGTGATCTATGGAAAAATTGATATCGAAGAGCGCCCGCTTGTCCGGATAGTCGAAGTTGAGGTTCTGGACGTCGATCATTTTCATAGCGCGGGCCCTTCCGATTCCACGTCCATGCTAGGCGTATATAAATACTTTATAAACAGTTTTTGTTATAAGTAATTCCTACAGGCAAAGAAGGATTCCCCCGCATGTCCCAAGGCTTAAGCATCCGGCAGGTCAGCAAGATTTACCCGCATCCGTCGGGCGAAGTGCGCGCGGTCGACAACGTTTCGCTCGATATCAAGTCGAATGAATTCTTCACGCTGCTGGGCCCCTCCGGCTGCGGCAAGACGACGCTGCTGCGCATGATCGCGGGCCTCGACATTCCTACCTCCGGCAGCATCATCCTTGATGGCAAGGATATCGCCCCGCTGCCTGCCTATGAACGCCCCGTCAATACCGTGTTCCAGAGCTACGCGCTCTTCCCGCATATGACGGTTGCCGAAAACATCGCCTTCGGCATGAAAATGCGCGGCCGCCCGCGCGAAGAGATTGAAAAATCCATCACGACGTCGCTCGCCCTCGTCCGTCTCGACGACAAGGCCGAGCGCAAGCCCTCGCAGCTGTCGGGCGGGCAGCAGCAGCGCGTGGCCTTGGCGCGTGCGCTCGTCAACCAGCCGAAAATCCTGCTGCTCGATGAATCGCTCTCCGCGCTCGATTACAAGCTGCGCAAGGAAATGCAGATCGAGCTGAAGCGCCTGCAGCGCGACACCGGCATCACCTTTATCTTCGTCACGCATGACCAGGACGAAGCGCTGTCGATGTCCGACCGCATCGCGGTGATGGAAAAAGGCAAAATCTCGCAGCTCGACGGCCCGCAGGAAATTTACCACCAGCCCTCCAACCGCTTCGTGGCCAGCTTCATCGGCATCTGCAATTTCGTGAAGGCCACCAGCCTTGGCCTGTCGGAGAGCGGCGATATCGGCTTCCGCCCCGAAGACGCGGTTTTCGCGCAGGGCGTGCCGAAAGGCAAAATCTATGCCGGCGGCACGCTGAACCACATCACCTATCGCGGTTCCGTCACCCATTACCTTGTCCAGCTGGACGGCGGCGAAGTGGTGACGGTGGCGGAGGACGACCCGATCAACCTGAAAGCCGGCGACCGCGTCACGCTGGCGCTTCCGCCCGAACGCCTGATCAGGTGCGCGGCATGAGTTCACCCGCCGGCAAACGCGCATGGCTGCTGTCGCCCTTTATGTTCCTGATGGGCGTCTTCTTCATGCTGCCGCTGGTGCTGATCGTCGGCTATTCATTCATGACGCCGCAGGAAACCGGCGGCGTCATGATGCCGCTGACCTTCGAAGCCTATACCAAAATCTTCTACGAAACCGATTTCGACGGGAAGAAAGTTTTCGATCCGTCGTTCCTGCTGGTCTGCTGGCGCTCGGTCAAGCTGGCCGCGCTTTGCACCTTCCTCTGCCTGCTGGCCGGTTTTCCCATGGCCTATTACATGGCCACCCGCCCGCCCGCGCAGCGCAATTTCTGGATGATGCTCGTCACCATCCCCTTCTGGACAAACCTGCTGATCCGCACCTACGCATGGATTTTGATCCTGCGCGACGGAGGCCTTATCAACAATGGCTTGCGCGGCCTCGGCGTACTCGCCGAAGACCAGTCCATATCGCTCCTCTACACCGATTTTTCCGTCGGGCTGGGCCTGCTCTACAGCTACCTGCCCTTCATGGTTCTGCCCATCTATTCCAACCTCGAGCGCATGGACTGGAAACTGGTCGAGGCTTCGGCAGATCTTTACGCCAACCGCTGGCAAACCTTACGCCGCGTCACCATCCCGCTCTGCATGCCGGGCATTATCGCGGGCTCGATTCTCGTCTTTATCCCCTGCATCGGCTCCTACCTTGCGCCGCAGATGCTGGGCGGTGCGACGTATATGATGCTGGGCACCAAGATTGAATCGCTCTTTGGCGCGGCGAAGGACTGGCCCTTCGGCTCCGCCGCTTCCGTCGCGCTGATGGCGACCGTGATGATCGGCCTGATGATCATGTCCCGCCGCGGCGGGCTGAAAGAGCTGGTGTAGCATGGCAACCAAGCCCAACGATTATATCCCTGGTGTTGCCTCGACGGCATGGGCCTGCCTTGCCTTCCTTTACATCCCGCTGCTGATCGTCATCTTCTTCTCCTTCAACGCGGGCTCCCGCATCACGGTCTGGGAAGGCTTCAGCCTCGACTGGTACCACCGCGCGGCGGAGAACGAACAGCTGGTCAAGGCCTGCATCAATTCGCTGATCATCGGTGTGCTGGCCACCATTTTCTCGACCATCATCGCGCTGATGACGGCTGTTGCCATGCATGGCAACAAACTGGGGGCGAGAACGCAGTCCTCCACCTACTTCATGATGACGCTGCCGCTGCTGATCCCCGAAATCGTGATCGCCATCGCCTCCATGGCCTTTTTCTCGATTATCGGGCTCAACTGGTTTATCGGCGATCTGCCGCTCGGCAACGTGCTCATCGCCCATACCGTTTTCTGCATCCCCTTCGCCTATTCGCCCATCCGCGCGCGCATGGAAACGCTGCAGCCCTCATTGTTCGAGGCCGCTGCCGACCTCTACGCCACGCCCTGGCAGGCCTTCCGCCATGTCACGCTGCCGCTGATGATGCCGGGCATTACCTCGGGCGCGATGCTGGCCTTTATTACCTCCATCGACGATTTCATCATCACGCAGATGGTCGCACCCCCCGGCGGCGCCACCCTGCCCGTCTATATCTACAGCATGATCCGGCGCGGTATCACGCCCGAGATCAACGCCATTTCCACCGTCCTCCTCATCCTGTCGATCGTCATGGTCGCGCTCTCTTACGCCATCAACCAAAGAAAGGCCTGATAACATGAAACTCAAACCCCTGCTCCTGGCAATCTCCGTCGTCGCTCTTCTGTCCGGCAACGCCTTCGCGGCCGAGAAGAAAGAAAAACTCTTCATCTACAGCTGGGATACCTACAAAGACGAAGAACTGTTCAAGCGCTTCGAGAAGGAAACCGGCGTCGACGTGGAATCGGAAATTTATTCCAGCAACGACAAGATGGTGGCCAAGCTGAAATCCGGCGCCGCCTATGACATCGTCATGCCGTCCGGCCCCTATATTCCGCTGATGGCGAAAGAAGGCGTGCTGATGGAAATTCCCGAAGACCTGCGCAAGCACGGCGAAGGCATGGACGCCAGCGTCAAGGCCCCCGCCTACGACCCCGAGCATAAATATTCCCTGCCCCTCTTCTACGGCACCACCGGCATCGCCGTGAACACCAAGCTGATGAAGGAAGACATCACCAGCTGGGACCAGTATTTCAAGCGTCCCGAGGGCGCGGCCAAGAACATCGGCATCCTCGACGATACCGGCACAGTGGCCGATATTCTCTCGCTCTACCACGGCAAGGAATATTGCGAGGATAATTCCGAAACCTTCAAGACCATGCTGGCCACGCTGCAGGGCCAGAAGCCCTTCGTGAAGATCGCCACGGCTGACGGCTATGTCGAACGCCTGCAGGCAGGCGACGTCGCCATGCAGATGGCATGGTCGGGCGACGCCTTCATCGCCCGCGGTGAAAACAAGGACATCAAATACATCTACCCGAAGGAAGGCGTGGAAGTCTGGATCGACAATATCGCCATCCCCGCCAAGGCGCAAAACGTCGAGGCCGCCAAGAAATTCATCGAATTCGTGATGAAGCCCGAAAACATGGCGCAGTATGCGGAATTCGCAGGCTACGTGCCCTCCCTGACCGCAGCGAAAGACGCGATGCCGGACGAGGTCAAGAACGCCCCCGAATTCAACATCCCCGAAGGCACCAAGGCCGTCGTGCAGATGACCTGCCCGTCCAAGGTCATCAAGTCCTACGAAAAAATCTGGGAAAAAGTGCTGAAGTAATAACAACAACAAGAAAAAAAGGCCATCAACATGCGTTCACTCCTCTCTGCCGTCTTCGTCCTGCTGCTCTGCGCGGCTGTGGGCCTTGGCTACTACGTCCTCAACCGTGGCAAGCTCTACGTCTACACCTGGGACACCTATGCCTCGCCGGAGGTCTTCGCCAAGTTCGAGAAGGAAACCGGCATCAAGGTGGTGGCGGAGGTCTATACCAGCAACGACGTGTTGATGGCCAAGCTGAAGGAAGGTGCGAAATACGATATCGTCGCGCCCTCCGGCAACTATATCACCCAGCTGTCGAAGGACGGCCTGCTGCAACCGCTGCCCGCCGGCGTGCGCGGGCTGGCCTCGACGCTGTCGGCCAGCGTGCAGAAACCCGCCTATGACCCCGATTACACCTATTCGCTGCCGCTTTTCTACGGCACGACCGGCATCGCCGTGAACACGGCGAAAACGGCGGAGGACGTGACCAGCTGGCAACAGCTCTTCAACCGCCCGCAGGGCGAACAGCCCGACATCGGCATGCTCGACGAAGCCTCCACCGTCGCCGCCATCGCCTCGATCGCGCTGGGGCAGAAGAACTGCGATGCGTCGAACGCCTCGATCCAGCCGATCAAGGTGCTGCTGGCCAACCAGCGCGCCTTCGTGAAGAACTATTCGGCGGAGGGCTATTACGAGCGCCTTGCCGCGGGCGACGTGAAGATGCAGCTGGCCTGGAGCAGCGACGCCTTCATCGCGCGGGAAAAGAACAAACACATCAAGTACGTCTACCCCAAGGAAGGCGTGGAACTCTGGCTCGATACCATCGCCATCCCGACAAACGCGCAGAGCGTTTCCAAGGCCGAAAAATTCATCGCCTTCCTGATGAAGCCCGAAAACCTGGCCGAAAACGCGAAATTCGCGGGTGCCACGCCCGCCGTCGAGGCCGCGAAGAAATTCCTGCCCGCCGAAATGCGCACCGCGCCGGAATTCAACATTCCCCCCGGCACGCGCGCCGTCGTGTCCTATTCCTGCCCGGAAGACGCGATTGCGGCTTATAACGAAATGGTCGAAAGCCTGACGAAGTAATTACTTCTTCGCCACGGATTTTTTAGCGGTCTGCGTATCGCGCCAGCCGCCGCCCAGCGCCTTGTAAAGGTCTACTTGCGCCGATAGCAGTTCCAGCCTGACCGCGCTATGGCTGTCCTCGGCCGAGAGCAGCGTGCGCTGGCTGTCGAGTAGCGTTTGATAGTCTACAGAACCGGCATCATAGAGCTCGCGCGACAGGTTGTAGGTCTTCCGCGCCTCTGCCATCGCTGTGGCGAACGAACGCTCGCGCGATTTCGCGGCCTTGGCGGCGGAAAGAGCGTCCTCCACCTCCCGCAGCGCGACCAGCACCACCTTGCGGTAGTTTTCGGCCAGTTCCACCTGACGCGCCGTGGCGCGCTCGACGCCACCCTCCAGCTCGCCGCCATGGAAAATGGGCGCGATGATCGAGGCCGCGATTTCAAGTGTTCTCGCAACCGGATTGGACAAAGCCGCAAAGCTCGCCGCCGCCGAGGTGCCGATGTTAAAGGTCGGGTAGAAAGCCGCGCGCGCAGCACCAATATCGGCATTGGCGGCAACCAGCGTCTGCTCCGCCGCGCGGATATCGGGGCGCTGCGTAATCACCTGCGCAGGCTGCGACAGCGGCACGGCGGGTTGTTTGATCGCCGACAGCGCTTTCGTTTTCAGCCCCATATCATGCGGCGGCGTGCCGAGCAGGATGGCGAGCGCGTTCTCCGCCTGCGAAGCCTGCGCCTGCAGCGCGGCCAGCGAAGCCTCCGTCGTCGCCATTTCCGCCTTCTGGCGCGAGAGATCAAGCGCCGAGGACGCGCCCGCATCGAACCGTGCTTGCACCAGTTTCAGTACATTGCGCGAATTGCTAAGGTTATTCTGCGCGATAGCGGCGCGTTCGCGTAAGTTTACGGTGCGGAAATAGCCCTCCGCCACGTCGCCCATGACGATCAGCGCCAGCGCGTCATGGTCATACTGGCTGGCCCTGAAATCGGCCTTGGCCGCCTTGCGTCCCGCCTTGTTGCGGCCGAAGAGGTCGACTTCGTAAGAGATATCAAGCCCGACACTGCCCGAATTTCCCCAGCTGCCGGGTACGGTGCGCGTTTCGCGTGCGCCTGCGCTGGCATCCACGGACGGATAGGCCGAAGCCCCCGCAATCTTCATCGCTGCGCGGGCTTGGTTGATGCGCGCAATCGCCGCGCGCAGGTCGTTGTTCTGCTCCAAAGCGCGGTCCATCAACCCATCCAGCTCCGCGCTGCCGAAGTTTCTCCACCAGTCGGCGTTGATGGCCGGCGCTTCCGTCACCACGGCAACCGGCGCTTTTTCTTTTGCCTTGCCGGGCTTGACGATGTTGACGGGCTGTTCCTTCCACGTATCCGACAGCGAGAATTTCGGCGTCTCCATATCGGGGATCATGTCGCAGGCGCCAAGCGACAGCACAAGAAGGATAGCGGTGAGTGTTTTTTTCATTTCATTACTCCGATGATAGCGCGACGACAGGGTCCATGCGCGCGGCTTTGCGCGCGGGCAGGAACCCGAAAACCAGCCCCGTCAGGACAGCCGTCGCAAAGGCCAGCGCCGGCGGCCAGAAGGAGAATATCACCTTCACGTCAAACAGGGAAATACCGAAACCAAGGCCGAAGCCGATCAGCAGGCCAAGAATGCCGCCGATGGTGCAGACCACCGCAGCCTCGATGTTAAACTGCAGCATGATGTCGCGCATGCGCGCGCCCGTCGCCATGCGGATGCCGATTTCGCGCGTGCGTTCGGTGACGCTGACCAGCATGATGTTCATCACCCCGATGCCGCCCACCAGCAGCGATATGGCCGCCACCGCGCCCAGCAAAATCGTCAATGTATTCTGCGCCGCCGATGCCATTTCCATGATGGATGCGGTATTCACCACGTTAAAATCCTCCGCCCTGTGCCGCGCCTTCAGCAGGCTGCTGATTTTATCCTGTGTTTCATCGATCAGGTCGAGATTGTCGACGCGCGCGGTGATGCTGCTGACGTGCAAGCCCCCGAACAACCGCACCATGCCCGTCGTGAGCGGAATAAAGGCCGCATCGTCCTGGTCGCCGCCCCATTGCAGCGAGCCTTTTTTCGCCAGCACGCCGATCACTTCGAACGGGATATTCTTGACCAGAATATATTTGCCAATCGGATCTTCCTCGTTCGGGAATAGATTTTTGACCACCGTCTGCCCCAGCACGATAACGGAGGCATTGCCCTCCAGATCACGGTCGTTGAAGAACGTGCCGTATTCCATCTTCCAGTCGCGCACCAGCGGCATGCCCGTGCCAACGCCCGAGACCGAGGTCGCATAGTCGATATTGCCCATGCGCAGCGTCTGGCGGCTGCGGCGTTCGGGCACGACGGTCTGGACATTCGGAATATCGAGGATCGCCGTCGCGTCATCGGGCGTCAGCGTCACGATATCGCCGCCGCCCCTGAAACCCGGCATGCCCGGCGAAATCATCAGCAGATTGGTGCCGAGCGAGGTGATCTGGTCGAGGATTTTCTGCTTGCTGCCGCTGCCCACCGCCAGCATCACCACCACGGCCGCCACGCCGATGATAATGCCCAGCAATGTCAGCGCGGTGCGGAAGATATTATCGTGCAGCGCGCGAAAGGCCGTGCCCATGGCCTCGCCCACTGTGCCTAGCAGGTTCTGCGCCCCGCGGCCCCTATGCTCCGCCGCCAATACGCCAGCGCGTTCCAGCGGCTTGCTGTCGCCGGAAACCTTGCCGTCGATCATGCGGATAATGCGTTCGGCATTCGCCGCAACTTTTTCATCGTGGGTGATCAGGATAATCGTGCGGCCTTCGGCATGGAGTTTTTTCAGCAGCCCCATCACCTCCTGCCCGCTGTGGCTGTCGAGTGCGCCGGTGGGTTCGTCCGCCAGCACAATCGGCGGATCGTTCATCAGCGCCCGCGCAATCGCCACGCGCTGCTGCTGGCCGCCGGATAATTCAGACGGCGTATGATCCATGCGGTTGCCAAGGCCGAGCCGCTCCAGCAGCTCCGCCGCGCGACCCTCGCGTTCACCCCTGTTCATGCCGTCGTAAAGGCCGGGAATGGCCACGTTTTCCTGCGCCGTGGCCGCCGCGAGTAAATTGTAACGCTGAAACACAAAACCAAAGGTCTGCCGCCGCAGCGCGGCCAGTTCGTCGCCGTCCAGCGCCGCCACATCCTGCCCGCGCACGCGGTAGGTGCCCGCCGTCGGCGTATCGAGGCAGCCGATAATATTCATCAATGTCGATTTGCCCGAGCCCGATTGGCCCATCACCGCCACGAATTCGCCGGGATAGACGGAGATAGAAACGCCATCCAGCGCCTTCACCGTCTCGTCGCCGCTTTCATAGTATCGGCAGATGTTGCTAAGCTCGAGCAGCGGTTTCATCACAAACGCCCGCCCATGTTGCGCATGCGGCGCGGAATGGCATTGGTTTTGTCATCCGTTTCGCCCGAAGTCTCAATCGCCACTTCGTCGCCCGATGAAAGGCCGTCTTTCACCTCGGCCATCACGCGGTTCATCAACCCGACGCGCACCGTCGTTTCGGTATTCTTGCCGCGCACGACTTTCAGCACGCGGTAGGCCTTGCCATCCTTCGTATCGTCTTTCGCTAGTCGGCGGCCCAAGGCCGCAATCGGCACCAGCGGCTTCTGGTCCACGCGGCCCATGACGAAGAACATCTGCGCGCTCATGCCTGTCATCAGCGCGCGGTCGGCGTTATCGACGTCCAGCAAAACGTTATACAAAACAACTTCATTCACCACTTCTGGCGAGGGCAGAACCTGACGCACAGTGCCCTTCCACTTGCGGCCCTGCCCGCCCAGCGTGGTGAAGTACACCTCAACGCCCGGCGTAATGCGCATGATATCGGCCTCGGCCACCTGCGCCCGCGCCGTTAAAATATCCAGCTTGGCGATCTGCACCACGCGCGGGGCAGATTGCGCGGCGTTCAGGGTCTGGCCTTCCTTGGCATCCACGATAACAATCGTTCCGTCGATGGGCGCAAAAATCTTGGTATAGCCCAAATTGGCCTTGTCGCCGTCGAGGGTCGAGCGGGCTTCTTCCAGCTGCGCATCAACCGCGGTTTTCTCCGCCTGCGCCACCACCAGCGCGGTTTCGGCGCTTTCGTATACGTCGCGGCTCACGGCCTTGCTTTCGATCAATTGCTTGCTGCGGTTGAATTGCAGTTCGGCCAGTTTCACCTGCGCCTCCTGCTGCGCCAGCTGCGCCTCCAGCGTCTTGATGCGGGCCTCGTCGGCCTCCACCTTCGATTCATAGATTTTCGGGTCGATCTCGGCGATGGGGTCGCCCTTTTTCACCACGTCGCCCAGCTCGACGAAAATCTTTTTAATCTGGCCGGATACCTGCACGCCCACGTCGACGTATTCCTTCGGTTCCAGCTTGCCCTGCGCGGTCACGACTTCCTCGATATCGCCGGTTTCAACCTTGGCGATGGTGTATTTCTTCTCTTCCCCCGCCTTGCCCTTGCTATGCAGGTGGTATCCGCCAAAGCCGAGCGCCAGCAGCAACATCAGGGCGAAGAAAATCTTCACCCAGCGCCGCGTGCCCCTGGACTTTTTATTGCCCTGGCTTTCAATTGGCATAATGCGTAACTCCTTGCGCATCCGGCCGAATTCGGCGGAATGCTATATAGGTATATTCATTAAACGTGCCAGCGGGGTGTTCCCTGCGGAAATAAAAGCACCCCGCAAGGTGTTGTATTGCCTAACGAATTTCTTTTAAAAAAGTGCCATTTGGGTCTTGAAACGCCGGCTTATGGCTATAGGGAAGAGCTTTCCCCAATGAAAAACCCCGGCTTCAAGGCCGGAGCTGGTTCACTGCTCACCCATTTAGAGCATATCTATAGTTTCCCAATTTTGATCCCCGTGGTCAATGAAACGGCGTGAAACGCTTTGAAACGCTCTGAAACGCATAAGCCGGATCGGGGAAGTTTTTCAGCAGGATGACACCTCTGAAACATGCGCGTTTTCGGCCTGTTTTCGTGCGCTGAATGACACCATGAAACGCTCTGAAACGCTTTGAAACGCGCGCTGTTTTTCAGACTCGGAAAATGTTTCGGTGATGCATAGGGATAGTGCGATGCGGATTTCTCGCAACATTCTTTCACACCGCGAAAAACCAAGTGCAGGTAATGCGTTACGCATTGCAAATGCTTGCGCGGGAATCGCCGGAAATTATCCAATCATTTGAATTTAGGCGAGCCTTTTCAGGCCGGCGGCGAGGTCGGCTTTCAGGTCTTCGACGTCTTCCAACCCCAAATGTATGCGGAGCGAGAAACCTGTTTCTTCCCATTTTTCCGCGGTGCGGATGGGTTTGGGCTGTTCGGGGAAGAGCAGCGATTCAAAACCGCCCCAGCTGAATCCAAGACGGAAGATTTCCATGCCGTTCAGCATGGCGGCGATTTTGTCGCGGCGCGTTTCGTGCAGGATGATGCTGAAGGTGCTGGTCGATCCGCTGAAATATTTTTTCCAGTTTTCATGGCCGGGGCAGCTGTCGAACGCGGGGTGCAACAGGCGCTTTACCTGCGGCTGTTCGCGCAGCCATCCGGCGATTTCCATGGCGGTGCGTTCATGGTGCGGCAGGCGGACATGGAGCGTGCGCAGTCCGCGCGTCGCCAGATACAATTCTTCCGACCCGGCGCAGAGCCCCAGCATCAGCGCGGCGCGTTTCACGGCGGGCCATGCTTCTTCGGTCGTGGAAACAACGCCCAGCATTACGTCGGAATGGCCCGCGATATATTTCGTGGCGGCCATGACCGAAACGTCGATGCCCAGATCCATCGGCTTCATGAACAGCGGCGTGCCCCAGCTGTTGTCGATCGCGGTCTTGATGCCGGATTTTTTCGCCGCATTCACCATCGCGCCGATATCGGGAACCTCGAACGTCAGCGAACCGGGGGCCTCGATAAACAGCAGGCGCGTATTGGGCCTGAACAGTTTTTCAATCCCCGCGCCAATCATCGACGGGTAATATTCGACGTCGATGCCGAATTTGCGCAAAACCTCTTCCGATGATTTGCGCGACGGGCCGTAAACGTTATCGGGCAGCAGCAGATGGTCGCCGTGCTTCGCGAAGGCGATCAGCGCCGTCAGAATGGCGGAGAGACCCGAACAGGTGGCGACGCTGCGATAGGCGCCTTCGATCAGCGCGATACCTTCCTCGAAGGCCGCAGACGACGGCGTGCCCGCGCGGCCATAGGAAAATTTGACGTTGGGGACTTTTTCGAATTCTTCGTAAGTGTTGAAGACAATCGTCGACATGCGGTGCGGCGGCACGTTCACCGCGCCGTGGTATTCGTCGGGCTTCGATCCCGCATGGGTCAGGATTGTATTCTTTTTCTTGCTCACGGCGCGTTTCCTCGTTTCTTGGGCAGCGCAGGATCGCCGCCCCATTCCGTCCAGCTGCCGCCATAGACGGCCGCATCCTTGCGCCCTAACTCGTATAATCCCAATGCGACCACGCAGGCCGTCACGCCGCTGCCGCAGGTAATGGCGACAGGGCCGGCGGGCGCGGATTTCAGCGCGGCCTGCAGCGCCTCGCCCTGTTTCAGGTGGCCGGTGTCGAGGTCGAACAGCGTCGCGTAAGGCAGGCTGAGCGAGCCCGGAATATGGCCGCTTTCCACGCCGGGGCGGCTTTCCGCGGCTTCGCCGGTATAGCGGCGCATGTCGCGCGCATCCAGCACGGTGAATTCTTTTGTTTCCAAATTCCGCACCATTTCATCGCGGCGGCGGAACAGTTCGGGGCGGAAACCGGCCTTGTAAACGGCGGGCGCCGGCGGCACTTCGGGCAGCGGCAGCATTTCGCCGCCGGCCAGCAGCCATGCGGGCAGGCCGCCGTCCAGCACCTGCACATTTTCGTGGCCGAAGACGCGGAACATCCACCAGGCGCGGCTGGCCGCCATGGCCATGCCCATGCGATCGTAGATGATGATGCGGTCGTCGTTGGAGATACCCAGCGCCGAAACTTTTTCGGCAAACACATTGGGCGAGGGCAGCGTATGCGCCAGCGTCGCGACAGGGTCGGCCACATCGTCGATATCGAATTCGACCGCGTTGCCGATCACGAAATCGGTGGGCGGCAGGTTGTAGCTCGCGTCCAGCAGCTTCACTTTCGGATTGTGGACGAGGGCTTTCAGCTCCTCTGCGGAAACAAGCGCGCTCATGACTTCAACCACTTTGCACGCAGGCGTTCGTGGTTGCGCGCGAACCAGTTCAGCACCAGCGCGGGAATGATATTGGCGAAATGGCCGTCGTCCAGCATCTTCATCACCGATTTATAGGACAGCAGATGGGTCTTGATTTCCTCGCCCTCGTGTTCCTCGCCGTAAATACCGCTTTCGGCTTTGGCGATGCGGCCGATGTACATGTGGAATTCCTCGGCCATGCAGCCGGGGCTGGAATAAGACTTTCCAATCGGCTCCAGCTCCAGCACTTCGCAGCCGGTTTCCTCGAAGGCCTCGCGTCTCGCAGCATCTTCGGGCGTTTCGCCTTCATCGATCGCGCCCGCCGCGCACTCGAACAGGAAGGGGTTTTCGACCCCCGCCATCATCGCACCGAGGCGGAATTGCTGGTTCAGCAGAATTTCATCCGTTTCGGGGATGTAGAGCAACACCACGGCGATCGACTTGCCGAAGAAAATCTCGCGCTGCATTTCCTCCGCCCAGCCGCCATGCTTCAGCGAACGGGGCTGAACGCGGAACATCTCCAGCTTGTGATAGCCGTCGAACAGCATCTTGCGCTCGAGTATCTTCGCGTGCTGCGCGGATTCAGCAGGTTTAGGCTTGGTCATTACGGCCTGCCGGGAATGCCGGTCTCGACGCCGTTGCCGGGGTTGACCTGCGCGCCGCCGCGGAAGTTGCCCTGCACGTTGCCGCCTGCCCCGCCGACGCCTTCGCCGGGGTTCACGACAGTGCCGCCGCGCAGGTCGATGCCGCCCGAGCCGCCGCCGCTGCCGCCGCCGCCCGTGTTGCCGCCTTCGCCGCGACCGTCGCCGCCGCCGGCAGAGCTGCTGCCGCCGCGGCCGATCGTGGTCGTGCCGCCGCCGGAGCCGACGCCGTCTTCACGCGGCATGCTGGAAGCTTTGCCGCCGCCGCCTTCTTTCTCTTTCGGGGGCTTCTCGCCGCCGCCGGCAGCTTGTCCGCCGCCCGATTGACCGCCACCCGACTGGCCGCCGCCGGATTGACCGCCGCTGTTCTGGCCGCCCGAGGTTTGGCCGCCGGTGTTTTCTTTCGGCTTGTCAGGCTGCTGGCCACCGGAGTTCTGGCCGCCCGAGCTTTGACCACCGGAATTCTGGCCGCCGGAATTTTGACCGCCGCCGTACACGACGTTTTGTCCGCCGCCGTTGTTCTGTCCGCCGTGCTGGCCGCCGTTATTGTTGCCGCCGCCCGGGTTTTGTCCGCCCGAATTCTGGCCGCCGCCAAAGAGGCCGCCGAAGAAGCCGCCTTCTTTTTTCTTGTCGTCCTGACCGCCGCCGTTGTTGTTGCCGCCACTTTGGCCACCCGTATTTTGGCCATGGCCGCCCTGCGACGAGCCGGGGGTGGTGAAGTTCACCGCGCCGGTCTGGCCGCCGTTGTTGTTATTGCCGCCGTTATTGTTGCCGCCCTGACCCTGACCGCCATTCTGGCCGTGGCCGCCGAGGCCGAGGTTGCTGTTGCCGCCATTGTTGTTCTGGCCGCCGCCGAGGCCGAAGCCCCCGCCTGCCTGACCGTTGCCCGAACCGCCGCCGCCGGTGTTCTGGCCGTCGGGACCCAAGCCAACGCCCTGCTGGCCGTTGCCGGTGTTGCTGCCGCCGCCGAGACCGCCACGGATGTCGCCCATGCCGCCCGACGCCGCGCCGCCGCGAATGTCGCCCATGCCGCCCGAAGCAGCGCCGCTGCGGATATCCCCCATGCTGCTGCCGCCGGCTTCGCCCTGGCTGGCGTTGAGACCGCCGCGACCAAGACCGCTCGCGCCGCCGGTGCTGCCGCCGAGGCCAAGACCGGTCGTGCCCTGCGTGCGGGGGCTGACGATGCCCGTCGTGCCTGCGGGTTTATTGCCGATCAGGATGCCCGAATTCGATCCCGCGCCGAGACCCGTGCCGGTATTGGCGGGATTGGCCGCTTTACCCGTCAGGCCGCCTTGCACAATGATGCCCTGCGTAGCGGGAGCGGCTGCCTTGCCCGTCAGACCGCCCTGCACGATGATGCCCTTGGTGGCGCCGGTGCTGGTTTGCGTCTGGATTTTGTTGTCCGTTCCGACGCTGGCGGAGGGCGCGACCTTCGCGCCGAGACCCGTCGTCGATTTCGACTTGGTGGAAAGCTGCGCTTCGGCGGGAACAGAAAGCGCCATGACAATCGCGATGGCGGTTGCGGCGAAAAGGGACTGGCGGATCATTGAATCGTCTCCTGTAAAAACTGCTGAAATCTGCTGGCGTGACAATACCGCCCCGCTCCTTTTGGCGCAAGTTGCATAGCACCAAACATTCTGTAAATTTATTGCACCTTTAACCATTTTTTTCAGAGTCTTGTTGCCCATTTGCGTCTTCCAAAATCCGGCCGCCTATGGTGATAATCGGGAAGTTTTTCAGGGCCTTCGGGGCAGATATTTTATGTCAACTAAAAGAGCTTTATTTACGGGCGTTTTGCTGGCCGGCCTCGCCTGCGCTCTCCCTGCGCGCGCCGACGTCGCCGCCCTCACCTCGCCCGCGCCCGGCGGCATGCTTGCCGTCGACGGGAACATCAGCTTCACCATCCGCGACGGCGCGATTTCACCCGACCGCCTGAATAACGTCTTTGTGCAATTCGACGGAGACGACGTGACAAGCCTTGTCGCCATGAACGGCCTGACCGTCACCTACGATCCGCCGCAGCGTCTCAGCCCCGGCGAACACCGCCTGCTGCTGGTCGAAAAACTGCCCGACGGCACGTTCAAGGGATTGCAGACATGGGTTTTCCGCGTCGGCGGCGGCGGCATTGCGGGCACGACGGTCGAGGGCACGTTCCAGGGCCAATACCGTTACCTGCTGGCCGACAACCTGATCGGCGACGAAAAAGTAAAACCGCATAGCGGCAACGCCGCGCTGACCGCCAATGCGGCGGCGGGCGGGCAGACATGGGATACAACCGCGACCTTCAACGGCTTTTTCGATTCAAAATCAGAAAACAACCAGCCGGATGAAGACCATTTCATGCTGGGCGAATACCTGCTGTCGATGCGGCATCAGGGCGACAGCGTGAATACATGGCTGCGTGCCGGCAACCATGATACCGGCGTTGCGAACCTGCTGGTCGACCAATACATGCGCCGGGGCGCTTCGGCCCAGTTCGATATCGGCCAGTGGGCGACGCTGACGGGCTTTGCGCAAGACCCCGCCCGCGCCATCGGAAATGGAAATGTCACAGGTTTCGCCCGCGAGGAACAGCGCGCGCAGGGCGTCACTGCCCGCGCCTATGCCATGCCGGATACCTACGGCAAGCGCGTCTTTGCCGAAGCGGGTTTCTATGACGGCGAAGGCCGCCAGCAGGGCGACGGCACCGTGCCCGCCACCAACCCGTCGGAAGAAGGCGACGGCTGGGTCGTGGCGGCGGAAGCGCAGTCGCTGGACGATAAAAAGAATATCCGCGGCGAATTCTCGGAAGCCAATTTCGACGAGGACGGATCGGGCGTCGTGGTGCAGAGCAACCGCGAAGCCGCCTGGCGCGCGCGCCTGCAATACGCGCCCATCGCCACCCTGTCGCACGAGGACGGATCTGCGGAAAAATGGCTGCTGCAGGCGCTTTACCAGCGCGTCGGCACCTTTTACCGGTCGATCACCAACGCTGGGCTCCCGCTTGATGAAAACCGCGTCACGCTGACCTCGCAATACACCAAGGACACGCTGGCCTTCACCACCGAAGGCTATTTCGTCGAGAACAATACCGACGATGTCGTCGCACTGCCCACCGACCGCGGCCGCGGTCTCGCCGCGCAGCTGACGCTCACTCCCGCTTTCCTGTGGAAGGATACCGACGCCGCCAGCTTCCTCGGCCGCAGCGTCTGGAACGCGGGCGGCAGCTATGCGCATGAATGGCGGCATGAAACGCCGCTCGGCTTCGGCGGCCCGGGGCTCGATCAGGACACATGGTCGGCCAACGCGGGCTGGACGGTCGCCTATGACCGCTGGAACCTCTCGCTCGGCCATACATGGTCGGAATTCGACAGCGAAGCCACGGGCATCAACTATACGCGCAGCAATTTCACCGAGCTTGCCGCCAGCTGGATGCCCAGTGACCGTTTCACCATCACGCCCACCGCGCAGATACAGGTGACGAAGGATAAAATCCAGCATACCACGCAGCAATACTTCGCGGGCATCGACACGGCATGGACGGTTATTCCCGATAAACTCACCCATACCTTCCACTGGTCGTCGGTCTTCGACGACGGCACGGCGTCCGACAACCAGCAGGTGGTATCGACCGAGCTGGCATGGCAGCTGAACCAGCCCGCCTACAATACGCCGGGCTTCGCGCTGGCGCTCTCGGGCGATTACGAGCGCGGCGGGCCGGTCAACACGGCCGTCATCCCGCCCATCCCGTCCGCGACCAAGGACGAGAATTACAAGGTTTTCCTGTCGCTGAAAGTCACAGCGCCATTTGGTTTCTGATATTTTAGGAGTAACGCCATGAAGATTTTAAAGACGCTTTTCGCGGCCTTCCTGCTGCTCTCCGTCTTTTGCGCGGCGCCCGCCATGGCGCAGGTGTCGAACGCGCAAGCCGTGCCCGATGAAACCACCGTCAACCTGGGCCCCAGCGGCACCTTCACCATCAGCTGGATCGTCGACCGCAACATCAACGGCGCGAATTCGGTCGACCTGAGATCGCTGCCCGGCCGCTTCCTTATCAACGGTGTGCCGGTGGCGACATCGCCCAGCACGCGCCGCGTTTTCCCGGGCGACCCGAAAACCATGCGCGTCGTCGAAACCGTGCGCGTGCCGCAGCTGGTGATGCGCCGCGCGCTGCAGCAGACGCAGGGCCTGTTCGAATACGAGCGCGATTTCGACGATGTGCCGCCCTTCAACGCGGGCGTCACCGCCAACGTCACCGTGCGCACCACGGGCGGCATGGGCGGCCCCGTGAGCCTGTCGCGCATCGAGCTGATGTTCAGCAACGGGTCATCCTTCACCACCGTCATGCGCGAGAGCAACCTGACCGCCAAGGCCGTCATCAATTCATCGGGCAGCGGGCGTCTGGACGCCGTCTGGGAAGTTTCCGACGCCAACCCCGACGGTTCCGCCTTTTACCGCCCGATCCGCAACGTGACGCGCATGCTGGCGGCGCAGCAGCGCATCACCGTCGAATCCCCGCCGCTGCCGACCACGTCCGACGGGCGCGTGAACGTGCGCTTCCGCATCAAGGAACCGCTGAACGCGGTGCAGCCGCCCGTCATCACTTACTTTGTGACCGGCAAGGAGGGAGAGCGCGGCACCGGAAAATTGCAGACCATGGGCCCCGCGGGCGAACAGCCTGTCGCGGGTAATACGACGTTTAAGTGGAAACCCGTCAAGGGCGCCGTTGCCTATCGCCTGCAGGTGCTGGATTCCGCGAACAGCGTGATCGCCTCGCAGCTGGTGCGCGTGACGGAATCGCCGCTCTCCGCCTTTGTATTGGGACAGCTACAGGCGCCGGCCAGTTACCGCTGGCGCGTGGTGGCGATCGGCGAGGACGGCAACGCGCTGGCCAGCAGCGAAACGCGCAGCTTCCGCCTGAAATCGAGGTAACATGCAGCCCCGCCCTTTCATCCTCTTCCTGCTCGTCTTCGCGCTTGCGTCCACACCTGCCTATGCCTGCCGGCCCGAACCCATGCTGAACATGCCGGCATTCGGCATTGCCTATATTTTCTTCTCTGTCTTCTTTTTTTTCATCAAGGGCATGTTCTATGACTCGGCCCTCAAGCAGCCGACCCGTGGCGCACTCGCCAAGGCGGATGCGCTGGCGGTGCCGGTCACTTGCGCGCTGATCGTCGCGACAGGTTTTTCGCCGGTCAACGACACCTGGTACACGGCGCTCGGCGTCTTTGCGGTCCTTGCTGCTTCGTTTTACGCCGTTGAAAAAAAATTCATTGAGAAAAAGATTGGCGCCAAATTGCAGCGTGGAGCGGCGATCACCGTGCTGGTCATCAATATTACAGTCGCAGCGCTTTTCGCTTACGGTTTCTGGTCGATCCAGCAGCCGGACGCGCCCGGGCCAAACGGTGAAATGATGCTCTGCTGAAGGACGGACCCGATGAAACCACGTCATTTCTATGTCTTCGGCGACAGCATCGCCTATGGCGAATGGGACGAACAGGGCGGCTGGGTGCAGCGGCTGCGCTCCTCCGTTGACCAGTCGTTCACCTCGGGGCGCGGGCCCAAGACGCGCGTCTATAACCTCGGCATTCCGGGCGATACGGCGGAGGATATCCTGCTCCGCATCGAGGGCGAGATGGCCGCGCGCTTCGACCCCGGCGTCGACAACGCCATCGTCGTCGCCGTCGGCATGAACGACGCGCATTACGTGGTGTCTGAAAAGAAATACAAATTCACGCCCGAGGAATTCGAGAGCAACCTGAACCGCATTCTGGGCATCGCCCGCAAATTCACGCCCAAAATCGGCATCGTGGGCCTGAACCCCGTCGACCAGCCCAAAGTCGACCCCCTGCCCTGGAACGCCGACAAGGCTTACCATGCCGAGCGCGTGAAACTGATGAACGCCGTGGTGGAAAAAGTGGCCGGCGAGACCGGATTGTTCTTCGCCGATATCTGGAAGAACTGGGCGCTGCTGGATTACCGCGCGCTGCTGCACGACGGCCTGCACCCGAATGCCAGCGGCCACCGCAGGATTGCAGAGAAGGTTAGTCCGTTTCTGGCGATCAAGAACTAATTGTCGCTCAATTGCCGTGTAACTTTACCATGCCTAAGATCATTTCCCTTGTAATGCGAATGCCATGAGCTTCGCCGGGATCGACCGCCACTTCCAATTCCCCCCGACTTACAATATCGAGCATCTTGGGCCACAAAACTTTTCCCTCGACCTCCACAATCGTTGAATCGTTTTGCTGACTGTGCAATTGGGACAATAAGTGACGTTCGGGGCTGGTGAAAAACGGAAGCTCGCGAATATTTCCTGCACCGTCATAAGTGAGAAATCCGCCATCCAGCACATCGCCCGTGGATTGGGGGATGATTACCCAAAAATGACCAAAAAATAATTGTTGATACAGGGCAAGCGCCAAGGATGGATCATTCTTTAATCCCTCCAGCGTTTTAATAAGTTCATGGTTGATTTTCACAAATGCAATTCCCAGGCTGCCAGCGGCACGCCCCATTTTTTCATGGCGCGCATCTGGGCTTCGATCAGGTCTTCCTGCAGGAATTCGGTGACGATATTACCCTTGGTGTCGAAGGCGCGGAGCGTGAAGCGGTGGAATTCCTTTTCCGCCTGGGGGCCGATGACGGCCTCGCGGTCGATCTCGAAATTCAATCCGTCGCGGGTGGTGAAATCGGTGACCCATTTCATGGGAATTACTCGCGCACCGTCTTGGCGATCTTGTCCAAAATCGCGTTGACCAGTTTCGGTTCCTTCAAATCATAGAAACCGGCGGTGACGCTGAGGTAATCGGCGATGATGATGCCGGTATCGACCTTGGTGTTCGCCAGCAATTCATAGGCGCCGCAGCGCAGGATGCTTTCCAGCAGCGTTTCCACTTCGCCTTTTTTACCGGCGGCAAGGGCGGCGCTCACAATTTCATCGACATCGCTCCAGCGTTTTTGCACGCCCATCACGATTTCATCGAGCAGGTCGGCATCGGGCGGAATGTAAACGTCGCCGTCCATTTTAAAGCCCGAGCGGTGCGAGATATATTCGCGCACGGCCGATTTTGCATCCTGGTTGTTCAGGCGCATCTGGTACAGCACCTGCACGGCGGCAAGGCGCGCGGCGGTGCGCTTGGCTTTCGCCGAACCGTCGTTGCGTTTTTTCGCCGAGGCTTTTTCGGCGGGCTTCGGCGGAACCTTGGTTTTCTTGAGCTTATCCATTGCTGGCTTTCTTGCACACGAGGTCGACGCCGGCGAGGAATTCGCTGTAGTCCTTCACCTCGCGGAAGTCCTTGTACACCGAAGCGTAGCGCACATAGGCGACGGGGTCGAGCTGCGAGAGCGCGTGCATCGCTTTCTCGCCGATCGTCTTGGTGGTGATATCGCTTTCGCCCGATTGTTCCAGCTGGCGCACGATATCGTTGGCGGCACGCTCGATGTTTTCCAAATCAACGGGGCGTTTTTGCAGCGAGAGTTTCAGGGAGCGCAGCAGTTTCGCGCGATCGAAAGGCTCGCGGCGGCCGTCGGTTTTCACGACGATGATATCGCGCAGCTGCACGCGTTCAAACGTGGTAAAGCGCGCGCTGCAGCCGGGACATTCGCGGCGGCGACGGATGGCGGCGTCGTCTTCCGTCGGGCGGCTGTCCTTTACTTGCGTTTCAGTGCCTGAGCAAAATGGGCATCTCATTTCTTTGAAAACCTATTCTTTGGGATAAATGGGGAATTGCTGGCAGAGCTTCAATACGCGCTCGGCCACCGCTTTTTCGACGGAGGCATTGTTGCCCGCGTCGTTCTTGGCAAGGCCGTCCAGCACCTCGACCATCCACTGGCCGATCAGCTCGAATTCCTTGGTGCCGAAGCCGCGCGTGGTGGCGGCGGGAGAGCCGACGCGCACGCCCGATGTCACCATCGGTTTTTGAGGATCGAACGGAATGGCGTTTTTGTTGCAGGTCATGCGCGCGTGTTCAAGGCTGAGCTCGGCGTCTTTGCCGGTCAGGTTTTTCGGGCGCAGGTCGACCAGCACCAGATGGCAGTCGGTGCCGCCGGAAACGATATCCAGCCCGCCCTTTTTCAGCGTCGCGGCCAGCGTGCGGGCGTTATCCAGCACCGCTTGCGCATAGACCTTGAACGAGGGTTGCAGCGCTTCGCCGAAGGCAACGGCCTTTGCCGCGATCACATGTTCCAGCGGGCCACCCTGCAGGCCGGGGAAGACGGCGGAATTGATCTTCTTGATCAGCTCTTCGTCGTTGGTCAGGATAATGCCGCCGCGGAGGCCGCGCAGTGTTTTGTGCGTGGTGGAGGTCGTGACATGCGCATGTTGCACGGGGCTGGGGTAGATGCCAGCGGCCACAAGGCCCGCATAGTGCGCCATATCGACCATGAAGAAGGCACCGACTTCGTCCGCGATCTTGCGGAAGCGCGCGAAATCGATCACGCGGGGGTAAGCGGAAGCGCCGGCGATGATGAGTTTCGGCTTGTGTTCCTTCGCCAGTTTTTCGACTTCGTCCATGTCGATCAGCGCGTCTTCCTTGCGCACGCCGTACTGGATGGCGTTGAACCATTTGCCCGACATGTTCGGCTTCGCGCCGTGGGTCAGGTGGCCGCCCGATGCAAGCGCTTGGCCGAGGATCGTATCGCCCGGCTGGATGAGGGACATCATCACCGCCTGGTTCGCCTGCGCGCCCGAATGCGGCTGCACGTTGGCGAATTTCGCGCCGTAGAGCTTGCAGACGCGGTCAATCGCCAGCTGTTCGGTGATATCGACGAATTCGCAGCCGCCGTAGTAACGCTTGCCGGGATAGCCTTCGGCGTATTTGTTGGTCAGCACCGAGCCTTCTGCTTGCAGCACGGCGCGGGAGACGATGTTTTCGGAGGCGATCAGCTCGATCTGTTCCTGCTGGCGCTGCAGTTCCTTGCGGATGCCCGAGAAAACTTCGGCGTCTGCCGCTTCTAAATCGGTTTCAAAAAAATTGAATTTCGACATGGGTTCTTTCTTCTGGGGAATGGTCATTTTATGTTCCGCACTTTCCTAATTTTTCGACGCGGCCCGCGTGGCGGCCGCCTTCGAATTCGGTTGCTAAAAATGTATTGATGCATTCAAGGGCGATATCGGGGCCGATCAGCCTTGCGCCCAGTGCCAGCACGTTCGCGTCGTTGTGGGTGCGGGCAAGGCGCGCCGAGGTCACGTCGTTCACCAGCGCGCAACGCATGTCTTTGTAACGGTTAACGGCGATCGAAATGCCGATGCCGGAGCCGCAGATGGCGATGCCGATCGGCGCTTGTCCGCCGCGAATGGCTTCGGATAATTTGAAACCGAAATCGGGGTAATCGACGCGTTCTTCGTCAAAGGGGCCGAGGTCGATGACCTCATGTCCCGCCTTTTTCAAATGCTCCACCACTGCGGATTTCAGCTGGAATCCCGCGTGGTCGGAGGCGACGACGATTTTCTTTGTTCCGGGCATGGTTGGTTCAGCCCCTCTTTATATTTGTTACCGCTGGCATCTTCTACCAGATGTAGTAGGTGCTTGCCAGAAGTATATACTAGAAAAACCTAACCTAAGTGCTTGGTTTTAAAGGCTCAGCCGAGGCGGAAGCCTTTGACTCGATAGGCATTTTCACCACTACCCTGCTTTTGCAGATCGACGGTCAGGCGCGTCGGGTCGTAATTCATGCCCCAGCGCACATACCCTTCGGGCATATAGCTGACATGCAGCCCCTGTTTCGCGGCTTCGCGCTCGATGCCGGCGATGGCGCGGCCGTTGAATTCCAGCGCGGTCTGGCGATGGCGTTTTTTCTCGGTGCCGACGACGATGTCGACATCGGCGTAGACGGGCCTTTGTTCATGCATCACAAGCCCCTGCCCCGCGACCCATCCGGCCACGGTGGTTTCCCAGCCCATGAAGTAATTCTTCACATGCGCGATTTTTTGCACTTCGCGTTCGGGATAGGTGATTTTTGTGCTGGCCGTCGTGGGCTTGCCCATGAAGCGGTTAAAGGCCTTTACGGTGTCGGATGTGTTGTTTTTCATTTTTACCCTCGTAAGCGTTGAGGGAAACTACGAATATTTTCATAACATTGCAAGCGGGATGAGATATTCACAATAATATCAATGCTTTGGCAGCCACGACCGCCACCGCGGAATCCCCCAAATTCCCCCTTGAAATTATTATGGAAATTATATACTATGTCCCCCATGCAGAAGGCATTCAAAAGCAAGGCAGGCAGCAAGAAACCGAAGGCGGCACCGAAGCCCGCCGAACCAGTACTGACCCCTGCGGAGCAGGCGCTGACCGAATGGGGCATCGCCTATACCAAACAGCCCGACGGCTGGCTACTGGTCGAGGGCGACCTGAACATCTCGAAAAAGAAATTGAAGGAACTCCCCGACCTGACGCGCGTGCGCGTCACGGGCAGTTTCGACTGCAGCCACAACGAGCTCACCTCGCTGAAAGGCGCGCCGCAGGATGTCGGCCTGCATTTCATCTGCTACGTCAATAAACTTGAAACGCTCGAGGGCGCGCCGCCGGAAGTGAAGGGAAATTTCTGGGCGGGGCGCAATAATCTCCCCAACCTGAAATTCTCGCCGCGCAAGATCGGCATCAGCTTCACCTGCGGACGGAACAAGATAAAATCGCTGGAATACGGGCCGGAAGAAGTGGGCCTGAACTATTCCTGCGGCGATAACGATCTCGCGTCCTTCGACCACGCGCCCGCGAAACTCGGCGGCGATTTCTGGTGCCTGAGGATCCCGGGCATCAAGACGCTGGAGGGCGCGCCGAAAACCTTCGGCAAGCTGACCAGCGATTTCGGCACCTTCGCCTCGTGGAACGATATTCCGGCCACCCTGCGCGTCTCGCCCGAAACGCTCGATAAAATTATGACCGGCACCACGGTGCTGGAGGAAAAAATGCACGTCAGCAAGCCGCTGCGCCTCCGCATGCCGTCGCGCAGCGAATGGGTCAAAATCCTGACAAGCTAGATTATTTCGGAAGCTTCAATCCCGCCGGGCGCGGTTTTTCGACCAGCGGCCCGTAAATCACTGCGCGTTCCGCATCTCCGCCCAGCCGTTCCAGTTCCGCATGCGCCTTTTCGAGCGGCGTGCGGTCGCTGAATTCGTCGAAGGTTTTCACCGTTACGGCTTCGGCCTTGGTGTGCAGGTTCTGCGTGATATGCGTATAGGTGCGGGCGTTGAAATTGAACACTTCGGTCAGCTTGTAGCCGATCGCGGATTCATGATGCGACAGGGCGACGCGGTCGGGCGAGAGCAGTTTCCACGGGTCGCGCGGTTTTTCTTGTTCCTGTTTCTGGCGGGCGGCAGCGGCTTTCTTTTCCGCTTCCTCGCGCTGCTTCTTCGCTTCGGCCTTCAGCCATTGGGCCTGATAATCCTTGTTGGCGTCGATGGCGAAATCCCAGACGGTCTTGCCGTCTTTCGTCACGGCGTTCAGATCGGCGCCGGCGTTCAGCAGGTGCTTGATATGCTCGGCATCGCGCTTGGCGGCGGCGAGGTGCAGCGGCGTCACGCCGTCGTTATCGGCTACGTTCACTTTCGCGCCCGCGCCGATGAAATACTGCAGCGCGTCGGTCTTGCCGCTGTCGAGCGTGTGGAACAGCGGCGTGCGGCCCGCGTTGTCGCGGGCCTCGATATCCGCGCCGTAATAATTCATCATGTCGTCGAGCCGGTATTTGCAGTGCCAGCCCTCCAGCGTCGTGATGCAATGCAGCGGCGTCAGGCCCTTGTTGTCGCGCACGTTCACGTCGACGCCGCGGTTGAGCAGCATCGAGGCGATCTCCCGCCCCTTTTCGGTGTAGCGCAGGTGATAGGTTTCGTTGCGCATGACGGTATGCAGCGCCGTCTGCCCGTTGCTATCGCGCGCGGCAGGATCGGCCCCCTGCGCCAGCACGGAGCGCATGGAATTCAGGTCGCCCGTCATGGCGTGCGACAGCAGCTGGAGGTCGAGTTGCGGGTTGGTACCCATGTAAAATCCTTTGGAATGTATTTTACATACGATACCAAAGGGGCGAGGTCAATGCGGCTTGAATATTGCCATAATCAAGGCCGTTACTCCTTGATAATGCCTTTCTTCTTCAGCACGTATTCAAGGCGCATCAGCGCGTTTTTCTGAAAGGCGGCTTCGCCGGCGTTCACGGGGCATTGCAGGACGATTTCGGTCATGGTGGCGGTATCCATGGCGGTGACGCGCATGATATTGCCCACCTGCCGGTATTCGAAAATGACCTCGCGTCCCTTGAGGATTTCTGCCATATTTCCCCCCATACAGATATTAGGATCAAACACATGACAGCTCAAGCAGCAGTAAGCAAACCCATGGAAAAGAAGCTCGATAAATCGAAACTCAAGCCCACCTTCAAATGGGATGACGCCCTGCTGCTGGACGACCAGCTGACGGACGAAGAGCGCATGATCCGCGACAGCGCGCGCAGCTATTGCCAGGATAAATTGATGCCCCGCGTGCTGGAGGCCAACCGCCACGAAATTTTCCACCGCGAGATAATGACTGAAATGGGCGCGCTGGGCCTGCTGGGTTCCACGCTGCACGGATACGGCTGTGCGGGCACGAATTACGTTTCCTACGGCCTGATCGCGCGCGAGGTTGAACGCGTGGACAGCGGTTACCGCTCCGCCATGTCGGTGCAATCGTCGCTGGTGATGTATCCCATCTATGCCTTCGGCACCGAAGAGCAGAAACAGAAATACCTGCCGAAACTCGCAACCGGCGAATGGGTCGGCTGCTTCGGCCTGACGGAGCCCAATGCGGGCTCCGACCCTGCCTCGATGGCGTCGCGCGCGACCAAAACCAAGGGCGGCTATATCCTCAAAGGCACCAAGATGTGGATCACCAATTCGCCCATCGCGGATGTGTTTGTGGTCTGGGCCAAGGACGACGCAGGCGATATCCGCGGCTTCGTGCTTGAAAAAGGCATGAAGGGGTTGAGCGCGCCGAAGATCGAGGGCAAGTTCTCTCTCCGCGCCTCCATCACCGGCGAAATCGTCATGGACGATGTTTTCGTGCCGGAAGAAAACAAGTTCCCTGAAGTTAAAGGGCTGACGGGCCCCTTCTCCTGCCTTAACAATGCGCGCTATGGCATTTCGTGGGGCGCGCTGGGTGCAGCCGAGTTTTGCATGCATGCCTCCCGCCAGTATGCGCTCGACCGCATCGTCTTCAACCGCCCGCTGGCCGCGAACCAGCTGGTGCAACTGAAGCTCGCAAACATGCTGACCGAAATTTCGCTGGGCCTGCAGGGCGCGCTCCGCTTGGGCCGCCTGAAGGACGAGGAACGCGCGGCACCCGAAGCCATTTCGATCATGAAGCGCAACAACTGCGGTAAGGCGCTGGAAATCGCCCGCATCGCCCGCGACATCCACGGCGGCAACGGCGTCGCCGACGAATTCCACATCATCCGCCATGTCATGAACCTCGAGGCCGTGAATACCTACGAAGGCACGCATGACATCCATGCGCTCATCCTGGGCCGCGCGATGACGGGGATTCAGGCTTTTGGCTAACCCCATACTGCGCCGCGCGCTGCCGGTCTTTCTCTGCGGCCTGTTGCTGCCGCTGGTCGCAATTGCCGCGCCCAAAGCCGGCGATACTTACGAGATAACGCAAAAAACCTCTTCTTCCTACAAAAGCGACGGCAGCTCCGGAAGCTCCGGCGGCGGGGGCATGATTGTCGAAAAGGTGATTGCCCTGCGGGATGGCGGCGTAGAACTCGAATACGACCTGCCGAAGGACACACCCGCCAAGGCGCGGGAGCGCCAGTGGCAATTCCCCGCGCGGGTTTTCAAACCCTCAGAGGGGGCTCTGCAGCTGCTGAATGCGCCCGAGCTCGAAGCGCGCGTGGATATATGGCTCAAAGCCGCCAAGCTGGAGCGCGCCGCCTGCGGGCGCATGATATTCACATGGAATGCCTTTCGCATCGAATGCGATCCGCAATCGGTGCTCAAGAAAATCGACATGTTCGACCTGGGCCCTGACCGCCTTGACGAGGGCGCGCCTTACAGCGACCCCGACGCGCTCGAACCCGCAAAGCTTGCGAAGAAAATAAACGGGCTTGATGACATTGTTTTTTCCGCCGAGATGCCCGTGAACCCCGCAGCCGTCCGCCGCGCCCGCGCCGAAGCCGATGTCGCCACAGGCGAGTTGATGCGGAAGCCGGTGTCACTTGAAGACGCGCTTGAGGCGCGGGAGAAGGAAGCTGTTTCAGGCACGGTGTCGGTGGAATTTGCAACCGATTCCGACGGCATCGTTAACCGGCGGACAAAGGTGACGAAGATCGAGATCAAAGAGGACGACGGTAAGACAGAAGCCCGAACGTCCAAGGAAACGCTAGAGCGGCGTTTTATTTCTGCCCCTTAAACTGAAAGCTTCGGATAATTCGCCTGCACCTTCGGCTGGCCGTGCAGTTCGTTTAGCCGGTACAGGACCGCGGCGCCGATGGGGCTGAGGTTGCTGCCCTTCTGTTCTTCGCCGTATTGTTTCAGCATGCCGGCTTCATAGAGGCTTTCCATCGGGTTGAAGGGCACGGCCGGTTTATAGCCGGTGCTTGAGGTGACGTTGAATTCATAGGCGATGCCCCAGGCGTCGGGGCGCTCGCGCGTGATCTTGCCGCCGAAGGTCGACAGGTATAACAAGTCCTGCCAGTAGGACGTCGTCACCTTGCCGGTATTGCGCTGGGTGATTTCCTTGTCGATCAGTTCATCCACAAACGGTAGCATCGCGTCGCGCACTTCCTTGTGCGGGGATGACAGGTAGAGCTGGAATTTCAGCTGCTCCAGCGCCTTTTCTTTCTTGCCGATATCGCCCCAGAAGGTTTTCGTTTCTTCCGACAATTTGCCGTAGTGGTCCATCCAGTTATCTTTGTCGTCAGCCATGGCCTTGTAATCGGGCATTGCACCCAGTGTCGCGCGGTCGGCGGCGATCGCCGCCTTCATTTCGTCGAGCGACGACAGCTGGCGCGCGGCGTCGAGCGCGGCAAGGCCCGGCACCAGCCCGCCCGAAACCATGGTGTCCAGCGCCATGGCGACGATATCGCCGCTGCTGACGGTCTTGAAGTTCAGCGAGATTTTCTTTTCGCCCGTCATGCCGTCGCGGCCGGTTTCTTGAGTTTCAGCGGCGACGTGACCTCGATGCGCGCGGCGGAGGGCGCGAGGTCGGCTTCGTTGATGAAAGTATTGCTCGCCCGCACGCGGCCCAGCGCCGCCGCGAATTCGGTCTTGATGTCGCCGCTGTTATACATGGCGCGCCACCTGTCTTTGTCCTTGCTATAGTCGCACTCGAGCTTGATATCCGCGACGCAGCCGGCGCCAAGATGAAGGCGCATGTGCTTGTCGGAGCGGCCCGGTTCTTTTGTCGGCACATACCCTGCCGTGACGATGACCGGCAGGCCGTCGAACATGATCGTGCCGTTGACGACGATGGAATAGTTGTCCTTCATCACGCTGCGCGGGCAGCCGTGACCGCCCGGGCGCATATCGAGCGCGACATCGAGGCCGTTATCTTTCAGCGTGCCCACCACCTCTCGGGCGATGCGCGCGGTCAGCCCGTCCAGATCTTCCCCGATCTTGTTGGTATGTGTTGCGGCACTCGTCCTGAACGTCTCCATGATATCGGCAGCCATGATAATTCCCCCTGTTTGATGTTTTACATAATACACCAAAGGGTGGAGGTTCGCAAGTACCCCATTCATGTTCGCAATGAAATCAATGATTTAAGGTTTTGAAGGCGGCTTGGGCAGGACGCTTTTGCCGATCATGGCGGCCTTGCCGTTACGGTCGCCGAGGTTGAATTTGCTGATCATCTCGTGCTCCGCCTGCACCGCCATCAACCCGCGCAAGATGCCCTGCTGCATATGCACGAGGTCTTCGCCATAGGCATGCTGGCTGATGACTTCCTGCGTGCCGATATAGGCCTTGAAGTTGACGCTCTCGGCGTAATGCTGCTGGCAGAAAAATTCCAGCGGCGGCCCGCCTTCGCCAAACC
This sequence comes from Alphaproteobacteria bacterium, assembly GCA_041287865.1. Lineage (GTDB taxonomy): Bacteria > Pseudomonadota > Alphaproteobacteria > Micavibrionales > UBA2020 > JAPWJZ01. The sequence continues at coordinate 18,996 of JBGGMV010000036.1, read as the reverse complement.
GGATGGAGCCGTTGACGGCGCTTTGCCGGCGTTCCTCCGCCGTCAGGTGCATCGGCCCGTTGCTGTCGCGCAGGCGGAAATCCAGCGTCACCGGATAGCCGTTGTCCTGCATGTCCTGCACGGCGCTGCGCAGAATTTCCAGCACGCGCAGCAGCATGCGGTTGCGGCGGCTTTCGCCCATCTCCTTCGCTACCTTGTCGAACTGTTCGCGGAAACTGTCGTCCTTCACGGCGTGCCTTTCGGCGGGGCCAGCTTGATCTGCGCGGGCACCCTGAATGTTTTATCCAGCTCTTCCTCGCCGGTGACGGTGTGGCGCTGGGCAAGGTCGACCTTGGCCAGCACCTCGATCAGCGCGTCGGCGATCTTGCCTTCCAGCGTGACTTTTTTGGCGGGCTTGGCGGGAGCGCTGTCTTCCTGCTCCTCCGCGTCCCAGTCGCTGTCTTCCTGGTCTTCTTCTTCGTCGTATTGGTTTTCAAAGCTGTCATCCCAGCGCCTTTTGTTGTCGTCCCAGGTCGAGGTAACGGTGATGATATTCGCGCCCTGCCAGTTGATGCGGAAGTACATATCGCCACCCTCGTAACCGTCATCCCAGAGCATGAAGTTCAACGTTTCGCCGGAAAGCTTCACGTCGCCGTTGGCATGGGCGCGGTCGGTGTTTTCTTCGCTGAAGCTGTCGTCGAGGCCGGTCGTGCCGTAGCGCGTGGAGAGCCGCGCATCGAAGCCTTCGTCGCGCAGCGCCTGCGTGACTTCCTTCAGCGCGCCAAGGATGCGCAGGGTATTCTTGCCCTCGGGCAGCGCCGATTGTTCCTTGACGGCGTTGTTGAAACGCTTGCGGATAATGCCGTCCTTCATGGCGCGCTTCCCTTCGACAGTTTTATCTGCGCGGGAACCTTGAAGCTTTTGCTGGTGCCCTCATCGGGCGAGATATTATATTGAGCGGCGGCGGTGGCCTTCGCCAGCACGTTCACCAGCACCTCGCGGAAAGCAACTTCCAGCGGCTTGACGGCGGGCAGAGGCGCGGGATCGTCGCCGTATTCGTCTGTCTCGTCCGGAACGCCCGCGATGTAAACGGATTTGGGAATCCAGCCGGGCGGGCTCTGCTGGCTGCTGAAGGTGAAGGCGGCATGGAGCCGCGTCTCCTCGCCCCACGACATCCGGAAGTACATGTCGGCGTAAGCATCGGAGGTTTTCAGGATGGCGAAGGCGACGCGCTGGCCTTCGGCCTGCACTTCGCCGTTGAACATTATTTTCTGGCCGTAGTCTTCGCTGAAAACGGTATTGCCGATCTTGTCGGGGCGCACTTCCATTGACATCGCGAAGCCCTCGTCGCGGAAAGCCTGCACGGCCGCCTGCAATTTCGCCAGCTGCTTGTCGGCGTCGCGCCGTTCCAGCGTCGACGCCAGTTTCTTGGCGGCTTCATCATATTGTTCTTTGATGGTCTTCATGGGTATTTTACATACCCAATTACCGTAACCTTGGCAATCCGGTATCTAAAAGGCTGATTTCAAACAGGAAAAAGCCGCCCGGTTGAGGGGGCGGCTTTCTTTCCCTGAAATCCTGGGTAGTTACCCCGAATTTGTATTAACCGCCCGGGCCTTTCGGAGCGGCCTGCGGAACAAGGGGCGTCACTTTGTTGACGGTGATCTTGTTCGCGGCCTCGATCGGCACGGTCATCTGGATCTTCTGGCCATCGACCACGGTTTCGAACGTGATCATGGTGCCCGACAGCGCGCCGGAGGGCGCGGTCTGCCCGGGCTGCACAACGGTGCCCTGCTGGTTCTGCTGCTGACCTTGTTGCTGGCCCTGCTGCTGCTGGCGGCGGGCTTCCTGCGCGGCCTTCTGGCGGGCGGCGAGTTCTTCGCCCGTCACCTCTTGCACAGAGATGATGTTCTGCTGCGTGTGGATGAAGGGAATGTCGATGCGCGCGCCGTAGTATTTGATGCGCCAGACTTTGTCTTCGGCCTTCGGCTCGTCTTTCTTTTTGCCGCTGTCTTCGTTGCCGTAGTAGCTGTAGTAGGAATAGCTTTCGCGGCCTTCCTTCAGCTGGTCGGTGATGTCCTGCGAATTGAACTTCGCGTGGAAGAGCGAGTTTTCGTTCTTCAGCACCAGGCCCTTGTCGGTGATGATGCGGGTTTCGTAGATGGAACGGCCCTTCTTCTGGTCGTAGCCTTTGTACTGTTCCTTGACTTCCTTGACCTTGAATTCGGCTTCATGAACCGTGCCGTACTTGTAGTAAGCCGGGCCGCCGAGGAAAATGCCGCCCATTGCGGAGAGGATGAAAACCCTGCGCAGCGCGCCTTTGGCTTTATCGCCAAAAGATTTCTTGCCGTAGCCTGAAGCCATGATGAAGTTCTCCCGTAACGAAAAACTAACGATGAAATTTGATTTGAAAAAATTAGCACCGTAAAGATGATGCGTCTATGGCAAAAAAAATAATAATTCAAAAACTTTCGCCATAATAATGGCGAGTTGCCGTAACAAAAAATTTTATGGATTGCGGCAGTGCGTCAGATCAGGCCGAAGCGATATTCAGTCCGCCGGTGCCCATCTGCTCGCCCCAGAAGGTTTCGAGGTCGCGGAGCACGTGGTTCATGCTTTCGATGCGCGCATTGGCAAGGCCTGCGCCCACCAGCTTTTCTTCATGCTTCTTGTAAAGCTTGATGATGGCTTCGTTCAGCTTGCGGCCCTTGTCAGACAATTTGACGCGCACGGAGCGCTTGTCGTGGATGGAGCGTTCCTGCACCAGATAGCCGTTTTCGACCATCTTTTTCACGTTATACGACACGTTGGAGCCGAGGTAATAACCGCGCACGGTCAACTCGCCCACCGTTAATTCATCGGTGCCGATGTTGTGCAAAATCATGCTCTGCACGTTGTTGATGTCGAGGATATTGGCGCGCTCGAGTTCGACCTTCAGCACGTCCAGAAACTGGCGGTGCAGGCGTTCGATAAGATTGATGGCGTCGTAATACGGACTGGTCACTCTCGCTCCCCCTATGGAGTAATACTGGGTTTATTCTAGTGCAAATCAAGGTTTTGCGCCAAGAAAGATTATTCCAGTAGTCAGAATAACAGGTCGCGGTCGCCAAGGCTCTGGAAAGCGGCCTCTACGTCGTTATCGGCCACTTCGTTTACGCGGGCCGGTTTCCACTTGGGCTGGCGGTCCTTGTCGATGAGCGCGGCGCGGATGCCTTCGTAGAAATCATGGCCTTTCATGAGCGATTGGGAGAGGCGATATTCCATAGTCATCACCTGCGCGAAGGGCATTTTCGCGCCAAGGCGTATCTGGCGCAGCGCAATCTTCAACGACGTCGGCGACATACTGTAGAGCGTGGTCAGCGTTTCCTGCGCCCACGGCGATCCGTCCTGCTGGAGCGCGGCGAAGATATCCTCCACCCGGTCACCCGCAAAGCAGTTGTCGATGCGCGCGCGGTTGGGCGCGAGTTCTGAATCGCCGGGCGGGAAGGTTGCAAACTCCTCGATGACTTCCGTCACAAGGTCTTTCGCATCTTCGCGCGGGTCCCAGTTCATCGACCCCAGCGCCGCCATCAGCGCGGGCAAATCCGTCGCCTTCACAAAATGCGTGGCGAAGCCGATATAGATCGTATCAATGGCCTTGATGCGCTTGCTGGTCATGGCCAGATAGGCGCCCGTCTGCCCCGGGCAGCGCGGCAGGAAATAGCCGCCGCCGACATCGGGGAAAAATCCGATATTGGTTTCGGGCATGGCGAATAGCGTGTTTTCCGTCACGACCCTGTGCGATCCATGCGCGGAAATGCCTTTGCCGCCGCCCATCACAATGCCGTTCACCAGCGAGATATAGGGCTTCGGAAACGTCTGGATGCGGTGGTTGAGGATATATTCCTCGCGGAAGAAATCGCGCGTCAGCTGGCCGTCGGATTTGCCTTCACGCAGCGCCAGCGCATCGAGCGCCACGGCCTTCACGTCGCCGCCCGCGCAGAAGGCGCGGTCGCCCGCGCCCGTCACGGCGACGGCCCGGATGTTTTTATCCTTCGCCCACTCGACCAGTTTCCGGTCCATCTGGCGGATCATGTTCAGGTTGAGCGCGTTCAGCGCCTGCGGGCGGTTGAGGATGATGAACCCCGTGCCGCCCTTGACGTCGAAAAGGACTTCCGCTGTATCCGACATGTTCACAACCTTCACTGTTTGGTGCATAATGAGATTACAGACTATCCGTTCAAGAATAAAGCCGGAGAAATCCCCTGCCCCGCGCCCTCAAGAAGAAATGGACAGTTTATATCCTGAAATGCGGCGACGGCTCGCTTTATACCGGTATGACCAACGACCTGGAAAGGCGTCTGGTTGCCCATATCGCCGGAAAAGGCGCGAAATATACGCGCGGACGGGGCCCGCTGGCGGTTTTTTATACAGAAAGCCACCGCACGAAAGGCTTTGCCTTGAAGCGTGAAGCCGTCATAAAATCATTGAACCGGCAGGATAAGCTGGCATTGGCTGTAAAAGGCTGAAGTTATTTTTCGTAAGGTACTGATGTCCGTCGTCACACACTACGATAACCTGAAAATCACCCGCGACGCGCCGCAGGCGCTGATTTCCGCTGCCTATAAAATTCTGGCGCACAAATACCATCCCGACAAGAACATCGGCAGCGACGAAGCGCTGCGCATGATGCAGCTGATCAACGCGTCCTACCGCGTGCTGAACGATCCGCTGAAAAAGGCCGAGCACGACCGCTGGATCGTGCAGCAGACGCCGCCCAAGGCCGAACCCGTCCTGACCCCGCAGGAGCAGGAGCTGAAAAAGAAATACGACCAGCACCTGGCCGAAGCGAAAAAATGGACGGACTGGGCCGCCAAGCAGGCGGCGGAAGCCAAGACCAAGCGCGACGCCGCCACCAAGGCGAACCAGCAGTTGCGCGGCGCGCCGCCCGCGCAGCACGCCGCCTTCTCCGCGCTGTTCGAGCGCGAGGACGGCATCGCCAAGGAAGCCGAGGCGAAAGCCGCCGAGGCGCAAAAGAAAGCCGACGCCGTCGTGCACGAGGCACGCCGCCATTATTTCAGCAAGGCAGGCAAGGATATCGTCACGATGTACGACGCGCTGAAGGTGACGCGCGACGCGCCGTTTGAAATCATACAGGCCGCCGGCAAGGTGCTGGCCGACAACCCGGCGGCGCAATCGGCGCTGGCCCTGCTCAGCGACGCCGCGAAGAAGGCCGAGCACGACGCCTGGATCCACAAAAACTGCCCCGTGATCGCCGAGAACAAGGGCGAAAAGCCGCAGCGCAAGAACACCGGCCGCGAGCTTGACGCGAAGGTCATCGCCGAAAAGGCCGTGGCTGACGCAGCCGCGCTGGAGGCCTGGGCGGAATCCTCCGCCGCGCAGGCGAAGGCCGCGCAGGACAAGGCCACCAAGGCCGCAGCCGACGCCGCAAAAGCGGGTTCGAAAGACGCCGAAAAATGGAAGGCCTATGCCGCCAAGCTCGCCGCCGAAGCCGCGACCGAAACATCCCGCGCCCAGCAGGCGAAACAAAAAGCCGCGGAAGCCCGCATGCGCGCCAACCAGGCGCAGACCGAGTTGAAAGACGCACAGGCCGCCGCCGAGCGCGACGCCAGCCTGATGGGCCACTAGGAGGATAGATGCAATCCGCCACCGCCCTCTATCCCTTCGCCCCTGCGGGCAAGGATTTCTCCGAAGCGCTCAAATTCCACGCCGAACTGGGCTTTAAAGTCGAATGGCAGGGTGGCGGCGCGGCTGGCCTGCGCTGCGGCGGCGCTTATTTTATTTTGCAGGACATCGACGCCCCCAAATGGGCCGAGATGCAGATGCTGGTGCTGGTCGTCGATAACCTCGACGACTGGTGGGCCGACTTCAGCGCGAAAAAAACCGTCGAAAGATTCCCCGGCACCAAGGCCAACCCGCCCAAGGACTTCCCCTGGGGCCGCGAGGTTAACCTCAGCGACCCTGCAGGGGTGCTGTGGAAGATCAGGCAGAAGGCGTGATTCCCAAACTCGACAAAAAACAGCTGAAGGAACAGGCGCTGAAGGCAGGCAAGCTTGGCGCGGGCTTTGCCGTGAAGGCGGCGATTATTTATTTTGTGACGATGCTGCTCTGCTTTATCGGCGGCGGCGTGGGCGGGTATTACGGGGCGGATTATTTCGACTGGAGCGGGTGGAAGGTCTGGGTCACCACCCTCACCGGCCTGATCGCGGGTCTTGTCGCCGGTTTTTATGCCGGCCAGATGATCGTCTACGGCATGGTGCAGGATCTGATGCTGGATGCGGGGATAGAGGCCGGCAAGATGGGCTACAAGGCCGCCAAGAAAAAATTCGACGCGCAGAAGGCGGAGGAAAAACCGCCGCTGCCTAAACCGCCGGAAGCGGACGACCCGGCCTAAGCCGCCTGTAAACCACCCACAGCAACAACCCCATCACAAAGGGCGCGAGCGGCACACCGATAAACTTGCCGGTAATGCGCGAGACCAGCGGCAGCAGCCATGCGGCTGCGAGAATGATTTTCTCCCAACGGCGGAAGCCGTCCTTCAACCCGATCGCCGCCATGAAGGCAATCGGCAGCGCCAGCATCACCATATCGTAATCGAGCACATAGGGCGTCGCCATCAGCGTGCCCAGCACCAGCGCCGCGCCGCGCAATCCTGCGTCTTTCTGCCGCCATGCCATCCAGACGACGATGGCGGCGGCGAGCGCGAAGATCGCTTGCGCAACATAGGCAGGCGCGACGCCAAGGCCTAGCATGCGGCTTGCGGCAAAGACGCTCTGGATTTTCTCCCAGCCCGTCGGCCCTGCTTCTAGGATAAATCCGCGCGTCAGCGAGAGACTTTCAAAGAACGCGCGCCATGTTTCGATACCGAAGGCCCGGCACGATGCCGCAGCCGTCAGCAGCACGGTGATGGTCGCAGCCACAATCGCCCGCCATTCCCATCCGGCCAGCAAGGCCAGCGGCACCAGCAAGCCGAATTGCGGTTTATAGGCCAGCAGGCCCAGCAGCGCGCCCGCGACATAGGGCCGCTTTTCCATGAACAGCAGCGCGCCGCCGAACAGGCCTGCGCTAAGAAAACCGTTATGCCCGTGGCCGAGGTTGACGAAGACGCCGGGGAAACCCAGCGCCGCCATCATCGCGCCTTTTTCTTTCACAATCCCGCGCACCGCCAGCAGGTAGGCGGGCAGGGTCGAAAGCTGCCATACCGCCAGCGCCGCCAGATACGGCAGGAACGCCAGCAGCGCCGCAACGCAGAGGAACATCGGCGGGTAGAGCCAGGCGTAGAAAGGAATATCCTTCGCTTCCTGTTTCCATGGCAGCGCGGTTGCCTGCGCCTCCAGTTGTTTTTTGTAGTCGTAGGCCTCGGCCGCGCGGCCCTCGTTCACCATTTTCCCCGATGTCCACATCATCAGGAAATCGGTGCCCACCGGTTTGTTGAACACAACCCCGCCGCTGGAAACCGCCAGCACGATCACGATGGCGATCACATATAACGTGACAAAGATGCGCGGATAGGCGATCAGGCGGCGGGCGTTGAGCCAGCCGGCATCGGCAAAGAAGGATTTAAATTTGGATTCGTGAGGGAGTGTCATCAGGAGCATACGTTCATTGCGTTACCATTAAGCGATTTGATAATTCCTTTTTCATCCACAAACCATTTAACCTCCCACCAAGATGAGCATCGGCCAGCTCCTTTATTTTTTCTCCAATCAAGATACGTCCGACTGTTGATTGAAGTATAGTATCGCGCCTCATATGGAAGATCAGAGCCGGCGTCGCCTTTACGCTTAAGCTCGACAAATCCCTGTTCCCGCAGTGTCTGCCGTAACTTATCCTGATGCGTTCCATCAGGGAAGGCTTCCTGCAACCTCCCGCTAAACTCGGTCGGCTGTATAAATATGCTTTCAGCTGGTACTTGCAAACCTTCTTCGGGTGATCCGTATCCAACATTCAGCAATATTGGCGGAATATAACCCTTGGCAGGAAGCGGCACACCATCGGGCCAATAGGGGTCGGGATAAAATTCTGCCTCGACACTCACAATTTTTCCGCCTTTATCGGCATGGCATTTCGCTACAAAATTATAGTCCGTGTTCGAAATCTGGTAATAAGATTCAAAACTACCTACAAATTGCGAGTGCCACCATTCAATGCTAGCAGTCACCTGTGCTTTTTTGCCCTCTGGGGTATCAGAAGGAAACTTTGCCTCAATCGCATTCCGCTCCTGATCACAGGCATCTTCGAATTTACAGTTAGCAATCCCCATTAATGGGCGCCAATCACCCTCTCGTTCCTTCAGGATATCTTCTTCCATCACTTTCGCGGGCGTGCCTGCGGGATACTTTTTTCGAAGATAGCTGTTAAAGGTATCCTCACATACCTTCATCTCCCCGCAATCCTTGAACGAAAATCCTAGCGCGGTCAGCGGCGGCGGTTCGGCCTTCGCTGGGTATGGCAGGGCTATGAGAGTGACAAAGGCAATAAATAAAACGATCCTCAAAAAAACCTCCGTAGAATGGCTACTTAATGCTAGCAGACCCCACTTCGCTTGACGAGGTTAACCTGTCCGCTAGGATGGAGGCATGGCAGAGCCTTCACCCGACAACCCGAAGAAGTCCATCTTCAGAAACCCGCTGGTCTGGCTGGGCATTGTCATTACCACGCTTGCTGTCCTGCGCCTTGCGGTGCCGGAACAGTACCTGACCATGCTGCCCGCGATGCTGAACGCGGGCGGGCGCTGCGAGATGGCACGGGAACAACTGAACAACGCGCGCGACGCGGCGCAGGTCTGCGCCTACGGCATCAAGTCGGCCGACCCCGTATCGCAGATGTTCGTGGCCGAAGTCTATCACCAGAACAAGATGTACGGCGCCCCCGAGCGCGACGCCGAGGCGAAGGAGCTGTTCGAGCTTGCGGCGGCGCAGTTGCAACGGCGCGCCGAAACGGGCGACAAACAGGCGCAGGAAACGCTGGGCCGCCTTTACGCCTACAGCCTGCTGCAGAACGGGGCGGAGGCCGGCAAATGGTTCTGCGCCGCCGCGAAACAGGGCAGCGCGGACGCCTTCACTCAGCTGGCGTTTTTGCAGGGCGGGAGCATGTTTGCCACGCTTTACCAAGGGCCGAATTCATACAGAACCTCGGGCATACCCGAAAAATTCGACAACGAATGCAAGCCGGAAAAGCTGGATAATTCAGTCATCGGCGGCACGCTGGGGTTCGAACTCTGCCCCTACAAGCTTGCAAACAGGAAAGACTCCTGCAGCGTCCGGAAGCTCTAGGCAGCCTTCGCAACTGTTTCGTCGAGGTTGTCGAGACCTTCGTCGAACTTGTCGCCGATCATCTTTTCGCAATCCATGAACAGGCCCATGGCCTTGGCGATGAAGTTGTTGTGGCCCGTCATCGTCCAGCTGACCAGCGTGCCATTGGCTTCGGGCTTGAATGAAATTTCCGCTTCGCTGGTGCCCTTGAAGGGCTTGAGGAAGTTCAGGCGGTACTGGATGCGCGTATTGGGCAGGCTGGAGATGATCGTCATGCTGCCCATGCCGACTTCTTTATTGCCTTCCCATTTCATGATCGCGCCAAGGCCCGCCTCCGGCCCTTCATAGGTCGTCTTGCAGTTGGGATCGAGCTGCGCCCAGGGCGACCAGTCGTGCCATTTTTTCAGGTTGTTCACATGCGGAAAAATCTTCCCCACCGGATGCGGCATCGACAGTGTGCGCGTGTAGCTGAAGGTCGAGGGACGCTGGACGATGACCACGACCAGCAGGATCAGCAGCGAAACAAAAACAATGTACGGTGCATATCCCATGGCCTTTACCCCCTTGAATGCAAAAACTTTCCGCCGACTTTGCCGCAAAAACCGGCCCATGGTCAAGTCCTTGATTTTTCATAATTTGACAAAAGGGGCGCGGAATGCTAGATTTGGGCACCTTAAAAAATGACGGAGAAACAAGGATGTCGTTCAAGAAAGCCGCCCTTTGCGCCTTTGCCGCCGTGGCCCTGCTGACCGGCGCCGGTTGCGAGCAAAAGCCCGCAAGCCCGCCGCCCTCCCCCGACGAAGTCAGGGCGAAATATACGGCCGACATCCAGCAAACCCTCACCGCCTATTTCAACACCCATGGCCTGAAGGCATCGGACATCAAGCCGGGCTTCACCGTGCCCTGGGTCGCGTCGAAAGCCGGCGCGGAAGATCATGGATTTTTGGTTGCCACCGGCGAAACATCGGCCAAGGGCTGCCCGGTGTGGAAAGTGTCATCCTTCGAACACTACGGCAAGTATTCCAGCCGCGCCGACGTGAAGCAGGCGATCTGCCCCTGATTTAAATACCGGCTTTGATTAGTTCGGCTTGGCAGCCGGTGCCTGTTTCAGCGGCGGTTTGCGCAGCTGCGGGTTCTGGGCCAGCGCATGCGCCGCGCCTTCGCCCTCGACCGCCCATTTGTGGTTGTTGACCCAGCAGGCCATGCCGTCGCCGCCCATGGCGACGGTGGTAAAGCTATAGGCATGCAGGTCCATGACCGGGGTGACTTCGCTTAACACTTCGGCCAGTCTTTCAAGGAAGATGCTGTTGACGCGCGCCTGTTCGCCCTTGCCGTCGCGCAGCGTCGCGAGGCCGCCCAGCGCCGCCTGCTGCGGGCCGACATAGAACATGCCGTCGACCGACATTTCGCGGTCGTCGATCTGCTGTTTGGCAAAGCGGTTGTCGAGCGCGACAGCGACCTGTTTTTCCGCCAGCACATCCAGATGACGCGTGCGGGTCTGCTTCAGCGTTTCTTTCAAGCGGTCTTCATAGCCTTCGGCGCTCGTATCGGTCACGGCCTTCGACAGCGCCAACACCCTGCCCATCACCTCGTCCTTGCGATCAAAATCGGCCGCGCTTTCGAAATGCGTGGCGCGGATAAAGGCGTTGCGGAAGAAGGAAGAAATCTTTTGACCGATGGGCATAGGCATGTCCTCGCGTTTAAATAAGTGTGTGTAAGCTTGAAAAGAGTAGATAAGGACGGTATTTATGTCAACAGATGCCGATTATGCCACTGAAATTAAACGAAAATACCGTCTTTGACGCTTGGGCGCGATGGTTGTATAAAGCTTGAAAAGGAAAAACGCTATGAAAACAGTCCGCGCTCTCAAGCCCTCCGAAGCCCCCGCCAAAGCGACATTGAAAGACAGCCGCACCCGCCTGCGCCGCAACCGCGCCAATGGCTGGACGCGCCGCATGGTGAGCGAAAATGCGGTGAGCGTGAACGATCTTATCTGGCCCGTCTTCGTGCTCGAAGGCAACAAGGTCGAAGAACAAATCAAATCCATGCCCGGCGTCAGCCGCTGGTCGCTCGATATGCTGCTGAAACAGGCCGAAGGCGCTGCGAAGCTCGGCATCCCTGCCCTCGCGCTGTTCCCCGTTGTGAGCGGCGATAAAAAATCGCTGGATGGCGAAGAAGCCTGCACGGCCGATAACCTTGTGAACCGCGCGGTGCGCGCGCTGAAAAAAGAATTCCCCGACCTCGGCATTATCTGCGACGTCGCGCTCGACCCCTATACCAGCCACGGCCATGACGGCGTGCTGGATGCCTCGGGTTATGTGGCGAACGATGAAACGGTGGAAATTTTGTGCCGTCAGGCTTTGGCGCAGGCAGAGGCCGGCGTCGATATCGTCGCACCGTCGGACATGATGGACGGCCGCGTCGGCGCGATCCGCGATGCGCTGGATGAGGCGGGCTTTATCAATACCGGCATTTTGTCATACGCCGCGAAATATGCCTCCGCCTTCTACGGCCCCTTCCGCGATGCGGTGAATTCGGGCGCTTACCTGAAAGGCGACAAGAAAACATACCAGATGGACCCCGCGAATTCCGACGAAGCCTTGCGCGAAGTCGCGCTCGATATCGCCGAGGGCGCCGACATGGTGATGGTGAAACCGGGCCTGCCCTACCTCGACGTTATCCGCCGCGTGAAGGATGAATTCATGATGCCCACCTTCGCCTATAATGTCTCCGGCGAATACGCGATGCTGAAGGCCGCCGCCCAAAACGGCTGGCTCGACTACGACAAGGCCGTGATGGAAATGATGCTCGCCTTCAAACGCGCGGGCTGCGACGGGGTGCTGACCTACGCTGCTTGCGATGTTGCAAGGATGCTGAAATCATAAACTGTAACCCCGGCGAAGGCCGGGGTCTCAGGCCGTTGCAGAAATTAAACATGAAAATTGATTGGAAAAATAAAAAAGCGCACGTACTTTTAACTATATTGCTGGTTTTTATTTATCCATTTGTATCAAGCGCAGGTTTAACACTCTCAAATACGCCCAAGCACGGTTCATACACCTGTTATTATACTGACGGCGCAATACATGAAATTGTTGGCTTGCCTCAACTTTTGATAATTAGCGTCCTTCCGGCTCTAATTGGTTTTTGGTGGTCTCTCAACCGGATGCACTTCCCTAAATTGAAGAGCCTCTTATTAGTTTTTTTATACTGCCCCCTCTTATTCTTGGGGCTTTGTTACTTCAATTCATATTTTTATTCGTCCTATATTAAGTGGGGTTGCCCCGAACCGCTGAACTTTGATCGTCCATGGTCTCATCAGTTGACCGTTAAAGAAAATTGAACAAATTGATTTCTGCAACGGCCTGAGACCCCGGCCTGCGCCGGGGTTGCGTTCTTAGGTGTGCCGCGCCACCGCCGCGTCAATCGCGTCGCGGCAGCGGGCGTCGAGGTTGTCGACGGTTTTCACGTCATTAATTAACTGCCGCAATAGCCCATCGGCGATATCGTAAATCCAGCCATGCACGGTTAAATCCTGCCCGCGCGTCCAGGCGTCCTGCACGACGGTTGCCAGCGACATTGATCTCACCTGATCGATGACATTCGTTTCACACAGCGCGGGCCAGCGTTGCTCGTCGGAAATTTTCTGGAAGCGGTGTTCGCGGCGCAGATAGCTGTCATGAATGATGCGCAGCCAGTTGTCGGCGAGGCCCAGCTTGCGGTTTTCCAGCGCGGCATGCACGCCGCCGCAGCCGTAATGGCCGCAGACGATGATATGTTTTACCTTCAGCACATCCACCGCGAACTGCACGACGGAGAGGCAGTTGAGGTCGCTGTGGATCACAAGGTTGCCGACGTTGCGGTGAACGAAAATCTCGCCGGGCAGCAGGCCGACGATCTGGTTCGCGGGCACGCGGCTGTCGGAACAGCCGATCCACAAATACTGCGGCGCCTGCTGGCCCGAGAGTTTATTGAAAAAATCGGGATCTTCACGCTTGATGCGCGCCGCCCATTCGACGTTGTTATCCAGCAGGTGTTTAAGATCGTCGGTTGCCATCTACTGGAATTTCGGCTGGTTGCGGTCCAGCATCGGGTTCGAGGTGTCGATATCGGGTATCCAGCTTTTCACCGTGCCGGTGGTGGTAGGCGCATCGGTGATCTTTTTAGGGTTCAGGATGTCGTTCGACACATACGACAGGCCCATGGTCAGCAGGAACAGGAATACCGTCATCCACAGCGTATCCTTGGGCGTCCAGCTTTCCTGCAGGTGGCGGTGCTTGTTTTTTTCCTTGCCCATCTTGTCGGCCTGCACCACCCAGACGCAGCTTTCCATCTTCCAGAAGTCGATGAACAGCAGGACGAGGACGCCTATGGCGATCTGGTTGACCGTGATCGTCTTGAAGATCGCGGGCGTGCCGCCCAGCACCAGCGCGCAGATCCAGGGCGCGCCCGTCCAGGCGGCGAGGAAGATGACCATCCAGAAAGTGAATTTCACCCACTGGCGCAGCTTCACCTGTTCGGGCGTGGTTTCCACAACCTTGCGGTCGGGCACGTAAAGGTTGAAATAGCGGAAGAGCACGATGCTGACCAGCACCAGCACCACCATGCCGATAAAGCCCAGCTTCATCGTTTCCTGCTTGGTGATGGCGAGCAGCGAGCAGTCGAAGAGCGGGAAAGCCTTGGTCAGCGCGCAGGCCTTCGTGCGTATCGTCTCGCGCAGCATATGCACGTCGAAGAGGCACATTTTTATCGCCGCGCCGAACATCATTACAAACGCGTTCTGGCGCAGGCCCTTGCGGCGGTTGCGGATGCCGCGCTTGACCGCGAACATGCCGGCCACGAAAACCGTCGGGCCGATGATGTAATAGCAAAACCATGCAAGGGGAATGCAGTAGAAATAGCACAGCATCATCATGGCAAGTCACCCCTTCTCTGTCCCGATTATGCCATGAATATCAGGCTCTTTTCCATGGCTTTACTTTTTGCGGCCGCGCGGTCATCTTATGGGGGGCAACAAACAGGATTACATAACCTTATGGCCGACCGCATCCTCAACGTGGAAGTGATAGGTTTCGACAGCGGCTGGGGCTGCCGCGATTTCCGCACCGAAGACGGGCCGCACCAGCTGCGCGCCCATACCTGCATGGCGACCTTGCGCGACTGCGGCGTGAAACCCGTGTGGCGCGGACCGCTGGGGCTGAAATTCCTCGGCAACCATGCCGAGCTGAACACCAAGGAAAAAACGCTGCCCAATACGCTGGCCAGCCTGCGCCGCCTGTCGGGCACGGTGAAGCGTTCGGTGGAGCAGGGCAATATCCCCGTCGTCATCGGCGGCGATCATTCATCCGCCATCGGCACATGGTCGGGCGCGGTGGAAGCGACGAAAAGCAACGGCAAATTCGGCCTCATCTGGTTAGATGCGCATCTGGATTCACATACCTATGATACGTCATACCAGGGCAAATGGGGCGGCTGGTGGCACGGGCAGCCGGTAACGGCGATACTGGGCCATGGCTTGCAGCAATTCCGCCAGCTGGGCGGGTTGCAGCCGAAAATATCGGCGCAGCACCTCAGCATCATCGGGCCGCACAGCTTCGAGCCCGCCGAGGAAGAATTCGTCAGGGCCAACGGCGTGCGCGTCTATTACCTCGCCGAAGTCGAAGCGCGCGGATTCAAGGCCTGCTACGACGAAGCGCTGGCGCGCGCCACAACCGGCACCGATGCCTTCGGCCTGACCATCGACCTCGACGCTTTCCGCCCCGAAGATTCACCGGGCGTGGGATCTCCCGAGGACAAGGGATTGAAAGCCGCCGACGTCTTGCCGGCGTTAAGAAGCATCGGCTGGCAAAAGGGCTTCCGCGCCCTCGAAATCGCCGAATTCAACCCCCATCAGGACAAGGGCGGCAAAACCGTGCAGCTCATTGAAAAGCTGATGGAAAACGTATTTACGAAACCCTCCGCCTGAAAACGGCCCGACTTTTGCATTAGTACTGTCGGGGCGGCATCCGTCGCCCCATATCAGCATTAGGGAAAGACGGCTGGTTTAATTGATGATGCAGTGAAACTGCGCAATAATATATATGCCGCGCGTTAGTCAGGGCGGCAGGGGTAACTGGGGACACATGATCAAGATTATCGGCCACGTCATGGTCATCGTTTGCACACTCGGCGGCTATATGGCGCTGGGCGGGCATCTGGCTGTGCTGAACCAGCCTTTCGAACTTGTGATCATTTTCGGCACGGCCATCGCCGCCTTCGTCATCGCCAATTCGAAACACGTCATCCACGCCTGCTTCCGCGACATCAAGGCGATCTATAAGCCCGACAAATTCGGCAAGGCGGAATATATCGAGCTGCTCTCGATGCTCTTCATCGTGTTCAAGACCGCCCGCACCAAGGGCTGGCTGGCGCTGGAACAGCATATCGAGAACCCGGACGAAAGCGACATGTTCAAGAAATTCCCGGGCTTTCATAGCAACCACGACGCCGTCACCTTCCTCTGCGATTACCTCCGCATCATTTCACTCGGCGCGGAAAAGCCGCATGAAATTGAATCGCTGATGGACCAGGAAATCGAAACCCGCTCGAACGAGCGCGGGCATACCTCCCACGCCATGCAGACCATGGCCGACGGCCTGCCGGCGCTCGGCATCGTGGCCGCCGTTCTGGGCGTCATTAAAACCATGGGCGCCATCACAGAGCCGCCCGAAGTGCTGGGCCGGTTGATCGGCGGCGCGCTTGTCGGTACCTTCCTCGGCGTGTGGCTATCGTACGGTTTCGTCGCCCCCATGGCCTCGGCCATGAAGGAACGCAACGACGGCGAATTGAAATACCTGCTCTGCATGAAAACCTGCATCCTCGCCTATTTGCAGGGCGCGGCGCCGCAAGTCGCCATCGAATTCGGCCGCAAGATCCTGATGCATGACGCGCAGCCCACCTTCCTCGAGGTCGAAGAGGCCACGCAGAACGTGACGGCGACGTAACATGGCAAAAAAGCCCGACGACGAAAAAGCGCCGATTATCATCATTAAAAAGATCAAGAAGGTTCAGGGCGGCCACCACGGCGGCGCCTGGAAAGTCGCTTACGCTGACTTCGTGACGGCCATGATGGCCTTCTTCCTCTTGCTCTGGCTGCTCAACGTCACGACGGACGAGCAAAAGATGCTGATCTCCTCCTACTTCGCGCCCGCCGATCCGCGCATCGCGACCTCGACCAGCGGCTCCGGCGGCGTGATGGGCGGAACATCGCTCTCGCCCGACGGCGCAATGACCTCGGATAAAACGCCGATGATGGCCATGCAGGACGACCCCGCGATGGGCGTGGGCCGCGAAGACGGCGAGGACGGCAACAATGACGCCCGCCGCCACGCCCAGATCCGCGAAAACGAGGAAATGGACAAGGAAGACAATAAGGCCTTCGACGAAACCGGCGAAACCATCAAGCAGGCGATCGAAAGCCAGCCGGAGCTGAAAGAATTCGCCGACAACCTGCTGGTCGACATGACGCCCGAAGGCCTGCGCATCCAGATCGTCGATCAGGACGGCAAGCCGATGTTCGAGCCGGGCAGCGCCAAGCCCCTGCCCGCCGCCATCAAGCTGCTGGAAATGATCGCCAACACCGTCTCCGCGCTGCCGAACCGCGTGTCGCTGCGCGGGCACACAGATTCAAGCCCGCTGAACAAAGCGGGTTATTCCAACTGGGAACTCTCGGCCGACCGCGCCAATGCCAGCCGCCGCATCATGGAAGGCGCCAAGCTCGACCCCTTGCGCATCGAAAACGTGCAGGGCCGCGCCGAACGCGACCCGCTGCTGGCCAACGATCCTACGTCCCCGCGCAACCGCCGCATCAGCGTTGTGATCCTGAAACAGAAACTCACGCCCGGCCTGAAAAAAGCGCGCAAACCCACCATGCCGCTGCCGCCGCGGTGGAAAGAAGACAAGAAAGGCACTGTTCCTTTCCCGTGACATGACCAAGACCTCCCTGCCTCTTTACATGACCGAACCGGCGCCCTGCCCTTACCTCGAAGGCCGGATGGAGCAGAAACTTTTCACCATCATCGGCGCGGAAGACGCCGCCGCCGCGCCGCAATTGATCGAACGCGGGTTCCGCCGCACGCAGGGCATGTTCTATCGCCAGAAATGCCCTACCTGCACCGCCTGCATCGGCGCAAGGCTGCGCGTGGCGGATTTTAATCCCTCCCATTTCGCGCGCGTGCTGAAGAAAAACGCGGCGCTTGAATGGGCGGTCGAAAAACCGGTGGCGACGATGGAGCTTTACGAGCTTTTCAGCCGCTACCAGTTCACACGCCACACAGGCGGCCCGATGGGCGAAATGAATTACGGCGAATTCAAGGCGATGATGGAAGACTTCCCCGACAATACACGCTTCCTGATCGGGCGGGAGGAAGGACGGGCCATGGCCGTGATGCAGATCGACGAAACGCCCGACGGCACCAGCGCGGTCTATAGCTTCTTCGAGCCCGATATGCCGCAGCGCAGCCTCGGCACCTGGCTGATTTTAAAACTGGCGGAATACACGAAACAAACGGGCCGCCCCTACGCCTACCTCGGCCTCTGGATAAAAGAGTCGCCGAAAATGTCGTACAAGGCGCGCTTCCAGCCGCTGGAATTGTTTATTGGCGAGAAGTGGGTTGAATTTTCAGAGCATCCGTCTGCTAAGGGCGACGTTACGTGTTGAAGCTATCGCCCGTTGAAGAAAACATTTTTGATGACCTTGTTCAGGACGCGCATGAACTATGGGAGTGGTATTCTTTTTTTCGATACACCTATCCCGATTTATCAGAGGATGAGATAATTAGCGCCGGCCATGATTTACTCTCTAAATGGATAGAGCGAGAATGGCTCGATGCGCTTAAATCCAGAGAAGACGAGCGCATAGTTGAGGGAAAAGAACTTCTTTCCTTGATAGATAAACTAGGCTCGCAAGCGGCTGATCCCAAGAAAGGCGTTATATTACTCTACCTAACGGCTCAGGCTTTGAGTGATATAGGTAACGCTCCGTCGATGGAGGTTGGCAAGCACTACACAAATCCGAAAAATCCCGGGGAAAGCGTCCGAACACAATCGGGATTTGCTACAGCCAATAACCCACTGAGGCGTGGGCCGTATGCCAAATGGTCCAAGGATGGCCATATTACCTATGAGCCGCTAGAAGGTAACCCACTCATAAACGAGAACAACGGATCAAAAGGGTAAGGAACTATCAAGCCGGCAGCGGGGTTTCCGTGCGCCGGCCCGCCCAGATGTTGGGCTGGCATTCCATGACGGTGGTGGCCTTCATGGCCGCGATTTCGAAGCGCGTATCCAGCTTGTAGCAATCCTGCGTGCCGCGCGCGCAGGAATAGAGATCAAGCGCTTCGGTATATGTGCGGTACTGGTCGGGCGCGGGGGGCTGGTCGGCCACTTGCTCCATCAGCATGATGGCGCTGGCCTGCAGAAAGACGCGGGCGTCGTCGGACAGCCCGGGAATCTTCCCGTAGAGTTCCTGGGGCGGCGTCGTCCCGACGCCCCGGATTTCACGGGAAAATTCCACGAGCCTTAAGTCCAACCATTGTGCAGGATGCTCGGAGAAGACAGCTGGACCAGCCAGACATGCCGCCGTCGCGACCGACCGCTCGCCCCCGCCGTGCTCGTGTATCAGCCGGGCCATGGCTACAGGGCCGCGGAGATACAGGTCGCCGGCAAGAGTTGCGTCATTGGCATACTGCGTCAGATACCTGACCCAGCCCGCCTGGAACGCCTC
>JBGGMV010000035.1:0-43212 GCA_041287865.1 Alphaproteobacteria bacterium | reverse complement strand
CGCCGCTGATGGTGACGCGCGACCCCAGAATGGCCGCCCTGCTGCTGAAGGCCGGCGCCGATATCGAACAGAAAACCAACGAAGGCAAGACCGCGCTGATGTGGCCCAACACGGCCGAGAAGATAACGTTCCTGATTTCACGCGGCGCGAATGTCGAGGCCCGCGACAACGCGGGCAGGACGCCGCTGCTGAACGTGGCCGAAGGCCGCCATGCGCGCGGCTATGCGACGATACCGGGCAACCTCGAAGCGCTGCTGAAGGGCGGCGCCGACATCGACGCCCGCGACAACAAAGGCCGCACGGGGCTGATGAACGCCGCCATGCGCGCCGCCTTCGACGAACAGTCGCTGGAGACGGTCGAATTCCTGATCAAGAATAACGCCAACCCGCACCTGAAGGACAATGATGGCAAGACAGCGGCCATGCTGGCGCTGGCCGCGCTGGAACCGATGGAGAAGGGCGCGGTGGATATCGCGCGCCTTGCGATGGAGGCACCCGACGTAAAACTGCAGGAACGCCTCGCCGCGCTGCTGGGCGACACTTGCGTCCAGCAGCACCAGCAGGTCGACGAGGATTTTGCGCAGGGCTCAGCTTCGAAAATCGGCGTCAGCAAGCCGCTGGTATTTAAAAAGTAGCGTCAGTGACGCCAAAAAATAGCGTCAGCGACGCAGCCCTTGATTTTGCTCGTTTCTCAAAATTTCTGGAGCCCTATTGCCTTCGCGAAGCCAGAAAGGCCTGTCCCGATACCATCCCGTGCATGCGCTGCGAAAGTGAATGCAGGAAATTCAGATAGTTAGGCGCAGCACCGCCAAAAACCGCCGCTTCAAATCGATAAGCAAAATCAAGCGCTTGCGAAGGGGCTGATTTTTGGTGTCGGAAAAGTCAAATTTTTGGCGCGGTTTTTAATTTGCTCCGAGCCTTTTGATGTCATCGCGCAACTTCAAGACGTAGAATTTCATTATCATTTTTATTATTCAGGTAAGTGATCCGAACCTTCAGGCCGTTGTCGAGTTGATTACCTTGCCGCTTAGTTTTATTGAATCCGGCCCTGGTATCATAATCAGAATAAGAGAATATTTTTCCCTGAACTACAAAACTTTCATTACCCGTTACGCCCTGTTCGCCCTCTCTGATGGATGGAAGTGGCTTAAAATCAGTGATGCTACCCTCCACAACCGAATAATGCCCGCGATCCAGAGCAATGCGCGCTGAAATGTAGTCATAGAACGTTGAGACAACCGTAAAAATTAGACCGAAGCAACAAAAGACGAAGCCCATTCCATTTAGAAATTCGGCCGCACGTTTAGGTAGCCAAAAATAAGGAAATCTTCGAATTGAATCTTGCCCGAAAAACAAAGCACCAGACACAATAGTCAGGGAGGCTGCAATCCCAAGACTCCACCACTGTGCATATCCTTTTTCAGCTATGTCGAATATTGTTTCATACATCATGTGCTTGGCGCTTGATCAAAGGGGCCGGAGTAAATTGAAATCAAAGAAGTTTTCTTCAAACGTTTTGACCTGCAGCGAATAGCCGTTCAGGCACGGCGCGCCTGTGCCTGGGGGCTGGTGGCTGTGGCTGTTGCGGGGGATTTCAGGGCGCGCGCCAGATGGACGGCATAGGTTTCGACCATCTTGTCGGTGCCGACATAGGATTGCGCTTTCATATCTGCGCTGATCCAGACGGGGTCCATGCCGCGGTCCTTCATGTCCTGCCAGTGTGAAATCAGTTTCAGTTCCTGCTTGCTGAGGGAGCTGTTGTCGCCTATTGCGCCCGTGCGCGCGCCGCCGTACATGCGGCCGTAGAGGTCCTGCAGATATTCCTGCGGGAAGGCCCCGACGGGCGCGCGCAGGCCAGCCTCCACCAGATCGCTCACCAGCCCGCGCTGGTTGGCGTAGCCCGCGCCCCGGTGAAGATAACTGTTGATGGAATAATGCAGGCGGTCCAGTTCGGTGCGGCCGCTTTTCATGCCGCCCACTTCCTTCGCCATGAATTCGGTGACGACGGCGTTGTGCCGCTCGCCCGTCGTGTAATAGCCGCCGTCGATGCGGTTCGGCAGCACGATGGGCTCGAAGACGTCGGGGCCGGTCAGTTCGGAGGCGAAGGGTTTGTAGGGGTTCGGCAGGCGCGGCTCGGGTTTTTGCGTCGAGGCTTTCGCATCGAGGCCGGCGGCCGTCGTCGCCTCGGGCACAATTTTCAGCAATTGCGCCTTCACCTGTGACAGGATCAGCAGCGCCTTCTCGCTTACTGCCTGCCCCGCTTCCGACAGCAGCACGGCGGGGTTGAGGTATTTCAGGCTGCCGCGCACCGTGATGGCGCCCGCGATGTCATCCGCGCTGCGGCTTTGGGAGAAAAGGCGCTCGGCAACGGCCTTTGCCTGGCGTCCTTTTTCCGTGTTCATCTGATTGGGCGCGATTTCGGGCGTCACGCTTTTGGCGTATTCGGCGTATTTCACGTCATAGATTTCCAGCGTCGCGGCCTGCCGGAAATAGGCGGGGAATACTTTGGCGGCGAAACTGTTCCAGTCGCCTTTTTTGGCGAGCGGCAAGGCGGCCTGCGCTTCCTCCGCCATCGGCTGGTTCTTGTGCCAGAAATTGCGGCAGAGCGCGGGGGTGCGGAATTGCTGCGCGGGCCCCTGCGGCGATCCCAGCAGCATTTCCGCCGCCGCAATCGCCTCAGACACGCGGGCGTTGCCCTCGAGCGCGCGGTCGGACATGCGCGCGGTTTGCGGCGTGTGGTTTCCGTGATAGGTCACGCCCTTCGACATGTCTTCCATGTGCTGCAATTCGTGCTTTAGCGTCAGCGCGACTTCGGCGGGGGAACGGCCCTCGGCCAGCGGGACTACTTTGCCCGCGAAATCGCAGAGGCCGACCGCGCCTTCCTCTGCCACGCGCGAAGGGTCGAAGAGGATCGTGAATTTGTTGTGGCGCGCGACGTCGAGCAGCCTGCGCCCGTCGTCGGTCTGCGAGAGCAGGAAAACGGCCTTATCGAGATATTCCTTGTTCCGCTGCGCGCGGCATTCGTAATCGATCACGCCCTGCACGTTGTGGAGAGGGTTGGTGGATTGCTCCATTTTAAATTCGGGTTGTGTGCCGCCGTAAATATATTGAACTGCGGGCCGCGCCAGCATGTCGGTTGCGCGCGGCTGGCGCGTCACCACCTGATCGCCGTTTTCGTCGACGATCAGCGACCATGCGCCCGACGGCACGGGAACGGTGTCGAGGATGGGACGGTTGTAATCATCGAGCGCGGGCGCTGACGGTTGCGCGGGCTGGCCGTTCGGCCGCCCAATAACGTTGAAAATGCGCGAAAAAATACTCACTACAGCCGCCCCGGACTTGCCCTGCACGCAAGATTCATTATACCACAAGGCGTACGGCGCTGCGCGGCCTTACGGCTTTTGCAAGCAATTCCAAGGATTTCTCGATATTGCCGTTCTTATGCCGCGGGCTTGAGGGGCTGGGCCTTGGCCGCGCGTTTTGCTTCGACCTTTTCCATGACGTCGGGAGGCAGCGACTCTTCAAGCGCGAGGAAGCGGTCAGCCACTTCGTCGTTGCTGTAGAGCTTGGCATCCCAGGCCTTTTTCAGGTTCATGTTGGCGACGGGCGCAGGCGATGCGGCAGCGGCGGGCCTGCAATCCTTGTGCAGCAGCACATCGTCGTTCACCAGTTTCAGCTCCGGCTCGGAGAATTCGTAGGATGCCGTGCCGGCGCCGTATTTGCCGCCGTCCAGCACCTTTACGCGCTTGGCGACTTCGCCCACGTTGTCGATGATGCGGTGAATGGTGTCGGAGGTTGATTCAGTCGAGGCCGGCTGGAACGAATTGCCGAGGTTCATCACGCGCACCTGCGCCTGATGCAGGCGGCAGAGATCCTTGCGCTTGCCCTCGACGCGCTGGCCGGCGAAGTTCACTTCGGTAATCACGTCTTCGCGCGCGCGGCGCGATTGAATATATTCCGCCACGAAAAGGCTGGTGCCCACGACCGCAAGGCCCAGCGCCGCCCAGGCCATGGCCGTCATCGACAGCAGCGCGACGGCGGAGGCCCAGAGCAGGCGCGTGCCGAACGAGCGCCCGGTATCGAGCATCGTCGCGCCCATGGCGACTTCGGCCGTCTCTGGCATATTGCCCTTATCACGGCCAAGCAGGACGGAAATGATGTTGGTGGGACGGGCGCGATAGTTGCCCTCTGCGATGGTCTGCTGGAAATTGTCGTATGCCTTGCGTATGCCTTGCAGCATGATTTTCAAATAGCCCCACTGTTGTTATCGATGTCCCGAGCCTAGAACAGTTTCATAATCCTCAGCAAGAGAATAAGTTAAGGTATTGATTTAATTCAAAACACCTCACAACTTTATTCCAAAATCGCGTCATTTTCGACCAAAGTTCCACTTTCGAGAATCTGCCGAACCTGATACAGTGCGCGCTGTCTTGAAGGACAGGTGGCCGAGCGGTTGAAGGCGCTAGTCTCGAAAACTAGTATAGGTGTAAGCCTATCGAGGGTTCGAATCCCTCCCTGTCCGCCATTTCTTATTGTATTTTCAGCGTTATTTTTCAGGGACTTTTGGTGGCGCTAGTTCCAAAAACTAGTGCGTGCATTTTGGCCTAATAATTCAGCGGGATAGCACTTACACACTTTTAGCGTCGAAAACCAGCTGGCGGCGGCCCCTTTGGGGGGGGGCAGCGTCTGCTCCACTACGGGCGCAGAAAATTTCTGCTGTGTGTGATCAAGCGCAGTCTGAAGGCCGTAGCCAGTTCCGAATAGCACGGAACCGGGACGATCTGATACGAAGTCGCCCGGATATTGCAGGCAATCCACAGCGTACTGACAACTCAACAAGGTGTGCCAATCCCCTTAAAGCATTTAAATTCTTATACTTAACGGCTTGAGCCGAAAGGCACATTGATACATGGCAGAAACACCCCCTGCATCGGCCAGAAACATCCGGGAGCGATACTGGTAACAGGTAGGGGGAGAAAAGCCATGCTGGACAGTTTCTTCATTTATAACATTCCCGATTACGTGATGACGGGCAGTTATGTCCCTTCGCTTGTGATTCTTTCCTATATCGTCGCGTCGTTCGGTTCTTACACGGGCCTGCAGTTGGCCTCCGAATACAAGCACGCCGAGGCGCCGCGTGCGCGGGCCGTGACGCTGGCCGCCGGTGCGATTGCCTTCGGCAGCGCGATCTGGTCGATGCACTATATCGGCATGCTGGCCCACCAGATGGATATGCGCCTGTCGCACGACCCGCTGCTGACGGCATTGTCCATGGCCATCGCTGTCGGCATCGCTTTCGGCTTCTTCAAGGTTTGCGCGAGCCGCCGGTTGACGGCCCGGAAACTGGTGACGGGCGCGCTGCTGCTGGGCACGGCGATTTGCGGGATGCATTATACGGGCATGGCAGCGATGGAGATGCCCTTCGTCCAGGCGCGGTATGTGCCCGCAATCTTTTTTGTCTCCGCGCTGATCGCTGTTGCCGCTTCGGGTGCGGCCTTGTGGATCTTCTTCTCGCTGCAGCGCCTGAACGACGGCAAGCGCAAGCACGCGCTGACGGTCGCCGCCGCGCTTGTGATGGGCGCGGCGATCTGTGGGATGCATTATGTCGGCATGCGGGCCACTGTTTTCGCGCCGGAAGGCGACTATTGCCTCGCCCCCTTCAAGCCGGAGGAAGTGAAGGACGATTACCTGGCCTTCGGCGTCGCCATCGTCACCGGCACGATTATTTCCATCTGCCTCTGCCTGAAGCTTTTCCGCCGCAGCCGGGGCTTTTTCAAGGGCGACAACGAGAAGCTGACGTTCCCGCTGCGCATGATGCAGATTTCGCTGGCATTGACGGCTTTCTTCTATAGCGCAATCGCCTTCGAAGACGTTTTCCCCGAACAGGCCTATGCCTTCCTGCACCACTATACGCTGTACTTTAACGTCGCAGCCGCAGCCGTGCTGCCGGTTATCTGGGGCTTCACGCTGATGGGCCTGCGCCGCTGGCGCGTCGACCTGCTGGAGGCGCGCGCCGCCGCCGAAAAAGCGAACGCGGCCAAAAGCGAGTTCCTGGCCAACATGAGCCATGACCTGCGCACGCCCATGAACGGCATCCTCGGCCTCTCGCGCCTGTTGGCGGAGGGGCACATGTACCCCGAGCAGAAGGAGCTGGTTAACTCGATCGTCAATTCCGGCGAGACGCTGCTGCTGTTGCTCAACGACATCCTGGACTTTTCCAAGATGGAGGCGGGGCAGCTGACGCTTGACGAAGTTCCGTTCAACCTGAAGGAAAGCCTGCAGAGCATCGTTAACCTGCTCTCGCCGCTCGCATCGCGCAAAGGATTGGTTATCAACTACTCCTATTGCGAGCTTGCGCCCAGCTGTGTCATTGGCGACGTTACGCGGATCGGGCAGATCGTTACGAACCTGGTGGGCAACGCGTTGAAATTTACTGAAAACGGCGCCGTGAACCTGAGCGTGGTATCCGAGCCCGGGCTGCAGGGCGACTCGCTGTTCACGATATGTGTCGACGACACGGGCATCGGCATCCCCTCAGACATGCAGCAACGTCTGTTCAACAAGTTTTCGCAAGGCGATGCTTCCATCACCCGCAAATTCGGCGGCAGCGGTCTGGGTCTGGTTATCTGCAAGATGCTGGCGGAAAAAATGCAGGGCACTGTGACGCTCGCAAGCGAAGAGGGCAGGGGCACCGTTGTCACGGTGACGCTGCGCCTCAAGCCCGCATCGCCCAAGGCCGTCAAGCAGCGCCAGTCGATGACCAGCGGCAGCGTGGAGGTCGCGCCCATGCGCCCGGCGGCGCGCATACTGGTGGTGGACGACCATCCCGTCAACAGGCTCTTCGCGGTCAGGCTGCTTGAAAAAATGGGTTTCAAGGGGCTGGTTGTCGCGGAGAACGGCGATGACGCGGTGCGCCTTGCCTCCGAAAACAATTTCGACCTTATACTGATGGATTGCCAGATGCCGGTGATGGACGGGCTGGAGGCTACGCGCCGCATCCGCGAGCAAGAACGCCTGGCGCATGTGGGGCATAAGCCCATCATCGCGCTGACCGCGCATGCCATGTCCGGCGATCGCGAAAACTGCCTGCAGGCGGGCATGGACGATTATATCAGCAAGCCTATCAACCCGCAGGCACTGGCGACCGCGCTGCTGAAATGGCTGCCCAAGCAGCAGGAAGACCAGCCGGCGGCTGCACCTGAGGAAACGCAGGCAAAGAAGACGCATAGCCCGGCCATTATTGTCGATACCGAATACCTCGACCTCTTTACCGGCGGCGACCGTGAAGAAGAGCGCAGCATGGCTGATATGTTCGTATCCGCCGGCGTCGATACGCTTGAAGTCCTGCGCCGCCATGTCAGGCAGGAAGCGACGAACGACGACTGGCGCAAGGCCGCGCACAAGCTGAAAGGCTCCGCCGGCCAGATCGGCGCTGGCGCGCTCGCCAAAGCCTGCCTGGTAGCCGAAGTCGGCTCCGGCGACTGCAATAAGGAAGTGATGCTGGACGAGATAGAACGAAGTTTTTCAGAAGTGCAATATTTTTTCACAACAAGGCTTCAATAAGGAGAAACCCATGCAAGAACATGTAAATACCGCTGCCGTAAAGCCTCTGAAGATCCTCGTGGTCGAGGATGACACGCTCACCCGCGTGACGCTGTGCAAGCTTTTTCAGCGGATGAATTTCGAAACCTGCGAAGCCTGCAACGGTTTCATGGCGATGAAGATGCTGCATCAGGAAAACCCCGATGTCATCGTTACCGACCTGCTTATGCCCGACAAGGAAGGCCTGGAGACCATCGCCGAAATCAGGCGCGAGAACCAGGACATCAAGATCGTGGCGATGTCGGGCGGCGGCCATACGCGCAATACCAGCTTCCTCGATATCGCAAAGGAACTGGGCGCGAATTACACGCTGGCCAAGCCTTTCCGTCCCGCGGAAATCCTCGATCTGATCAAGAACCTGAGCGCGCCGGGGGCTTAAGCCATGGGTAGCGGTTTTTTCACCTCGGTCAAACAGCTTTTCACGCCGCCGCCCCCGCCGCGCCCGACGGTGCTGGTGGAAAAGGTCTGCATTAACAAGCCTTGCTCGCCGGAAAAAATCGCCAAACTGGAAAGACTTTGCGCCGAACTGTGCAAGAGGGAGGACATGATTACCTCCGGCCGCCTGCAGCTGCTTGGTTTCAGCGAAATGAAAGACCGGATGGGCCCGCGCTGGGAAATAGTGAAATCGCTGGTGCAGAATGTGACTGAAGAAGCGCTGTCGTCTTCGCTGGGGCCGAATGACGTTTACATGCGCCTGCGCGATGACGCTTATATCATTGTCTTCGGCAAGGCGGGCGTGGAGGAGGGGAGCGCCAGGGCCGCGCAGATCTCGCGTCACATACGCCAGCAGCTGTCGTCCATCGGCGCCGCGCTGCAGGCCATCGACGTGCGCCGCCAGCTTTGCGAAACACGCGCCGCGGACATCGCCGGCAAAACCGAGGCCGAACTGGCAGAAATATTCGACAAGGCGAAAGCGACCCATTCCGCGCAGGCAGCATGCCCCGCCGAAGCGCCGGCCCCGCCTGCGACCGATTTTGCATGCAGTTTCGTACCCCTCTGGGAAGTGCAGAAAGGGGCGATTACAACTTATATCTGCGAACCCGATAGCGTTGCGCCGCAAGGCCTGGGCGCCGATATGCAAATTCTGGGCAAAGTAATGGCCGAACTGGAAGCGATGGCCATCGACGGGCGCAAGTTCTGCATTATCTGCCCTGTGTCATACGATACGCTGTTCCACAGGGGAAGTTTCGACAGTTTCACGGCCCGCATCCGGGCGCTTTCGCCGCAGCAACGGGCCCTGCTGGTGCTGAAGGTCCACGGCTTTACCGACGAACTGCGGCCTAATGGCTGCTGGTTCCTCGCCGAACTCAAGAGCATGTGCCGCGGCGTTTTCGCGGAGGTCGACCCTGCGCACAAAAAGCTGCTCGCATCCTTTGCGCGCTATAAATTTGACGGCATCGGCTGCAGGATCGTCCAGGGCAAGCAGGCGGAGGCTTTCGGCATGCTGGGTGCCTGCGCGCTCTCGGCCAGTTCGCTGGGCGTGCACAAAACCTTCGCGCTGGGCGTGGATACCCTGAGCCTTGCGACGGTCAGCGTATGCCATGGCTTTTCTTTCCTGGGCGGCATGGCGGTCGACGGCGCGGTCAAGACGCCCGACACGCTTTACCGCTACGGTAACCTGGACCTGCTGTCCAAGATCGTGCAGTAAAGGGGGTTATTCCGACACCAGCATATAGCCGATGCCGCGCACGGTCTTGATCATGCGGGGCTCGCGCGGGTCGTCGCCGATTTTCTTGCGGATGCGCGACACCTGTATGTCGATGGCGCGATCGTTGATGTTGGGGTTTTCGGCGCGGAAGGCGTCAAGTATCTGCGCGCGGGTCATCACGCGGTTCGCGCTGCCGGCAAGGGCCCGCAGCAGCTGGAATTCCATGGTGGTGAGGTTGCAGCTCTTGCCGTCGGCCGTGAAGGCCTGAAACTGCGCTTCGTCGATCGTGATGCCGCCCACCGTAATCTTCTCGGGTGCGTGCTGCGCGGGGGCGTTGCGGTTCTTGTGACGGCGCACGTTTGCCTTGACGCGCGCGTTCAGTTCCTCGAAGGCGAAGGGCTTGGCAAGATAATCGTCCGCGCCCATTTCAAGCCCGACGACCTTGTCGGTGGTGGATTTTTTTCCGCTGATGACGACGACCGGAGCCTCGGACAATTCGCGGATGCCTGATATAAGCGTCAGCCCGTCGACATCGGGCAAGCCGATGTCGAGCAGCACGGTGTCTACTTTCTTGGCGCGCAGGATGTGCAGCGCCTCGGTGCCGCTGCTGGCGCAGAAAACGGCATAGCCGTTCTGCTCAAGGCAGAGGGTTATCATCTGCCGGAGCTCGGGGTTGTCGTCGATGACAAGGATATTGGTCTGGCCCATGGCTTCTTTTCCCGGTTAAATTTAACAATAGTATCAGCGCTAGCCCAAATCCATACCGAAGTATCAGCGCTAGCCCAAAACCATACCGAATACACAGGTATGCAGCCGCTGCGCCCAGTTTTTGAACGAGGGTTCTTTACCTTTCTTTCTAATGGTTTAAAGAGGGGCTTGCCCTCTTAACATCTTTCGGTATGTTCTGCTGTTATATTTAAAAGGGCTTACCATGTTGGATTATGAACGCATATTGCAGTCGTCACCGGATCTTTACCTGATCCTGGCGCCGGACCTGAGCATCCTCGACGCGAGCCAGGCTTACCTCGACGCCACCAATACAAAAATTGACGACATCAAGGGGCGGAATATTTTCGACGTTTTTCCCGACAACCCCAACGACCCCGCCGCGACTGGCACGCGAAACCTGCGTGCGTCGCTGGAGCGCGCGCTGGAAAGCCGCAAAACCGACGCGATGACCTTGCAGAAATACGACATCCCGATACCCGGCGGCAACGGCGCGTTTGAGGAACGTTACTGGAGCCCGAGCAACACGCCCGTGCTGGATGCGGCCGGCAAGGTGGAATGCATCATCCACCGCGCCGAGGACGTGACGGCTTTCATGCCGTTGATGCCGCGGAATTTCAGCGGCTCGTTCTTCCTGAAAGACCAGATCAAGTCCTCGCTCGAGGCGCTGCGCGACAGCGAAATGCATTTCGCGGGCATCATTTCATCCGCCATGGACGGCATCATCACCATCGACACCGACGAAAAAATAACAGTCTTCAACACGACGGCCGAAGTGATGTTCGGCTATAAGGCCGCCGATATCATGGGCAAGAAGCTGGAAATCCTTATCCCCGGACGCTTCCGCGGCGGCCATGCCGCCCATATCAAGCGTTTCGGTGAAACCAATGTTACCCACCGCATGATGGGAAGACTGGGCGAAATCGTCGGCCTGCATGCAAGTGGGCAGGAGTTCCCGATCGAAGCCTCCATTTCCCAAACGGGCAGCGGCGCGCACAAGCTTTATACGGTCATCATGCGAGACATCACCGAAAAACGCCGTATCGAGGGGCAGTTCCTGCGCGCGCAGCGCATGGAGAGCATCGGCCGGCTTGCAGGTGGCATCGCGCACGACCTCAACAACATTCTCGCGCCCATCGTGCTGTCCATCGGCCTGCTGAAGACGATGATTAATGACGTAAAAGCACTCGAAGTGCTGGCGACCATCGATGTCGCTTCGAAGCGCGGCGCCGACGTGGTGCAGCAGGTGCTGTCATTCGCGCGCGGCATTGAAGGTCAGTTCGTCGAGGTGCATCCGCGCCATCTGCTCGCCGACCTTGACGCGATGCTGAAAGACACCCTGCCCAAGGACGTAAGCCTGCGGTCATCCGCCGACACCGAAGTCTGGACGCTCAGCGCCGACCCCACCCAGGTACACCAGATACTGCTAAACCTCTGCGTTAATGCGCGCGATGCCATGCCGAATGGGGGACTGCTCACCATTACAGCGCATAACGTAGATATCGATGAGCAATATGTGGCGATGAACAAACAGTCAAAGGAGGGCCGCTATGTGCTATTCAGCGTCACGGATACTGGTTCGGGCATTCCGCTTGAAATCATCGACAAGATTTTCGAACCTTTCTTTACGACCAAAAGCTTCGGCCATGGCACCGGCCTCGGCCTGGCGACGGTGATGGCGATTGCAAAAAGCCACGGCGGTTTTGTAAACGTTTATAGCGAAACAGGCAAAGGCACGACTTTCAAAGTCTATTTGCCTGCAGCGGGAGGAAAGAGCGGCGTGTCCGGCGCGGCAGTGGCAGAACAGGAAGCGCCCCGCGGCAACGGCGAGACTATCCTGATTGTCGACGATGAAGCGTCCATCCTTGCTATCACCAGCCAAACGCTGCAGGCATTTGGCTACAAGGTTATGACCTCCACCAATGGGGCCGAGGCTGTTGCCGTCTACGCACAGCACCGCAATGACATCGCTGTCGTGCTGACGGACATGATGATGCCGATCATGGACGGCGGAGCCACAATACAGGCCCTGAAGAAAATCAATCCCAGCGTCAAAATCATCGCGGCCAGCGGGCTCGATGCGAATGGCAGTGTTGCGAAAGCAACCGAAGCGGGCGTGTGCCATTTCCTCAAAAAGCCCTATACCGCCTTTGCAGTGCTGCAGATGTTAAAGAAGGCTCTCAGTTGATAACGTCCGAAAAAAAAATATGAGCTCAGAATTGAGCCACGCTAAGACTTGATATGCTCATCTAGCAATTCTTTTAAGGCGGGAAATTGCGCTACTGCTGACCTCGCGAACCGTTCTGTCGTGGGCCATTGTTCATGCAATTCAAAATCAATTTACTCCGACCCCTTTGATTCCCTGTTCAATTAGTCGCTTCGGATCCTGCCGGAACGGTTCAAACCCGAACATTGAATTGAACGCGGGTAAAAAGGGCTTGATTTCTTACACACTTTCTTACACACTTTGATACGGACAGAAAAAGATCGTTATAACTCAATAGGATAATTTGCCATGCTAGTCTCGAAAACTAGTATAGGTGTAAGCCTATCGAGGGTTCGAATCCCTCCCTGGCGATTATTTTTTGAAAAAAATTACAGGCAAAAAAAAACATGAGCGAACAGCCCTATCAGGTACGCATCTTCCTCAAGAAAGAATTTGCCGAAGCGGTTGCGCGCGGCACGACGCCGGCGGAAGTTCAGCCGCTCATGGATATCCTCGCCAAGCATGACGCCGAAATCGACCACAACCAGTTCGAGGAATTCACCAAATTCGTGAACTGGGCGGAAGCCAACCTCGACAAGACGCCTTTCCCCGACGAAGACAAAAAGCAGCAAATGCACAACCTGCTCTCGCTCACGAAAAATTCGCTGGCGAACGAGGAGAAGGTCAGCTACTTCAAGCGCGAATTCACGCTGAGCATCAAGGGCAAGTCGCAGTTCAACGGCCCCGAGGCCGACGCGCTGATCGAAGACCTCAAGACGCTGGGCGACGGCCCGATCATCACCGGCGGCAAGGGTTTCGTGCCCGGCAAAAGCTATGAAGTGGCGCCCGTGCGCAAGAGCTTCCTGCCCAAGCGCCATCCCGGCACGTAAGATAATTTCGCCTGCAATCACAAGGGCCGGAGCGGCTTGATATTCCTTTGAAAGCCGGCTTGGCCTTGGTGATTTTGGAAATCTGGGGTATCATTCGCCTATGTCAAAGACACCAAAGATCCTCGCCTTTGCGGGCAGCACCCGCAAGGACTCATGGAACAAGAAGCTGCTGAAAGAGGCCGCAGAGGCCGCGCATGGCGCGGGCGCCGAGGTGACGGTGATTGACCTTGCCGATTACCCGCTGCCGCTGTACGACGGCAACCTCGAGGCGGCGCAGGGCCTGCCCGAGAACGTGAAGAAGCTGCAGAAACTTTTCGCTGAACACGACGGGTTCCTGATCGCCTCGCCCGATTACAATGGCAGCTATAGCGCCGTGCTCAAGAACACAGTCGACTGGCTCACGCGCAAGGACAAAGAGCACGATCCGCCGCTGGAACCCTTCAAGGGCAAGATCGCGGTTATCATGTCGGCATCTCCCGGCGCGCTGGGCGGTTTGCGCGGCCTTGAAAAACTTCACGACCTGCTGGACAACCTGCAGGTCATGGTGCTGCCCGATGTCGTCGCCGTGGGCGGGATCACCACCGCCTTCAACGAAGCTGGAAAACTCAGCAATCCCAAAACCGCGAAGAGCCTGGAAACCGCCGCCACGAAGCTGGTGACGGTCGCCCGCAAGCTGGCGCCTTAGGGAGGTCGAGTTGCTCAAGGGAAAAGCGGGCCGCATGTTACGAAAGGCAGCGCTCTCGTTGAGTTTCGCCGCCGCAGCGATCAATGGCGTCGGGATCGCGACGAACGTGTTCCGGCCTGCCGCGCCGCAGGTGACAGCCACGGATATCTATCTCGCTCCGGCTCCCGCCGACAGCCATGCCTCGGCCCAGACGCGCGATGTTTTCAATTACCTGAGCGGCCTTCCGGCCAAGCCCGATCACAGGCTGATCTCGGGCCAATGGACGGGGTACGGCTCGGTCGACGCGGTGGAGCTCGAGCGCATCGAAAAACTGACCGGCCAGCGCGTGGGGATTGTGGGCGCGAATTACCTCGATTTCAGCAACGGCCCCGGCATCAAAACCGACAGCGTCAATGCCAGCATGATCGAGCACTGGAAGCAGGGCGCGCTGGTGGAGATCGACGTCCATATGCCCAACCCCTGGACGCGCGGCGGGCCGATGGATAAATCGGTCGTGCATTTCGCCGATGTCATCACGCCGGGCACGGCCGCCTACAAGTCTTATATGGCTGATCTGGACAAAGTCGCGGAGGGGCTGCAGCAACTGCAGGATTCCGGCGTTACCGTGCTGTTCCGGCCCATGATGGAAATGGACGGCAACTGGTTCTGGTGGGGCGCACAGCGCGATTTCCCCAAGCTCTGGACGCAGACCTTCGACTACCTCACCAATACCAAGGGGCTGCATAACCTGTTGTGGGTTTATTCCGCCGGCAGCAGCAAGCCGCTCGCTTACTATCCGGGATCGCAGTATGTCGATGTCGTCGGCTATGACGCTTACAATTACGCGCGCGGCGGCAAGGCCAAGGGCTATGACGCGCTGCTGAAAACGGGCAAGCCTTTTGCGCTCACCGAATTCGGGCTGCAATCCGCCGAATACAATTCGAAAACCAACCCGCCCCATGACCTGCACAAGGCGGTGCAGAATATCCGCACGCATATGCCCAAGGCGGTTTATTTCATGGCCTGGAGCAATGCGAAGGGCAACGGCAGCAATTACTGGGGCATCGATGCGCAGAAAAACGCACCGGCGGCGCTGAACGACGGCTGGGTGCAAAACGGCCCCGTTCCCTGGAAACCAGCCCCTGCGCCGCCCAGCGCCCCTTGATTAAATTGGGAATTATTCCCGCCTTGAAATCAGCCCACGCCAAAGTACAATGGCTCATCACCCTCTGATGAAAGGTCTTTGACCATGCCCTCGGCGAAGAACCCGAAAAAGGTTTTAATTGTCGGCGCCGGCCCCACCGGCCTGACGTCTGCGTTCGAACTCGCGCGGCGCGGGATTGTGCCGCAGGTTATCGACGCCAAGGACGGCATCGCCCCCACCAGCCGCGCCACCGGCGTCAGCGTACGCTCGCTTGAACTGCTGGAAGCCTCGGGCGTGACGGCGGAACTCATTCCCGCGGGCATCAAGGTCAAGCACGCGCGCATCCTTGGCGAAGAATGCAAGGGCCTGAAGCTTGATTTCAACGACCTGCCCCATAAATACAATTTCCTGCTCTGCCTGCCGCAGAGCCGCACCGAAGCCGTCATGCAAAAAAGGCTGGAAGACCTTGGCGGCAACGTCCAGTACAAGACCAAGCTGATCAGCCTGACAAAGAAAAAAGACGGCACGATCGAGGCCGTCATGGAACGGGACGGCAAGCGCCTCACCGACACCTTCAACGCCGTCATCGGCGCGGACGGCGTCAACAGCAAGGTGCGCGAGCAGATGGGCGTCAAGAGCAAGGAACACGTCTATCCCGATAAATGGAGCGCGGCCGAATTCGACAGCAAGGACTGGCCGTACCCCAAGGACGAAATCCAGTATTTCCTTGGCAAGGGCGGCTCCTTCGCCGTCGTCGTGCCGCTGGGCGGCGACCGGTATCGCGCCGTGGCCAGCACACAGGATGCGATGGCCTGCGTTAACGCCAAGTACACCGTCGACAAGCTGCATTTCAACAATGCATTCGCGGTCAGTGTGCGCCACGTCAAAACCTACCAGAAGGGCAATATCTTCCTGGCCGGCGACGCGGCACATGCCTATCCGCCCGCCGGCGTGCAGGGCGGCATGAACCTCGGCATCAAGGACGGCTGCTCCATCGCCCGCCGGATCGCGGAAGATGACACGAAAGGCTATACCAAGGAGCGTCGCAAGGAGGCCGATGGCACGATCAGCCAGGCCAAGATGATGGTCAACATTGCGGGCATGAAGAATTCATTCCTGAGATCGGCCCGCAACCGCACCGTCGCCATCGCCACGCATATCAAGGCGATCAAGCAGCAGATTTTGAAAAAATCTCTCGGGGCTTGATTTTCATAAGAAAATAACTTAAAGTGCCTTGCAAACGTTGGTGCTTTATTAGAAACTTCGGTTAACAACTAAAATTTACATGTGGAATGAAGGGGATATGCCCCTCGGCCGCCATGTTTACCTGATGCTGAGTGAAAAGCGATGAGCCTGGGACAAATGCTGACAGCTTTGGCGAGTGCCTTGATGATGGCGCTGGGCAATACGCTGGACATGATCCTGGGCTTTACGATCATGCAGGGCCTGCTTGAAAAAACCGCGCGTGATCCTGTGCCGGTTATCACGGGCAACAGGGGCATCGCGCTTCCCGCCAAGTACCAATTCAATAACAAGCTGACCGACGATTTCAATCGCGGGCCGGCCACCGGCAAATACGCTTCCTTCAAGCGCGGCGCCGCGAAGCTCGCGCAAAACGTCCTCTAACTTTCCATGTTTATTTACCGTAGAAAACCGGCGGCGTCGGTCGTGCCGTATTATGCTCAAATGAAAGGAACCGCCATCTGTCATTCCCGCTTGGCGTTCAGCGCGATGGAGCGGGGCCAGGGCGCCAAGGCATATGGGAAAGCCTGGCTATATATATATTGTAGATTATTTGCGCAGTCGGGCAGAACCCATGCTATCTTTGCCTTAGGGGATACATGAACTAAACGCTCTTAGGGGTTAATTTCAATAGACAAATCGTGAATGGTTAGCCAGTTTCTGACAGCTTTCCAGCGGCAATTCTTGAACGTCTGCTTATGCATGACGTTGCTGCTGCTTGCGTCGCTCGCCCATGCCGAAGTCATGCCGCAGCCAAGCGCGCAGCCGCCGCCTGCGGAGAATACACCCGTCATCACAGATCCCGCCGCCCCCGAACAAGCCGCCGGAGAGGGCGAAGACCTGATCCTCCAGCTGATCGTCGACGGCATCGAGATGGAGGATGTGGTCGAGGGCGTCAGGCGCGGCGACAAGGTTTACCTGCCGGTGCAGCAGCTGGGCGGGGTGCTCGATTTCGCCATCAAGGCCGATCCGGCGACATCGACGGCCACGGGCTGGTTTATCCGCCAGCAGAACAAGTTCATGGCCTCGCCCGCGACGGCCGAGATCAAGGGCAAGGAATACAAGCTCCAGCCCGGGCAGGTCTTTGCGCATAACGGCGACGTCTATGTCGACGCGGCGCTGCTGCAGGCATGGTGGCCGCTGGGGCTCAAGGCGGATTTCAGGCTGATGACGCTCGATATCACGCCGCGCGAACGCCTGCCGTTCCAGGAAAAGCTGGAACGCGAAAGGCGCCGCCAGGGGCTGGAGCAGGGCGGCAAGAAACCGGCGGGGCCGGAAAAGCTGAAACGCGTCGATGTGCCTTACGAGGCGGCGGGCTGGCCGGTGACGGACCTGACCTTCAACACGAACTACGACAGCAGCAGCAACAACTGGCAGAACGCCTATTCGCTGTACTCGGTGGGCGATTTCGGGTTCCTGACCTCGCGGCTCTACGCGGCGGGCGACCTCACCGACGACGTGCTCAGCGACATGCGCATCAGCTTCGGCCGCGACGATTACGAACGGAAACTGCTGGGGCCGCTGCATGCCTCGTCCTTCCGCTTCGGCGATATCGATTCAGTCGCCCTGTCGCAGGTGGCGACGCCGACGCTGGGCAGCGGCTTTACCGTCACGAACCGCGAGCTCGACCGCCCCGACAACTTCGACGTCACCAACTTCACCGGCGACAGCCAGCCGGGCTGGGATGTCGAGCTTTACCGGAACGACGCGCTGATCGACTCGCAGACGGTGGGCACCGACGGCCGCTATGCCTTCCGCAACGTGCCGATCCTGTTCGGCAACAACCAGTTCAGGCTGGTGTTCTACGGCCCGCAGGGGCAGGTGGAGGAAATCACCAAGACCTACAACGCCGAAGCCTCGCTGCTGGACAAGGGGGATGTGAACTATAACCTGTCGGCCGGGCGCAAGAACGAAAGCGTCTTCCGCATCAGCCCCGAAACGCCGCCCACCGGTTTTTCGGCGGTGGGCGAGCTGGAATACGGCCTGACGCGCACCCTGACGCTGACGGCGGGCGCGGCGCAAGTACCCCTGCTCGACGGCGACCACACCTATGCCACCACGGGCCTGCGCACCTCGCTGTTCAACAGCGTGCTGGCCTCGGTGGACGGCGCCTATGACGTTTCCGACAGCTCGTACAGCCTGCGGGCCGCGGCCTCGACCATGATACTGGATACCGTGCTCTCGGCGCGGCAGCGCGTGGCGAGCGAGTTCCTGAGCGAGGAGGATGCGACGCTTGCCAGCGCGATCAAGCGCCAGACGCTGTTGCGCGCCGACCGGCAGTTCGGGCGGGTCAGCGCCTCGCTCAGCTACGACGACCGCGATTTCGAAAGCGGCCGGAGCGAGCAGATCTGGACGAACCAGTTGTCGGGCACCGTTTTCGACACGCTCAACCTGACCAATACGATCAACTACGACCATGACAACCTCGGCCTCGACCAGATGACGGGCAATTTCTTCGGCCGCGGCTACTGGAAAGACAACCTGCTGGGCGCGCAGATCGATTACGACCTGAAGCCCGAGCGCGAGCCGCGCCACCTCAGGCTTTCCGTGCAGACGCCCTTCACGCCCACCTTCACCAACCTGCTCGAATTCAATGCCGAGCTGCAGGGCACGAAGCAGAAAGACCTTTCCAATACCGCGACCTTCGACATGGGGCGGTTCAAGCTGTCGCTCACCGGCCGCGCGGACGACGACGGGGAATTTTTCGCGGGCCTGACCTTCAACACCTCGTTCGGGCGCATACCGGAATCGAAAAAATGGTTCTTCTCCTCCCGCTCGATGGCGGAAAACGGCACGGTCGCCGTCTATCCCTATACCGACAAGAACTATAACCAGCGGCGCGACCCGGGCGAAGGCCCGCCGGAGGGCACGAACGTCAAGGTCGGCACCCAGACGCTGAAGCTCGGCAAGAAAGGCTCGGTCATCGCCTCGCAGCTGCCGGTCAACCAGCCGGTCAAGATTTCCATCGACCCCGCAAACCAGGAGGCGAGCCCGCTCTGGTCGACCGGCGTCGACGCCTATACCGTCGTGCCGCGCGCAGGCAAGGTGGCCGCGATCGACTTCCCCGTTTTCGAGGCCAGCCAGGTCGACGGCACAGTGCAGGCGCCCGAAGGCATGAGCCCGCAGGGGCTGGTGGTCGAGCTGGTCGACGCGGAGGGGCAGGCGATACGCTCGACCCGCGCGGTCTTCGACGGCTATTACCTGATCGAGGGCATCATGCCCGGCAACTACAAGCTGCGCATTTCGTCCGAGAGCCTTGCGGGTTCGGGCATGCGCCAGGACAGCCTGCCGGAGCTTGCCGTTACGACTTCGGACTTCTTCGTCAAGGATATCCCGCTGGTGGCGGGCGACAGCGCGGCGCTGCCGCCCACGACGGCGGCGGATATTGCCCCCGTCGGCACAACGGGTCTGGTCGAGGCGCTGATGCAGTCGCCGCCCGCGAAGGAGGAGACAGGCAGCAGGCCGTCGCTGGTGGTCGTCAGGTATGACGGCGCCGTGCCGATGGATGAAGTCATGCCGCCCAGCATGCAGGCCGTGCCCGTGCCTGCTGTGCAGCAGGAACAGCAGCCGGCGACGGAACCGGAACAGATGCCGGCGGTCGAGCCGAAGGCAGGCGAAGCCGGAACACCGCCGAAAGGCCCCTGGGGCCGGATGATCATCAACGATTAATTATTTACGCAGCTGCGTTTCAGCGAGCTTGCCGCCGCCTTCTTTCTGCTGCGCGACATACGAAATGCCGAGGTTGCAGGAAGAGGGGTCGAGGCCCTTGGGCGTCTCGTCGAGCGGGACGGAGACGAAGCGGCG
Source organism: Alphaproteobacteria bacterium (assembly GCA_041287865.1). GTDB lineage: Bacteria > Pseudomonadota > Alphaproteobacteria > Micavibrionales > UBA2020 > JAPWJZ01. The sequence continues at coordinate 23,286 of JBGGMV010000035.1, read as the reverse complement.
GGTGGTCGGGCGGTATACCGCGATGCCCATGAAGGTCTTCACCACCTGCTGGCCGCAGGTGACGGTGATGTCGCCCATCGAGGAGCGATTGCCTTCGCGCAGCAGGTACATTTCGACCGAGGCGTTGCCCCTGTTGTCACGGGTCAGGCGCGGGCTCTCGATATTCATGGCGAGCGACGTCGCGCCCTGGCGCACGATGATCGGGATGACGATGACGAGGTTGGCCTTCACCTGGATGCCCGCATTCGCGCCGGGAGAAGGCGCATCGGCGTTTTCGTCGACAAGGCGCACGCGCAGGTGGGTGCGGTATTCGCCCGGTTCCAGCGTTTCGGGCTTGCGCAGCAGCAGGCGGACGTTCTGCGTCTCGCCAGCCTTGAGCGTCATGCTCTTGGGCGCGATATGGATGAGCTTGGTGGCGGAGAATTGCGCTTCCTCGCCGGTTTCATAGGGAACGACGTTGCCGTTTTCCAGCATTTTCATGTCGACCAGCTCGATCGTGAAGTTGCCGGTGGCGTCGCCGGTGTTCTTGATGACGATCGTGCCCTGGCGGTCGTTCTTTTCCATCACGACGCGCGTGGGCAGCAGCATGATTTCGGCATTCTTGGCAAAGGCGGCACCGGGAATGAACAGCAGGCAGGCGAGGGCGAGGGCGGCTAAACGGGTCATCTGTTGTCTCTTGTTGCGTCGGGATTCATTACAGGTGGTTATCATATATTATATAGGGCGCGTGGCGCTATTAAAAGCGGGCGTCCCATTCCATAATTGCTTTTTCAAGGGGTGACCGTAATCTGCACGCTGAAGGTCGGCGCGCAGCCGGAGGTTTCCGCGACCGTGCTGGGGTAGGTGCCTGTCGCCCCGACGTTCAGGCGGCTGGTGCCGGCCGTGGTGCCGATACTGGCGCGCGGGATGGTGGCGGGGAAGGTAACGGCGCTGGTTGTGCCGTTTTTATCCGTGAAGCTGCCCGTGAAGGTGCCGATGCTGGTCATGCCGGTGCAGCTGCCGATGCCCGCGCTGATGATGCTGAGCGTCACGCTCGTGAGCTGGCCGACGCCGCATTGTTGTGTGCAATAGACATCAAAGTGGCCTTCCTGCACCGTGCCCGATATATATGTGCCGGTGCCAGAACCCGCGCCCGCCGCGCTGACGATCCGTGTGTTCGAACCGCTGCTGGGGATTTCCATGGTGCCGAGGGCTAGCTGCTGCGCTTCCACAAGCTGGATTCTTGCCGCCTGCGCCGCCGTGCAGGCCAGCAGGAACGCCATAAAGGTCACGGCGACAAGGGTTTTTCCGGTTTTGGTTGTCATGGGTACAGCACCGTAATTGTGAAGCTGGGCGCATAGCTGGCCCCGTTAGTTTCCGTACCTGCCGTCGTGACCGAGGCGCCGATCAGCAGCGTCTTGCCGGCGGAAGTAGGCGCCGCGACGTTGTTGAGCGGAAAGGCCTGTTCTGTGCCATTGTTGTATTTGCCCCGCGCGGCGGAGGGCGTGACGGTGCTGTCGGCCGTATAGCCGCCGACCGAAATCGTCACCTGCATCGACGCCGACCCCTTGACCGTCAGGTTTGCCGCATGGGGCGAACCGGAAAGGGTGCTGCAGTTTACCGGCGGGCTGCCGGTGACGGTGCCAGAGGTGTCGATGGAATAAATGCAGTTTCCTTTGAGCACAGTGCCGAAATCGATATCGGCGTTCTTGGTGATGGTGATCGTGGGCTGGAAGGCGATGGCCGCGCTGCTCGCCAGCGTGCAGGTGGTATTGATGCATTCGACCGCATGGGCCTGCACGGAGGCCGAAACGATCATCCCCGCGGCCGCCGCCGCAAGGCCGGTCTTGAATCGCGCAAATGGCAGTGAAAAGCCGCGCATGGGTTTACCGTTACTGGTAGACAATCGACATATCGAAGGAGGGCTGTTTCAGGCTGGCCCCCGTATGCAATCCTACACCATCGGTGACCGTCATATCCATGCCGATGTAAAGGGTGCGGGCGCCGCCACCGACGGGGGCGTCCATGCAGTTTTTCCCGCCCGCCTGCAGCGAACATTGCGCCCGCATGGCGCCGATGCCGTCGCCGCCGCGGTAGTTGCTGGACACGAAATTGATCACCGAGTCGCGCGTGTTGCTGATTTTAATGACGCTGGGCTGCCCTTGCCCCTGCACCTCGCCGGCCCGGCCCGAGGCGCGCAAGATCCCGTCGGTTCCAAGCGAGATCTGGTCGTAGCCCTGTCCGCGCAGGTGGCCCATGGATACATCCGACAGCTTGGTCGCCGTCGAGGGCTGGACGAAGGTGATGTGGGCGTTGACCTGCACCGCCGGCTGGAAGGCGGTGGAGCTGCCGGGCGCTGCTGTCATCGTCAGCAAGCCCGCGCAGACTGCCACCATCAATGTGCGGCTCATAGCGCGCATTGTGCCCTCCGTATTAGCGGTTAAGCGGTAGGCTGCCTTTTAGTTGTACACCACCGTCACGGTGAAGGTGGGCGTAGCGGTTGCGCCGGCAACCTGTGTGCCGTCGGCTGCGACATCGGCGCCGACCAGCAGCACTTTACCAGCGGCGGGAGCCGCGGCTGCTGCGTAGGTGCAGGCCTGTTCGCCGCCGCCGTTATAGGCGCAGCGGGCGTTGGAAGGCGTCACACCGCCCTGGGCCGTATAGCCGCCCACGGAGATGTTAAGCGTTTGTGTTGCGGAACCCGCGATGGTGATGCTGGCTGCCTGCGTCGTGCCGGTCAGGTATGCGCCTGTGCCCGAGACGGTGCTGACGGAGCCTGTGGTTGCAATCCTGTAGGTGCTTGCGCTACCGGCAGTCACCGAGCCGAAGTCGATGTCGGCGGTTTTGGTCAGGCTGAGCGGCGTATCAAAACGGATGTTTGCCGTGACCGACTGCGTTGCTGAAAATGCAGCGGGTGCATTTGCAAGACCAGTGATGGCGACGGCGAGTGCTGCGATTAACAACTTTGTGCGCATCTGATGATTACTCCTGTATGTATGTTGCCCTGTTTCTGCAGGTCTAGTAAAACAAGATGTTCCCAGTGCCTACAATTCAAGAGTAGTCGATTCCGTTTACAATTCGTTTAAGTGTTCCGTTAATCTTTTGGTAAGAATTGCGCGGGAAAAATCCGAATATGCAATAAATTCAGGCATATTCCCGAATGTCGTCAATTTGAGACAAATTGGAAATTTAACGGTTTTGACGGTTTTTGTTGTCCATCTGTATAAAAATTTTTTCTTCAGCGCTCTGCATACACAGGACTGCCGGGGATGATTCTGTTCACAAAGCCTGCCGGCAGAGCTTCAAAAGCAGCGGCGCGATGTCGTCGAGCGCGGCGATGTGTTCGGGCGCTGCGGCGGTGATGGCGGATTGCGGCATGAAGGAGACTTCGGCGCCGGCCGGGTCCTGCACGATCGCGGTGCCGCCGCGTTCCTTGATCCGTTTCAGCCCTGCGCTGCCGTCGGCGCTGGCGCCGGTCAGCACCACGCCGATCAGCCTGCTGCCGTAAACCCCGGCGGCGCTGTCGAACAGCACATCGATGGACGGGCAGGAAAAGTTCACCGGCGGATCGACGGAAAGGCTTAAGATGCGATCCGGTTCGATCAGGAGGTGGTAGCCGGCCGGCGCCAGATAGACGGCGCCTTTCCTGAAATCTTCCTTGTCGTCCGCTTCCTTGACCGGCAGCGGGCAGCAGGCGGCCAGATATTCCGCCATGTAGGAATCCGAATGGCTGGCCATGTGCTGGACGATGGCGACGGCGAGCGGGAAATCGCGCGGCAGGCCCGAGAGCACGGTTTTCAGCGCCTTCATGCCCCCCGCCGAGGCGCCGATGACCAGGGCGTCAAACATTCTTCCTGTTCTCGCCGGTTTTCTTGAAGATGCGCTGTTTCGCGTCGAGGGGCTCGAACAGCTTGGCGACGGAGGAAAAGCCGAGGCTTTCCTTGCTGCCAAGGCAGAGGAAGCCGCCGTGCCGCAGGCTGTCGGCAAAAAGATTGAGCGCGCGATCCTGCAACGTCTTGTCGAAATAGATCAGCACGTTGCGGCAGCAGACCATGTTCATCTCGCCGAACACGCCGTCGGTGACGAGGTTGTGGTAGGAGAAGGTGACTTTTTCTTTTAAAAAGTCGTGGATTTTGGCGAGATCGTAACCGGCGCTGTAATAATCGGAAAGCTCGTTCTTGCCGCCCGCGGCCTTGTAGTTGGCGGCGTTCTGCTTCATGGTTTCCAGTGCATAGACGCCGTTCTGCGCGGCGTCGAGTGCGTATTTATTGAAGTCGGTCGCATAGATGCGCACGCGGTCGAGGAATTTTTCCTCGTGCAGCAGGATGGCCATGGAATATATTTCTTCGCCCGTGGCGCAGCCGGCGTGCCAGATTTTCACGAAGGGGAAGGTTTTCAGCAGCGGCACGATCTGCTCGCGCACAGCCTGGTAAAACAGCGGGTCGCGGAACATCTCGGTGACGGTGATCGACATATGTTTTAACAGTTTGTCGAAGAAAACCTCGTCGTGGAAAACGCGGTCGAGCAGTTCGGTATAGCGCGTGACCTTTGCCTGATCGCGCATATAGTCAAGGCGGCGCATGAGCGAGGCATGCGAATAGTTGGAAAAATCGTAGCCGTAGCGCCGCCGGATGCCGTCCAGCAGCAGTTCGATCTCCAGACGATCCTTGTCCGGCGGCTGCGTCACGCGGTTTTTTCCTGCTTGAAGAGCCAGACGCGCATGAGGGTCAGCAGGCGCTCGAGGTCGACGGGCTTCATCAGGTAATCGTTCGCGCCGGCCGCCATGCATTTTTCCTGTTCTTCCGGCATCGCGCGCGCGGTGAGCGCGATGATTGGCAGGCCTTTCTGCTTCTTGTCGGCGCGGATGGCGCGCATCGCTTCGTAGCCGTCCATGACGGGCATCATGATGTCCATGATCACCAGCTCGACGCCTTTTTCGGTCGACAGCTTGTCGAGCGCCATCTGGCCGTTATCGGCGATGATGACGTTCATGCCGTGCTTCTTCAGCATTTTCGACAGCGCGAAGGTGTTGCGCAGGTCGTCGTCGACCAGCAGGATGGTGCGGTCGCGCAGGACTTTATCCGGGTTGTGCTGCATGCGGATAATGGCCTGCTGGTCTTTCGACAGCGTCGATTCAACGCTGTGCAGGAAGAGCGTCACTTCGTCGAGCAGGCGTTCGGACGAATGCGCTCCCTTGATGACGATGCTGCCGGTGTACTGGTTCAGCTTGCGGTTTTCCTCCTCGGTCAGCTCCTTGGCGGTGTAGATGATGACGGGGGGCGGGTTGGTGTTCAGCTCCGACACTTTCTTCAGCCATTCAAAGCCTGTCATGTCGGGCAGGGTGAGGTCGAGGATGACGCAGTCGAAATTGCCGTCCTGCAATTTCTGAATCGCGGTATTGCCCATGCCGATGCATTCGATCTCGAGGTCTTTTTTCTTCAGCAGGCTCTGGATCGCGATCTGGCTCTTGCGGTCGTCTTCCACCACCAGCACTTTCTTGACGTTGTTCTGCAGCAGGTCGTCGACCCGGCCGAGCGCGTCCTCGATGGCTTCCGAGGTCACGGGCTTGGTCAGGCAGCCGATGGCGCCCTTGCGCAGCGGCTGGATAGACGCGGCGTCCGTCATGCCGGTGATGATATGCACGGGGATATGGCGCGTGCGCAGGTCGTGCTTGAGCTGGTCGAGCACGTTGAGCCCGTCGATGTCGGGCAGGCGCAGGTCGAGGATCACGGCGCTGACCGGCTGCTCGGTCGCCAGCAGGATGCCTGTCTTGCCGTCGCCGGCGACAAGGCATTTGAACCCGCGCTTTTGCGCCGTCTTCATCAGGATATGGGCGAAATCGCGGTCGTCCTCGATGATCAGCAGCGTCTTGTCCTTCTTGCCGATGGAATCACGGTCGTCGGCGATGAATTCCCTGACCGGCGCCTTGGGCATCGGCTTGATCTCCGTGCGCACGGGATCGAATTTTTTCGCGGGCGCCATTGTCTCTGCCGACGTTTTTTCCGCCGCCTGCACCACGGATTTTTCGGGGAGGACCAGCGTGAAGGTGCTGCCCTTGCCCTTTTTGCTGGCGACATGAATTTCGCCGCCCAGCATATGCGCGAACTTGCGCGCGATGGTCAGGCCAAGGCCAGTGCCTCCGTAATGCCGGTCGGTCGAGCCGTCTTCCTGCTGGAAGGCCTCGAAGATGCTGTTGAGCTTGCCATCCTCGATGCCGATGCCGGTGTCTGTCACCGAAAAGGCGATGGCGTTCGATGCGACCAGAGTCGTGCGCTTCAGCTGCGTCGCGTCGGGTCGCGCAATATCAAGCGTGACAGCGCCGTGCTCGGTGAACTTGAAGGCGTTGGAAAGCAGGTTTTTCAGGATCTGCTCCACGCGCTGCGCGTCGGTATGCATGGTGGCGGGAATATCGGCCGCGATCTGGATATTGAAGGCAAGGCCCGTTTCGGTGGCGACGGGGGCGAACTGCTGTTCCATCTTGCGCGCGATGTCGCGGGGCGCGATATCGTCGGTGATGATGCTGAGCTTGCCCGCCTCGACCTTTGAAAGGTCGAGAATATCGTTGATGAGGTTCAGCAGGTCGAGTCCGCCGTTATAGATGATATTGCTTTCCTCCACCTGTTCCGCCGTCAGGTTGCCGTCCTCGTTCGAGGCGAGGTTCTTGGCGAGGATGAGCAGCGAGTTCAGCGGCGTGCGCAGCTCGTGCGACATGTTGGCGAGGAATTCGGACTTGTACTTGCCGGAAAGCTCAAGCTCCCGCGCCTTTTCCTGGATCGAGCGCCGGCTTTCCTCCAGCTCGGCGGACTGCTGCATGATGCGGGCGTTGTGGTCTTCCAGCGCCTTGGTTTTTTCTTCCAGTTCCTCGTTCGAGACCTGCAGTTCTTCCTGCTGCTGTTCGAGGCGCGTCTGCGATTCCTTCAGCGCGCGGCTTTGCTCCTCCAGCTCCTCGTTGTTGACGCGCAGCTCCTCGCTCTGCGTCTGCAACTCTTCCGCCTGCGTCTGCGTTTCCTCCAGCAGCTTTTGCAGGTGCGTGCGGTAATTGGCCGACTGCACGGCGATGCCGATGGCTTTCGACACATGTTCGAGGAATTTCAGCGTCTGGTCGTTCAGCTTGTGGACGAAGCCCAGCTCGAAGACCGCATGCGTCGCGCCGTCCGCATAAGCGGGGGAGATGACGAGATGGCGGGGCTTGGTCTCGCCAAGGCCGGAGCCGATGCGCAGGTAGCCGTCCGGCACGTCCTGCACCACGAAGCTGCGCGCGTCCTTGATCGCCTGTCCCAGCAGGTTGTCGTTCTTGTTGATGATTTCGCCTGCCTTGTCGTCGGCGGTAAAGCCATAGGTTGCCGTGCGGCGGAACTGGCTTTCGTCGCGCGCGAAGAAAACGCCCGCGTGGGCGTCGAGGTATTCGGCGAGAAATTTCAGCGCGTTGGCGCCGAGCTGCGCGAGGTTGAGGTCGCCCAGCAGGGCGGTCGCAAGCCCCGCCTGTCCCGCCTGGAACCATTCCTCGCGCCGGCGCTGCGCCGCGGCGCGCTGCAGCATCAGGGTGATGATGGTGGCCAGCGAGATGCCGAGCCCGCTGGTGATCACGCTTGCGCCGATGGTGGTCTTGAACGATGCTTCGGTCTCCTCGATGCGTTTTTCGCGCAGGTCTTTTTCCGACTGGCGCACTTCGGCGAAGGCAGCGCGCAGGCTATCCATGATCTGCTTGCCCTTGCCCGTGATGACCATTTCAACCGCCGGCTCCATCCCGCCCTCGCGGCGGGTCGCGATGGTTTTTCCGAGCCGTTCCAGCCGGGCGTTTATAATAGGCTCTATGACCGCAAGGCGTTCCTGCTGCGCGGGATTGTCGACGGTCAGTTCCTTGAGCCTGGCCATCTGGGCCGCAATGGCGGGCGCCGCGTTGTTATAGGGCTCGAGATATTCTTCCTTGCCGGTCAGCAGGTACCCGCGCTCGCCCGTTTCCGCGTCTTTCAGCAGCGATATCACTGTGTCAGCGGCGAGGATGACTTCGTAGGTATGCGTGACCCAGTTTGCGTCCTCGCGCATCACCTGGATGCGGGAGTAGGTGACATAGCCGCTGCCCAGGAAAAACAGGACGACGAGGAAAAGCCCGGCCAGCAGCGGCAGGTCTTCATTCCTTTTGCGTGCTTTAAGGCTTTGCGATGCTGCCTGCGCTGTCATGCGGGTTTCCTCTTTTATTTAGTGGGGCCGTCTTGCTTGGGCCATGTAAAGGTGAATGTGGCGCCCTTGTCCGTGTCGGACTCCACTGAAATTTTTCCGCCGAAGGTCATCAGCACCTTCTTCACGATGGCGAGTCCCATGCCGCTGCCTTCCACCTGGTCGCGCGGGCGGAGCGTCTGGAACATCTCGAAAACCTTGTCGTGGAACTGCGGCGGAATGCCGGGGCCGTCGTCCTTGACGGTAAAGACGTAATGGTCTTTCTTTTCTTCGACATCCATCTCGACGCGGCCGGAGGCGGGGCGGTTATGGTGCTTGATCGCGTTGTTGACGAGGTTGTAGAGGATCTGCTGCAGCGGCAGGCGGCGCACGCGCAGATTGTCGAAACCCGGGCCGACCACCAGCGTGAAGCCCTGCGGCGGGGAGGCGAGCGTCGCCACGTCTTCCGCCAGTTTCTTTCCCTCCACCATTTCCGAGCTGCCGCTTTGCTCCTTGCTGCTGCAGCGGGCATAGGCGAGCGTGTCGTCGAGCAGTTTTTCCATGCGGCGCACGCGCTTGTGGATGTCGCTGATGTATTTCTTGCTTTGCGCCGGCAGCAGGTCGCCGCTGTCGTCCTCCAGCCATTGCGAGAGGTTGTAAATGGCGCGAAGCGGCGTTTTCAGGTCATGCGCGCAGATATAGGCGAAGCGCTCCAGCTCCTCGTTCGACTGCTGCAGGTCGGCGTTGAGGTCGAGGATCTGCTCGCGCTGCACATATAGGTCGAGGTAGACGCTGACCTTGCTGCGCAGGATCTCGGGGTTGATGGGCTTGAAGATGTAATCGACCGCGCCGATTTCGCCCGCGCGGCTGGCGTATTTGTCTTCCTTGCTGATGGCGGTGGCGAAGATGATGGGCGTGCCGCGCATGCTTTCTTCTTCCTGCATCAGCTGCGCGACCTCGAACCCGTCCATGCCAGGCATCTGCACGTCGAGGATGACGACCGCGAACTTGTTGCGCAGCATCAGCGACAGCGCCTCGTTGCCCGATTCAGCCGTGAATATCCTGGCCGGCAGGTTCTTCAGCACCTTTTCGGTGACGAGCAGGTTTTCCTTGCGGTCATCGACGATCAGGATGTACGGCAGCGGCGCTTCGACCGGCTTGCCGGCGGGTATCGACGCCATGTTCGCTGCCATATCCGATCCCCGTGCTTGGATTTCAACAGACATATATGATGTTCAAAATCCCACCCCGATACAATCTCTAATTGTGACGGGAACAGGCTCTAAGGGCATGACAACGGGTGGGGGGCTGTGATAGTTTCATTTTCACCAGGGCACACATACTAATGATTTTTAATAAAAAAGCGGGGGAATGTGCTTCTAGTTCTGGATAATGGCGCGGCCACTGCGGGTTTGTTAACCGGCAGTGAATGGGCAATGCGGTATAATAGAAAAACGTGTCCCGCATTGAGTCCCTTAAAGGCCGGTAGCCGTTATGGTTGACAGTTCTCAAGGATCAAAGCCGCGGATATCAAACCCCATCCTTGTGGTGGAGGACAACGAGCTTGACCTCGAAGCCACGAAACGCGCCTTCCGCAAAACCGGTGTTCCTAATGAAATCAGCCATGCATGGACGGCGGAGGACGCGATCAATTACCTCCTCGATCCCGGCAACAGCGCGCCCTGCCTTATCCTGCTCGACCTGAACCTGCCCGGCATGGGCGGGCGCAAGGCGCTGGAAGTCATCCGGCAGGACAAGACGATGACGCAGATACCGATCATCGTGCTCACCACCTCCGACTACGACAAGGATGTGGAGATGTGCTACGGACTGGGCGCCAGTTCATATATCAAGAAGCCGATGGATTTCGAGGCGCTCTGCGTCGCCATCCGCAACCTTGTCGAATACTGGCTGGGCACCAACCTGATGCCGCCTTTGCGCGAGGAACACGACCGCATCAAGGCGCTGGAGGCGGCGAAACGCGCGGCGGAGCAGGCCAGCCAGGCGAAATCTGATTTCCTCGCCAATATGTCGCATGAACTGCGCACGCCGCTGAATTCCCTGCTGGGGATGCTGGGCCTGCTGATGGAAGACCGCACGGTCGATCCCGGCCACCGCCGGATGCTGGACGTCGCCAACCAGGCGGCGCGCGGCCTGCTGGTCACCGTCAACGACGTGCTCGACATTTCCAAGATCGAGGCCGGCTGCCTCGAGCTCGAGAACGTTCCGTTCAATTTCGAGCGTACGCTGGGGCTGGTGCTGGAAACGATGAAGCCGCTCTATTCGGCGAAGGGGCTCGATTTCAAGGCGAATATTTCGGGCGCGCCTTTCCCGACGCTGGTGGGCGACCCGACGCGCCTGTCGCGCATCTGCATCAACCTGCTGGGCAATGCCGTCAAATACACCGAAAAAGGCACGATCACGCTCGACGTCTCGACGTCGAAGCAGGGGGACGAGGTGCTGGCCTTCACGATCCGCGTCACCGACACGGGCATCGGCATTCCGCCCGACAAGCTTGATTATATTTTCGAGAAATACACCCAGAGCGACAGTTCCATCACGCGCCGCTTCGGCGGCACGGGCCTCGGCCTCAACATCACGCGGCACATCACCAACATGATGGGCGGCAAGATCAACGTCCGGAGCGAGCTGGGCAAGGGTTCCACCTTCGAAGTCATCATTCCCTTCCGCAAGACCGACGAAGCGGTGACAGACGGCAGTGACGCGGGCGGATCCGTTATCGCGCGCCTGCCGCCCGAGCTGCGCAAGCGCGCGGCGACGATGAAGGTGCTGCTGGCCGAGGATGAATTGCTCAACGTCGCCTTCATGCAAAAACTGCTGCCGCGCATGGGGTTCGAGCAGGTCGATATCGCCATGAACGGGCAGGAGGCCTATCACGCCTTCCTCAAGGGCAGTTACGACCTGATCCTGCTCGACTGCCATATGCCGGGGTTGAGCGGTTACGAAGTGGTGCGCGATATCCGCGTCGAGGAAAAGAAATCCGGGCGCTTCCCCGTGCCCGTCATCGCCATGACCGCCGAGGCGATGGAAGAAACGCGCAAGCTCTGCCTTGAAGCCGGCATGGATGAATACGTCAGCAAGCCGGTCGATATGGCGCGTTTCAAACAGTTGTTGCAGTACTGGGTGACTTTCCCCGGCGAAGATACCTGCTGATCTTCAGCGATGCGGGCAGCCGGCCCAGCAGCAGGGGCGGCGTTTTCCGGCGGTCAGGTTTTCAATTCCCCATTTGATGCGCTTGTCGCGCGTCTCGTCCTTCTTGGCGGACGTGACCCAGCAGATCCATTCGTTGCGGGCGAGGGGCGTAATGTCGTTCCACGTCTCGCGCGCGGCGGGCGCGGCCATCAGCGCCTTGCGCAGGTCCGGCGGCATCTTGTGGACTGTCCCCTGCGGGAGGGTTGTTTTGGCTGCAGTTGGCATCTTATGAAATCCCCTTTCGCATATTGCATTTATACCCCTGCTTGCTAGTATTCAACACTTCAAAATTTAAGGCTCCGATATTTTGACATAACTTACGCTGCCTGCGGTTGAATGGGGGTGTGCCCGTCAACAACGACAACGGTCAAGGGTCAGGATGAGTAAAGCCAGTGATGCCAGCCAGAAAAAGCCAGTGCCCGGCGAAGAGCCCGAGCGCAAATACGGCTGGCGCGAGCAAGTCGATTTCCTGAAAGCATTCTGGGTCGCGCCCAGCGAAAAGGCCAAGGCCCGCTGGATGCTGGCCGGCATTGTCGGCCTGACCGTGGCGGAAATCGCGCTGACGGCGGGCGTGGGCTTCGGCTTTAAACTAGCGCTGGACGCGCTGGTGGCGAAAAACGCCGCGGCCTTCGCGCTGAGCGGCGCGGGCGTGGTCGGCGGTCTTGTCGGCCAGTCAGTGACCGGCAACGGCCGCGAATACATGCAATTGAACTTAAGCCAGAACTGGCGCGGATGGCTCACCCGTCAATTCAACGATAAATGGCTGAGCGGCAAAACATACCTCCGCCTGCAGCATAACAAGAAATACACGCAGAACCCCGACCAGCGCATCGCGGAAACCATCGGCAACGTGACGGGCACGACGCTCTCGCTGGGTCTCGGCTTCATGCGCTCGGTGGTTGGCGTCGCGGTATTTTCGGTGATGCTCTGGCATATCGCGCCCGTCATGCTGGGCGCGGCGGTCGGTTGCGCGGTGGTGGCCCATGCGGCGACGCACTGGGCGGGAGGATCTATGCGCAAGATCTGGCGCAGCCTGATGGATACCGAAGCGAAATTCCGCCACGCGCTGACCCGCGTGCGCGACAACGCCAAGCCGATCGCGCTGGGCGGGCTGGAACCGGTCGAGAAAAAAGTGCTGACCGAGGAATTCAACACGCTCGACGAAAAACGCCGCGAGTTTTACAAATTCAACTGGCGCATGGGCATGGTGGGCTCGCTCAACTGGAGCACGGCTTCCGTCGTGCCGATCGCGCTCTCCGCGCCGAAATTCTTCGCGGGGGCGGCGACGCTGGGCAGCCTTGAACTGACGCGTCAGGCCTACGGACAATTCTATCAGGCGATCAGCTGGTTCCCGCAGGGCTACACCCAGATCGCGGGCTGGCAGGCCAACGTCAGCCAGCTGATGGATTTCCAGCGCGACCTTGAGGAAAACAAGGCGGATATTACGGCGAAGAAACCCTCTGAACCCGCGCCGCCTGCACCCGTTCCCGCAATCAAGCCGCCGCAACCCAAAGCTCCCGCGGGGCCAAAACCACCGGCGGGGGCCGCGCCGTGAAAAATTTCCTCTCGAAAATTTTCAACCGCAAGGCCGCGAAGCCGCCGGAAGAAATCAAGAAAGTCAGCCCGCATAATATCCAGCTCTACGAAGAGCCGGGCACGGGGCAGGTTGTCTTTAAAAACCTTGTGCTGCTGGGCGTCGATAAAACAGTCATGGTCGATTACGGTGACCTGACGCTGTCTCCCGGCGACCGCATGATGATCTCCGGCCCGGCAGGCTGTGGTAAATCGGCGGGCTTGGCCGCGATGCGCAACGCATGGCTGCTGGGCGGCAGCGGCGAAATCTCGGTGCCGCCGGAGGTGCGCTTTGTCGCGCAGGAAGAATATTTCCCCGACCGTTCGCTGCGCGGCATCATCTGCGCGCCGGATGATGAACACGCCTTTACCGACGCGCAGGTGGCTCAAGCGCTGACCGATGCGGGCCTTGCCGAATTCATCCCCGACATGAACGACCAGACCAAGCGCGGTGAATACTGGAAAAATACGATGTCGGGCGGGCAGAAGAACAAGCTGTCCTTCGCCGGCATCTTCCTGCATGCCGATCAGGTCAAGGTGCTGGTGGTCGATGAAATCACCGCCGCGCTGGACGTGAAGTCGGAAACGATCCTCTACCCCCGCCTGCTGGAGCGCATGAAGCACGGCATCGTCATCACCGTCGCGCACCATGCGACGCTGTCATCGCTGCATAACGTTTTCGGGGTGGTAGCGGACCACAAGGTCACCTATACGCGCACGTCGGAAACGCCGGTCGCCGCGCCGCCTGTCGCGCCTAAAAGCCCCGCGCCGTGACGGTGACGCCGGCGGGTTGAGTGCTGTCCTCGATCGCCACATCGTCGATTTTCGCCAGCGGTTTCAGCGACGGGCCGTTCAGTACATTGCCGTCGGCGTCGAAGCGCGAGCCGTGGCAGGGGCAATCCCAGCTTTTCTCCCCGCTGTTCCATTGCACGATACCGCCCAGGTGCGGGCAGACGGCCGAGCATTTATGCAGCACGCCCTGCGCGTCGCGGTGTACGGCCATTTTCGACATGCCGTGGCGCATGATCGCGCCTTCGCCGGGGGCGATTTCCTCGACGCTGGCGGCTTCGGCGGGCGCCGCCCAGTCCGCGACCATATGCATCGGGAAATCCGCGTTTTCCTGCACGTAGGAGGGCGCGGTGCGCAGCGAAATCCGGCCCGGGTTGTAAAGTTTTTCGTAAGGGCCGTGCTTGCCGTCGATCAGGTCGCGGATCAGCTTGGCCGCGATGCCGGCATGGGTGATGCCGTTGCCTGAATCGCCCGTGATCACGTAGATGTTCTTGTCGCCCGGATTGCGGCCGATAAAGGCGAGGCCGTCGACCGGCTCCATCACCTGTCCCGACCATTTATAGGCGGCTTGGCCCACCAGCGCGAAATGCTCGTGCGCCCATCTGGCGATTCTGCTGTAGCGTTCCTCCGCGTCGTTGGCCTGGCCGGTCTTGTGGTCTTCGCCGCCGATCAGCAGGTAATCGTGCAGGCTGCCGCGTACGATGCGCGCATAGTGGTAATTCTCTTCAAGATCCCAGAGCAGAAAGCTTTCATAGGCATTCTTGGGCACTTCGAAGGCGACGGCATAGGTGCGGTAAGCGGCCTGCTTGGTGTGGATGAGCAGGCGGTCGTTGACGGGGGAGGCGGTCGCCATGACGATATGGCTGGCGATGACGTGATGGCCGGCATCGGTCGTGACAAGCGCGCTGTCGCCGCCCTTGATCTCCGCCGCGCGGGTGCCGGCATAAAGCCTGCCGCCGCGCGCGACGAAGGCCTTCGCCAGCCCTGCCATGAATTTTCCCGCATGAAACGTCGCCTGGTCGCGGTAGCGCAGCGCGGGGCCTGTGGACTTGATATGGGGCAGCAATACCTGCGACAGGGCTTCCATCGTCACCAGACCCGCGCGACGCGAAGGCTCGACTTCTTCCTCCAGCGATTCCTCCTGCGCGGGCGTCATCGCGACGAGGTAGCCGTCGAGACGCTCGAAATCGCAGTCGATGTTTTCTTCCGCAACGACGTATTCGATGAAATCGATCGCCTGCGCATGGCTTTGGGCCGCAAGGCGCGCGCCGTCCTCGCCGAAATATTCCTCGAGCTTGGCGAAGCCTTCGTCAAGCACGGACGAGATATGAGCCGTGGTGCGGCCGGTTTCGCCCGCGCCGACATCGCGCGCCTCCAGCACCGCGACGGATTTACCTTCACGCTGCAGCACATAGGCGGTCAGCAACCCCGCGATGCCCGCGCCCACGACGCAGACATCGGCGACGATATCGCCGCGCAGGGGGGCATAAACGGGGAAGGGGCTGGCATCTTGCCAGAGGGGAATCGTCTGTTCTTCTGATGCTCGCATGGGTACACCTCGCTACTCCATACCAATGCCCCCCTGCGATCTTTGTTCCTTAAGTGGAACGGAATCCCACGCCACTGGTTGTTGTTCTGTACGGGGGTCACAAATGCCTGATGAAGCAGCATCCATGCCTTATGCAGCCACAGCGAGGATCTGGCGCCTGCGCGACGCCTGGGCAGACAGCGCCGGGGCCCGCGTCACGACCCGTGCTGCAGGCAGGCCTCTGATGGAACTTGAACGCGTGTCTTACGAGGAATACCAGCAGGCGCAGCACGCTTTGTACCGCTTCAATACCCTCACGAACATCCACCAGCCGGTGCTCGACTGGCTCGAGAGCCTGCGGATCTGCGATATCCGCTCGGTGCTGGATGCCGGCAACAGCAGCGGCGATTTGCTGTTCAACATGGCCTGCGCGGGTGTCGCGCCGGTGCTGATCGGCGCGGATCGCAGCCCCTGGACCAAGCGAACCCTTGATGTCACCGGAGATCCTTTTCCCTACGGGGCGAATGATACCATCGACATCGTTATTTCTTCGCACTTCATCCATACGCTCGATGACAAAGAAGTCGTGCCTTTCCTGCGCTGGCTGGAGGCGACGGCGCACAAGGGCTGGATGATCTGCGAGCGTCGCCGCCATCCGCTGCTGCATTTCGCCGTCAGCTGCATCGTGAAATTGTTCAGCAAAAACCGCCTGATCCGCCACGATGCGCCGCTTTCCGTTGCGCGCGGCTTCACGCGGGAGGACTGGGAACGGCTGCTGGCCCGCGCCGGTATTCCCCTGAACGAAGTGCGCCTGCGCCGCGCTTTCCCCTTCCGCTATATCCTCACCCGCGAAAAAGTGTGATTTTTCAATGGGAACCTTCACCCCCCGTCGCCCGTTAGTCATTGAGGAGACAAAGCGATTGGCCCTCCTTTAGGAGAATAATAATGAAACGCCTATTTTTGATGAGCACGGCAGTGGCGCTTGCGCTGGCCTTCTCGCCGGCAGAGGCGCAGACAGGTTCGGAGACGACAAATTCGAACGTCGGCGCGATGTCGAACGCGCCCATCGGAGCCATGTCGGATTCAACCGTCGGCAGCCCGACGAATTCCACCGTGGGCGGCATGTCGGATTCAACTGTCGGCACGATGAGCAACAGGTCGCTGGGCACGGCGGGCGACCCCACCGCAGGCACGATTAATGGCCGCTTCAGCGGCACCGCCAGCAGCGGCCCTGCCAGCACCACGATGACCACCGGCAGCACCTCCGGCAACGTGTCGAGACGCGCGCCCGCAGAAAGCACGTTCAATTTCGGGCTCTGGGATGCGAACCACAACGGCTCGCTCGACGAGTTCGAGGCGCGTGCGGCTTTCGGCAGTTCGACGGTGCTCAGGATCTACGACCTGAATGCGAATGGAATCATGGAGCTGGAAGAAGCAGCCCGTATTCCGCGATAACAGATAAACATGGGCCTTGAGCCCATGCGGCGGGCGCGTTTCCCGCCCGGCTACGGCGCAGCCTTCACGGGGTACATTCCCCCGCGTTAGCGCGCGGTGTGTCGGGACGGTGTCAGTACGCAGCCCCCATGCCGCCCCTCGGGGTGGTACGACTTGGCCCGGCGGTCCCTCTGTGGCGCCGGGCCATTTCTCTTTGAAAACCATGATATTAAAAGGTTTTTTTAATCTTGAATTTGCCGCCCGCCTGCGCCATTATATCGCCGGAAACATAAACAAGGGGTTTCTCCAATGAAAGCAATCAATTGCATCGCCGTCGCCTCGCTTGTGGCGCTCCTGCTCGCGGGCTGCACCACGCCGGTGACTGTGCTGAAAAACAACCGCACGGGCGATATCGTCACCTGTGGCGGCGAAACGTCGGGCTCGCTTGCGGGCGGCGCGATCGGCTATAACATGCAGAAGTCCAAGGCGGACAAATGCGTGGGCGTGCACAAGGCAAAGGGCTACCACGTCGTCAAGTAAGACGGCTGGCCGCCTTAAATTATCCTGAAAGGCGGCTATGGCTTTTTCCATCGGCAATATTCCCATTGAGGATCCGGTCTTCCTTGCGCCCATGACGGGCGTGACGGATGTGCCGATGCGCCGCATGGTCAAAAAATTCGGCGCAGGCCTCGTTTTCTCCGAAATGATCGCCAGCCGCTGCATGCTGGAGGATTTCCGCGTCAACCGCCGCGTGTCCGATAGTTACGCCGGCGAATTCCCCATGGCGGTGCAGCTGGCAGGCTGCGAGCCGGATGTAATGGCGGAGGCCGCGCGTATCAACGCAGGCCGCGGCGCCGCGCTCATCGATATCAATTTCGGCTGCCCTGTCAAAAAAGTTGTTAATCGTCTGGCGGGCTCCGCCCTGATGCGCGAGGAAAAACTGGCGGGCGAGATCATGGAGGCGACGGTCAAGGCCGTCGACGTGCCCGTGACGGTCAAGATGCGCCTCGGCTGGGATCATGCCAGCATTAACGCGCCGAAACTGGCCAAAATTGCCGAAGAAGTCGGCATTAAAATGATTACCGTGCACGGCCGCACGCGCTGCCAGCTCTACAAGGGCGCAGCCGACTGGTCTGCCGTGCGTGCGGTAAAGGACGCAGTGAATATCCCTGTCGTCGTTAACGGAGATATCCTCACCCCCGAAGACGCGAAGCGCGCGAAGGATATGGCGGGCGCGGATGGCGTGATGATCGGGCGCGGCAGTTTCGGCCGCCCCTGGGTCGTCAGCCGCATCATGCAGTATTTCCGCACCGGCCAGATGCCGGGAGAACCCGGAGCCGATGTGATCGGCCCTGCGCTGCTGGAGCATTACGAGCTGATGATCGCGCATTACGGTAGCCGCATCGGCGTGCCGGTGGCGCGCAAGCATATCGGCTGGTACACGAAAGAATTGCCGGGGAACGAAGCCATGCGCGGCGATGTTAACAAGATGGACGACGCGGGCGCGGTGCTGGCGCGCCTTGACAGCTATTTCAAAGGTTTCAACGAGGAGGCCGCATGACAGGCATTTTTTCCGACAACGCGAAAGAAAACCGTTTTGAATACAAGGTAGGCGACCATATCGCCTATGCCGATTACCGGCGCGAGGGCAAGACGCTGTTCATCGATTACGTTTTCTCCCCCGATGAACTGCGCGGCACGGGCGCTGCCGGCAAGCTGATGCAGCTTATCGTGGAAGCGGCGCAGAAGGACGGATCGAACATCGTCCCCATTTGCGGCTATGCCGTTTCGTGGCTGCGCAAGAACCAGAAGCCGCCAACTCCCTGATTTAGTACGGCTTGCCAGTCGTGTCCCCATTTGCGATGATGAAGGGGCAGGGGAGATGCCATGAAAGTTCTCGTCGTCGACGACAATCCGAAAATCCGCAATATGCTGAATACCCTTCTCGATAAGGAAGGCTTCGCCGTCAGCAACGCCGGCGGGGGCAGGGAAGGGTTGGCGCAATATGCGGCGCAGAAGCCCGACATCATCTGCCTTGATATCCTGATGGACGACATGTCGGGCATCGAGGTCTGCGCCGAGATACGGAAGACGGACAAGGCGGTTGCGATCCTCATCGTCACCTCGCGCACCGGCGAGGCGGACATGGTGAAGGCCATGGGGGCGGGGGCCAACGACTATATCACCAAGCCCTTCGACTTCGCCGATATCACCGCGCGCGTCAAATATCTTGCCAAGCAGATCACCGCCTTCCGCGACCCGGGCCGCGCGGTCGAAAGCTTCGCCTTCAACGACGTGACGGTTTACCCGGGGCAGCTGCGCGCCGAGCGCGACGGTCACAGCGTGGATTTATCATTCCGCGAGATCAATTTCCTGCGCATCTTCCTGACAAAACGGGGCGTGCCTGTCACCATCGACGAACTGAAGCCCTATAGCTGGGCGGGGCACCCGAGCGGCGAGGAAAAAGCGGTGCAGTGGCATATCTCGCAGCTCCGCGCCAAGATCGAAGCGGATGCGGAAACGCCTGCGCTGATCGTGACGCAGCCGGATGGATCGTATCTTTTCAAGTAAAGCTATTTAACGCCGGAGGTAACGCTGCTGCTTTTCAGGCGCAGCGTGCGCATGGTCAGTTTCGGCTGGCGTTCGGCGAAATGCTCCGAGACCGCTTCGGTTTCGGGAGCGAGCTTGACGGGCTTGTAATTGCTCTCGAGGAAGCCGGGATCCATGCCGTAAACATCGAATTCCGTCACACGTTTTCCCTCTCTGTCCGTCGTGAACAATGCCTTTTCGGCTGTCGTCTTGCCGCTGCGGATATCCTCGAGCGCGGCAGCTAGGCTTTCGACATGCTCCTGGCGCACGGCCAGCATGCCGCCTTTGCCGATCATGTAAGTGCCCCATTTGACGGGGATCGTCATGTCATGCGTTACCTTCATGCAGAGGCGGAAGGCATCGTGATTGGGTTTGTAGATAAAGGCGTGGTTGCCGTTCTCGTCGAGCTCGTCCGTCGCCGTATAATCCCCTTCGAAAGCCTTTTTCTTGGAGGTCCAGAGCCCGGGCGCCTTGAAGTCATGCGCGTTGATCTGCTGTTCGCCCGCCATGCGCGCCATGTACAGGCTGCCGATTTCTCTCATGCCCAGCCTGCGCACATAGGCGTTGGGCCATTGCTTGATATCCATCACAAGGTAGAGTTTTTCCACCTCGACGCGCTCTTCGCTCTCGACCAGTTTTTTCTTCACCATTTTTTCGGTGCCGAGGATGATGTCGGAAAGTTCATAGGCCACAACGCGTTCCGTTTTGCCGTAGCCCTTACCGGTGGCGAGCAGTTTTTCGAGCAGCATGCGGTAGTCCTCCGCGTCCATCGTTTGCGGAGGCTTGGCTTTGGCGTTGAAATCGTCTGTGGTCGAGGTCTGCATAATGCCGTTTAATATAAAGGATTTAGAATATTATGTCAAATGAAATACGGGGGCTTCAGCGGCCCCCGCACTCCATAAATGTTATTTTATATCAGCTACTTAAACTCCCTTATGGCCAAAGCGGCCGATTTTGCAGCCGCCCGGGTGCTTGGGCTTGAAGGCAGCCTGCGTTTCCCGGGTGCTGTCCTTCAGCTGGACGGGGTTGTAGTTGTTTTCGAGGAATTTGGGCTCCATGCCGTAGACGTCGAACTTGGCGACGGTCTGGCCTTTGTCGTTCTTGGCATAGAGAGCGTCTTCCACCGAGGACTTGCCGTTGCTGATGGCGTCCAATGCTTCGGCCAGTGCCGCGATGTCGCGTTCGCGGATCGCCAGCGTGCCGCCGGCTTCAACCTTGAACGTGCCCCATTGCACGGGCATGACGATGGTTTCTTTGGTTTCCAGCGTCACGCGGTACGCTTCCGGGTTCGGCTTGTAAACGCTGTCGGTACGCGACGGGTTGGCTTTCAGGTAGTCGAATTCGAAGGCGCCCTGCTTGTTGGTCCAGAGGCCGGGGCCCTTGAAATCGGGGTCTTCCAGCTCGCGCTCGCCGATCGTCTTGCCGGCCCAGTTGCTGCCGATGTCCCTCACGACGAGGCCGCGCTGCAATTCCTGCGGATACTGGTCGAGATCCATGATGACGTAAAGCTTCTCGACCTTCACGATCTTGTCGGTTTCGGTGAGGCCGGTTTTGGTCTCGGTCACGATGTGGAGATCAGGCAGCAGGAAACCCGCGACGTTTTCGGTTTTGCCGTAGCCTTTGCCGCGCGCCATCAGGGTACGCAGCGTCTGGTGATAGGTGTCGGCGTCCATCAGTTCGGGAGCCTTGGCTTCTTCGGCAAATTTTTTGTTGAGATCGGTCATTTGTACACATCCTCTGGTTTTTGTTTTTTGAAATGATTATTCAGCTATTGAGCGTGTGTAGCATGCTGAAAATAATATGTCAAATCAAAAGGAAAAGATGTGTAGAATCAAAATACTAGCGTGGATTACTGACGCTTGCCGGGCTGCTTTTTAACGGGCTTTTTGGCGGGTGTTTTTTTCTTCCGCTCGCCCGTGTCGAAGTCGTTGTTTGCAGGCGGGCGCGCGCTGGCATCAAAGGCCGCGGCGGCGCTGTGCTTGTGGCCCTTCATTTCGCGCGTGATGGTGAAAAGGTCTTCGCTTTCCATCTCCTTGCAGATTTTGTCCATCATCTCGACGGCGAGCACGGGGAATTTGCCGACCGATGTTTCGCCCGAGAGCATCACGGCGGAAGCGCCATCCAGCACCGCCTGCGCCACGTCGCTCACTTCCGCGCGCGTGGGGCGCGGGGTTTCGCGCATCGAATCCAGCATCTGGGTTGCGACGATAATGGGTTTCTTGGCCTTGCGGCCCTCCATCAGCATGCGTTTTTGCACGCCGGGGACTTTGTAGAGCGGAATTTCAACGCCCAGATCGCCGCGCGCCACCATGGCCGCATCGGCTTCTTTCAGGATTGCGGCGAAATTCTTCGCGGCGTCGGGCTTTTCTATTTTGGCGATGATTTTCGCGCGGCCCGCGATCAATGCCTTGCCGAGTTTTATATCTTCCGGTCCCTGCACGAAGCTGAGCGCCACCCAGTCGACGCCTTTCGACAGCGCGTAGGCGAGGTCCGCTCGGTCTTTTTCGGTGATGGCCTCCACATGGCGCGAGAGGTCGGGCACGTTCACGCCCTTCTTGCTGGCCAGTGTCTTGCCGTATTCGACGATGGCGACGACATATCCTTCGCCCTTTTCCTTGATGCGCATGCCGACGTTGCCGTCGTCCATCAAGAACTGTGCGCCGGGTTCAAGGGCGGCGAGAATTTCGGGGTGCGGGAAGCTGACGCGCTTCGCATCGCCCAAAGCGGGGTCGAGGTCGAAACGTATTTCCTGACCTTTTTTAATATCGATGGTTTCATCCTTGAAGGCGCCAATGCGCAGCTTCGGGCCCTGCAGGTCGGCCATGATTGAAATCGTGGCGCCGGTGTCTTTTTCGATCTTGCGGATGATATCGACGCTTTTGCCATGGTCTTCGTGGCTGCCGTGGCTGAAGTTGAGGCGGAAACAATCGACGCCCGCTTCATACAGCGCGCGGATGCTCTCATAGGTATTGCTGACAGGGCCGAGCGTGGCGATGATCTTGGTGTTCGTCTCGGTCTGTTTGGGCGCGGCTTTCTTGGCCATTCTTCTATAACTCCGTAACGGTTATATGCCCGTCACCATACGCGCGTTATGGATAAAGGTCAATCAAAGGCCCCGAAAGCACTGTAATGGTTATGTTTTAAGGCGGAAGATGCCCTGCTGGAAGAAAGTCTCGCCCAGCTGCGCATGCACCATCGAAATGGTGAACATGAAATCGCCGCCGCCCCTATCGGTATGGATGACATGCGTGGCGCCCGGCGCCAGCCAGTGGGGCAGGGGGATGCGCTTGCCCATGAAGCTCCAGAAATACCGGTAGCTGCGGAAATGCAGCTGGCCTTCCTCCGCCGTGACTTTCAATTTCATGCCGAAACCGCCGCCGACACATTCCAGCATCTCGCCCGTTTTGCTTTCGCGTTTTTCCGACGTCACGACGTAAGGTTTCTTGCCGTTGTATAAATAGGTACGTTTCCATTGCACGCCCGTCGGGCTTTTGCT
Source organism: Alphaproteobacteria bacterium (assembly GCA_041287865.1). Classification (GTDB taxonomy): domain Bacteria; phylum Pseudomonadota; class Alphaproteobacteria; order Micavibrionales; family UBA2020; genus JAPWJZ01. The sequence goes on along the minus strand of JBGGMV010000035.1, from coordinate 529 downwards.
TAAGGCCACTTCCATCGGCACGTTGCGGCCCGCGAAAGGGGTCAGCGGGTTGCCGACCGGCATGGTCAGCCAGGCGAAAAGCCAGCCCATGCGCGAGCGGCGGATTTCCTGCATCACGCCTTCATAGACGATGGTTTCACCGGGTTGCGGTTCGCGTTCGAAACGTTCCTGGATGGCGGGGATAAGCGTGTCCCAGCCGTCGCCCAGCTGCCGCCGCAATACGCTGGGCGGGAAGGCGGGCGCGCGCGCCACCTCGTTGTTTTTGCTGGCTGTTTGGCTCTGCATCATCGTCGGCCCTTGAAAATCAGAGGGTTAGATGCTATATTTAGTTAAGTAGCTAACTACATTTTCCCATGCTGCGGGGGATAGTTCAAGGGGATTGGCGGGATGTTCACCGAAAAGATATTTGAGGCATTGTCTTCGCCTGTCCGGCGCAAGATTCTTGCGTACCTTTCGGCCACCAGCCTGACGGCGGGGGAGATTGCCAAAAGATTCGACATCACCAAGCCTTCCTTATCCAAGCACCTCA
>JBGGMV010000034.1:0-10908 GCA_041287865.1 Alphaproteobacteria bacterium | reverse complement strand
GCAATCTGCGCCTCGATTGTGGCGACGGAATCTGTTCTCGCCGCCAGGGCCTTCAGGGCTTCCGAGCGCAAGCTGACCCTTTCGGCCGACGAGTTGCCGGTATAGTCGGTAATGCTGTTATAGTTTAGCGTGGCGTTGTCGAAAGCCTTGCCAAGCACTTCGCGCATTTCTTCCAGTGTTTTGCTCATGGCGTTCCCGGCTGTTTCAATTTGATGGCGGCCATCGGCTTCACGTCCTTGACGAGACCCTGGCTGATTTCCAGCACCACCTGCGCGCCGCTATTCTTGGCCGCTTCCAGCAGTTCTTTCACCTGCAGCTGGTTTTCAATGACCGAAATGGCCTGCGCGGCCTGCGCCGCCGCCTGTATGGCATTGGCCCTGGCATTGACGTGATCACAATTGTTGCCAGATGACATACTGGTGTCCTTGAGCGCAAGCGCGGCGTCAAAGGCCTTGTAGAGCTTGGTTCTGACTTCTTCCAATGTGGTGGTCATGACGCCCCCGGTTGCTTGAGCTTGATGGAGGCCATTGGCTTCACGTCTTTGACAAGGCCGCTGCTGATTTCGAGCGTGATCTGCGCGCCGTCCTTGCGCGCTTCCTCGATCATTTCCTTGACCATGATCTGGTTTTCGACCGCCAGAATGGCCTGCGCCAGCTCGGCGATGGCCTTTTTATTCTCGGTCTTGGGGTTGAAGGGTGTGTTCTCGGCGGAGCCCCTGGAATCTTCGTAATGCGGATGCTTGTCGACAGCGTCCTCGAAAGTCTCCCAGAGCTTGTCTTTCAACGTGGCTAAATCACGGGCCATTGGCGCTTCCCTTCAGGCGGATGGGGTTGAGGACGGAGATTTTCGTCGCGCCATCGGTGCCGGTCTCGAAGGCGATGCTGCCGCCTTCGTCCTTCACGGCCTTGAGTAAATCCTGCACGGCGATCTGGTGTTCGAGCGCGGAAATGTCTTTCGACAGCGTCATGATGCGATCCCTGCTCTTCTCGCGCGCTTCTCCGCTGCTGTACTGGTTGTTCATGGTGTCAACCGAAGCGTTGAAAATCGTGTAGAGCTGATCTTTGATATCGCTCAGGCTTTTGGCGTTCGAGGGCATGATCTGTGCGGCCTTCTTCTCTTTATAAATAGAACAAGGCGACAATAAAAACTTATGACAAATAAGTCAAGAAAAATTATATTATCCCATTTAAAAACAATGGGTTGACTTAAGGCTGACGATTCCTGAAGACCTGCCCGACCTTGGAAACAAGGGGGCGTTGAACGGCTTCGGCAATAAAGCTTCCGGCGGCGGCGACTTTATCAAGATCGACGCCCGTCTCGATCCCCATGCCGTGGAGCATATAGAGGACGTCTTCGGTGGCGACGTTGCCGGTGGCGCCTTTCGCGTAGGGACAGCCGCCAAGGCCGCCCGCCGCGCTGTCGATCACCGACACGCCTTCCTCGAGCGCGACGAGGATATTGGCCAGCGCCTGACCGTAGGTGTCGTGGAAATGCACAGCCAGCGCCTCGACGGGCACGACTTTCTTGACCGCCTGCAGCAATTCGCGTGTTTTGACGGGCGTGCCGGTGCCGATGGTGTCGCCCAGCGATATTTCGTAGCAGCCCATGTCGTAGAGCGCCTTGGCGACCTTCACCGTTTCGTCGGGCCGCATCACGCCTTCATAGGGGCAGCCGAGTACGCAGGAGACATAGCCGCGCACCTTGATGCCGCGCTTCTTCGCTTCATCAATAACCGGCTTGAACCGCTCGAGGCTGCCGGCGATGGAGGTATGGATGTTTTTCTGGCTGAAGCTTTCCGATGCAGCGGCAAAGACCGCGATTTCAGTCACGCCAACCGCAACAGCGGATTCCATGCCCTTTTCGTTCGGCACCAGCACGGGATAGCTGACGCCGGGTTTTTTGTCGATCGCCGCGAAAACCTTGTCGGTATCCGCCATCTGCGGCACCCATTTGGGCGACACGAAGGCGCCGGCCTCGATGTTTTTCAAGCCGCTGTCAGACAGCATATTGATAAAGGCCGTTTTCGTTTCGACGGAGACGGCGGATTTTTCGTTTTGCAAGCCATCGCGCGGGCCGACTTCGACGATGCGGACACTTTTGGGATAGGTGATGCTCATGCCTGCGCCTGTATGCGTTGGATGTGGAAGTTGATGGGGCCAAGCTTTTCCGCGCCGCCATGCTCGAACCAGTAGAAATAGAGCACGCCGTTCGCGGCCTCCATCTCGAAAAATTCATCGTCGCGGCCAAGGTCATGCGCGACTTCGCCGATGACTTCGATCAGCTGGGGCGAGACTTCGCCGCTGTTTACCTGCAGCTGCCAGCCGTCGTCGATAAAGCCGGGGGTGGAGGCATCGCCCGGGCGGCAGAGCAGCGTCCATTCGGCGGCGGAGGTCATGGTGCCCGGCACCGCGTAGCGCGCGCAAACAGCGCGGCGCATGTGGAAGCCGTTTTCCTTGTCGAAGGCCGGCATATCGCGTTCGATATCATCGACAGTATAGCCGTTGACCAGCGCCACCTGCCGCGTGCGCGCGGCGTCTTCCTTGCCCAGTGGCCCTGTGAAGGCCTGCACGATGGTGCGGAGCAGGTAGATGAAGACGAGCAGCGTCAGCAGGCCCAGAAGCGCCGCAGGCACCCCGCCCGTCCAGGCGGGAAACATGCTTTCGAATTTGGCGATAAGCGCGCCCACCTAGCGTCCGTTCAGGTCGTGGTAGAGCTTCAGCGCGTTATCGGCGCCGGGCTTGATGCCCTTCAGCGTAATATAATGGTAATTGGGCTTGCCCGTGACATTCGCGGGTTTCTGCACTACCGCGCGGCAGCACCAGTGATGCGCATCCCATACCGCGCCCGTCAGAGCATCGCCATCGCGTTTCAGCTTCGCCATCAACCGGCGGAAGGGATACAACACGCGCGCGAAAGGCGGCTTGATATACTCGCACACCAGCGGACGGCAGCCGTAGGAAACGGCGAAACGGTAAAACGCGCCCGGCGTCATGGGCCTGATATGCGTCGGGTCATCCCAGAAATTCAGGCAGGAATGGTCTTCGGCATCGGGTGAGCTGAAGGGCCGCGTGGAACGGTCGGAGGGCGATTCAATGTAAATTTTCCCGCCCGGTTTGCAGATACGCGCCAGTTCGCCAAATACGGTGAGCGGATGCTGGCTATGTTCCAGCACGTGGGATGCAACGACAAGATCAAACCTGTCATTGTCGCAGCGCATCGAGCCGTCTTCGGGCTTGATATCGTAAAAGGTCGCGCCGGCGGGAACGGAAGGAAGTTTCAGGATGTCGCCGCCACTATGCTTGATATCGGCGCGGCCTATGGCCTGCGCCTGCGCATGCACGCCCCAGCCAAAGCAGCCGTAGTCGAGCACTTCCGCGCCGGGTTTCAGTTCTTTCAACAGTTCCGTAACGGTGCTGCTCATTTGAACGCGATCAACTCCAGCTTTTCATCCACCTGATCGCCGACATTGGCGTTGATGGCCTGCACAATGCCGTCGGAGGGCGCGGTGATGGTATGTTCCATCTTCATCGCCTCGACGATAATCAGCGGCTGGCCCTTCTTGACGTTATCGCCCAGCTGCACGCGCACGGCCACAACCTTGCCCGGCATGGGCGCGGTCAGCTTGCCAGCGCCGTCTTCGTCGCCCGCTTCAAAGGCCAGCGGGTCGAGGTAATGCAGGTCTTCATGGTGACCGTTGTACATCAGCGTCAGATGACGCCCATCGCGCAGCAGCACAGCGTTATACTGCTGCCCGCCGATTTTCGCATCGAAGCTCATGTCATAGCCGAACGTACCATAGGCGGCTTCGACTTTCTTGCCGTCAACCGTCAGCGTCACTTCACCGGCTGCTTTCGCCGTCGATGTGATAACCGTTTCCTTGCCGTCATGCGTAAAGGCAAAGCTTTCGACATCGACACCGCCGATGCGCCAAGCCGACAGGTCATTCCACGGTGATGAGGCATCTTGCGAATACGAAGCTTCACGCTCCGCCAGCAGTCCCAGGACCGCAAGCGACAGCGTGGTCGCAGAAGGCGCCTTCGGCGGCGGCAACAATTCGGCTTCGTGGTTTTTGATGAAGGAGGTGCTGACCTTGCCCGCCTTGAAATCGTTGCTTTCCAGCAACTGGCGCAGGAAGACGAGGTTGGTTTTCGGGCCCGTGACGAAGGTTTCATCGAGCGCGCGTTTCAGGTTCGCAATCGCGCCTGCGCGGTCCTTGCCCTTGACGATGATCTTGGCGATCATCGGGTCGTAGTGGATGGAAATAACGTCGCCATTGCCGAAGGGTGCCTCGCGCACGCCGGTATCGACGCGCACCACATCGCTTTCCATGGGGAAACGCAGATATTTGATCTGACCTGCCCCCGGCAGGAAGTTGTTTGACGGATCTTCGGCGTACAACCGCACTTCCATCGCATGGCCGTCGATTTTCAAATCTTTTTGCGTGAAGGGCAGCTTCTCGCCCTCTGCCGCGCGGATTTGCAGCTCGACCAGATCGAGGCCGGTGATAAATTCCGTCACCGGATGTTCCACCTGAAGGCGGGTGTTCATTTCCATGAAATAGAAATTTTCATTGGCATCGAGCAGGAATTCGACCGTGCCCGCGCCGACGTAACCGATCGCCTTGGCAGCGGCCACAGCCGCCTCGCCCATTTTCTTGCGTGTCGCTTCCGACATGCCTGGGGCGGGCGCTTCCTCGATCACTTTCTGGTGGCGACGCTGGACAGAGCAATCGCGCTCGAACAGATAAACCGTGTTGCCGTGCTTGTCGGCAAAAACCTGAATTTCAACGTGACGCGGGTTGACCAGGTATTTTTCGATCAGCACCACTTCGTCGCCGAACGAAGCTTTCGCTTCACGCTGCGCGCCTGACAGTTGCTCCGAGAAATCCTTGGCGCTTTCGACAACGCGCATTCCCTTGCCGCCGCCGCCGCTGGAGGCCTTGATGAGAACCGGATAGCCGATTTTCTCCGCCTCGCCGGCCAGAAACTTTTCGTCTTGTTTATCGCCATGATAACCCGGCACCAGCGGCACCTTGGCCTTTTCCATCAGCGCCTTGGCTTCCGATTTTCCGCCCATCGCGTGAATAGCGGCAGGCGGCGGGCCGATGAAGATGATACCGGCCTTGCCGCAGGCTTCCGCGAAATCCTCGTTCTCAGACAAAAAGCCGTAGCCAGGGTGGATCGCATCAGCGCCCGATTTCTTGGCGACGTCGATAATCTTTTCCATCACCAGATAGCTCTCGCGCGCGGCGGCGGGGCCGATGTTATAAGCCTCGTCGGCAATCTCGACATGCAATGCCTTGGCATCCGCATCCGAATACACGGCGACGGTGGCGATGCCCAGCTTCGCGCAGGTGCGCATCACGCGGCAGGCGATCTCTCCGCGGTTGGCGATAAGAACTTTTTTGATGGCCACAGTTAGGTCCCTTCGTTATCTGCCGACTATATAATTTATAGGCGGGGTTTTAAAGCCGTGGTTATCATAACCTTAACCGTTAATTAACCATAATTGTTGTAAAATAATCCCAAAGCATTCAACTGCGCAATGGGGCAAACCCATGACCGAGAAAAAGCCCCCGCTTGGCGATAACGGACAACTGCTCGGCGAATTTGCGCAGGCACTGCAGGAAGGCCGCAGGCTGGACCCGAACGCGCCGAAAGTAGCACCCGACCCCGCGCTGCAAAAAACGCTGGGAGCGCTTGAAGGCGGCGAAGCCCATTTCACCAATCCGATGACGGATAAACCGAAACGCTAGGTTTCACGGCATTCATAAAAAAAGCGGCACATCATTGTGCCGCTTTTTTTGTTGCGTCTATTTTGAGGTTTCATTAAATTTTCATATTGTTATGCAATACTAAAGTCGGCGTTTTATGCCCGGAGCAAGCCAATGACGGCAGAGGCAGCAACAGGATTTGATTACAAGCGCGAGGTCGACGCGGCCTTCCGCGATCACCCTGCCCTGCGTAAAAATACGCTCTTCATCCTGACGAAGGTCGAAGACGGGATGTCGGTCAACAAAGTCTCGGGCAACTGGGGCCTGCGGCTGAAAACGCACCTGACGCCCGTCGCTGCATGGCTGCAAAACACCGCCGTCTGGGCGCACCAGAACGATATGTCCGCCGCCTATAAAAATGACGATTACAAAATAAAGGCGCTGATCTTCAAGGACGACGAAAGCTATTTCGACAAGGTGCCGGCAAAATGGCGCGACACGGCCAGAACCTTCGCCTTCTTCCACGAGCTCGGCCACCTGATGGTGCAGGAAGGCTTCGACGTGACGGAGGATAAGCCCTACGGCGAATGTTACGCCGATGCCTTCGCCACGATCCGCTGCATCCAGAAATTCGGCGCGGATGATGGCTTTCTCGATTCAACCGCCTGGGCCCGCGCCTATAAATTCATCCACTACAACAGCTCGACGCACCTGACGACGACGGTGATCGACAAGATACTGGAAGACAGCAAAACGCGGGATTTCTCGAAACTCACCCCCGCCGAAACGGTTGAGGCCGCGGCGCAATACGCGCGCGACAACATGCCCTCCGTCGTGCAGATCGCCACGGCCAAGAAAAACTTCAAGCCGCTGTCGGGACTATTGAAGTATGTCAATCAGGATAAAATGGACCGGCTGCAGACCCTCGCCTCCACCACGCTTGCCGCCGGCGACAGGTTTACATTCTATATCGGCGCGCGCGCCTTCCAGCCCTTCCTCAACCCCGAAGGGGTCGAGCTGAACGGCTCGAAACTGAAACTGGATTTCTATGAACGCACGCGCATGTCGCAGGATCTCCCGAAGCGCGCGGAGCGGATGGGCTTCGATGCTCTTGCGCAATCCACAAAAGAAAAGGCGAAGCCCGCGAAGGCTCCGCCTGTTCTAAAAATCTGAAATCGCTGTTAAGCGGCTTTCTTGATCTTGTCGATCATGCCTTTCGGCACTTCGATCACATATTCATCGGCAGCAACGCGGCCCTTGATCGCGGCTTCCGCTTCGGCGGAAAGTTTCTTGCCGATGATGACGTAGCTGCTTTCGGTTTCCAGCACAGCAGGGCATGCGGCGCAGGTGGAGCAGACGAATTCGGCGGGCGTGATGTCAGTATATTTCATAATAAAACCCCTCATGGTTTGGACGTGAATTCCTTATGCGTTTGAAGCTACCGCCAAATTCGACGACATGCAACTTTATATCGGTTTTACGCAACTAAATTGCACATATTCTTCATGCCGATATTTGACACCAAGGATTTTTGAGCGCATGATTTTTCGAGCAAAAACACTTGGTAAACGTCACTAGAAATTGGGGTGTGTTTTTTGGCGCGGGGATGTGCGCCGGGAGACGCGAAGATGACATTAAATACCAATGCACCGCTGCCTGACTTCGACGAGAAACTGCCTTTGCGCGAAATCTTCAACCGCGAAGTTCGCAAAGCAGTGGATGATTTCCCGCAGCTGAAAGGCCGCTTCATCTTCGTCAACGCCGTCGACGGCGAGGCCAATGCCTTCGTCGACCGCGACCTGGTGACGGATAAAGAACTCGACGAAATCACCGCCGACATGACGGCAAAGGCGAAAAAGGCTGGCTCCGCCTTCGCGACCAAGCTTGGCCGCTATCATGAACTCGACGTCATGACCTATACCCCGCTTCCCTTCCGCATGTTCACCGGCAAGGACCAGCCGGCGGAGCGCGAATTGATGGCGACCTTCGACCACGAACTCGGCCACCTTGTCGTGCCGGGCGGTTATTATTCCAAGGACTCCTGCTTCCGTGAAACCGCAGCCGACGCCTTCGCCGTGCTGCGGCAGGCGCAAAGATACGGCGACGCCGATGAAGCGATCAAGAAAGCCGGCTGGCGCCGCGCGTTCGACTTCGTGATGTCGGGCGACGCGGGCCACTTCACCACGCTGTCGATCGACGAAATGAAGCCGTTGATGGACAAGCTGGACGTGAAGGCCATGACGCCTGACCAGACGGTGAAACTGGCGCAACGCTTCGCGCTGGCCCATACGCCGCATGCTGACGTCACCAATAACGTCGCCAAGAGCTTCCACCCCGTGCGCGAAGCCCTGCAGGAAACGCATGACATCAAGGAAGCGCTGAAGGTGCTGGCCGAAGTCTCGCTCTCCACCGATACGGCCTATTACACCTTCAAAATCGGCAGCCGCGTGCTGAAATCCTTCCTCGACGGCGATGTGCGGAACGCGAAAGACAATACCGTCTTTGAGCTCAAAGGCGATTATTGGGATGGCGTGCGCCAGAAGATCGTCGAGCGCGAGCTGCAGATGAAGGACGAAGGCCTGCTGATGGGCATGCCGCTGAAAGGCGCGCCGCCCAAGGATGATACGCCCAAGGTCATCCCCTTCCCCGTGCGCGAAAAAGACCCGCGCGTGGAGAAGTTCAAGCGCAATCACGTTTAAGCTTCGGTACTTTACTTACACACGCAAAACCCCGCCTGTTAACGCAGGCGGGGTTTTACCGTTGTAGCCTGTAGCCCGCCCGCCAACAATCATTTACAATGGCCGCATGGAAGATGTCGCGCAGGCCCAGATCATGTACATCGCCGCCACTGTGGGCGGCATTGCCTTTGCGCTGTCGGGATTCCTTGTCGGCGCGCGCAGGAACCTCGATGTCATGGGAATATTCATCCTGTCATTCCTGGCAGCCAACGGCGGCGGGCTGATACGCGACCTGCTGGTCGACCGGTCACCCGTCATCCTGCTGGATAACGAGCCCTTCCTCCTGACGGCAGGCGTCGTAGTGATTGCAGGACTTTGCAGGCTGCACAGGTATGCGGCGCTGGAAAAAAGCTGGCTCTTTGTCGTTTGCGACGCCGTAGGCCTTGTCGCCTTCGGCATCACGGGCGCACTGGTGGCTGTCGACGTCAAGTCGCACTTCTTCGGCTTCATGACTTTGTCGTTCCTGACGGCCGCGGGGGGCGGCATTCTGCGCGATATGCTGGCGGGAAACGTGCCGGAAATACTCCATAGCGGTTTCTACGGCAGCGTGGCTATCTTGCTCGGCATCGCGGTTTACGGCCTTCACCTGGCGGCAATGCTGAACCCCGCGACGCTGCTCTGCGTTTTCGCCGGCGCGCTGTCCTTGAGGCTTGTCGCTTATCGTTATGGCTGGAAACTGCCGAAACTGGCTACCTGATCACGACGGCAGGATTTCGCAGGATTCCGCGTCTTCCGCAAGCGCTTTCCCCGCGAATTTTTTAGGCAGGGCGACTGTAAAGACCGTGCCCTCGTCCAACGTCGATGTCACCGATATCCTGCCAACGTGCGCAGCGACGATTTCACGTGTGATAAACAGGCCCAGCCCCAGGCTTGCCGGATGCGCTCCCTCGGTAATGCTGCCAAGGCCGCGTGTCAGCGGATCGAAGATAACGGGCAGTAATTCCGCAGGAATGACGTTGCCGGTGTTATGCACCGCAATCACCACTTTGGCCGCTTCACCCGCAAGGCCTACTTCAACCGCGCCGCCGCCATGATGCACGGCGTTGCCGATCAGGCTGGAGAACATCTGCCGCATGCGCAAGGGGTCCCACTCCCCGTTCAGGTCGCCGGACGCCATGATATTGATGCGGGCGGCGGGATGCGACACCCGGATTTCCTCGGCCACTTCGATAGCGGCATCGCCTATGTTCATTGCCTCAGGCTCTGTGGGCATGCCTTTGCCAAGGCGTATGCGCACGGCGTCGATCAATTGCGTCGCCAGTTGGCCGATGCGTTTGGTGCCGCGCTGGATAATAGCGACCAGCTTTGCCTGATTTTCGTCGGGCTGGTCCATCCCCATAAGCTGCGCGGCCTGCGAAATGGCGTTGACGGGGTTGCGCAGGTCATGGATGAGCGTGCCCAGGAACAAGCTTCGCGCGCGTTTCTCGTTTTCCATGTATCTTACGAGCGATTCCATCATCACCTGGTCGATCGCCTCGTTGAAGCGATTGAGGTCCATAACGCCTTCGTCGGTGCGGGGGCATGACCAGATTTTTACGATCGTAGCGCGCAGCACGCGGAACTCGGAAATCATTTCCAGTGTGTCGAAGCCCTTGCGAAACCGCTGCTCGGCGTGCTTTTCCGCGGCGTTATCGCCATCGCTGCTTCTGGGCGAGAAACTCTTCGCCTTGGCTTCGCGCTCGCCGCGCGTCTGTGGTTCTTCAAGACCTTTGGCGATGAAATCCAGCAGGCCTATTATATTGTCTCGCAATTCGGTACGCGTCAGCGCAGGAGCGCCCGGACAGGTGCGGGCGTAGTCTTCCCACTCTATCACGATGGCTTTCTGGTTCGTTCGTATAAATTCAGCGAGCCGCATCGATAATGCCCTGTTTGTACAATAAATGTATGAAACGTTCGTCAAATGCACGGAACGTCCGACAAGTTCGCAGTTGCCGGAAATTAAAGCCCCGGCTGTCCGAAGACAGCCGGGGTTTTTCGCGGGTTGTAGTACCGTACCCGCTTTCGTCAATTAGTTTTTCTTGTCGATGTCGATGTCGAGGTTGACCGGTGCTTTATCCGGCAGAACCTCCGTCTTGTGGATGGCAATGCTGGGGGCGCCTGAGCCGCCACGGTCGCCGATCGAACCGTTCATGTAGAGGAAGCCAATCAATCCCACCGCGACGACAAGCGCGCCGACGACGAAATAGAGGCCACCATTGTCTGAATTGTCAGCCATGTGCTTTCTCCTTGTTGTCTCTGGGGATACCAAAGCACGGGGCGTTCTTTTGTTCCTTGCTCCCGAAAAACCCTGTTTTATCAAGACCACTTGCCTAGACATAATCACCATGTATAATTGGGAGACACATGACGCCAGAAGCACCACCACCGGCCGAGAAGCCGCTCAGCAAGATATTCAATGCCGCCGTCGCGGGGTTGATAAAGGACTTCCCGCAGCTGGACGGCAAGATCGTCGTGGCG
>JBGGMV010000033.1:0-28354 GCA_041287865.1 Alphaproteobacteria bacterium | reverse complement strand
GGTTTTTCACGCACGATAATCTTGCGCGGCACTTCGATGGGCGAGAGCTTGTCGATCAAAAACTCTTTCAATGTGTCGGCGGAAACGCTTTTGCCCGCGCCCGGCTTCACCCAGGCCCAGACCGTTTCGCCGCGCTCGCCGTCGGGCACGCCCGCGACGATGCATTCCTCGACGGCGGGATGCAGGTAGATCGCCTCCTCCACCATGCGCGGATAGACGTTGTAACCGCGCACCAAAATCAGATCCTTGATGCGGTCGACGAGGTGCAGGTAGCCCTCTTCGTCGAAGTAACCGACGTCGCCCGTGTGCAGTCGGCCGTTCTTGATCTGCTCTGCCGTCGCTTCGGGGCGGCGGTAGTAGCCTTTCATGACTTGCGGGCCGGTAATGCAGACCTCGCCCCTCTCGCCGACACCAAGAACGGTTTTGCCGTCTTCGCGGTCGATGATCTCGACCACCGTGCCCGGCACGGGCTGACCGACGGAACCGGGTTTCTTCTTGCCGACCGGCGGGTTGAAGGTGCAGCCCGGCGAAGCTTCGGTCAGGCCATAGCCTTCAGCCAAAGATGCGGAGCCGGTTTTTTCCTGGAAGAGGCGCATGACGTCCGCCGCCATCGGCGCGCCGCCCGTGATGCAGAACCGCAGGCAGGAGAAGTCGACAGTGCCGACATCGGGCGCATTTGCGATTGCATTGAACACCGCAGGTACGGCGGGGAAGAGAGTCGGGCGATGCTTGCGGATTGCCTTGAAGACCTCCTGTAAGTCAAACTTCGGCTGCAGGATGATTTTAAGACCCGCGTAGATCGAGCAGTTCATCACGACAGCCATGGCAAAAACATGGAACAGCGGCAGGATGCCGAGGATGGCGTCTTCGCCGTGACGCATGTCCTTAATCCAGGTCACGATCTGCAGCATATTGGCGTAGAGGTTGCCGTGCGTCAGCATCGCGCCCTTGGGCACGCCGGTCGTACCGCCGGTATATTGCAGCACGGCGACATCGTTATCGGGGTCGATGGAAACGTGGATCGGTTTGCCGGGATTGTTGACGATATCGCTGAAAGGAATATGGCGGCTGTCGCTTTCGATCACGGGCGTCTTGCCGGTGAGTTTCAGTTTCAAAAGCTTGCCAAGCGTCATCACGCCGGCTTCGGGGCAGATGATGACTTTTTTCAGGCGCGTGGTTTGCAGGATTTTCTGCATCTTGGCGGTCAATACCGGTTGATCCAGCGTAACCATGATATCGGTCTCGCTGTCCTCGACCTGCGAGGCGATCTCGCGCTCCACATACAGCGGGTTGTAGTTGACGACCGTGCCGCCGGCCTTGAGCACGCCAAAGAAGAAGAACAGCGAATAGGGCGAGTTGGGCAGGAACAGGCCGACCTTGGTGCCCGTCGTCACGCCGAATTTCTGCAGGCCTTCGGCCACGCGGTTGACCATCTGGCCGAATTCGGCATAGGTCCAGGTGCGGCCCTGGAAATCAATCGCGGTTTTATGTGCGTATTTTTCAGCCGCGCGGTCGACGATGTGGAACAAGGGCTTGCGCAGCAGCGGCGCGTGCCACGAGACACCGTTCGGATAATGACGTTCCCAAACCCATTTGCCGTTGTGAAAAAGCGGCTGAGAAATTTTTTCGGATGATACAGCTTCTGCCTGAACGGCCTGTGCGGTGTTCGTCATTTTAAATGTCTCCGTTTTCGGGCATGCTGCCCGCATAAAAGAATAAGCCAGTACTATACTTGTTTGTTTTATGCCCAGAAAGGCCATAAGAGTGCAATTTTATAAGCGGATTATGTGATATGAGCGACGTGCTGATCAGACGCGCGGTGAAGGAAGATGCGCAGGCTTTAGCGACCGTTCGCGTCATCGGCTGGCATCAAAGTTATGCCGGATTGATGCCGGTTGAGCTGCTGTCGAAGCTGAGCATCGATGCTGATCGTATGCGTATCGAAAAGGCCTTCGCCGACCCCGAAAACAGGGCGCTGCGTTTTGTTGCGGAGCAGCACAAAAACATCATCGGCATGGGTGTTTGCGGACGCTTGCGCATGGGCGAAATCGAGGGACGCGGCGAGGTTTACGCGCTCTATCTTCTCGCCGAAGCGAAGCGCAAGGGCACCGGCCGCGCGATGATGGAGAAGATGGCGCAGGCATTGATGGATGAAGGCTGCACATCTCTGCAGCTATCCGTGCTCGAAAACAACGCGCCTGCCCGCGCTTTCTACGAGAAGCTTGGCGGCGTGCTCATGCGTAAGGGTTTTTTCAAGTACGAAGGCTTCGAGCTACCGGACGTGACTTATGTGTGGGATGATATTCAGCAGCTTGCGCGTAAGCCTTGAGATTGGCCTGTTTATAAGCCTCCAGCCTCGCAGATCCCAGTTTTTCAATCACGCGATCAATCACGATTTGCGCGCGTTTTGACGGTTTTTGCTGCGGTTGCATGAAACCGGTGTTGTGCCCGTTGTGGTAGGGAAAGGGCCCATCGTACTGGCCCGCAGTGACGTCGAAAATTTTTCCGGCACCGCGTTCTGCGCCCTGCGGCCCGCGTATCCACCAGTGAGTGCATTTGGCATAGCCTTCGCGGAGCGCGGGGTGGATCTCGTCCTTGAACTTCATGTCGCCTCTGTCGTTCTCGGCATAGCCGCAGACAACGGGGATGAAGCCCGCCTTCTTCCCGCCGGCGATGTGATAGAAAGCTTCGGAGGCGACGGCGCAGTGCCCGGTTTCGCGCGGGTCATCCGGCGACAGTGCCGCGCGATACTTCTTCTCCAGAAGATCAGGGGTGCAGCTCTCGATGATCGCGCGTTTCAGCGCGGCGAATGTCAGCGGTGAATGGGGCATAGGCTATTTTTACCAGCCAATTTCCGGAATATCAATTATTATATAATTACATAATGATAACATTGACATATAGGATGACCCACCATATAGTCCGGCTACTCAAAAAACACATTTTCAGGCGGGGCATTTTTCGATGCTGGACGATTTTTTCAAACGCTGGAAACAACTGCGCGAAGACAAGCCCCTGTCGCCCGATGCCGAGGCGTCGCCCTACATGAACCTCGAAGGCCTTGAAGACAAGATCAAGGTTCCGGAGCCAGACAAGACCGACAAGGCCTGGGCAAAAAAATTCAAGCACGCCACCGGCATGGATGCCGGCAAGGCGCTGCAGCTGGCGATCGAGACGGGCCAGAACTGGCGCGTCTGGTACCTGCTGAACCGCCCCCTGAAGGAAGCGGGAAAGCTGATCCCCGGCGGCAACAAGGACGGCTTCGCACATGAAGACGTTTCAGACGGCATTAAAAAGGCCGCCGAGACCAACAACGTCACCGCCGCCTACCTGCTGCTGAAATATGCCGAAAAATATAATACCAACTTCGGCGGCGCCGCCGACCGCGTGCGCGAGGAATTATACGAACACACCATGAAGGGCTTGCGCGACGGCGCAGAGAAAAAAGGCGGCGACGTCTATACCCTGCTGGCGCAGACCTACGCCACGCTGAAGGACGAAGACCTGCACCCCGGCGCCGCCTATCACGTCATCGACTATCAAAAGGTATTGAAGGAAGCCGCGACCCGCGCGGCCACACAGGGAAACACGAAGCACCTCGACGCCATGCTCGACAACCGCCTGCTGGAGCCGAAGCAGTTCGTCGAAGCCTTCATGGAAAGCTTCATGTTCGGCCAGTTCGGCACAGAAGACACGCATGGCACACCGCAGGGCCGCAAATCCTTCCTCGACTGGATGGCCAGGCGCGGCATGATCGACCAGGTTTTCGTCGACGAAGCGCAAAACGTGGAGGTGCGCATGGCCGATGCCCGTGCCGCCTGCCATATCGCCTGTGAAAAAGGCTGGAAGCACAGCAGCCGCGAACTGCCTGCGCAGGACGGCCAGCAGAAGCCCGACCTGTCACAGGTTGAAATCACCAAGATCGGCGATGCCGGCGCGATCACTTACGTCTTTAACTTCAACGCCGCGCGCGCCCACAAGATTTCGGGCGCCTTGGTGCAGGAAATGCCGCTCGACCGCTTCCCCGACCAGCAGCTGGTGGAAGAGGCGCGCAGCTTCCTCGAATGCTCCAGCACCGGCGCGCCGCAGCTGGTGTGGAAAAAGGGCGAGCCCTTCCGCCTGCGCTTCGGCCCGCCGCCCGCGCCTTAAAAGAACCCTCAAAAAAGAAAATGGGCCGACGCGCGAAGCGCCGGCCCCTCAGGATTCTCCTGAAAAAAGTTGGGTGGTCAGGGTTAAACTCGAAAACTGGATGGAATGTGGGCCGGACGGCTCCTGGGCGGGGTTTTAGAAGGGGAAGACCGCGTCGATAACCTGCTGCCCGTAGCGGGGCTGCTGGATATCGCTCATCGTGCCCTTGCCACCGTAAGAGATGCGGGCCTCGGCGATCTTTTCATACGAGATAGAGTTGTTGTTCAGGATGTCTTCGGGGCGGATGACGCCGTTCAGCGTCAGCTCGCGCAGCTCGAAGTTCACGCGCACTTCCTGCTGGCCCTTCAGGACGAAGTTGCCGTTGGGCAGCACCTGCATGATCATGGCGGCGAGTTTCAGCTTGATGTCTTCCTCGCGCTTGATCTTGCCGTCGCCGGTCGATTCCGAGCTGGTGCCCAGCGAAACGAGGCTGGAGGGGTTGACAGCGTCGGGCAGGATTTTAGGCAGCAGGCTTTCAGCGCCCAGCAGGGCCGGGAGGCCGGTGGCTTCGCTGCCCTCGCGGGTGCGTTCGGTCTTGTTCTTCATGTCGGCTTCGTCCTGAATGTCGATCAACACGGTCAGGATATCGCCGACTTTGTGCGCGCGCTGGTCCTTGAAGAAGGTCTGGCGCACGGGCTGCCAGAGCGAATTAGGGGCGGAGGCGACCGTTTCCATCGGCGGCATGGGCAGGGAAACGGGGCGGTAGCCGGATTTTTCCTGCGGGTTTTCGATCTTGCTCATCGGCGGTTCCTTGCCGATGCGGGACATGCGTTCCTGCATGCCGGAGCAGGCGGTGATGGAAAGGATGGCGAGGCACGAGACTGTCATTTTAGCGGCCTGCAGCCAGTTGTTCTTTGCGTTTTTCATTTTAAATTCTCCTTGTTAACCCTGTTGTCGCTTTTTTTTATTTAGTTTTTAAGTACCGTCCGGCGATTGCACCGACACAGCTTTCGTGCCGATGACGACCGCCTGGACAATCTGGTTCGAGCTGGCGTTCTGCACCTTGATCGTGTCGCCTTCGGCGCCGCTTTCAAGCGCGCGGCCCTGCGCGGTCAGGTGCATGAAGGGCGTTTTCAGCTCCATCAAAACCGTTTCGCCTTTTTTAACAGACAGCGGCAGCGCCATCTCGCTGGTCATCAGGGGGCGCATGGCGGCAACGCCGCGGCGGGGTGACATGCCGACCAGTTTCGATCCGTCGGTGAGCATGGTGGAGGTGGTATCTTCAACCCTCATATCGATATAATCGAGGTCTTCAGCCGTCACCACCTGCCCGCGCGCCAGCGCATTGCGCAGCACCGGGACGGAGACCATGGCGGAGAAACGGCCCGAGATTTCGCGTTTCAGCAGCGGTTCGACCGCGCCCGCGGGGGCCGTGACCGTCGCGGTGAATTCACCGCGCGAGACGTCGTATTTGAGGTTGTTAATGTCGACGGTGGCTTCTGCCCCCGCCGGCAACTTGAAGTCAGCTTCGCCGCCAAGGCGAACCGAGAATTTCGCGGCCTGTTTTTTCGCCAGTTCCTGCTCGACAGCCGTTTCCACGACCGAACGGCCGAGGTCTCTTGCCGCGCGGCGCACGACGGCCTGTTCATAACCCGCCGAAGACCAGCCGATATTGAAGCTGTCCGAAATGCGTTGCAGGTCGGAGGCGTTGAGCGTCAGCGTCTGGCCGGGTGCCGGCGCGGGGGCCAGCACGAAGGAAGCATCATGCGTCACGCCCGGAAAAACATCACCCACCGTCACGGTATCACCGGCAAGCGTGATATCGGCGCGGGGGGAAGCCGCAAAGGCACTGTTGACGACAAAGGCCGTCATGGCGACCGCCATCAGGAGGCGCTTCACGTCGATCTTTTTGGAAACTTCAAGCTGAGACATGGCCGTTACCCTTTCCTATCAGCGCAGCTGGACGATGGTGGAGAGCATTTCATCGCCCGCCTGCACGACTTTGGAATTCATTTCGTAGGCGCGCTGCGCCTGAATAAGCAATGTGATTTCCTGCACAATGTTCACGTTGGAAACCTCCAGCGCGCCCTGCAGCAATTCGCCGAAGCCTTCATCGCCGGGGTTGCCCGCGGTGGGCGATCCCGAAGCTTCCGTTTCAAGGAAGAGGTTGTCGCCGATCGCTTCCATACCGGGTTCGTTGGTAAACAGAACCGTCTGGATCTGTCCGACGTTCTGCAGCGCCGTCTGGCCCTGTATCTTCACCATCACCTGACCGGTGCCGTCGATCGTCACGTCAACCGCGTCATCAGGAATGGTGATGCCGGGCTGCAATTGATAGCCCTTCGACGTCACCATGATGCCGTTCTGGTCAACCTGGAAAGAACCGTCGCGCGTATAGGCGGTTTCGCCCGTCGGCAGCGTGATCTGGAAGAAGCCGCGCTGCTTGATGGCGATGTCGAGCTTGTTGTCGGTCTGCTGGATCGCGCCCTGTTCGTTGATGCGGTAGACGGAGCCTGTCTTCACGCCCATACCCTGCTGGATTCCCGAGGGGATGGTCGTGCCCTGATCGGATGAGCTTGCGCCCGGACGGATTTTCGTCTGGTAGAGCAAATCCTGGAACTGCGCGCGCTGCTTTTTAAAGCCCGTCGTCGTCATGTTCGCGATGTTGTTGGAAATGACGTCGACGTTCAGCTGTTGCGCCAGCATCCCGGTTGCGCCGATATCGAGGGTGAGAGACATGTTATCCTCCTGCCTTAATCTGTTAGCCGACGTTGGTCAGCTTCTGTATCGAGCCGCGGATGCGGTCGTGGTCGTTGTCGAGCATTTTCTGCGTTGCCTGGAAAAGGCGCATCAATTCGATCATCCTGTTCATTTCGACGACCGGGTTGACGTTTGACGATTCAAGCAATCCCTGCGCCACGCGGCGGTCTTCGACGGGCGTTTCGGCCTGCCCGCCCGCGCCATAAAGATTGTCGCCTTCCTTCTTCATCATCTGCTGGTTGGCGAAATTGACAAGCTTCAGGCGGCCAAGGTCGCCGGTCTTGCCGGAGATCACGCCGTCGGATGAAATCGTGATATTGCTGTCTTCGAGCGGGATGGTGATGGGGCTGCCGCCTTCGTCCAGCACCGCGTTGCCCTGCGCCGTCACCACCTGGCGCTCGGCGTTCAGCGCGAAGCTGCCGTCGCGGGTATAGCGCACGCCATCGGCGGTCTGGATGGCGAAATAACCTTCGCCGCTGATCGCAACATCAAGCGGGTTATGCGTCGGCAGCTGGCTGCCGGTCGATAAATTGCGGTAGGTGGCGAAATCGAAAGCCTGATTGATCGTCTCGCCGTCTTTCGGCTTGGTCATGAAGTCGAGGAAAAGAATGCCCTGCGTCTTGAAGCCGGGCGTGCTCATGTTGGCGATGTTGTTGGCGGTCACTTCAATCTGCTGCTGGAGCGCCAGCTGCTGCGACAAGCCAATATAGGAAACGTTTTCCATTGTCAGACCACCTTTAACTTACGTCGCCGCCCGCTCCTTCTTTTTGTCGTGAAGGTTGATAACAGGAGGCGCATTTAACCCACTCCCTTCAATGCGAGAACCGTGCCATCTTGAATTATTCAATTATTTCAATTGGTTGTATTTCGCCAAACTTCAGCCCACCCGTGGAAAAACAGCGATGGCTTAGCCGGACATTACAGAAGCGGAAATTTTTGCCCCGGCATCGCGCCGTTCTATATTAAGGGAATAGAGCTGCGGGGATTCCGTGCCGCTCCGTTTGCTGATAAAACAAACTGACAAAGCATTTTAATCATGGCACGATATATGCAGGGTTATGAGGAGTTTAATGGCAGACGCTCACGGCGCTTGCCATAAGGTTATGGGGTTTCATGGCTGACGCCAAAAAAGCCAAAAAAGAAGATCCTAAAACGGCCGCAAAGCAGCCGGAGCTGAAGGCTGTCGAAACGCCTGTCGAGGGCGATCCCGCTATCGAGGGCATGGAAGCCAAAGGCGGCCTTCCCGTCAAGAAAATCCTGCTCTTCGTCCTGCTGCCGCTGCTGATCCTGGCGGGCGGCGGCGCGGCTGCCTATTTCACCGGCCATCTCGACAAGCTTCTGCCGCACAGCCAACTCGACTGCACGCAGGCGCAGGAAGGCGACAAGGATTACGCCGCCTGCGCCGAACAGCTGGCGGCCGCCGCAAATTCATTGCCGCCCGGCGTCTTCCTCGATATCCCGACAATGATCGTCAACATGCAGACGGTATCGAAACAGCCGCGCTATTTGAAAATAACGATCAAGGTCGAGCTGGAAAGCCAGGAAGACCAGAAACCTTTCGAAGCCATCATGCCGCGCGTCGTCGACCAGTTTCAGGCCTACCTGCGCGAGCTGCGTCTTGAAGACCTGCAGGGCTCGTCCGGCATGTACCGCATGAAAATAGAATTGCTGAGCCGCGTACGCGCGGCGGCGCCGGATGTGAAGATACGTGACGTTCTGTTCCAGGAGATACTGGTCCAATGACGACGATCGACAAATCGCTGGAAACCATGGTCGCCGATCCCGACGAGGAAGAGGAAGACGAAGGCCGTATCCTCGACCAGAAAGAGATCGACAGTCTTCTTGGTTTCGATGACGGCGGCGCCGGCCAGAAAACCGGCATCATGGAGCTTATCAACAGCGCGCTCGTCAACTACGAGCGCCTGCCGATGCTGGACGTGGTCTTCGACCGCCTTGTCCGCCTGATGTCTACAAGTTTGCGCAACCTCACCTCCGACAACGTCGAAATTTCGCTCGACCATATTTCGTCGGTGCGTTTCGGCGATTACCTCAACTCCATCCCCCTGCCTGCGATGCTCAGCATCTTCAAGGCCGAGGAATGGGACGACCATGGCCTGCTGGTGGTCGACAGCGCGCTTATCTATTCCATCGTCGACGTGCTGCTGGGCGGCCGTCGCGGCACTTCGGCGCTCCGCGTCGAGGGTCGCCCCTATACCACCATCGAAACAAAATTGATCGAGCGCATGGTCAACGTCGTGCTGAACGACCTGTCATCAGCCTTCGACCCGCTGTCGCCGGTTTCGTTCCGCCTCGACCGCATTGAAACCAACCCGCGCTTTGCCACCATCACGCAGAGCAACAACGCCGGCGTGTTGACGCGCCTGCGCATCGACATGGGCGACCGTTCCGGCCGCGTCGAGATCATGATCCCCTATTCCACGCTGGAACCTATCCGCGAGCTGCTGCTGCAGATGTTCATGGGCGAAAAATTCGGCCGCGACACCATCTGGGAGACGCACCTGACGCGCGAGCTGTTCCAGACCGATGTTCAATTATCCGCCATCCTGGGCGAGACCAGTGTCGCGCTTGACGACCTCGTCAACTGGGAGGTAGGATCGACCGTTATCCTTAATACACGCCCCGATGATCTGGTTGAAATGCGCGTGGGCGACCATCCGATGTTCATGGCCAAGGTCGGCCAGAAGCAGGGCCAGATCGCCTGCAGCATCGAGGAATATATTGAACCGGAGAAATCCGAGGACAACTGATGAGCGATTTTGCATCAACTGCCTTGAACGTCGTCATCCTCTGCGCGCTCGGCGCCGCGATTTTTTATGCCTGGCGCCTTTCCTCCCAGCTGAAATCCCTGCAGGCCGACCGCAAAGCGCTCGAAGGCCTGATCACCGCGCTCAATATCGCCTCGTCAAAGGCCGAACTGGGCGCGAAGTCGCTGAAATCCGCCGCCGAGGAAGGCGCGGATATCCTGCAGAAGAAAATCAACGCCGCGCGCGCGATGTCGGAAGAGCTGGAGATTATCGTCGAGGCCGGCGACAACCTTGCCGAACGCCTGTCGCGCCTGCCGCAGCAAAGATCCGCCCCGCAATTCGCCGCCAATGAGGCGGAGGAAGAGCCTGCACCGGTGGTGACGACAGCGCAACCGCGCAGCCGCGCCGAGAAAGAACTGCTGGAGGCGCTGCGCGCGAAGCAGCGGTCTTCATGAGGATTTTCCGCCCGATCAACGCCTTTACCCTGCTGGTCGTGATCCTGGCTTTCGCCTTCACCTTCCGCCTTGTGAATATTTTCTCGCACCG
Organism: Alphaproteobacteria bacterium; assembly: GCA_041287865.1. Taxonomy (GTDB): domain Bacteria; phylum Pseudomonadota; class Alphaproteobacteria; order Micavibrionales; family UBA2020; genus JAPWJZ01. The sequence goes on along the minus strand of JBGGMV010000033.1, from coordinate 18,155 downwards.
CGGGCCGTCGGACGATATCGGGGTCTTTTCGTCCGCCAATGCCGTCGAGGCCAAGCCTGCCACCGCCCAGCCCGCCAGCGACGAACCGCCGCCGCTGACCCAGACCGATATCGACAAGGCCGTGAAGGACGCCGCCAAACAGGCCGATCTTGAAACCACGCCCGAGGTCGCGCCCCGCACCGGCAACGACAATGTCCCCGCGCCCCCCATCTTCAGCCGCGCCTTTACCGCATCGGAACTGGACGTGCTGCAGTCGCTGTCCAAGCGCCGCGATGAGCTGGAAAAGCGTGAACGCCGCCTCGCCGACCGCGAAGCGCTGCTTTCCGCCGCCGAGCAGGAAGTCGACGAGAAGGTAAAAGAACTGAACAAGCTGAAAGGCGAGATCGAAGGTCTGCTGGGCAAGCAGCAGCAGATGGAAGACGCCCGCATCAACAGCCTGGTCAAAATCTACGAGGCCATGAAGCCCAAGGAAGCCGCCGTCATCTTCAACACGCTGAACCTCGAAGTGCTGCTCTCCGTCATCAGCCGCATGAGCGAGCGCAAAAGCAGCCCGGTGCTGGCCGCCATGGACCCCGACAAGGCGCGGATCGTGACCATCCGCCTGGCCGAACAACGCAAGCTGCCCTCCCTCCCCGTTCCTGAGGAGGGAGCGGCTGCTCCCGTTACTGCCCCCTCCCTCAAAACAACCGCGGAAACCGCCCCTTAAGGCCTTATCAGGGCTGGTCTTTCGCCTAATACTTCCTTTATTTACAGATGTTTAACTTGAATCAGGCAAAATATAGACTGGGGGTTCAGGCTTTGCCTGGCCCGCTGAAGGTGGAGTGCCTGCATGGTGGTTGATAAAAACATGAGCATACTGGTCGTGGATGATTTCCAGACCATGACGCAGCTCATGCGTTACCTGCTGCTCAGCCTCGGCTTCAAGAATGTCGACGAGGCCCGCGACGGTCGCTCTGCGCTCGCCAAAATGGCGGAAAAGCAATACAACCTCGTCATCTCGGACTGGAACATGCAACCCATGTCGGGCATCGACTTTCTCAAGTACCTGCGTGCCCATGGTAACAGCGTGCCCTTTATTCTGGTCACGGCGGAAAACAAAACCGAAAACGTCATCGAGGCGAAGCAGGCGGGCGTGAACAACTACATCATCAAGCCCTATAACGCCGTCACGCTGAAAAGCAAACTTGTCAGCGTGCTGGGCGACTTCTGATCCTCCCCTTGTTTTTTATGGCAAGCGTTCTCTTTTAAGAGATAACCTCCTGATTCTTGAGATTCTTTAGTGTATCCTAGGGAGGGAAATAATGACGCCCGGGAAAACCGTTCGCCAATGATGCTGCAACCGTTTAAATCCTCCCGCCTGCTGCCCGCGCTTGGTATCGCGGCGCTGCTGCTGCTGTCCACGTCGGTGCTGGCGCAGGAAGGCATGCGGCTGCCGCCGGAAGACCTGCGCACGCTCAGCCCCGCCGAAAGCGCCGCGACGCCGCAGGCGCCTGTCACGCTGCAAACGCCGATCCAGCTTTCACCCGCCGGGCCGCCGGTGCCCGCGCCAAGCCCGCCCGCTGCCGCCCTTTCTGTTCCGCCTGAAACGGCGGGTGGCGAACGCACGGCCGCGCGCGCCGTTGCGCGCGTTCCGGTGCGCATCGGCGAGCACACGAATTATACGCGCATCGTATTCGATTTCCCGCGCCTGACCGCCTATAGCTCCGAGAAATCGAACGGCGCGGTGCAGCTGCTGTTCGACACCGACAGCGGCATCCGGCTGCCGCGCGGCAGTTACCAGTTCATCAACGGCTTGCAATTGGGTAAAAGCGGCGGCCAGTCGCGCGTGACCGTCAAGACATCCGCCAAGGCCACGGTTTACCGCCTCGACAACAAGATCGTCGTCGACCTGGTTTCGCCTTCGGTGGAGCCGAAGCCTGTTGATACAAAACCTGCGGAGACCCGCGTTGCCGCCGCCGAACCGGCACCCGCAACGCCCGTCGAACCGGATGACGCGGCTGTAGAAACAAAGCCGGCTGAACCCGCACAGGCAGAACCGCCCCGGACCGCCGGCACGCAACCTGCCGCCACGGAGGAAAAACCCGCCGCACCGCCCGCTGCCATGGCGGCAAGCGGCCTTGTCATCGACAAACTGCCCGAAGGCGATGCGCCGCCCGAAGCAAAGCCGGTTGAAGCAAAACCCAACGAAGCAAACCCCGCCGTGGCCGTGGCGAAAATGCTTGATGCCGCAGCGACCGCCGCCGAAGAAAAGCCGGCGGATGCCCTCGAAAAAGACGCGACGAAAATCACCTTCTCGACCGTCGAGCCGACGCGGCTTGCGGTCTTTTCACGCTTCAACACCTTGTGGGTGGTGCTTGATTCCGAAGCGGCAGGCGCGATTTCGCCTGACGCCAGCGGGCCGGAAGCGGGCCTTCTGGGTTCGCCCAAGGTTATCAAGCTCAAGGGCGGTATCGCCTATCGCTATAGCCTGCCGGAAAAACGCTTCGTGAGCGTGCAGAAGGAAAGCCTGACCTGGCATGTTTTCGTGACCGCGCAGCAGAAACAGACGCCGTCGAAATCGCAGGTAGCGGTCGAGTTTGACGAGACCAGCCAGAAGGCCAAGCTGATGGCCGAGATCAAGGGCGCCAGCAACCCGATCGAGTTGCAGGATCCCGCGATCGGCGATACCCTCATCGTCATGGCGACCTCGGACGAAAGCCAGCGCATCGACAAGGAACGCCGCTTCTCCGACCTTGAAATCCTGCCGGCCTCGATCGGCATGGTGGTGCGCCCCATCGCAGACGGCGTGCGCATCAACCGCATCGAGGAATTCGCGCTGATTTCATCGCCCAACGGCATCATCGCCACGCCGGGCGCGATGGCAGGCCCGACGCCGATCGCGGTCGCGGAAGAACAGGAAGATCCGACGGACACGCGCCTTTTCGACTTCCCCAACTGGCGCCAGGGCGGCCCCGCCAAGCTGGACCGCAACCGCCGACAGCTGCTGGAAAAAATCGGCAAGGCGCGGAATGCGTCTGATAAGCAGGACCTGATGATGAAACTGGCCCTGCTCTACTTCGCCAACAACCTGGGGCAGGAAGCGCGCGGGATGCTGCGCCTGATCGAGCAGCAGAACCCCGACATGGCCAAGAACCTGAATTTCATCGCGCTGCGCGGCGCGTCGTCGGCCATGGCCGGCCACTACGAAGAAGCGCTGAAAGACCTGTCGCACCCGTTGCTGCAAAAGCATCCCGAAGTGAACCTCTGGATCGGTTATGCGGCGGCGCGCAGCGAGCAGTGGAAGATGGCCAACCGCGCCTTCCCGAAAAGCAACAAGCTGCTGCTAAAGTATCCTGAAAATCTCGCCGTGCCTTTCACGATTTACATGGCAGAATCCGCCCTGCGGCTGGCGCACGCCGATACCGCGAACGCGCTGCTGTCCTCTCTCGACAGTATGTCGGGCGACCTTGACGCCCATCACGAAGCGGCGATCCAGTATCTGAAAGGCGAAGCCGCGCGGCAGGCCGGCAATCCGGCGGAAGCCATGCGCCTCTGGCAGCCGGTGGCGAACGGCCTTGACCGTCTTTACCACGCCAAGGCAAGCCTTGCGCTGACGAACCTGAAGCTGCAGGAAAAGAAAATCACCACGCAGCAGGCGATCGATACGGTCGACAGCCTGCGTTTCGCCTGGCGCGGCGACGGGCTGGAAGTGCAGATCCTCGATAACCTCGGCAACCTCAAGGTTCAGGACAGGAAATTCCTCTCGGGCCTCGAAGATATGCGGGCGGCGGCAAGGCTGGCCGATGAAATCCTCGACGACAGCCAGCCGATCCGCGACAACATGTCGCAAATATTCTCCGAGCTTTTCGTCGGCGGCCGTACCAGTGAAATTTCGCCGCTGGAGGCAGCCTCTATCTATACCGGCTTCAGCGACCTGATGCCGACCGGCATGGAGGGCTCCGCCGCCGCGCTGAACTTCGCCGATACGCTGATCAGCATCGACCTGCTGGAGCGCGCCGCGACGCTGCTGGACGAACAGCTCAAGAGCGGGCTGCTGACCCCCGCGAAGGTATCTGCCACGGGATCGAAGCTTGCCGCCGTCTATCTGCTCGACCATCAGCCCGCCAAGGCGCTGGCCGCGCTCCGCGATACAGAACGCGACGGCCTTACGGGAGAGAACCGTGACGAACGCGATTTGCTGATGGCCCGCGCGCTGTCGGAAATGAACCAGACGAACGAGGCGATCGCCCTGCTGTCGGCCATGAAATCGAAAGACGCGCTGAAACTGAAGGCCGATGTGCTCTGGCGTGCGAAACGCTGGCAGGAAGCGGCCTCGACTATTTCCTCGCTGCTGCCAGACCCCTCGCTGATACCGTCGGAAAGCGACGCCGAGCTGTTGGTGAACGCCGCCGTCGCCTATAAGCTGGCCGCGGACCCAGCCGCCGTGCGCGACCTGCGCGCGAAATACCTGAAGCAGATGTCGCGCACCACGCTGGGATCGACCTTCGGCGTCGTCACGCGCAGCGGCGGCAGCACGTCGCTTGCCGACCGCGAAACGATCCTGCGGATCGCAGGCGAAGTGGACATGTTCAAGGGCTTCCTTGACAACTACAAGTCCACCAGCAAGAGCAACTAATCAGATTTTCGATTTCGGCGCGATGGCGATTTTCTTCATCGCCTTGACGTCGTCGCGCGTGCCGTCCAGCACGGCCTTGGCCGCGTCCGCGCCGCAGGACTCGATCTTGGCGGTAAGATACTCCGACAAGTCTAAATTCAGCAACAAGTCCGCCGCTTCAAGCGGGCTCTGGCCCTTGGCGTTGCGGGCACCCATGAAATCGACGCCCGCCTGTTCGACCAGATAGCGGAGCACGGTGGTGTTTTCATCTTCGATGGCCTTGAACAACTCGTCCCGCAACTCGTCCGCGTTCAGGTGCTTGTAGACCAGTTGCAGCCCCCGCGAATTATCGCAGGCGCGCGCGTAATCTGCGGCGGTCTTGTTGAACTTGTCCGCAAGCGACAGGCCCGCGCCCTTTTCCAGCAGCCTTTCGATGACGGTATTCATGCCGAGCGGCAGCGCCAGCATTAAAGGCGTGCGCTGCGCGCTATCCTGCATATCGGGATTGCTTCCCGCCTCGATCAGCTTGAGCGCGGCGGCGGTCTTGCCTTTCTCGATAGCAAAAATCAGAGGCGACTTGCCCTGCTTCTCCGCTTCCAGATGCAGGCCCTGCCGGATGTATGAATCGAGCGCGTCCATTTCATTGTTGGTGATGGCGCGATACACCAGTTCCACGGTCACGCGCGAACTGCGCCCGCCGGTTGACGCCGGATCGCCCGGCGCTGCTATTGCTGTCTGATCCCGCTCTGCCATGGAAACCCCGTTAATGATTCAGAGTATAGCATGGAATCGTTTATTTTTGATATGTAAACCAGTGTTAAGCGTTTTATATCAATTACTTGCCGATATATTCACAGTATAAATTTGACATAATAATATATGAGGCGTAGGCTTGTAGATGCCGTTATACGGCGGTCGATGACCCTGCAGGCGCACCGAACATCTACGTACTTGTCGATTTTATCTTTTGAAAGTAACGCGATGACACAACCGGGCAACGATAACCTGTCTCATTTGAGCGAGATCCTGAACAAGCTGGCCAAGCGCGGATTGGGCGTGCTGGAGCTTGAAACGGAACGCAATGCCCTTGCAGCCGCCTCCAAGTCCTTTAACGGCGCGGCAACCACCGTCATCACCAGGATCGCAGGCGCATTGCCCGACGTCACCGACCACGGTTCCCGCTGGATCATGGCACGGATGCTGCGCGACCTGGGCCTGAAGAACGAAGGCGACGCCGAAACCGCTCTGAAAACACTGGTCACCTGCTTCCAGTCCGAAAAAGACGCCGGCACGCGCGCCATGGCCTGCGGCCAGATGCGCGAACTGGCGATCGCCTACGAACCCCTGTCGGGCATGGCCGCCGCCGCGATTGCGCTGCACCTGATGGCTGAGAAGGACGATTATTCGCGCAATACGCAGAAAAACGCGCTGCTGTCGATCGGCATGGCTTACGAAGCAGCCGCCCCCACCGCCGTTTCATTCATCGGCGGACTGCTGGCGACGGAGAAAGACCCGGCATCACGCATGATTATCGCCACCAACCTGCAGGAAATCGCCGCAAAATACCCGTCACAGGCAAAGGCCGTTATCGCGCAGTTGTCGAAAACCGCCGAGACCGAAACAGATAAAGACGCCGCACGCAAATACGCGCAGGATATCGGCATGATCGGCTTTACTAATCCGGGCGCGACGGCATTGTCGATTACAGCCCTGTCGGAAGGATTCAAGCGCGGCGGCGAAGTTGAAACGGTTGCAGCCTGGTCGCACAATTTGCTGTTGCTGGGGTTGAGCCACCCGATGGCCGTTATCGCCGAGATTGACGGGGGCATGAAAAATTACGACGAAAACCAGCGCCGCATGTCGGCCGTGAACCTGACGCGCATTGCCGATATCGGCAAAGTGGAGGCAACCGCCGCCAGCGCCGTCATGATTGCCGCGCTGAAAAGAGAAGAATCTTCCTACAACCGCCGCCTGCTGGTGCAAGGGCTGATGACGTCCGTGCGCAACAAGGCCGATGAGAAGCCCGTGCTGGAACTGTTCAAGGAAGAATACAAGCGCGAGCGGGACAAGGAAACGCGCGAACTGCTCGACCGCTCGCTCCGCCATCTGGGCTTTATCACGCCCGTGCCGGTGCTGGTGCCGCTGCGCCCCGTAAATAACTAATCAGGAAAAAGAACTGTATCCCCGGCTCGCCGAAAACGCCGGTTTCTTCGGCTTCAGCGCTTTCTTGACCTCGGCCGTCTGTTCCCAATCCGCGTATTTATCGGTGATGCGTTTCAGGTGATCATCGGTCGTGGTGTCCGGATTGACCAGCGTGATGCGTTTGTGCTTCACGTCGTCCTTATAAGCGGGCGTGCTGACAATCTCTTTTCCGTCGCTGGCGATCTGGCAGAGGCCCAGATCGAAGGCTTCCAGCAGTCCGCCAGTGAAAATCGAACGCTGTTCGGCGGCGGTCGCATTGGCCGAGAGCTGGCGGTCAAGGCTATCATCAATGAAGATGACGTTATAAAGTGTTTTCGCCGGCCCCGCGACGACGCGCCATGACTGCATCTGCCGCGTGCGCCTGACGCCCTGCGTGGTGGCGGTTTCGTTGCGCAGCAGGGGATCGGGGAATTTCTTGACCTCCTTGCCGTAGCTGTCTTCGCTGACTACCTGTTCCTTCACATCGACGCCGCTCTGGGCGAAGGCGGCCTCGATCAGTTTCCGGTTTTTCTTCTGGCTGCCACGGTCGCGCAGGAAGATATCGACATCCTTGATTGCCCTGGCGTTGAAAAGATCACGCAGCGAGCCGCCGGCGATAACGGCTTCGTTCGCGCCGCTGGCGTGGAACCCGCCCAGCACCGTCGTCCATTCGGACGGAATCTTCTTCAGGCGTTCGCTGTCGTCACGCTTGCCGGTGATTTCCTCGTAAAACGTTTCTTCGCGACCCGAAACAGCTGAGGGCTTCGCGGCCGCAATTTCTTCCCATTTCAGATTTTTCGGACGTAGGCCGGCGGCGCGCATGATTTTTAAATATCCGTCGTATTTATCCTGCGCCAGCAGGCGGAAGCGCGCGAGATCTTCGTCGCTGGGCTCCGCGCCCCAAGTGTGCAGCAGGCGCACCATCGCCCTGTCTTCGCGCAGCACGGCGATGCGCATATGCTCCCATTCGGGGCGTTCCTTGCGGCCCTCCCAGAAGACCTTGTCGAAATAGTCGCGCACATGATCGATATTCCCACCCGCAACAAGTTCGGAGAGCGCATCATTATAAGACGACGCCTTCTTCCAGTTCTGGCGCGGATTAAGCGGAATCGCGGAGGTCATGACGGACTCGTATGTTTTAGGTAAATAGGCGAGCATCATAGGAACGCGAGGTTCTTATGTCAATATAGGCTTAACCTATTGAAAGGCTGTGATTACTTCAAAACCGGCAGCGGGCCGCGCAGCATCATCGGCACAGGCACAGCAGGTTTTGCAGAGGCCGTAAAATCAGCCGAAAGCGATGCAGGTACGGCAGGCGCAGAGGCTGTATTAAACGCAATCGACAGCTTCTTGTTACCGGGCACAAAAACATCCTTGAGGGCGCCCATCGCGCTTTGGAACATTTCGGTCTTCGCCAGCCAGAGGCCAAAGGCACCACCCGCAAAACCGGAACCGAAAGAAATCGCCGCGCTGCGCGCGCGGGCCTTGTCGAAGAATTTGGTCAGTTCGCGTTTCTCCTTCGGTCCCGTGTAGCGGTCGCGTAAATATTCCTTGCCGTAAGAATAGATGCCGCTGGCTGCACCCGTTGCAAGACTCAGCAGCAGGACAGTGCCATAGGTCGAGACGCCGCCGATCAGGCCGGCAACAAAGGTGATGGCGATCAGCTTGAAAGTCATCGAGACAATACGGCCCGCGATCATGTCTGCCGCCTTGGTGCCGAGGCTTTTCATCACGTTTCTAAAACGGTTTCCGCCCTTTTCCCAAGCTTTCCAGACGCCGCCGAAACCGGCCGCATCGACGCCCTTTTCAGCCCAGAACCTGAAATTCTTTTTCTTGGCCGGTTCAGCTGCGGGCTTCGTCGCTTCGGCTTTGGGCGGTTCCGTTTTTGCGGCTTCAGCAGCCGGAGCTTCCTGCTTGGCAGGTTCGGTTTTTGGTGTTTCGGTTTTGGGGGCTTCTGCCTTGGGCGGCTCTGCTGCGGGGGCTGCCGTTTTTTCAGGCTCGGGCTTTTTTACTTCGGCAACGGGGGGCTGCGATGCCTCCGGTTTTTGCGGGGGGGCATCGGGCTTTTTGTCTTTTACGTCAGGTGCTGGTGGCTTACCTGCGTCCGGCATATGGCTCCTTGATCAAACATCGCCCCGCACATCTTTTCATCGATGCGCGCGACCATTTCAACGATTGCCCTGTGCGGACATTTATACCCTAGATTGTCCGCTATGAAAAGGCACCACGCCTTTGGTTTTCATATTCTTGTCGTCATCTTCCAACAGCAACATCAACGGCGTGGAGGCGGTGATTTTTATCTCGCCAGCGCCGCGATTGGAAACGCCAAGGCCCGATAGCGGCGGAAGCGGCTGCTTTTCAGCCGTGAATTCGCAAGACCCTGCGACCGAAACTACCGTGGGTTCCAGGGCCATCAGCGAAAACAGGCCGTTGATCGATGTCATATGGCTGCCGGCGGGATAAAAGAAAATACGGGCCGCCATCTGGTTATCGTAGAAGACCGCGCGGCGAAAACCTGCGCGTTCCTTTAGCTCCGCGTGGATCTCGCCGAAGTTCGCCAGTTCGTGATCGCGCCGGCCGCCGAGGAAGCCCACAAGGTGCAGCTCCGTCCACTTCCAGCTGCGCAACCCGTTCAGGCAGAAGCGCAGGTCGGTTTCATCCTGGTTGTGCTTGGTAAAGGCGGGCACATTGTTCGGCACCAGCCCCGCTGAATCGCCGTCCCCCGCCCAGAGCAGCGGCGCGACCGCATGGAGTATGCCGCCATCGACCGCCACCTGCGGTTTCAGCTTTTCGGCCTTGCGGCCCAGCATGGGGCCGACCAGCACCAGCATATCGTCGCCGCGATCGTAATCTTTCCAGTCTTTCATCCTCATCACCCGTTATTATAGCAATGAAAGCGCGCTTTCGAACACAGCGCCGACTTGATAATATGGTGCAAACCCACGTCACCCACAAGCAGGTTCCATGGCCATCAGGGACTGGTTCTTCTGGAAGAAACGCGCGGCCCATGACCCTTGTCATGGCAAGCCGGGCGGGCACCCGACACTGCGCGTCGCTGCAGCCACCATGGCCGTTACCCTGCCCCTGATCGCTATTTTTGACGGCCCGCCGCCACAGCCGCCCTGCATCCCTGACAAGCCGGTAGCGCAACAATTCAATGCCGCATCACAACCACTGCCCTGCCGTTATGCCGATCTTGCATTCCCGGCCTTCGACCATATGCCGCCCGCATGGCAGCGCGTGATGCAAGAGAGCGGCGCGGTGGACAATTATCCGGGCCTGAGCGGCAAGGATCTCTACGATGCACTAAAGCCTTTGGAGAAAGCCGGACTGCTCAATCTGTTTGCCAAGGCCGAAGCAACCGCCCTGCCCGATGGCAGCAGCGTGATGGATCATCTGCAGGCGATCGGCTGGCTGCGGCAGGATCGCGCTTTTGTCACCGTCAGCCCGCAATTGCAGGAACAGCTGTTGGCCAGCGCGAAAGACAAAGGCGGCACGTTCTACAAGCGCGGCGGTGTCGATGCCTCGCTGCACAGCGCACATGAGCCCTTTGAAAAGGTCGGCAGCTACAAGACACAAGACCACAAAGGCCTTCTCGACATCATGGTGGCAAGGGCCGGCGATAAATGGGGGGCGGAGATGGATATCGACATTTACCCCTATGGCTTCCGTCACTTCTTCTTTGAAGTGACCTATAACCACGTCATGTCACGCCATACCGATCCGCTGAAGATCGAAAAAATCCTGCGCCAGGATCAAAAAATTGATCCCGGCTACAGGTTAAACCCGAAATAAATATTGTTACGGCTGCTTCGGCGGCACGGGACGCTGCGGCGCGCCGCTATAGGTGCAGAGCGGGCGGATAAGCTTGTTGCCTTCCAGCTGTTCCATCACATGCGCCGTCCAGCCCGTGATACGGGCCATGACGAAGAGCGGCGTGTACATGTCTTTTTCGATACCCATCAGGTGATAAAGGCCCGCGGCAGGGAAATCGACGTTCGGCTTGATGTTTTTCTTTTCCAGCATGCCTTTCTCAAGCACATCCATGATCTGGCCGATGTCGGTATTGCCACGCAGCGCTGCGACTTCGTTGAAGGATTTCTTCAGCGTGGGCACGCGGCTGTCGCCGTTTTTGTAGACGCGGTGGCCGAAGCCCATGATGGTTTTCTTCTGCGCGATGGCGTCGTCGAGCCATGCCTGCGCTTTATCGGGCGTGCCGATCTCTTGAATCACATCCAGTACCGCCTCGTTCGCGCCGCCATGCAGGCGGCCCTTGAGCGAGCCGATAGCGCCGGTGACGGAGGAATAGATGTCAGAGAGCGACGAGGTGATCGTGCGCGCGGTAAAGGTCGAGACGTTGAAGCTGTGCTCGGCGTACAGGATCATCGACTTGTCGAAGGCCGCAACAACCGCGGGCTCCGGCACTTTGCCGCTGGTCATGTGGAAGAAGTTTTCCGAGTAGCTGAGGTCATCGCGGGGCTGGATGGGTTCCTTGCCTTCGCGGATGCGCGACCAGGCGGCAACAATCGTCGGCAGCTTGGCCATCATATTGATGGATTTTTCGAGGTTGGCGTCGCGGCTTTCATCGGCCCATTTCGGGTCCTGCGCGCCGATGAAGCTGACGGCGGTGCGCAGCACGTCCATCGGATGCGCGTCGGGGCGCAGCGTTTTGAGGACGGAGACAAGGCTGTCGTCGATCTTGCGCATGCTGCGCTCCGTCTTCTCGAAATCTTTCAGCTGTTTTGCATCGGGCAGCTCGCCGTTCCACATCAGGTAGGCGACTTCCTCGAACTTGCATTTCTCGCAGAGGTCCTGCACCGCATAACCGCGATAGGTGAGCGAGTTTGTTTCCTGCACGATTTTCGACACTTTGCTGTCGTCGACATAAACGCCGACAAGGCCTTTGTGGACGTCGGGCTTCGGGGGTTGGGGCGCGGTCATGTAATGTCCTCCTGATAAAAAGGGATTTGGCTTACGGCATTGGCTAAAAGACGCGCATTACATAACACGCGGCAGAGGGTAGCGCAAGACGGCTTAAACAGCCCGTAATGTCACGCGGAAATGGGCGCCCGGGCGGCCCGGAATATAGGCGATATCGCCGCCATGGGCCTTCAGCAGCGAACGCGTGATGGCAAGGCCAAGCCCCGTGCCGCCGCTGTCCCTGCGGGTGGTGAAGAAGGGCGTGAACAGCCGCCCGGCATTGCCTTCGGAAACGCCGCTCCCGTCGTCTCTGACGTCCAGCTGCAGCGAATCGCCTTCGGCTGTGACCATCACGGCCAGATTTTTACCACCATGCTGCAGGCTGTTTTCGGCAAGGTTCACGAAAACGGTTTCAAGAATGTCGGAAGCGATGGCCGCCGTGGGGGCGTTATCGGGCACGGAAATTTCCAGTTGCCCCGCGTAACGGTCTTTCAGCGCGTTCAATATCTGCGTCACGCTGGAATCTTCCTGCCCCGCCTGCATCACATCGGCGCGCGCAAGGTCGAGCAGGCGGGAGACCAGCGTCTTCAACCTGTCGGTATCCTTCATGATGTTTTCAAGGAAGCGCTTGCGCTGGTCGGGTTTCATATCGTGCGGGTGGTCGTGCAGCAATTCAACCGCGCCCTGTATAGCCGTCAACGGCGTCTTGAATTCATGCGCCACATGCATGGCGAAGCTGCGGATATATTCCGAGCGCGCCTCGATGGTCGACGACATCTGCTCGAAACTTTCAGCCAGAGAGACAAGTTCGGCGATCGGCGGCGCTGTTAAACGGTCACTAGCCCTTGTGCCCAGCGTCAGCTGTTGCGCATGGCGCGTCAGGGCACCGAGTGGTTTTCCAATCGTATAGGCCAGCAGCGTTGCGACGCCGGTCGTGATCAACAGCATCAGCACGGCTACGGCAAAAACGCTCTGCCGCTCTTCGTAGAGCGACTTCAGCACGTTGCGGGGCGAGCGCGAGATATAGACAAGCCCCGTCACATAGTCATCGACCACAATGGGCATGGCGATAAAAACACGGGTATCCGTACCACGGCTGATCGAGGCCAGCGCGGGACGTTCTGCTTCCGGAATGCGCTTGCGCAGAACACTGACATAGTGGCCCTGCAGGGCCTGTGCCACCTCCTCGACGTCCGCCAGCGAGCCGCCGATTTCACTGCTGCCGGAAACCACCACGCCCTGATAGTCCAGCACGCGGATGCTGGAGAGCATGCTGAGCTTCGCTTCCGCCAGCATCGGGTTCAGTTTCTGGCCAATGGCGGCGGCGATGGGATCTGCGGGTTTCAACGGCAGGGCAGAATCGGGGCGCGGCGGCAAAATCTCGGCCTTGCGCAGGTCGAGCTGCGGGGGATAGGGGCGGTACCTTTCATCCAGCGGCACTTCGAGCATGGTGGCGAGGACGCCGAATTTTTCCGCCTTCGGCCCCTGCGCCGCCAGCGCGTCTTTGTAGAACGCGGAAATAAATACGGCCTGCGCGATCAGCTCGCTTTCGGTCTGTCGCACCAGTTCGTTTTCGTAGATGCGGAAAAAATGCATGCCGGTTAGCGGCAGCAGCAGCATGGTCAGCAATATCGCGCCGAAAACGGTGCGCAGACGGAAGACAGTGCGGGGCTGGCTTACTGGCATGTGCCGAGCTTATACCCGATGCCGTGGTTGGTGACGATAACATCGCCAAGGCCGCAGGCGGTAAATTTTCCGCGGATGCGGCGGATATGACTGTCGATGGTGCGGTCGCTGACGGTGATATTGCCGTCGTAGGCCTGATCCATCAGTTCGTCGCGCGTGAACACCTTGCCGGGATGGCGCAGCAGCGTGACCAGTAGCATGAATTCGGTCGCGGTCAGCGGCACTTTTTGTCCAAGGCAGGACGCCGTATAGCTGGCCATATCGACCGTGATCGCGCCATGCGCCATCGTCTTCGCCGATTTTGTGGCCGGCGCCTTGCGTTTCAGGATGGCGTTGATGCGGGCAACCAGTTCGCGCGGACTGAAGGGCTTGGTGACGTAATCGTCACCGCCCAGTTCCAGCCCGATGATTTTGTCGATCTCCTCGTCACGCGAGGACAGGAACAGGATCGGCGTATCGCTGGTCTTGCGCAGCGTGCGGCAGACTTCGAGCCCGTCGAGCTCGGGCATGGAGATATCGAGCACGATGAGGTCGGGCGTGGACGCTGCGGCGGCGGCAAGCGCCTTTACGCCGTCTTCGGCCTGCACGACTTTCATGCCTGCTTTTTCGAGGGCGAACATCACCACTTCACGGATGTGGGGGTCGTCGTCCACCACGAGGATCTTTTTTGCCATATTCTGCGCTTTCGCTTCTCCTACGTCCTTACTAGCGCAAACCAGCGCGGCTGTCATCAGGGCGCGCTTTCTCATGGGTTGGCCTGCAGCAGGAAGACGAAGCGTTTGGCGCGGCGGCGGCGCTCGTTCTCGGCCTCGGTCACTTCGGCGAGGTTTTCGGGGCGGTTGTCGTGCACATCGGCGTTCAGGTGGTCGATATCCATCCCCGCCAGAGGCCAACGGTTGTGGTAGAGCGCCCAGATCAGGCGGTGGGCGTAGACCTTGGTAAACCCGCGCCCGACGGGCACCTTTACCTGCTTGTAACGCGCATGGGCATAGGCCGGGCCGTTATCGGGATAAACCTTGTCGACGCGCCTTCCGGTGCGACGGTGATAAAGGGTGCCGGTGCGGCCATCCAGCGTGAACCAGCGGTGCAGGTCGTCAATCGACAGTCGCGTTTCGGCCCATCGGTCATTGCTCATGGTCTTTATCCTTTTCTTGCTTGATGGAATCGATCACGGCCTGCCGCCTGAATGTCCATTCACGCCAGTCTTCGTTCAGAAGCGCATTTTCGAGGGTATTGGCGGCAGCAATGGCGGCTGTGCGGGTGGGGGCATCCCACCGCGCATGCGCGCCGAACCAGCGGAGCGCGGGAATGGCTTCGGGGCCGAGGTCTCGGATATATCCAAGATCCAGCCATACGCCCTGCCCTGTCACCTCGTTCGCATGACGGACGTTGTAGTCCGAAATCATGCGGTCGAAATTGACGAAGCAGCAGACATAGAGCGTCGCCACGAGCACCAGCGCATTCGTATTGATCAGCCAGCGGTTGCTGAGCCGCAGCAGGATACGCACGATGATAAATGCAAGGCCACAGGCCACCAGCCCCATCCAGACCAGCGCCGCGATGCGAAGATAGGTCAGCGAATAGATGCCGATATACATGATCGTCCGGTCGATGGATGACACGACAAGGAATATGTTTTGCAGTACCCAGAGCGCCACCAGCGCACGGGCGACGGAAGTCTGGTATTGCCGCTGGCTTTCATCGAAAGTCACCAGCACATAGGCGCCTGCCAGCAATGCCGTAACGATCAACGGGTATGCGCCCGCATGGGCATAGGCGGCGTAACTTAAACCTTCCGGCAGCGACAGGCCCTGCCCGTTCCAGAGAAAGGCGATATCAAGCCCGTTCTGCACGGCGAATATCACATTAAAAACCAGCAGCGAGAGCACAAGCGAGTTTTTATCGAGCCAGCGCGTCAAATTCACCCGCGCCAGCGTAAAGCCCACCGGCGAGGCAAGGCGCGAGCGCGGCCGCAGGAAGGCCCATGCGACAAGCGTGACCAGCAGCCAGAATCCCCAGCGCAGGGGCGAGAACAGCGAGCTGATGTAAGTCTCCCAGTCCACCTGCGCGGCAAGACGCGCGAGCACGGGGTTGGCCGTCTTGAAAAGCCAGCAGAAGACGCCCGTCAGCACCAGCGGCAGCAGCGTGCGCGTGAAAATCAGACGCAGCGGCACGCCCGCCGGAAGCTTTTTAATCCGCAAACGGCGTATCAATCCCCGATCGCGCGACCATTGCAGCGGCATCAGCATAAAAAGCCAAATGGAATCCTTAATAAATAGCGCCGCGTCGGTAAGCCGGCCGCGCTTGTGCAGCAGTATCAGCGCCGCCATGCCCGCCACGAACAATGTCAGGGGTAAAATACCGGGTTCTGCCGCCATCGCGCCCGCGAGGCCTGCCAGCAGTACGGCGAGCACCTTGGCCGACGTAGTTCTGAACGCCGCCGGACGGCATAGGCACAGAAGCGCAATCGCCAGCAGCGCGTAAAGCCCCGCCGTCCAGCCGACCGGCTGGGCATAGAACAGCCAGTCGGCCGCAATCACCAGCCAGAGGCAGGAGAGGCTTTTCAGCGCTAATGCAGGGGCGTTGTTACGCTGCATATGACAGCTTCAGGCGCAACAGCAGGATGCGGGCGGCAAGACCGTAGATCGAGAACTTAAGCTTGATAGAACGGGTAAAGTCGTAGAAATTTTCTTGCATGATATTGCACTCCTTCATTCCCCATCATGGCAAGGCCCTGTGCAGCCGTGATGGCGGTGGCCAGCATTAATTGTGCAATTTGCGTGCAGCGGCAAAACACGCTATCTTCGGCCCATGAAAACCACCGTCTATGGCATTAAAAATTGCGACACGATGAAGAAGGCTTTTACCTGGCTGGATAAGCACAAGGTCGCCTATGAATTTCACGACTACAAGAAATCGGGCGCGGATAAAGCCGTGCTTGAACAGGCGTTCAAGGAACACGGCTGGGAAAAGGTGCTGAACCGCGCCGGCATGACATGGCGCAACCTGCCCGATAAGGTGAAGGCGGATATGAACGCCAAAACGGCGCTCGCCGCCGCGCTCGACAACCCTTCGGTCATCAAAAGACCGCTGGTCGTGGCGGGCAAGGCGATCCACATCGGCTTTGACGAAGCCGCCTTCGGCAAACTGTTCGGCGTTAAGTAAGCAGGACTATGTGAATCATATCACACCGCTGTTGACGGCAAGGCCTTGCTATTCCTATGCTTGATGTATGAACACTGTTTTTAAAAAAATCGCCGATAACGACTTTTTCCAGCGGTTCATTCTTTTCCTGATCCTGCTGTCCGCCATGAGCATGGGCATCGAAGCCGTGCCCGCGCTGGCCGACGAGTATGACCAGCTGCTTTTCTACCTCGATCTCGTGATTCAGGCCATCTTCGTCTGCGAGATATCGATCCGCGTGCTGGCCTTCGCGCCGAAAATCGGCGATTTTTTCAAGGAACGCTGGAACACCTTTGATTTTATCGTTGTCGTGCTGTCGCTGGTGCCTTTTATCGGCTCCTTCGCGCTCATCGCCCGCCTGTTACGCCTCTTGCGCATCCTGCGGCTGCTGTCGGTGTCCGACAAGCTGCGCGCCTTCATGACGCGCCTGTCGGGCAGCCTTGACGAAACATGCTCGGCGATTTTCGTGGCGATGATCGGCGCCTATATATTTGTCATCGCCGGTCACTATTTATATGGCGAAACCGATCCGGAACGCTGGGGCGGTCTGCGTGAATCGGCGCTCAGCATCTTCTACCTCTCGCTGTTCCAGGACGTGAAAAGCTTCGTCGAGCCTCTGGCCAAGCGCTCCCTCGGCAACCTGCTCTTCTTCATCTCGTTCTATGCGTCCATGCTGGCGCTGGCAGTCGGCGTCTTTACCGCCGCAGTGGTGGAGGAGCAAGACCGTAAATGATCAAGCAGCCTCTTTTCTTCATCATTTCCATCGCCCTGCTGCTGGTGATCGGCTGGTTTGTCGTCGACAGGATCGTCTTTCTGCAGAACGCCAAGCGCATCACCGGAAAAGTGGTCAGCATTTCAGCCCATAATGATCGTTGTGGCAGCAGGCGCACGCGCTATTCCTGCACACGTTTCGACGCAAAGGTGCAGTACACGCCGCCCGAAACCGGCAAGAACTATATCATGAACTTGGGCGCAGGCAGCGTGCGCGGACACAACCAGCCTGTCAGCCGCTCCGGTTACCAGATCGGCAGCGGTGTGCAGGTCGCCTATGACGCGCGCAAGCCGGAAACATCTTATGAAGATACGTTCTTCGGCATCTGGGGCACGCCGCTGATGGTGTTCTTCTTCCAGATCACCACCTTCTTCAGCAGCCTGACCGAGCCGCGCAGGCGTGGTGTTTTCTACTCTTCCTAGTTCTTCTTCAGTTTAGCCAGCTGCGCGTCGTGCCAGCGCGACAGCAGCAGCAACGCGGCAATAGCGCCGATGCCGGCCAGCAGCATGTCTTTTTGCGAATCCCAGACATCGCCCTGCGAGCCAAGGAAGCTATCCGCCGCTTCGCCGGTCAAGGCCGCGGCCGCCCATTCGATGATCTCGTAAATCGCGCTGATACCCAAACAACCAAGCACCAGCACCGCTACCAGCCATTTGCCCGCGCCGATTTTCGAGGTGCGCAGCAGCAGCTCGCGCCCCGCCATCGCCGGCACGAAACCCTGCATCAGGTGGCCGAGCCTGTCGAAATGGTTGCGCTCCCAGCCGAAGGGTTCTCGCAGCCAGTCGAACAGTGGCACGCGCGCATAGGTGTAATGCGCGC
>JBGGMV010000032.1:0-7241 GCA_041287865.1 Alphaproteobacteria bacterium | reverse complement strand
CTGTCTCGGCAGTGATCACCCTTTCAATCCCCAAGAGCACCTGCGCTTGTCTTACTGCCAACGAGGTCTTAACGCGTTACATTGACGTGAGTGAGGACGCCTCCGGCAACGAGATCAAAGCGGCTTTAGTAAAGAAGCTTGAAGGCCTCAATGTCATGGCTAAGAAAGGCGAAAAAGACACCTATTATGATGCCATTAATTTCTACTGCCCGAAGTTTAAGAAAGACGCTGCAAGCGACCAACCTTATTCCTGCACGATTTTTACCGGCTACAGCACGCTGCTCAGTATCGGCTGGAAAATCGATGCCACCGTAAAGCCAGGAGTTGTTTTATCGGACGTGAAAGTTAGCCGCGCGTTCAAGTTTCTAGGTCTCGAATTTTAAACCGGAAGCAGCAGCGTTGCGAATTGCCGTTCTTCCGCCAGCAAGACGTTATGCGTGCGGCAAGCGGCGGGCGTAGACATAGGCTCGGACACGATTCCACGTTTTTTGAGGGCTTCGACAACCAGCTTGGGAGCAAGCTGGGCTTTTTCTCCGCCGCCGATGATCAGGTAGCTGATGCCCTCAAGCCGTAACTGTGATTCGGTCAGCACCGAAAGTGCTTCAAGCTGCAGCTCCCTTACGACTCCGCCCACGATGAGAACGGCCCCTTTGTACCCCCTGCCACCGATGACGAAACCTTCAGCCGAATAAGACTGTATCACCGGCGCACCGGCCGCGATGCGGGGCGTGACGTCGGCCACGGATTACGTCGCGGCGACGGGCTTGCTCTTCTTGCCGCCGCCGTTGTCTTCTTCCTTCTCGGTCGCAGGGGTGCGGCGCAGCTTGAGGTAGGTCAGCAGCGGCGCGGAGAAGAACATCGACGAGTAAGGGCCGAACAAGATACCCACCAGCATGGCGTAGGTGAAACCCCTGATACCTTCGGGCCCGAAGATGGAGAGCGAAGCCATGGCCATGAAGGTCGCCATCGAGGTCATGACGGTACGCGTCAGCACGTCGTTGATCGACATGTTGATCAGCTCGCCCATCGGCATCTTGCGGTACTTGCGCATCATTTCGCGGATACGGTCGAAGACGACGACGGTTTCGTTGATGGAATAACCGGCGACCAGCAGCGCCGCCGCCACGGTTGCAAGGTCGAATTCGATCTGGGTGATCAGGAAGAACAGCAGGGTCGAGAACATGTCGTGCGCGAGCGCGAACACGGCCACGACGCCGAACTGCCACTCGAACCGCATCCAGATGTAGCCCATGATGGCCAGCATCGAGTAGAAGAAGGCCCAGAGGCCTGCCTTGATCAGCTCGCCGCCCACTTGAGGGCCGACATATTCGACGCGGCGGAATTCGACGTCCTTGCCGAGTTTTTCCTGCACTTCGGCGTACATCGCCTTTTGCGTGTCGCTGTCAGCTTCCTTGCCGGGAACCTTGATCAGCATCGCTTCCTTGCCGAAATCCTGAATGGTCGGATGACCGTGGCTGAAACCATGCAACTTGCCGCGCACATCCTCGATCGCCACGCCCGCAGGAACCTTCACCTCCATCATCAAGCCGCCGGTGAAATCGATGCCGAGGTTCAGACCCTTGGTGAAGAGCAGGAAGAACATCGCCACGGTCATCAAACCCGAGAGCGCGAAGGTGAGTTTATGGACGCCCATGAAATCGAAATGGGTCTTGTCCTTGAAGATGCGGAAACGGAAAGCCATGGTCTTATGCCCTTCTTAAAGCGCCAGCGTTGTCGGTTTGGCCATTTTCAGCCAGGTGATGATGATCAGGCGCGTCAGCATGATGGAGGAGTAGAGCGACGTCACGATGCCGATGCTCATCGCCACGGCGAAGCCCTTGACAGGGCCGGAACCGAAGGAGAAGAGGATGAAGGCGACGATCAGCGTCGTCAGGTTGGAGTCGATGATGGTGCGCAGCGCTTGCTGGAAGCCCATGTCGATGGCCGACATGACGGAACGGCCATGGCGGATTTCCTCGCGGATGCGTTCATAGATAAGGACGTTGGCGTCAACCGCGATACCGATGGTCAGGATAATGCCCGCGATACCCGGTAGCGTCAGCGTCGCCTGCAGCGCCGAGAGCAGCGCAAAGATGAAGGCAAGGTTGAACAGCAGCGCGATATCGGCAAAAAGACCAAAGAGGCCGTAAGATGCAAACATCAGCAGCATGACGGCGCAGAGCGCCACAATGGACGCAACCTTGCCGCCCTGCACGGAGTCGGAGCCCAGCGAGGGGCCGACGCTACGTTCCTCGACGATGGTCAGGCTGGTCGGCAACGCGCCGGCGCGGAGCAGCAGCGCGAAGTCGGTTGCCTCTTTCATCGTATAGTTGCCGGAAATCTGGCCGCCGCCGCCGCAGATCGCTTCCCTGAAATAAGGATAGCTGATGACCTGCTTGTCGAGGATGATGGCGAACTTGCGGCCGATATTGTTGCGTGAAATTTCGCAGAAACGCTGCGAGCCCAGCGAGGTGAGCTGGAACGACACCGCCACCTGCCCGTTCTGATCAAGCTGCGGCTGGGCGTTGGTGAGCATATCACCCTTGATCAACTTTTCCTGCTTCACAACAATGCTGCCGCCACCCTTGATGGGCAGGCGTTCGGAACCAAGGCTGGTGATCGGGCCGTCACCGGCCATTTCATCTACCAGCTGGAAGGTCAGCACGGCGGTCGTGTTCAGCAGCGCTTTCACGCGGCTGGGATCGTCGACGCCCGGCATCTGCAGCACGATGCGGTTTTCACCCTGACGCGCGATGATGGGTTCCTTGGTGCCGGATTCATCGACGCGGCGGCGCACGATCTCGATCGCCTGGTCGACAACCTGTCTTTGCAATTCGCTGATCGCGGATTCATCCATCACGAGAGAGAGCTTGCCGCCGGCATCCAGGGTAACAGCGGCCCGTTTTTCAAGTTTGCGCGCAATACGCTCTGCAGCTTCCCCGTCCCGCTGGGGGTTCACCAGCATCACGGTCACGCCGTTGGGCGTGGGCTGGGGTCGTTCATAGCTGATTTCTTTTTCGCGGAACTCATCACGTATGTCGCTGGCAAGGTTGCTGAAACGCTCGGACATCACGGTTTTCATGTCTGCTTCGAGCAGCAGGTGCGAACCGCCGCGCAGGTCGAGGCCAAGGTTGATGGTCTTGGAGGGCAGCCAGGGAGAGACGCTCGCCTGCAGCGCGGCTTTCTGTTCTTCCGGCAGCAGGTTGGGCGCGGCATAGGCAACACCCATGAGCGATACCAGCACGATCAGGAAAATTTTCCAGCGTTCAAGATGCAGCATGTTCTATTACTTCTTCTCTGTCTCGGCGGTTGCGGGCTTGGCGGCATCCTTGGCGTGCTGCGCGCGTTTCAGCGCGGCGCTGTCACGCACCAGCATGAGCGTGCTGCGCATCGCGGTGACGATGACGCCCGGGGCCAGTTCCAGTTCGATTTCATCGTCGCCAATAACCTTACGCACCGAGGCGATGAGGCCGCCGCCGGTGACGACGCGGTCGCCCTTTTCAAGGTTGTCGATCATGCGCCGGTGTTCCTGCATCCGCTTGTTCTGCGGACGAATAACCATTACGTAAAAAATGAAGAAGATGAGGATCAGCGGCGCGATGGGCCCCATGAAGTTGGTGAAGCTAGGCGCTTCGGTAATGCCTTCGGACAGGTCTTTGGTCGCTTCCTGTGCCCAGGCGGGGGTGATGAACATGCTTGACTCCTCGGTACTCAATAATCATTGTTTGATTGCCGGATTATATTGCGCATCGGGTACGGAAAAACAATAGAAAACAGCAATTTGATTGAACTTGGGCGCATCCTGTGGGAAAGAGCGGAAAGACAATGGCAACGAAGAAAAAGCTGATAATCACGACAGCCAGTTTAGTGGCGATATTTGCCATTATTTTCATTGGAGTATTCTTCTTTTCTAAACCTATATTTGAATACGGGTTGCGCACGGCGGGCTTTGGCCAGTCAACAATCGAGAGGGCGGATTTCACGCTCTCCGGCACTACTCTGAAAAATATCCACCTCGACGGCAAGAACAAGGTCGGGCAAATCAACCTCTATTCCACTGTCGGCGATTTTATGTCGGGCAACATGACGAAGGTAGAAATCATGGGCCCGACGCTCAGCTGGCCGATGGATCTGCCCTCCAACGGCAAGGCCGGCGGCGCGCTCACGCTCTTTTCCAAAAACATCGAAGTGACACATGGCCGCCTGAACGCCATGACGCCGCTGGGTGAGCTGCCGCTCGATTTCAAGGGCAGCATTATCGACAAGGGCACCGAGTATCAGGCGAACTTCGACGTCAAGGCCGCGCCCAACGATTTCGCCGAACTGACCGGCAAACTCACCATCAATATGGTGAAGCTGCCGCGCATGATGAAAATCCATCTGGAGATTAACGATGGCAAGCTGAAACACCCCGATTTCGAAATGAAGCGCATCACCGGTTTCATTTCCGCCGATATCGACCCCGATAAACCCCTGCCCGCGCTCTCTTCGCAGCTCGATCTGGGCGCGATGCGCGTCTATGGCCTGCCGCTGCAGGCTGTGAAGCTGATCGCCAAGACCGGCGACAAGACGACGGTGAGCCTGCAAGGGCAAGTGCAGAATGACTCCGGCGACTTCGGCGTCGAATTCAGCGCGCAGCAGAAAGACACCCATACCGACGCCATTACGCTCAACGCCAATGCCACCCTGAAAAACCTCGACGCGCTTGAACTGTCGGGGCTGAAGGGGCGCGGCAACCTGATGCTGGCCATGTCCGGCCAGCGCGCCCGCGGCGACGACCTTTCGGACATGACCCAGTGGAAGGCGCTGTCCGGCAGCATGGGCATCGAGATGGAAAAACTCTCGCTGCCCGGGCTGATGAAGGATGCGGAGGCGCTGGCCACCGCGCGCTTCGACCTCGACCCAGTCGAGCAGACGATCGTCGCGGATTCCACCGACGGCGCGATCAACTTCAGCGGCGTGTTCAAGGGCATCGACACCCTGCCCGTCCTCGTCAACATACCGGCCGACGCCAAGGCACCGCCCGGGCTGAAGTGGGAAAACAAGGCGAAGAAGCTGCGCATCGGTTTCAACAACGCCAGCTTCACCGGCATGAAAATCGTGGCCAGCAGGATTTCAGCTGACGCCAGTGTTGATCTTTCGGGCGCGCCGGTGGTTGATGGAAAGGTTATTCTGGGCGACGTCGCCAATATGGCGCTCGGCAAGATGCAGGCCTTTATCCCCGTCAAAGTCGCCGTAACGATGAAACCTGTCGGCACGGGCGTCACCGCAATCACCGGCACGGTGACCGAGAAGAATGGCAAGATCAACGGCGAGATTGCCGGCAAGCATGACAGCGCCGCTAACAAGGGTGAGCTTTTGCTCAAGATACCGCCAATGCAGCTGTTGCAGGCCGTATCGCCCCTTTCCTCCCTCTCCCCCATTACGCAATTCTATATTCAGGAAGGTTACGGCACGCTGGGCGTTTCTGCTGACGTTGCCTGGGGCAAGGGCAAAAACGGCTGGGTGACTGGGTCGCGCGGGCAGTTGTACCTGAAAGATTTCACCGCCAACATCCGCGGCAACGTGCTGTCGGGCATTAATACGGTGATGGATATCGACAGCCTCTCTCCACTGACGCTCAGCAAACAACAAGTGGCGGTGGGGTCAC
Source organism: Alphaproteobacteria bacterium (assembly GCA_041287865.1). Lineage (GTDB taxonomy): Bacteria > Pseudomonadota > Alphaproteobacteria > Micavibrionales > UBA2020 > JAPWJZ01. The sequence goes on along the minus strand of JBGGMV010000032.1, from coordinate 1,591 downwards.
TCAACGTCGGGCTACCGCTGTCCAATGGCGCCACCGTCATCAGCCTCGACAAGAAAAACGTCTTCACGCTGCACTCCGCTACGTGGGATCTGGCGGGCGGCAAGATTTCGTCGACGCCCTTCGCCATGTACATGACCGACATGGCCGCCGATGTCACCTTGACGGCCACAGGCCTTTCGCTGCCCGAGCTGTTTAAAATAGCGCCGATGGAAGGCCTTAACGCCACCGGCATTGTCGACGGCACGCTGCCGCTGCAGATCCGCGGCGGGACCTTTACCGTTTATAACGGCCAGCTCCAGACCACCGGGCCGGGCACGATCAGCTATAACCCCAAGGAGCTGCCGGAATTCCTGAAGAACCCGAAGCAGTCACAGCTGCTCGACCTCAAAACCGCGCTGACCTCGTTCAACTACGACAGCCTTGGCATGACGATCAACGGCGCGCTGGGCACATCGCAGAAGATCACGCTCAACATCAAGGGCAAGAACCCGCTTTTTTACAGCGGAAAGCCTGTGAATCTGAATTTAAATGTGGAAGGCCCTCTGGAAAATGTGTTAAAGTATAGTCCTGGAAGCAGCCGAATTCCTGATGCTATCCGGGCTCAGCTAGAGGCGTGGGAGAAAAAGAATGCAAAACTTTAAGTTTTTGATCGCGATGGCGTCACTTGCGGGCACGCTGTCCGCCTGCACGCCCACGGTCAAGGTCGAAGCGCCCGACAAGCCGATCGAAATCAATATGAACATCAAGATCGAGCAGGAAGTGCGCGTGAAGGTCGAAAAAGACCTCGATGCCGCCATGGCCGAAAATCCCGATTTGTTCAAATAATATAGCCGGAGGGTAAAAACATGCTGGTCAAAATCATCTCGAAACTCGTCCTTGTCGGCTTCATGCTCTTCATGACAGCTTCCATTGCCTTTGCCGCCCTGACCGTCGAAGCCGCGAAGCATGACGGGCTTATCGGCGAACAGACCGATGGCCTGCTTGGCATCGTCGCCCCCAATTCCTCGCCCGAACTGACGGCGCTGGTCGACAAAACCAATGCCGGTCGCCTCACGGTCTACCAGTCCACCGCATCAAAAACCGGCACACCGCTAGACCAGGTGCAGGCTGTTGCGGGCGAGAAGCAAATCTCCAAGGCGGCCGCTGGCGAATACGTCCAGAACGCTTCGGGCGAGTGGCAGAAGAAGTAATCTTTTCAGTAACTTCTATTTTGCATTGACATAATAACTGTGAAATACTATGCTGGCTTTCCTATATAAAGGAAACTCATTCGCATGGCCGCCGACGGCAATAACATGGATGAAATTTTTAATCTCCGAGCCTCCTTCCCCAAGGACGAGGAGAAGAGAGCCTATTTCGACGCTGTAAGGCAGAACAATATTCCAGCGCTCGAAAAGATACTCGAAAAATGGCCCGAGGCCGCCGAGAAATGGCGCACCACTGATGGCAAGCCCGCGCTGATTGAGTATTTCGCGCAGGTTAACAACGAAACAATCGCCTTCCTTCTCGGTAAAGGCGCCAGCCTCACTCAGACCGATGCCAAGGGTAACTGGTCCCCGCTTATTATGTCGGGCTTCCTTGGCACAGCGCA
>JBGGMV010000031.1:0-13923 GCA_041287865.1 Alphaproteobacteria bacterium | reverse complement strand
ATCGCCCGCATCGACGATAACCCAGTCCCCCGTGCCTTTGCCTTCCATGCGCGTGCGGATGCCCGCGTCATGCAGCTTGCGGCAGAGCTTTTCGGCCATACCGCCGATCTGGCGCGATGACGTACCGGTCACGATCACCATGTAATCGGCGATGGCGGATTTACCGGCGAGATCGATGGAAACGAGGTCCTGCCCCTTTTCGGCATCGAGCGCCTTCATGATCATGTCGTGCAATTTGTGCGTCGGCTTCGCGGCTGATTTCGCGGCCTTGGCGGCTTTCGGATTCACAGGGCCCGGCGTAATGGTGACGCCCTTGGTTGCGGTTTTCGTGCCTGCCGGTTTTTTCACTTTGGTTGCGATGAGTGCCTCCCCTTAAAACAGAAAACGCAAGTAGCGGGTTGCTGCTTGCGTTGGTTCGTGCGTGCGTTTGCAGAGTTCAAGGATGATAACTTACCTCCCTAAGCCGGACCAAAAACCCCTTTGATCCTCTACCTCTATTATATCGCGCTTTGGTTAAGGGGGCAATAATAGTTGGAAAAGGGCCAAAAAACAGAGGTTTACGTAAATGACGGGCGGAGCGGGTTTCGGGAGACTCGCACCACCCCAAAAGAGTGTCATCCCAGCGAAAGCTGGGATCTCCCGTGCGCAGCGCGGCATTTATAAAAGCAGGCTTTGCAGCCTGCGAGATCCCAGCTTTCGCTGGGATGACGGTTCTATTTGGATTTTTTGCGGATCGCCGTCGCCGACAGCTCATTCAGCGGCATCCGCACCATCACCCAGGCGGGCGCTGTCATGGTTTTTAACTTGATCGCCTGTTCCTGCGGAACCTTATAGGCCCTGAAGCGCTCCACGGCAGGAACGGATTTCAGCGACCCATGCCGCGGCGGCCGATCGAGCACGCAGACCGGCAGCGCCTTGAAAATCTCCTGCCAGTTTTTCCAGCGGTGGCAGTTGGCAAGGTTATCCGCCCCCATCAGCCAGATAAAGGTGGTGCGCGGAAAGCGCTGCTGCAGCGCGCGGATCGTATCCAGCGTATATTGCGTGCCGAGCTGGCGTTCAATATCCGTCACATGAATTTTCGGATGCCGCGCCACGCCGCGCGCCGTTTCCACGCGCTGCTCCAGCGGCGCCATATCCCGCGCAGACTTCAACGGATTCTGCGGCGACACCATCCACCACACCGCATCAAGCCCGAGCGATTTGATGGCCTGCAGGCTGATATGGCGGTGGCCCTCATGCGCGGGGTTAAACGAGCCGCCGAGGAGACCGATGGTGCGGTTTTGCCAGAGATCGCTACTATGTGGCTGTGCAGATTGTCGCATAAGAAATCAATCCCAATGGGGCTTTAAGGCGATGGCCTTAAAGCGATCCAGCAAATCTTGGGGCATTTCACGATCTGGCCAAATACCGCCAATAAAATGTCTAAAGTCTTTATCTTCTTTGGCTAATGCTTCAATCCTGTCAATAAACTTGTAGCCATGCATGTTTATTAAATCTTCAAAATGACCTGCTGCAAGATGAGCGAGGACTTGCTGATCGTCAGTTGCGTTTCGAATTGCAAGAAGAATGGGCCACGCTCTTTCTGGGTCACCATCGACTAATTCAAAAAGAAGCTCAGAAGCCCAAAAGTGGGGGTCAACTTCCTCAGATTTGGGCTGCTCTCTATGTTCACTTAGAGCTTTGCTCATTTTAATCCAAGCATCGACTATCTTTTTTGTCTCATCATCCATATTTTTATTCTTCAGCCAAACTCACCAACGTCGTATTCCCGCCGCTCGCCGTTGTGTTGACGGTGATGGTTTTTTCCGTTGCGAAGCGCAGCAAATAATGTGGCCCGCCTGCCTTGGGGCCCGTGCCTGACAAGCCCTGCCCGCCGAAGGGTTGGACGCCGACCACCGCGCCGATCATGGAGCGGTTGACGTAGCAGTTGCCGGCGGCGATGCGGTTGGTGACGTGGCGCATGACGTGGTCGATGCGGGTGTGCAGGCCAAACGTCAGGCCAAAGCCGCTGCCGTTGATCTGGTTGATCACATCGTCAAGATCATCGGCCTTGAAACGCACGATATGCAGGATGGGGCCGAAGACTTCCTTGGTCAGCATATCCATCGAGCGGATTTCGAAGGCGCGGGGGGCGAAGAAGGTGCCGTGCGTGCTGCCTTCGCCAGCGTCCACTTGGGCCACCAGTTTCGCTTCCTTCACCATGCGGGCGGCATGTTCGGCCAGCCCCTCCAGCGAGCCTTTATCGATCACAGGCCCGATATCGGTCGACAGGTGGATGGGGTCGTCAAGCGTCAGTTCCTTGCAGGCACCGGCCAGCATAGCGATAACCTTGTCGGCAATACTGTCGGAGACAAATAACACACGCAGCGCGGAGCAGCGCTGGCCCGCCGAGCGGAAAGCCGAGGTAATCACATCATCGACAATCTGTTCTGGCAATGCACTGGAGTCCGCAATCATCGCGTTCTGCCCGCCGGTTTCGGCGATCAGGGGGACGATTGCGCCTTTGCGTTCGGCTAGCGTTTTGTTGATGGTCTGCGCGGTTTCGGTGGAGCCCGTCATGCAAACGCCCGCCACACGCTCGTCCGTCACCAGATGCGCGCCCGCAAGGCGGCCGGAGACGGGGAGGAAGGCGATAACGTTTTTCGGGATGCCTGCCTTGATGAGCAGTTCAACGGCACGCATGGCGATCAGGCAGGTCTGGCCAGCAGGCTTCGCAATCACGCAGTTGCCCGCCATCAGCGCGGCGGCGACTTGGCCCAAGAAGATTGCCAGCGGGAAGTTCCACGGGCTGATACAGAGGAAGACGCCGCGGCCCTCCATGTACAGCCGGTTGCTCTCGCCCGTAGGTCCCGGCAGGGTGTGGCCGTTGTCGGCGAAATGCTTGCGGCCCTCGGCTGCGTAGTAGCGGCAGAAGTCTACCGCTTCGCGCACTTCGGCGATGCCGTCCACATGTGTCTTGCCGCCCTCGCGCGTCAGCAGCGCCATCAGGGCAGGGAGGTCTTCCTCCATCAAATCGGCCATTTTGTCGAGCGCGGCAGCGCGTTCTTCGACAGGCGTATTCTTCCACGACAGGAAAACGCCGTGGGTGGTGTCGAGCGCCTTTTTAATATCTTCAATATCGGCCTGCAAAACAGTGCCGATATCGCGGCGGGTGTCGGTGGGGTCGAACACCGTTGTGCCTTGGCCCTGTTTCTTCACGCCGCCAATAATCGGGGCTGCGCTGTATTTCTGCTTCGCCGCTTCCTCGATTTTCTGGAGGAGGGGCCCGCTGACATGGCTGTTGGCGAATTCGACGCCTTGCGAATTGCGGCGGTTGTCGGGGTAGATATTAGCGGGCAGCGGGATTTTCGGGTGCGGCTTGCTTTTCAGATTGGCGATATAGGCGACCGGGTCGGTCAGCATTTCCTCGATCGGCACTTTATCGTTCTGCAGGCGGTTGACGAAGTTGGTGTTGGCGCCGTTCTCTAACAAACGACGAACAAGGTAGGGCAGGAGGTCTTGGTGGCTGCCCACGGGCGCATAAACGCGCACAGGGTATTTGCCTTTTCCGGTGCCGACAATCTGGTGGTACAGCGGCTCGCCCATGCCGTGCAGGCGCTGGAATTCGAAACCTTCCTGATTATCGCCCGCCAGTTCCATTAATGTTGCAACGCTATAGGCGTTGTGCGTCGCAAACATCGGATAGAAAATATCGCGCCGCGCCATCATGCGGCCCGCATTCGCGATGTAGGACACATCCGTCGCGTTCTTGCGCGTGAAGACGGGATAGCCGGGCAGGCCGTTGACCTGCGCGTATTTGATTTCGCTGTCCCAATATGCGCCCTTGACCAGACGCACCATCATCTTGCGATTGTTTTCTTCGCAGATGGCTTCGAGCCAGCCGATGAGACGGCTGCAGCGTTTCTGGTAGGCCTGAATGGCAAGGCCGAAACCGTCCCAGCCTTTCAGGCTCGGATCAGAAAACGCGTTCTCGATAATCTCCATGGAGATTTCCAAACGATGCGCTTCCTCCGCATCCACCGTCATGCCGATGCCGTATTTCGCGCATTTCTGGGCGAGGGCCAGCAGTTTATCGGACAGCGGCGGCACGCAGGTGTCGCGGTGGCCGTATTCATAGCGCGGGTGCAGGGCCGAGAGCTTCACCGAAATACCGGGGGAGTCGATAGGGCCTTTGTTACCTGCCGCCTTGCCGATGGCATCAATGGCCATGCTGTAGCTGCCGAAATAACGCTCGGCATCTTCCGACGTGCGGGCACCTTCGCCCAGCATGTCGTATGAATGGCGGTAATCGGTTTTCTCGGCGTTTGAAATCGCTTCCTCGATCGTGCGGCCCATCACGAATTGCTGGCCCATGATCTTCATGGCATGCAGCATCGCGCGGCGCACCACGGGCTCGCCCAGTTTCGACACCATGCGGGATGCAATGTTGGAGGCGGGGAGGTTGCCTTCCTCGTCTTCCACATCGGCAACCACTTTACCCGTCAGCATCAGCGCCCATGTGGAGGCGTTGATAAATAGGTCATCGCCCTTGCCGATATGCTTGTCCCAGTCGGCAGAACCGATTTTATCACGGATGAGTTTATCCGCCGTTTCGCTGTCCGGAATGCGCAGCAGGGCTTCGGCAAGGCACATCAGCGCGATGCCTTCCTTGGTGGTCAAGCCGAATTCGTTCAGGAATTTATCGACGCCGCCAAATTTACGCCTGTTCTCCCGCACCTTTTCGATCAGCCCGCGCGCGATGGAACGGATGCGCCCGCGGCCCTCGCCGTAGCTGGCGATCATTTTCAGGTGCTCCTCCACCGACTTGCCTTCGTCGAGGTGGTAGGCCTCGTTCATGGCTTCTTTCAGCGCAAGGCTGCGGCGGGAGGTTTTGAGGGCTGTTTCCATGGCGTTTTACCTTGTGTTTTGATGGCGACACTTTACCCCCTCTGCGGGGCTTTTGCATCGTCAAATAATTCAATGAAAACAACCCATTAATTATATTTTCATATATAGTGTGTATCCTTTCGTGGTATAATGACAATGACTTCATTTTGGGTGAATTCAGGGATTTAACCATGGCTGAACCGCAGGATGCGCAGGCTCCCGCACAGCCGTCGGCTCAACAGCCGACGCATGAACAGATCCTGCGCGCCCTCAGGCTCTGGGATGATACCAAGACCGAGGCCGACAACGTCGCCGCCGCGCGCGCGCAAGGCCTCGGCGACTGGCTCGACAAGCCTCAGCAGACGCTGGAGCAGCTTGAAAAAGCCGGCGCCGCCCTCGGCGCGCAGCGCACCCTGATCGAGAAACTCAACGAATTCAGCGAAAAAGTCGTCAACCAAATTCTCACGGCGGCGGCGATCGTCGTTCCCGCCGTCCTGCTGGCGGAAGGGTACAAGCGCGGCCTCGTGACGCCGCAAATGGCCAAGATTGCGATCGAAAATCCGGCGGTGCTCGTCTCGTCGCTCGACTGGGTGCAGAAGATGCGCATCGCCTCCGCGATCTCGACCATCGCCGAAACGTCCGAGGGCGCAAGGCTGGTGGGCGCGCTGCGCGATTCAGGCCTGTCAGTCGACATGACGCTCAACCCGGGCAACATTGGCGGCGCTGTCCAGCACCGGACAGTGGTGGAGGCCGGCAATATAGATACACGCGCAAGCGAAATCGCGGCCTCCGGGTTTTCAACCAAGGGCGGGCTCACCGCCGTCCTCGCCCATGAACTGCGCCATCTTGAACAATCGCGCAGCGGCGAAATTAAACCTTCGCGCGGCGGCCTTGTCTCGCCTGAATCCGAAGTCATCTACAACCGCTTTATCGAGGCCGACGCGCAGGCGACCGCGACCGGCATCGCCTGGGAGCTGAAACAGAAAGGCAATGCTTCCGCCTGGGAATGGCTGAAGCGCGACGAGAAATGGTTCAATGATATTGCCAAAGCCTATGAAGCTGTGGCCGAAGCAGACCCCTCGGCGGTGGCGGACGGCCGCGCCAAGCGCGCCGCCTTCGACGCCTGGTTCACGGCGGAAGTGAAGCCGGGCGGCGTGAAAATCGCGGATGTCTACAATCGCCAGGGTATCTTGAACCTCCCGCAGACCTCCACGCTGGAGGAAGCAATCGCACAGGGCGCGCGGCCCACCGGCGACATGACAGCAGAGCAGTATGCGCGCGCCGGCGGCAACAACGGCGACAATTACCTGACCCGCACCGGCGGGCGCCCGCTGGATGATCCCTATTACCGGATGGCGCATTTCGATTACAACGAAACGCAGACGCTGCGGATGCAAAACGAGCATTACCAGAGCCTGCAGGAAAGATTCAACCCCGTCGCGGCACCGCCGCCGCCTGCACCGCCGGCGGCCCGCCCCTCGCTGACGAATGCCGACGTGCAATTCATCCTCGAGGGCGACTATGCGCTGCGGCATGTTTCCAGCGGCAGCCACATGAACGAACACTTCACCGGCACGGTTTACGGCGACGCCGTGCCGCTGACCGGCATGGGCCGCATTATCCTCGACCAGATGGCGGACGAAGGGCTTATCCCGAGCCGCAGAAGCACCACCATTGCCGACCTGATGGCAAAGCACGGCGATGCGATCCGCGCGCGTTTCGAGACCGCGCTGGCCGACAATATCGCCGGCAGCGTAAAGACGGACGGTGCCGGCACCTCGCACTTCATGATCGTCAAGGGCATGGAGAACGCGGTGGAGTCCTCGTATCTTGACGACCCTGCCTATCCCTTCGGCAAGGCCGGCAAGCAGACGATCCGGCCCGGCCAGATTATATCGTCTGCGGCGATCGAGCAGGGCGATCTCGGCCGCATCGCGCGGGGCGGAACGATCACCGACATATTGCACGACAAAGTCGTAGAATCTTTGCATGGCATCAGCACCGGCGACCAATCGCTTGTTTCCGACCTGCGGCAGCGGGGCGGGGGCGGCACGCTGCCGAACAGCATGATTGACCCGGGCGATGTCGCCCCCGCCGTGAGGGACTGGACGCTGGAAGTGCTGCGCGCAAGGGGCGGCGAGGTCGATGCGACGAAACTGAATGCGCTGGCCGAGGCTGCGCAGGCCGCAGACCCGCCGGGCGCGCTGCGTGCTGCGTCGATGATCGCGCAAATGGAGCGCGGCAGCATGCCGCAGCCGGTTCTGGAATCGATGCCGCGCTGGGTGGAAACCGCGCTTGCCGCAGCCGAAAAGACCGACCCCGCCGGCGCATTTTTCGCGGCGCAGTCGATCGGCGACAAATTGCCGCCGGGCGATCCGATGCATTCCGTCACCAATAAGGCGATCGCCACTGCGGCGCGCAACCTTGCCGCTGTTGATCCGCAGAGTGCCCTCACCAAGGTTGCTATCATGGCGGAACGCCTGCCGGCAGGCGACCCCCGGAGCAAGATGGTTCTCGAGCTCTTTTCCGATGTTTATGAAACGGCGCGCCGCGCCGATCCCGAAGCGGCGGCCTATTCGATTGAAAGCCAGCGTCCTCACGTCAAGACTGAATCCGACTTCGGCAAGATGCTGGCCGAAAAATCGGCGCAGGCCAAGCTGCCCGCCGCGCCTGTCGAAACTACGCCTGTTGCAGATGTTGAAGCCAAGCCTGTGACGGAGACAAAGACGACGACCGCCGCAGATGTCGAGCCAAGGCAGGCGCCTGAAATTGAAGCACGGCCTATCCCCGCCGGCCTGTCGACGATGGCCAAGATCAACAACGCGGTCGACGGCGGCATGGGCGCGGTCGGCCTTGTGCAGGGCACGATGGGCGCGATCAGCTCGTACCAGAAAGAGGATTATGTCGGCGTCGTCGTCAACGGCGCGAACGCCGCCTCAGGCGGCGCGTCCGTGGGCATCAGCATCGCGCGCGGCCTTGGCCATGAAATCGCGCCTGCGCTGGGCACGGCCGTCACCAAGGCGAACGTCGTGCTGACCGTCGGCACGGGCCTTTATCAGATCGCGACCGAAAAAGGAAATTTCATCGATACCGAAGCCGACGGCAGCCATAACCTCGGCAACAAGGGCGAACGTACGGTCGCCGTTGTGGCGACGGGCGTGGCCGGCGTGGGCCTTGTGGCAGCGGGCGTCGGCACAGCGGGCGTCGTGCCCGCCGTCGTCGCCGTCGCAGTTGTGGGCGACAAGGTGATCGAAGCACGCCGCGCCTGGAAAGACGTCGACCGCCAGATCGCCGAAAATGGCGCGGCCGGGCGCCGCGACGTCACCCTTTCTGATGGCGACGGCAGCCCCGATGTGCGCAAATTCAGGCATATCATTCCCGAGATGATCGAAGTATCGAAAGACATCCGCGACAGCGAACTGCCCTTCAAGCCCCAGCGTGACCCGCAGACCGGCCGCATCAAGATGGCAGACATGCGCAGGCTGGCCTTGGGCGAGGACCCCAAATTCCTGGCCGAATTCGAACGCGCCCTTAATGCGAATATCCAGCGCCAGCAGAAGATCATGACAGACAATGATTCAGTGCTGCCGAAATGGATGCGTTTGGGCGATAGCGTGTCGAAATACACCACCGCGCAGATGATACTGGCCGACATGCAGGGCGCGAAAACCGAACTCGGCTGGTTCAGGACGGATCAGGCCGCATGGGACGCGCAGCACAATCCTGTCGCCAGCCGCTTCACCGGCCCGCAGCAACAGACACCAGCGGAGCGCAACGAACCCGCGCCCGCAACGCGTATCGCCACGACACCGCCGCCACCACGCGCCTAAAAAATGTAACGATTATGTAGAGTATCCTTTCGTAGTAAAATGAGTGTAACTTCTTTTCGGGTGATATCAGGGTTTTAATCATGGCTGACCAGCAGGAAGCGCAGGCACCCAACGATACGCCAGTAGAGGAAGCAATCCTGCGCGCCCTTGATCTTTGGGACGACAAGAAGACAACCGACCAGAACGTCGCCGCCGCGCGCGCGAACGGCCTTGGCGACTGGCTCGACAAGCCCAAGGAAATGCTCGAGCGCCTGTCCTCCAGTATTCCTTATGATCCCGAAAAGTCCGTGCTGGAGAACCTCGCGACGTTCAAAGAAGCGGGGGTCAAGGCGCTGCTCATGGGCGTCGCTGTCTCCATTCCTGTCGCGCTGATCGCGTACCAGGAGCAGGTTGCCCCCTACGCGAACATGCCGACGTTAAAGGCCGTCGCCGAAAACCCTGCCGTGCTTGTGTCGTCGCTCAGCTGGGTGCAGAAAATGCGCGTCAGCTCCGCGCTGACGACGATCGCCGAAACGCCCGAGGGCGCAAGGCTGGTCGGCCACCTGATGGATTCAGGCTTGTCGGTGGACATGAACATGCGGCCCAACGGCGCAGGTGGCGCGGTCACCTGGAAATGGACGCCCGGCAATGCCAACATCGACGTGATGGCCACCAAGATTTCCGCGACCGGCATTTCAAGCGCCGGCGACCTAGTCGCCATCATCACCCATGAATTGCGCCACCTTGAACAGGTGCGCACCGATGCTATGTCGCCTTTCAGGGGAAATATCGTCTCGCCGGAATCTCTGGTGCTGTACAACCGTTTTGTCGAAGCCGACGCGCAGGCGACAGCGACCGAAGTCGCCTGGCAGCTGCGCCAGCAGGGGCAGCCCGGGGCATGGGAGTCGCTGAAATCGAACAGCGAGAATTGGATCAGGGAGATCGCAGGCGCCTACGAAGAAGCAGCCGAAGCGCATCCCGAAGCCGCGAGCGACGGCAGCGCCAAGCGCGCGGCCTTCGACAAGTGGTTCACAGCCGAAAACGCCGATGGCACGCTGGTTGCCGATGTGTACAACGAACAGGGCGTCAATAACTGGCCCCACCGCGCCGTCCTGAACAATGCGGCCGAGGAAGGCGCAGCGCCCAGCGGCGCCATAACGCCCGACGTGCTCGCACGCGCCGGCGGCAATGATGGCGATAATTACCTTGTAAATACCGAGGGCCCCGCGCTCAACGATCCCTATTACCGCAGGGCGGGCCTGAATCCCGCGCAGGAGCAGCAGCTGCAGGCGCTGAACGAGGAATATGCCACGCTCCGCGACAGGTTCAATGCCGCAGCACCGCGCAGGCAGGCCGATGCCGAAGCCATCCAGACAGCCGAAGCGGAAGGCATGCCCGTTCCCGATCCGGAAGCAGTGGTTTCAACGGTGCCTACCGGTTTGCGCGGCTGGGCGACCGTGAATAACACTGTCGACGGCGCCATGGGCGCGCTGGGGCTTGCGCAGGGGACGATGGGCGTCATCCGCGAGGCCAGGGAAGGGGATTATCTGGGCGTCGGCGTCAACGGCGTCAACGCGCTTTCGGGCGGCACGGCGCTGGGTCTCAGCGTCGCACGCGGGCTTGGCACGCAAGTGCCGTTGGGGCTGCAGCAGTTCGTGGGCAAGGCGAATATCTACATCACCGTCGGCACGGGCCTCTACCAGATCTACGACGAGAAAGGCAACCTGATCGATAAAGAGACCGATGGCAGCTACAACCTCGGCAACAAGGGCGAGCGCGCTGCCGCCGTGCTTCTCACTGGCGGAACGGCTTTCGGCATGGCGGCTGCGGGCTTTGGCTCCGCCGGTGTCGTTCCGACAGTTGTTGCGGTCGCCTATACCGCCGATGCCGCGATCGACGCACGCCGCGCATGGAAAGAAACCGACCGCAGGATCGCCCACAACGGCGCGCCGCAGCGTCTGGATGACCCCGGTGACCGCAAGCCTGATTTCCACAGCTACAAGCATCTCTTCACGGAATTTGTGGAGGTGTCGGCCTATATGCGCGACAGCGCCTTGCCCTTCAAGCCCGAGCGCGACCCGAAGTCGAGCCGCATCCTGTTCAACGACGCCCGCAAATTCGACCTTGAAGACCCGAAGGTGCAGGCCGAATACGCGCGCGCGCTCGACCTCATGATCCATGACATGAAGAATATTATGACGGCCAATGATTCCATCCTGCCCAAATGGACGCGTTTCGACGATGGCGCGTCGGCCTATACGGGGGCGGAGATGATCCTGGCCGACCTGCAGGGCGCGAAGACCGAGCTTGGCTGGTACAAGGAAGACATCGCCGCCTGGAACGCCGCCAGTCCCGCAACTTCAAGCCGGTTTGTCAGCGCGCAGAATGCAGTTGAGCCCGTATCTGCCGATACGTCCGAGAAGCCCACGGTTGTGGCGCGCGTGAACACTCCGCCGCAGGGGCCGCGCGGATAGGGATAGTTTTTCCCATAAAATATTCCCATAAGTATCGTTATTAATTCACATAAATCATTGACGTAACTTTTTTGACAGGGTGTGAACCCTGTGGTACTTTTCGCGCAATGTCATAAAACATTTTTCAAAACGAAGGGAACACGCACAGTGGCTTACGCGCGCGAAGTAAAAGAGACTTTTGAAAAGATCCTTGATGACAACAATGCGGCGATCCGCGACCTCGAAGGCGCGATCAACCAGACGCAGTCGGACAAGGCGAGCCTCGAAACATCATACGCCACCTCCATCAACCGTTTTGCAACATCGCTGTTCACGCCGAAGCTGAACGAAGCGACGCTGGATAAACTCAGCTGGATCACCGACGGCAAAACCAATTTTGTGCAGGAATACCGCGCGCAAGTGGAAGACAGCCGCCTTTCCGAAATCAAACTGAACGCGCTGACCGCGACGCACGGCGAATTCGATGTGCTGGACGACCGCCTGAAAGGCCTGCGTAAGGAAGTGAAGGCCGCCATCGCGCATGAACGCGACCTGTCCGAAACCGCGAATGTCTCCGCCCTGCGCTTGCGCCAGGTTGACCGTTTCAATGCGGAAGCGCCCGCGGGTGCGGCCAAGCTGGAAGAAGCCAGCATCGGCTACTTCAATTCGAAAACCGGCGTGAACCACCTGATCAACTGGATGTTCAACGGCCATTACCGCCGCGGCCGCGCGCTGATCAAGTCGTTTGCCGAAGACGGTGCGACCATTCCCGCCGTGCAGAAGCAGCTGGTGGATGAACGCGCCGCCGTCGCCACCGCCGTCGAAGCGACCAAGGCCGTTGTCGCCCGCAAGGACGAAGTGGAAAAGCCGCATCTTGAAATGCAGCAGCTTGCCGAAAAGGTGAAATCGAACGACGATATCGCCGAAGGCCTGACGCATAAACTGACCGACCTGCTGGATGACCGCGCCTTCTTCTGCCGCGCCGTCGCCTCGCTGGGACAGGAATTCCCGCAAGCGCCGATCGAAATGCGCTCGAAGATCGAGGGCATGGGCAAGCTGGTGCAGAGCACCCGCAACACCGTCACCAGCCTGAGACAATCGGGCGCGAAGCTGGAGAAAAACCTGCCCAAGCTGCGCAAGGCCGCCAGCAAGAACTCGCGCAAGAATATCAATGTCGACCTGCCGAAGATCAAAAAAGGCTTCAAGGCGCAGCAGACGATGGCGAAGCACAAGGCCGCCGAAGTGCGCAAGGCCAGCACGTCGATGAAGGATTACAGCGGTTCCTCCTCGGGCGGCCCGATCTATTCCGCGCCCGACCCGCTCGATTTCTACATGGGCTTCATGATCGCCGACATGCTGACGCACCATCATCACCATGCGGATGTTGCGTCGTCGGCGGCTTCGGCTGTTTCGTCCGCGCCCGACCCGGCGGTGCTGAACGAAGCGATCGGCATTCCCGACAACGTCGCGGCGGATGCGGGTCTTGACCTCGACAACCTCTCGCCCTCGCTGTCTGACGCTGAAATGGGCGACCTGTCCGGCGCGTTCAACGATGCGGGCAGCCTTGATGTGGGCGATATCGGCAACGTGGATGTGCCCGATGTCGATGTTCCCGATTTCGAGATGCCGGACCTGGGCGATATCGGCGACGTCTTCGGCGGTTTCGATTTCTAATTCAACGGGTTAACTGCGGCTTGTTTTTCATAGACAAGCCGCAGTCGGCTCTATATTCTCCATAATAGTTTTTTCAACGGAGAGTGAATCATGACGACCGAACCCAATGCCGCGACGCCCATCGAAACGCCTGCTGAAACCCATGTCGAACCGGAAGTCAAAAGCGTTAAAGCGGTGCTGACCGCTCCCGGCGCGAAAGACATCCTGAAAGTGGCTTTTGCCGTCTGCCGTGGCGATATCAAGGGCGCGCAGCAACTGGTGGCCAGCCACCTGCAAATGTCTGCCTGCGATGCCGAGGGCAAGCTGATCTACGGCATGTCCGGCAAATGCGGCGGGATGACGATCTACACCAATAACGAAAAGAAAGAAGCCGGCGTCGAAACACCGGCTCCTGCGATTAAAGGCCTGCGGCTGTAATCAAGCTGCCGGGTTCTTTTTTAGTTTGATGCGAAAGACGGCTTCCGGCTTCGGCGGGATGTCGGATTTCGGCGCGATGGTTTTCAGGCGGATTTCGGTGACGGCCAGCAATGCCTGCATATAAAGCATCGGCTCGCAGCGGAAGGTCGTTTCATATTTGCATTCGCCGACAGGGCCGCCCACGCCGCCCGCGACGCGGTCGTCTTTCTGGCCGTAGTATTCCGTCAGCACCCTGTTCATGTTGCCCATGATGTTCATGCCGAGCTCGACACCCAGCAGCAGCGCCTGCGCTTCGGGTTTTTGCTGGGCGAGCGGGCCGCTCATGTCGTTGCCGGCAAGCTGGAAGATGGAACCGGGCGCGGTGACTGTCAGCGCATAGAAAGGCGTGCCGCCCGCATGGATGTGGAACGCGCCGCTGCGGCCTTCTTCGGCTGAAATTTCCAGCGTATGGCGGGTGAGGGTGAAGTTGAGTTTCTGGGTCGCTTCGCGCGAAATGCCATGCTCGCGCAGCAGGTTTTTCAGGCCGGCGACGCAAACGTCGAAATCCATCTGATGCTCGGGATCGATGGGGAGGTTTTTTGTGCCTGCGTAATGTTCGACCGTCATCGTGATGCCTTTTCTGAATGTGGAGTGAAGGCAGTATTGCAAATTTCCATATTTTAAGTCAATGGAATTAAAGTGAGGTAATACAGGGAGTTGGAATG
>JBGGMV010000030.1:0-6465 GCA_041287865.1 Alphaproteobacteria bacterium | reverse complement strand
TATTCCAAGGGCGACAGCCGCGACCGATCGCTTTTCGTGCATGAAATGACGCATGCCTGGCAGTTCCAGAACATGCAGGTGAAGGCCGGCGTGAAGACGCTGACCGACGCCGTCACGCTCCGCAGCTATGACGATGTTTATAAATACAAACTTGACCCGAAAAAAGACCTCGGCGATTACAACGTCGAGCAGCAGGCCTGCATCATGGAGGAGCTTTACGCGTACAATGAACGCCGCGGCCAACCGATAGAAGCGCCCAAGCCCGTCACGCCCGAAGAACTGGAGCAGCAGTGGTATTATGCTACGCGCCTGAAACTGCTGGCCGCCGCCAACAAAGCCAACCCGAACGACCCGACTGTGCAGCAATGGCTGAAGGATGGCTCGATCAGCTTCGATGCCGAAGGCAAGGCGCATTTCACGCAGGCCTACGCCGACAAGCGCAACGAAGACAACAAGAATTACGTGGCCGAGCAGGAAAAGTCCGACCGTGAACTGCTGCAGGTAACAGCAAATTTCCGTTACAACCCTGCGTATCTTGATACGACGGCAGAGGTGAAGGTAGCCGCTGCCTGCGTTGCGCTGGTATTCCCGGTTGTCGTGCCCTATGTGCTGATCGGCACGGCAGCGGTGAAGGTACACGAAGCCGCCGACATCGCTATCGGCACCTACGGCATCTATGCCGAGAACGACGCGCGCGTCGACGCGATGACAGCGCCCCGCAAACATGCCAGGAGCGACGCGCCGCAGCTGTCCAACTATACCCAGTGCCTGCTGTCGAACGCGCGCTTCTCCCACCATATGCAGGCCGGCCAGATGAAGGGCGCCGTTGAGAAAAACAGCGATGGCCGCATCACCAATATGAAGGATATCGATTTCTCCCTTCCCGAAAACCGCGCCGAATTCAACCGCATGCTGGATATCGAAATTGCCAACCAGAAAAAGATCATCGACGCCAATTCGTCCATCCTGCCCCGCTGGATCCGCAGCGATAACAGCGTACTGAAGCAGGAAAGCGCACGCGCCGACCTTAAAATGCTGGAGGGCGCTAAGCGCGAGCTGCAGATGTTCGATCGCGAGGTTGCCACCTATAAACGCAACCAGGCCGAATACGAAACCGTCTTCACCCTGCACAGAACCGCGGCAACCGACCTTGCCAAAAACCTCGCGAACAATCAGAACGCCGCCACGGTACGCACCGCCGTCACGCAATTCCTGCACGATGAAAACACCGTGCGTGAAAAGGCCCTCTCCCTGCCCGACGGCGCGCAACGCCAGCAATTGCTGCGCGAATGCGACATCAACGCCGCCAGCGGCCATTATTCGCTGGCCAGCGCCGCCGAAACGCCGCAACAGGCCCTGGCTGCGATGCAGCAGGCGCGGGAATCTATGCAGAAGGCCGGCCTTGATCCTGCCAGCGAGGACTCCTACAAAGCCTTCGGCACCACGAAAGAGGAATTCGAGCGCCGCGCCGAAGCCTACAAGCAACAAGCCGCCGAACCCGCAAAACCCGCCACCTGCCCCGGTCAGAAAGGCTATCTCAGCGGACAGTTTGCCGGCATCGACAACACGCAGGCAGAAATCGCACCAGCCGTAGATGCGCAGCAACGCCGCGCTACCGTTACCGCATCGCGCTAAAGCTCGACTTCGGCCTGTAAAATAGCTATAGTACGGGCATGAAAAAACCGTCCTTCACGGACCTGCTGGTCCTTGTCCCCCATCCCGATGACGAAAGCGCGCTCTGCGGCGGCCTGATCGTGCGCGCGGTGGGGCTGGGCATGAAAGTGACCGTGGCGATTATCACGACAGGCACGAACGGTCGCACGCTGGGCCTTGTCACGCGGCCGCAGCTTGCCGCTGCACGGCGCACGGAGGCTGAAAAAGCCACAGCCGCGCTGGGCGTAAAACGCCTCCACTTCCTCGGTTACAAGGATTACAACCCGCGCCGGCAAAAAGTTCATGACTGGACAGGCGTGCAAAAAAAACTGCTTGCGGCCATCCCGCCCGTGACGGAAAAAACACTGATCGTCAGCTTCCCGCCCAACGGGCTGAACGGCCACCCCGATCATGTGCGCTGCGCCGCGCTGGCACACACGCTGGCCGGGAAGAAAAACACAGGCCTGCTCTGCTTCACCCCCGAAAAACCGGCGGCGGTGCTGGCAGACAATCCCGGCTATATGAAGGGCGCGGAGCGTAAAAAACTGCACCTGAAACCCACGCATAAGCTGCGGCTATCGCAGGAAGAGCTGGAGGCGAAGCTTTACGCGCTCTCGCACTACCGCACACAGGCCCTCTCGATCCTCGATTATATCCGCCTTGGCAACGGCAGACTGTCGGCCGAGCACTACGCACTGCTGCGCGGAAAAGCGCCCGCGGGCCTGCTGGACAGGAAATAGTCTTTTCCGGAATACCACTGTTTGTTTTCGTATCACCGCAGTGATAGAGTTGCCTTCAACAACAAAATCACCGCGAAGGCACATGAGCAACAACCCGCTTATCCATTGGCCTGACCTGCCCTCCGGCGCGCCACCGCTGGACGCCGTCAAGCCCGCCCATTTCCTGCCGTCTATACAGCACGCCATTTCAAAGGCGGAGCGCGAGATCAAGGCGATCCGCGATAACCCGTCCGCCGCGACATTCGAAAATACCGTCGAGGCGCTCGAATTCGCCCGCGCGCGCGTGCAGCGCGTTTCCGCCGTTTTTACCAATATCGTTGCCGTCAAGAACAGCGACGAGTTGATGAAAATTGGTGGCGATATCAACGCCGAACTGGCGCGGTTCAACAATGCGCTGATGACAGATACCGCGCTGTTCGCGCGCATCAAGGCCGTGCATGCCGCGCCCGATACAAAGGATGCCGAGCAGGCAATGCTGCTGAAGCGCACATGGAACAGTTTTGTGCGCAGCGGCGCATTGCTGGACGAAGACGCAAAGGCCGCGTTGGGCACGCTCGATGAACAACTCGCCACACTCACCACCACCTTCCAGAACAATGTCGTGAAGGCTACAGGCGATTACAAACGCGTAATCGATGCCGAGGAAGATCTGGCCGGCGTACCGGAGCGCGTTAAGAACATCTATAAGCAAGCCGCCGAAGAAGAAGGCCTGCAGGGCAAATGGCTGGTGCGCCTACTGCCCCCGCCTTCCGACCTTATGGCTCATGCCGACAACCGTGTCTTACGCCGCGAGATATTCGAGGCTATGAATGGCATCGCCGACGGCGGCGCGCACGACAACCGGCAGATCATCATCGATATCGCGCGTCTGCGGCATGACCGCGCGCAACTGCTGGGCTACGACAGCCACGCCGCCTATGTGCTCGATGACCGCATGGCGAAAGATGTGGCGACCGTGACGGACTTCCTCGACAAGGGCGAAAAGGCCTATCGCCCCGCCGCCGAAAAACAGCTGCGCGAAATTGAAGCGCTGGCGCTAAAAACAGACGGCTTGGCAGATTTCAGCGCCTGGGATTTCGCTTATTACAACCGCAGGCTACAGGAAGAAACCTTCAGCCTGAATGTGGAGCAGCTGCGGCCCTATTTCGAGCTTGAAAACGTGCTGAAGGGCCTGCGCGAGCATGTCGGCAAGCTTTTCGACATCACCGTTGCAGAAGCGAAAGCAGGTAAATACCCCGCCTATGACCCCGACGTGCGTACATGGGAAATCACCGATAACAAGAGCGGGGCATTACTGGGCGTGATGTACACCGATTACTACGCCCGCCCCGGCGAAAAGAACAGCGGCGCGTGGATGGATGTTTTCCGCGATCACGGGGTGGTGGACGGCAAGGAGATGCCCGCGATCATCATCAACTGCTGCAATTTCGACAAGCCGACAGCGGAGCAGCCCTGCCTGCTATCATTGGATGATGTACGCACCGTCTTCCACGAATTCGGCCACGGGCTGCACGCGTTACTGGCAAAGGGAAAATACCCCTCGCAAAACGGCATCAATACCAAATGGGATTTTATCGAGCTGCCGTCGCAGCTGCAGGAAAACTGGGTCTTGCAGAAAGAAGTGCTGACCACTTTTGCGCAGCACTGGAAAACCGGCGAGACGCTGCCCGACGACCTGATGCAGAAAGCCATCAAGCTTGAAAGCTTCAACGCCGGATACAACGGCATGCGCATGACCTTCCTGTCGCGGCTCGATATGGCGTGGCACAGCGCAGACCCTTCAAGCATCAAAAGCGTGGAAAGTTTTGAAGACAACATCCGCAAATCAAGCTGGATATTCCCCGCCGACGGCAGCGTGAAATCGACCAGTTTCGACCATATTTTTGCGGGCGGCGCGAATTATTCGGCGGGTTACTACAGCTATAAATGGGCAGAGGTGCTGGACGCCGATATCTTCGACAGCTTCCGCGACAAGGGCCTGTACGATGCCTCCACCGCGCAAAAACTGCGCAACACGATTTACACCAAGGGCGCAACAGTCGAACCGGACGAACTGTTCAAGGAAATGAAAGGCCGTGCGCCCGACTCCGAGGCCCTGTTCAGACGCGAGGGCCTGCTCCCTGCAAAAAAGCCGCATGAGGGCCCCATTCCCTCACGGCCCAAGCCGCCGCAGCCCTGATATGTCGGACACCCCCGCCAGCATCGAGGCGCTTTACAGCGCATACCATAGGCTCACAGCCGATGGCTGGATCGCCGAAACGGTGGCGGTATCCGCGCGGCGCGGCATGGCGCAACCTATTTTGTCATTTAAAACAAAAGCGGTTGGCCCCGCGCTCTGGATACTATCTGGCATTCACGGCGAAGAACCAGCGGGGCCGAATGCGCTGGCCGAAGGCATCGATGTTATCCGCGATATCGGGCGGCATATGCCTGTCGTGCTGCTGCCGCTCTGCAATCCGCTGGGCTATGTTTCCGGCTGGCGCTATCTTGACCGGCCAGACTGGCAGGAAGGCGTCGAGGCCTGCAGCGTGGGCGATTCAGAACATGTGCTGCGCGGAGCAGCCCCTTCCAGCCCCGAAGCTTCGGCGCTGGTTGCGCAGGTGTTGAAACTCTCTGCAACCCATCCTCCCGTTATCACCGCCGATTTCCACGAGGACAGCCTACTGGACGAAGGCTATGTCTATTCGCAAGGCAGTCTTGCTACGCAAGACCCCGTTGCGCTGGCCGCCATCGAGGCGCTGCGCACCTCGGGTATTGCGCTCCGCATGTCGGGGAAAACGCGCTTCGGCGAGGAAATTGCCGCTGGCGTCGTCGGCCCGCAGGCCGATGGATCGATCGACGAATTGCTGGCGGCGCAAAGCATTATTATAGACGGCAAACCCGCAAAAGGCCCGGGCGCGCAAACCGTCCTCGTCATCGAAACGCCCGCAGCTATGCCGCTGCCGCAGCGCACCGCCGCACATATCGCCGTACTGTCGCGCCTGCGCGATATCGCGAGCCGCCGTGCCGCCGCATGACAGTCCACACGCATTATCATGACATCACAGCCGACACGCCCCGCGAGATGGGGCTTGCGCTGGGCCGCACTTTTGGCGGCGCGCTGCAGCCTTTCCTGGGCGCATTAAAACCCTTGCGGGAACAGGCGCGCAGCTATCTTGCCGCCTGTCTTGCCTTTACGCGCCTGCATTTCCCCGACTATGTCGAAGAACTGGAAGGTTATGCGGAAGGCGCAGGCGTCGATCTCGGGCTATTGTGGCAAATGCTGCTGGAAGACGATATCAACGCGCTGCGGCCCGAAAAATGCACCAGCATGGCCACCAACAAGGGCCGCCTGATCGGCCATAACGAGGACTGGAGCGCGGATGCCGCCGGCAGACTCTTTATCCTGCGCCGCACCCTGCGCGGCCGCAGCTTGTTCGAGCTGCATTACGCCGGCACGCTGGGCGGCAATGCGCTCAGTATCAATTCATCGGGCCTTGTGCAGATGATCAACAGCCTTGAAGGCACCCCGCTTGACACCAGCGTGCCGCGCGTGCCGACCAATATCATCGGCCGCTTTATGGCTGACAGCGCAGATATAGAAGCCGCTTTGGTAAAACTGCAGAGCATTCCGCGCATGAACGGCTATGCACATACCTTGATACAGGCAAAGGGCACAGGCCACCGGCTGCTGGAACTGTCACAGAACGAGATATCCGCACATGAAATAACGCAATTCCCCTTCGTCCATGCCAACCATTACACGCTGGATGACATGCTGCACTGTAACCGCCGCCCGCCTGCTGAATCCGAAAGCTCGCGCCAGCGCTATGCAGGCGCATCTGCGGGAATAACAGCACAAATGACACCTGAGCAGTTGATGGCGCTGCTGAAAAATGACAGCAAGGGCCCCGACAACAGCCTTTTCAACCGCCGCACCATCGCGGGCGCGGTCATGGACCTCGACGCGAAATGCGCGTGGATACACCTCGCCAGTGAGCCGGAAAAAGACTGGCTGCGATACGGGCTGGATTTTCTGTGAGATAAAAAGGAGAAGGCCGGCTGCTCTTGGGGGCAGCCGGCCTTCCTTCTT
>JBGGMV010000029.1:0-12721 GCA_041287865.1 Alphaproteobacteria bacterium | reverse complement strand
CCAATGCCTTCCGCGCCGAATTTGCGCGCGGTTTCGGCATCGAGCGCGGTTTCGGCGTTCGCGCGCACCTTCATGCGGCGCACGTCGTCTGCCCATGTCATCAGCGTTTCAAAATCGCCGGTCAGTGACGGCTGCAGCATGCGCACCGCGCCCAGTAGCACTTCGCCGGTCGAGCCGTCGACTGTGATTTTCTCGCCTTCCTTCAGAACCTTGCCCTTGATGGTCATGGTGCGCGTCTTCATGTCGATAACGACATCGCCCGCGCCGGAAACGCAGGGCTTACCCATGCCGCGCGCGACAACGGCCGCGTGGCTCGTCATGCCGCCGCGTGACGTGAGAATGCCTTCCGAGGCATGCATGCCGTGGATGTCTTCGGGGCTGGTTTCGGTGCGGCAGAGAATAACTTTCTGCCCGTCCTTCGCCAGTTTTTCCGCATCGTCGGAATCAAAGCACACAACGCCCGTCGCAGCGCCGGGCGATGCCGGCAGGCCCTTGGCCAAAACTGTCTTGGCTGCCGACGTATCAATCGTCGGGTGCAATAACTGATCAAGCGAGGAGGGGGCGATGCGCTTGATCGCCTGTTCCTTGGTGATCAGTTTTTCCGCCACCATATCGACAGCGATTTTCAGCGCCGCCGCCGCCGTGCGCTTGCCCGTGCGGGTTTGCAGCATGTAGAGTTTGTTATTCTGGATGGTGAATTCGATATCCTGCATTTCCTTGTAATGTTTTTCCAGCTGCAGGCGGATATCGTCGAGTTGCTTGTAGACTTCCGGCATCGTGCGCTTCATGTCGTCAAGTTCGAGCGGCGTGCGGATGCCGGCCACCACATCTTCGCCCTGCGCGTTCAGCAGGTATTCGCCATAGAACTTGTTTTCGCCGGTCGAGGGGTTGCGCGTGAAGGCCACGCCCGTGCCGCAATCGTCGCCCATATTGCCGAAAACCACGGCCTGCACGACAACAGCCGTTCCCCATTCCTCGGGGATCGAATTGATGCGGCGGTAGGTGACGGCACGGGGCGTCATCCATGACTTGAACACAGCGCCGATCGCGCCCCACAATTGTTCGCGCGGGTCCTGCGGGAAAGGCTTGCCGGTTTCTTTTTTTACCAGCGCCTTGAATTGCTCGACGATATCCATCCAGCCTTCGGCCTTTATGTCGGTATCCTGCCTGAACCCGTTGCGGCGCTTGAAGGTGTCGAGGATATCCTCGAAATGATCATGATCGACGCCCAGCACAACGTCGGAATACATCTGGATCAGGCGGCGGTAGCAGTCGTAAGCAAAGCGATCATTGCCCGACGAGGCCGCAAGGCCCTTCACCGTCACGTCGTTGAGGCCGAGGTTCAAGATGGTGTCCATCATGCCCGGCATGGAAACGCGCGCACCGGAGCGGACGGAGAGGAGGAGGGGTTTCTTCACGTCGCCAAACAGCACGCCGATTTCTTTTTCCAGCTGCTTCAGGCCTGCGTCGACCTGTTCCTCGATGCCGGCGGGATATGTCTGCTTGTTCCGGTAGAAGTGCGTGCAGACTTCGGTGGACATGGCGAAGCCCGGGGGGACCGGCAGGCCGATCTTGCTCATCTCGGCCAGGTTCGCGCCCTTGCCGCCCAGAAGGTTTTTCTTCGTGGCGTCGCCTTCGCAAAGCTCCTTGCCGAAGCTGTATACCCATTTTTCAGCCGGTTGCATTTCCGTCTTGAGCATTGCGTTGGACCCCGTCATTTAACCCTCCAGTTTAGAAAAATCCGCGACCTCGTTCATCGTGCCAGCGATGCTGGCGAGAATGCTGAGACGGTTCGCGCGCAGATTGGCATCCGGCGCATTCACCAGAATTTTGTCAAAGAACTGGTCGACAGCGCTGCGGATGCCCGACATGCCCGACATAACAGCCTTGAAATCTTCCTTGGCAAGGTCGGCCTTGATCTTGTCGCCCGAGGCATGCAGCGCCTTGAACAGGTTTTTCTCCTGCTCTTCGGCCAGCAGCGCTTCCTTGATATCCTTGCCCGAGTAAGTCTTGTTATCTTTCTTTTCCTCGATGCGCAGAATATTCGTGGCGCGTTTGTAACCCGCCAGCAGGTTGGTGCCGTCTTCGGTCTTGATAAAGTCCTGCACCGCGTTCACGCGCGACACGACACGCGACAGGTCGTCGTCGGCCTTGACCGCAAACACGGCGTCGATCAGGTCATGGCGCACGCCCTGATCCTTCAGCGCGACCTTCAGGCGTTCGGTGAAGAACTGCATCAGGTCTTTAGACACTTCAGCTTCGGGGCGCAGGCCTTTAACCTTGCTGCCATACAACTGGTACGATTTCGCAAACAAAGCGTTCAGCGACACGCGTAGCTTGTTTTCAAGGATGATGCTGATCACGCCAAGGGCTGCGCGGCGCAGCGCGAAGGGGTCTTTCGATCCCGTCGGCTTTTCATCGATGGCGAAGAAGCCGACCAGCGCGTCGATTTTATCGGCCAGCGCAACGGCGATGGAAACCGGCGCGGTGGGGCAGGTGTCGCCTGCGCCTGCGGGCTTGTAATGCTCCGCAATCGCCTGCGCGACGGCGGGGTTTTCCTTGTCATGCAGCGCGTAGTAGCGGCCCATGGTGCCCTGCACCTCGGGAAACTGGAAGACGACGCCCGATGTCAGGTCGGCCTTGCACAGCTCCGCCGCGCGAGCGGCCAGCTTGCCGTCAGATCCCAGCAGCTCGGCAATGCCTTGCGAGAGCGCCTGCAGGCGCGAAACCTTGTCGCGCACCGTGCCGAGTTTCTGGTGGAACGTAATCTGCTCCAGCGCAGGCAGACGGCTTTCCAGCTTCTGGCGGCGGTCCTGGTCCCAGAAGAATTTGGCATCGGACAAGCGGGCGCGGAGAACCTTCTCGTTCCCGGCAACTACCTGTTTTCCTGCGTCTTCTGTAATCATGTTTGCGATAACGATAAACTTATTTGATAGTTTCCCGGCGCCATCCAACAGCGCAATGTATTTTTGGTTCCCGCGCATGGTGGAAATAAGCACTTCCTGCGGAACGTCGAGGTATTCTTTCTCGAAAGTGCCCACCAGCGGTACCGGCCATTCGACAAGGCCGACGATTTCCTCGAACAGCGCCTCGTCCTCGCGCACCTTCAGGTTTTCTTTATTGGCGAGGTCTTGCGACTGTTTCGAAATAATCGCCTTGCGCTCGTCACGCGAGAGCAGCACATGCGCCTTTTTCAGTTTTTCCTGATAATCGGCGAAATTCGACACTTCGATCTTGCCGGAGGACAGGAAGCGGTGGCCCTGCGTCGATTTGCCGGCGGTCACCGGTTTCTCGTTGCCGCCCAGCGCGAAGTTCACGCCGACAGCCTCGCCCTTGAACAGTGCGATGATGCTGTGCAGCGGGCGCACCCACTGGCGCGTGCTGGCCTTCCAGCGCATCGATTTAGGCCAGACGATTTTGTTCAATGCGTCTTCGGTGACGGTGGTCAGGACCTTGCCCGTGGGCTGGCCCTTCACGGCTTCGCGATAGAACCAGAAAGTGCCCTTGGGGCTTTCTTCCTTCACGCACTTGTCGAAGTTCGTTTGATTGATGGATTTCAGGAACCCGTCCAGCGCCTGCTGCGGGGCGTCGGTGCGCGGGCCGCGCTTGTCGGTTTGCGTATCGGGCTGCTGTTCGGGCAGGCCGTCGACAACCAGCGTAATGCGGCGGGGCGTCGAATGTGCCTCGGCCTTGGTGAAGGTCAGGCCTTTTTCGGTCAGGCCTTTGGTGACGAGGTCTTTCAGGTCATCAGCCCCCTTCACTTGCATGCGGGCGGGGATTTCTTCGGAGAAAAGTTCTAACAGAAACTCGGCCATGTTACGCGGCCTCCTTCTTCTGCTCGTCGCCATAGACGCCGAGCCATGCCTCGCAGCAGCCTTTCGCTAGGTTGCGGACGCGGCCGATATAGGCCTGACGTTCCACAACCGAGATCGCGCCACGCGCATCCATAAGGTTAAACAAATGGCTGGCTTTCAGGCACTGGTCGTAGGCGGGAAGCGCTAAGCCTTTACGCCCGTTGTTCGAGGGGTGTGTTGATTGTGCGTTTAACAGTGATTTGCATTCGCCTTCCGCGTCTTTGAAATGCTGCATCAGCATATCGGTATTCGCGAATTCAAAGTTATGAGCTGAATATTCCTGCTCAGCGCGCAAGAACACATCGCCATACTTAAATTGTTTTGCCGTGCTATTGGGAGGAACGTCGTTGAAGTCCAGATCGTAAACATTGTTCACGTTCTGGATGTACATGGCGAGGCGCTCAAGGCCGTAGGTGATTTCGGCGGAGACAGGGTTGCATTCAATGCCGCCGACTTGCTGGAAGTAGGTGAATTGCGTCACTTCCATGCCGTCGCACCAGACTTCCCAGCCAAGGCCCCAAGCGCCCAGCGTCGGGCTTTCCCAGTCGTCCTCGACAAAGCGGATGTCGTGGTATTTTGAATCGATGCCGATCTTTTTCAGGCTCTCGAGATACAGCTCGAGAATGTTCTCGGGCGAAGGCTTCATGATCACTTGGTACTGGTAGTAATGCTGCAGCCGGTTCGGGTTCTCGCCATAGCGGCCGTCGGTCGGGCGGCGCGAGGGCTGGACGTAAGCCGCATTCCACGGCTGGGGGCCGAGCGCGCGGAGCGTCGTGGCGGGGTGGAAGGTACCGGCGCCCACTTCCATGTCATACGGCTGCAAAATCAGGCAGCCTTGATCCGACCAGAACTGGTGCAGAGTCAGAATAAGATTCTGGAAACTTAATGCCTTGCTAGCCGTCATCGTCACACCCTTGATTAACGAGCACGACACTAGCACGGCAAATAGCGGTTTTCAAAGCCTCTGATGCACTGCAAAAACGCGTGAATTATGCGGTGTCAGGCGCCCGCTTCGTTCATCATCTGCCTTGATCTGTAATAACGGCGGCAGGCTTCCTGCAGGGTATTCTGCAGCGCGCGGCCATGCGCGCTGGTTTCATCCCTGAGATTGTTGCTCAATACGTAGGTGAGGGCGCTTTTGTGGGCCTCGACGATATCGAACACATCGTCATTAGTGGCCTCGACCCTTTCAAGGAAAGACACCAATATTTCGGCGATGCGCGTGACCAGCGGGAAATGGAACATCGTGCCCTGCGCCTTCAGCTGGGCGGCGGGGTAAAGGATGACTTCGATCGCGGGTTCCTCAGCCAGTCCGCCTTCCTTGGCGGTGGACATGCCGTCGCCGAGCGCCTGCACCAGCTGCGCGCCCAGCATGCCGAAATCGACGGTGTGTTCGGCGATGAATTTTTCAGCTTTCTCGATGACCGAAGGATCAAGGCCGCCGACGCCCAGCTTTTGCTTCAATGCGTTCGGCGGCTTGACGAAGTCCGCGTTGCGGATTCTTTTTTGTTCTCTCAGGATATCCGTCTCGATACTCATCGCTTACTCCTTGGGCTGCTTGGGATTAAGCTGCCGCCTGTCTTGGCCGTCAAAATTGTCTTCGCTCCTGCGGCGCCTGTTGGGCCCGGTGAAATCCCCCGTCTTCACGAAGTAGCGGGGTTTTTCAGTGATGGCCTCGATGCGCTTGTAGAGCGAGTCTGCCGTAAAGGGTTTCGCCAGAAATTCGTTGATGCCGGAATCCCGCGCTTGCGCGACGCGCTCTTTCGAGCTGAGCGCGGTCATGAAAATAATCGGCACGTAGGGGTTCTCCTTGTCGTTGCGCACGACCTTGGTGAAGGAGATGCCGCTTGAATTCGCCAGTTCCCAGTCGACGATCAGCAGGTCGGGCTTGTATTCATGGAAAAGCGCCAGCCCCTTGTCCTGCGCCGTGGTGGTGATGATTTTCTTGCAGCCGAACATTTGCAGGATGCCGCGGATAAGGTCGAGCAGCGCTGGCTGGCTGTCAACGACGAGGATCGTAATATCTTTGAACTTGTAGCCCATGTTTTCCTGCCTCCTTGAGACAGATACACAGTCGATTTACAAAGCTCGAATCAAAGTCGCTATATAACAAGCGTAGCAAACTGATGTTTAAGAAGTTCTGCGCATTTCGTTAACCATTTGTTTACCACTCCCTTGCGCCTGCAGGCCAAATCGCATATACACGCATCACCATGAAAAAGCTGACAGATACGTTCAACGAGATTTCCGTGAGGAAGGGCGATTACTTCCTTATCGAGCTGGAGGGGAATCCCTCCACCGGCTACCTGTGGGAATTCAACGTCAAGGCGGGCAGCGCGGCGGTGGTGCAGAAGGATATGGAGCCTTTCAGCCGCAACCCCATGGTTATCGGCGGCGGCGGTATGGAGCGCACTGTCATGCAGGCGCTCGAGAGCGGTACCATTGAAATCGAAGCGCAGCTGCTGCGCCCCTGGGACCGGACCTCTGTCGCCCAGCGCCGCACCTTCAAAGTCAACGTCGAATAATTTTAGCCATGGATTCCAGCCGTGTAGAGCCAAACTATCTGGCTTTGTTCCTAATTTTAAACTTGGGTTAACTATTTACATATAATTTACGGTTAGAATTAAAGGATAGTGGAATCGAGAGGGGTTACCATGGCTGACAACGCGCCGACCACCACCCAGTCAAACGACGGCAACAGCTTGCTCAATTTTGCGATCGGCTTGTCGGTTCTCGATGCTCTCGGCAACAGCGGCGAAGTCGTCGGCCGCCGCAACAGTCCCTTCTTTAATACCACCTATGACGCCTTTGGTTTTCCGCGCGACCGTTTCAGCCTGATCCAGAATATCATGCCGCAGCAGCAGGGCATGGGCATGTGGGGCGGGGAGCTGCGCGACGTATTGGGCAACAATGCTGAAGTCTATGGCCGCAGCGACAGCGCCTTCTCGTTCGCCATGATGAACATGCTGGCCGGCGGCGGTATTTTCGGCCTGCTGATGGGCCTTGCCGCGATAAACGCGCAGGCAGAACATGATCGCCAGCGTCAGGCCGAAGCCGGCGCCACCGGCCCTGCCGTCGGGCCTGCCGGCAACGGCACAACACCGACAACGGCTACACCGGGCATTGTTCCCGCCAAGACCGGCGGCCAACCGGCAGGGGAACTCAGCACCATCGCCATTCCGGGCGAAGACGGCCAGACGCCGGCGATTGTGCCCGCTAACGCGCCTAATCTACCCGTAATACGCCGTGAAGATCCGCGCCAGCCGACACTGATGGGGATTGAACAGCCGGACAGGCTGCGTAGGGAAATGGAACTGGCGGAAGCCTCTCGGGTCACCACTACATCCTCTGCGGCTAGCGCTGCCGGCAATGAAATCACCGTGCCGGCGGGTGTCGTGGCTCCCGCTGTGGCTGTCTGCGAGCAGCCCAAGGAAAACACCTCGATCGACCGGAACTGCGTCCTCCCCGCCCGTCCGCCGAGAGGACCCAGCGGTATGTAATCGCTAACTCTTGCTGTTAACAGCCCGATTCCCGGCCTGCGCAGCGCGTTGCCGCGTTAAACCCATGGAAAGGCTTGCCTAATCATATATCTCTCGAATGCCCTGCAAACTTAACCTTGAATTAACTATTTTCATATAATCTCATGTTATAATTAAAAGGCGACCAGAGGGAACAGGGTCATGATTTCAGAGAGTGTGATTATCTTCGGCGCGACGGGCAACGTAGTGATGATTATCAACGGCGAGTTGCCCAAGAACATCCCGATCATGTTCAAGGTCGGCGCGAGCAAGCTGGATCTGGTGACGGACGACAGCGTGCTGTACTCGGAGAGGGGATTGAGCCCGTATATCTGCCAGAGGCTCAGCGCGAAAAACGAAATAGGGCTGCTCGAGGTGAAAGATTCCGCGAACCCGCCCAAGCATTTGACGAATATTGCCTATCAGTACGCATCTTAGTTTTAGGAGTGTGACTCATGGCGACTAAACCATCAGAAGGCCAGAATGTCGAAGTCGGCGCACCGCTCGCGTCAGTCGTCGGCGGCGCAGGTTCGCAGGTCGAGGTTGTGGGCCGCCAGGGCGGCGCGCTCCTGAACAGCACGATGGCCGATCTTGCCGTGATGAACATGATTGCGAGCATGGCGCAGACGATGGGCGCGATCAATCCCGCGCGCATGGAACCCGGCGCTACGACTCTGCGCGACGCCGTCGGCACCAACGCCGACGCCTATGCAAGATCCGGCAGTGAATTCGGCAGCACGATGCTCGATAACATGCTGAAATTCGGCGTGGTCGCCACGCTATTCAGCATGGGCTCCATGAACAGTGGCCCGAGCGATGAAATGAAACGCCAGATGCAGGCCGAAGATGAACGGAATAAGGCTGCCATCGCCCTCAGTCAGGCCGAGCAAGCCGAAGGCATCGCCAAACAAGACCGCGACCGCGTCGCCGCCCTTACGGCGCCCAAGATGTAAAAAGTTTTCCGTCCAGAGTACAGCAAACGGCGGCGCCCTTAAAAAAGGCGCCGTTGTTATTTATTGACGAGAAGAGCCACTTCTCTCCTCTCCTTGGGGAGAGGAAGGGGCCCGCGCGAAGCGGGGGAAGGTGAGGGGTATATCCGCGACTATTGGCATATTGCAGGCGCCTGCAAATTGCATGCGTCCCTGAAATGCATTATCTTCAGCTATATGCCCAGACTGGTCGACAGAGCCCGAAAACTTCGCCGCAATTCCACCGATGCCGAAAAAGTCCTCTGGCAAAAACTGCGCAATAACAGCACAGGCTATAAATTTAAACGCCAGCAGCCTGTCGGACGCTACATCGTCGACTTCTTTTGCCTCGCATTAAAAATAGTCATCGAGGTCGACGGCGGCCAGCATGCCGTAAGTAAAACCGATGCTGCACGCACGGCCTTGCTGGAAAGCAAGGGCATCCTCGTCATTCGTGTCTGGAACAACGACGTACTATCGAATATTGAAGGAGTAATGCAAGATATTTGCACGCGTCTGTCCAAGCGCGAAACCGAAATCAAGGCTCGGTAGCATGCCCCTCACCCTCCCGTCGCTGTGCGACGGGCCCCTCCCTCCCCCCGAGGGGAGGTGTGGATCGCTTCACTGCCACTCCGCCCAAAGGTCGTTTATCTTGCCGATAAACTTGTCGATGGTGCGGATTTCGGCGAGCCAGTCTTCGGGGTATTTCAGTTTTTCGGTGGCGCGGAATTTTACGGCCAGTTCTTTCGCCTTCTCGAAATTCTCCAGCGCCAGTTTGTATTCCTTCAGCTTGAAATAACATTCTCCGATGTCGCTGTAGAATAGAAACGGCTTGATGCCCAGCGTCTTGTCCTTCGCATCCAGCGCGATGGCGTCGCGGGAGAGCTGGATCAGCAATTCCCAGTCGCGGTGCTTCTCGGCCTTGGTCAGCTGTATTTTCAGCTCTTCCCAGGCTTTGACGTTCTTCATGTTCTTGCTGGCTTTGGTCCTCATGGGCTTACTCCATCTCGATTGCTTCGGCGCTGCTGAGGATCTTCTGCGCGCCGTCTGTGTATTTGCCGTCTTTCTCGTGCACCACAAGGCCGGGTTTCAGCACCATGGGGGCGTACCGTTCCTTGCGTGCGCGGATAATCACGCGCCTTGCGTCCTCGCCTTCATGCGACCACAAGGGATAAACCACGACACTGCCGAACCAGCGGCGCTTTTCCATCGCCACGATCACGTCATCCAGCCTGTCGGCGCGGTGGATCATGCAGAGCGTGCCGCCGCTTTTCAGTTTCCGGTGCGCGTATTTCACCCAGTCCTCCAGCTTCGCCCCGCCGGTTTCTTCGCCGTGGGAGAAAGCCTTGATCTTTTCGGGGGAGGGGGTATGCGTGCCGCCTTCCTGATAGGGCGGGTTGGCCATGACGACGCTGAAATAATTGTCGGGAATGATTTTTTCGCCGGGTATGGGCGCGCGGAAGAAATGGCATTGTTCCCCCCAGCCGTTCAGCGCCGCGTTCTGCAGCGCAAGGTCGACCAGTTCCTGCTGGATATCGAGGCCCACCAGATGCACGTTCGGGTTCCGCGCCAGAACGCACAGCCCCGCCGACCCCACGCCGCAACCGGCATCCAGAATATTCGCATGCGTCTTCGCCGGCACGGCCGCCGCGAGGAAGACGGTATCGAGCGAGGCATGGAAACCGATGCGCGGCTGCAGCAGCTTCACCTTGCCGCGCAGCAGGGTGGTTTCGATCACGTCCTTGCTGTTGTCATTTGCCTTCATTTAATTCTTCCTCGATAACCCCTGCATCCACCAGCACGTCGAAGGCTTCGTCGTATTCGTCGTCGACCACCATGAATCGGCAGGAAGCGATATCGTCGCCGATAATGCCGCCCATCATGGTATTCAGGTGTTCGCCCCAGACGAAATAGTGAATCTGTGCTGAATCGAGCACGGATTTGATGAAAGCGGCCTCAAAAGGGTCCTGTGTTCTGAAAACTTCTATCATAAGGGCTTAGGTTTATCCGGTTTTTTTGGTATATCAATAGGCGAAATCGCTTTAACCATGATACAGGCCGCCATGCCGCTGTCAAAGACCACGCCTGAAAATATAGCCCGGCCCCCGGCTTTCAATCCGCTGGAAAGCCTTGCCGCGCGCCTTGGCCCCGACCTTGCGGCCGTGAACGGCATCATCCTCGACCGCATGAAGTCCGATATCCCGCTGATACCGGAGCTGGCGGGGCACCTGATCGCCGCCGGCGGCAAGCGCATCCGGCCAGTGCTGACGCTGGCCTCGGCCGCCATGTTCGGCTATACGGGCGACCGTCAATATAAACTCGCCGCCTGTGTCGAATTCATCCATACCGCCACGCTGCTGCATGACGATGTGGTGGACGCATCCGACCTGCGCCGTGGCCGCGCCTCCGCCAATGCCTTGTTCGGCAACGAAGCCGCCGTGCTGGTGGGCGATTTCCTGTTCAGCCGCTCGTTCCAGCTGATGGTGGAAGACGGCTCGCTCGACGTGCTCCGCATCCTCTCCAACGCCTCCGCCGTGATTGCGGAAGGGGAAGTTTTGCAGCTTTCCACCGCCAATAACCTCGAAACCACCGAAGATCAATATTACCAAGTCATCGGCGCGAAAACCGCCGAGCTGTTCGCCGCCGCCTGCGAAGTGGGCGCGGTTGTCGCCGGACGCACGTCAGGCGAGTGCGCCACCATGCGCGCCTACGGTCAGGCGCTTGGCATGGCCTTCCAGATCTCCGACGATATTCTTGATTACACCGCATCCGAAGCGCGTCTTGGTAAATCCCTCGGCGACGATTTCCGCGAGGGCAAAATGACGCTGCCCGTGCTGCTGGCTCTGCAAGGCGCGCCGCAGAGCGAGCGTGATTTCTGGAAGCGTTGCATGACCGACCTCGACCAGAAGGAAGGCGACCTGAAAGAAGCCCGCCGCCTGCTGCAGATCCACAATTCCATCGGCAAGTCCCTCGACATCGCCCGCAACTACGCCGCCGAAGGCCGCAACCTGCTGGCCGACCTGCCGCGCAATGATTTCAGCGCCGATCTTGAAGCGCTGATCACCTTTGCTGTCGAGCGTGACTACTAATCCCGAAAAACCGGCCCACAGGAAAATCCGCGCATGGCAGTTGAAAAGCAGGAAGAATGCTGGAAAACCACTGATAACGGCGCATGCTTTACTTAAAGGAACCGTAACGGCCTTGAAGCGTAAGCTGCAGACGGCTGTTTAATAGAGAGGTCATTTGCACGGCTATTCCGAAATTCTTATCATCCTTGGCATCGCGGGGCTCACCGTGCCTTTCCTGCACCGCCTGCATGTCTCGCCGGTGCTGGGATATCTGCTCTGCGGCCTGCTGATTGCGCCGAATGGCTTGGCGTCGTGGCTGGGGTTCACGGGGGACAGGTTCACGATCGAGCCGGAGGCCATTTCGCATCTGGCCGAGCTTGGCGTCGTCTTCCTGATGTTCATGATCGGCCTGAAACTCTCCATCAACGATCTGTGGAGGATGCGGCGGCATGTGCTGGGCCTTGGCGGCTGCCAGCTGCTGGGCACGGGCGCGGTGATTTTCTGCTTCGCGCGGTACTTCGGCAACTCGGCGGAGGTGGCCTTGCTGATGGCGGCCTGTTTCGCGCTATCGTCCACCGCCGTCGTCATGCAGCTGCTGGAGGAAAAGCATATGTCCGGCAGCACTGTCGGGAAATTATGTTTCTCCATCCTGCTGATGCAGGATCTGGCCGTGCTGCCCATCCTGGCCATGCTGGCGGCCTTTACCGCCGGGAGCGGGGAGAGCCTCTCCTATCTGCTCGCCCGTTCGCTGTTGATGGCGCTGGTCGCCATCCTTGCCATTTATGCGATCGGTACAAGGGTGCTGCGGCCTTTGCTCGATTACCTCAACCCGCACAACAAGCGCGAATGGTTAATGTCGTTTGTACTGTTCATCGTGATCGGCGCGGCCATCCTGACCGAGAAAGCGGGCCTTTCCGCGGCGCTGGGGGCCTTTATGGCGGGCCTGCTGCTGGCGGAGACGCCGCACAAGAAAGACATCGCAGAGGTCATAGCGCCCGTTAAAAGCCTGCTGATGGGGGTGTTCTTCCTGTCGGTCGGATTGATGATCGACCTGCGCTTCGTCATCGATCATTCGTTCTGGCTTTTCGCGTCGGTCATCGGCATCGGGATGTTGAAAGCCGCGCTGCTGTTCGGTTTGAGTCTTGGATTCCGCATCAAGCCTTCGACGGCGGCGGAAGCATCTATCATGCTGGGGCAGAGCGGTGAATTCGTCTTCGTGATTTTGACGCTGGCGGCGGCTTCGAAACTGATACCGCAACCCAGCGCGCAATTCTTAGCGGCGAACCGTGTGGATGGGGGGATGCGCCGAGCCG
>JBGGMV010000028.1:0-228221 GCA_041287865.1 Alphaproteobacteria bacterium | reverse complement strand
TTCGAACATCGGCGCGATGTTGTCGGCCAGCTGCGCGAAGATATCGCTTACGATCTTGTTCTGGATCTCGGGGCGGCGCTCGTCTTCGAACGCGGGGTTGATCAGGTCGCGAATGCTTTCGCCAAGGGGTTTTTTGGGCGTGTCTGCCATGTGACGTCTCTCACTTTTTCATAAGTGTATGTTTGTAATAGATTCGGAGTATACACAGATTCATCCACGCAACAAATGCATAATTCTGAAAAATATAATTGTCATAATATATAAACAAGTCTTTAAAAAACAGGGCCAAAAACAGCGGCTACAGGCCAGAAATGCTGTAAAGTAGGCGAAACATCGAAGAACCGTAACGCCGTGCCGCTGCTCCTCCATAAACTCAACCTGACCCAGTTCAGGGGCTACGAAGCCCTCCGCCTCGATCTTGGCGGGGCGAAGGCTGTGGCCCTGACAGGGCCAAATGGTGCGGGAAAAACCAATATCCTCGAAGCCGTCAGCCTGCTGGTGCCCGGCAAGGGGCTGCGCTCGGCCGACCTGCTGGAAATGAAAAACCGCAACGCAGGGCCCGAAGACCTCTGGGCCGTTGCAGCCGAAGCCGAAAGCGCCAACGGCATCCATATGCGCATCGGCACGGGCCTTGATCGCGCGGCGAAACGGCGGCTGGTGCGCATCAACGGCAAGGAAGCCAAAAGCCAGAATGAACTTGCGCCCTTTGTTTCAGCCGTCTGGGTCACGCCGCAAATGGACAGGTTATTCACGGACAATGCTTCATCACGCCGCAAATTCTTTGACCGGCTGGTATTCGCCGACGACCCCGAACATGTCACGCGCCTGAACCGCTACGACAAGAATTTGCGTGAAAGGCTGAAACTGCTGCAAATGGAACGCCGCGCCGATCCGCTATGGCTGGACGGGCTGGAACAGCAGCTGGCCGCCGATGCTGTATCCGTCGCTGCCGCACGTAAAGAACTGGTGCTCCGCCTGCCACAGTATACGGCACAGCTTTACAGCAGCGGAAAATCAAGTTTTCCGCTGCCCGACATTTCGATTAACGGCTGGGCGGAAGGCGAAACGGGCCAGCGTCCTTCCCTCGATATCGAAGATGAATTGCGGGCAAGGTTCAAGAAATCCCGTGCGCTGGACGCTGCTGCAGGACGCACCTTTGAAGGCGTACACCGCAGCGATTTCGTCGTGCATTACGGCGCAAAACAGATGCCCGCCTCGCAAAGCTCGACCGGCGAGCAGAAGGCGCTACTGGTCTCCATCATCCTCGCCCATGCGCTCATGATGCAGGCGGAAAAAGGCTTCGTGCCGCTGCTGCTGCTGGATGAAGTCGCCGCCCATCTTGACGACAACCGCCGCGATGAATTGTTCGGTTATCTTGGGACATTAGAAGGGCAAGTCTGGCTGACAGGCACCGATCCGTCGATCTTCGCACTGCTGAAAAACCGCGCGATTTTCTTCAATATCGAACCCGGGCGTGCCGTACCGCAGCCGAAAGCCGTATCGTGAGCTTGTTCGGCAACTTCCACGATTTCATGTCCGGCTGGGGATGGGTGTTATTCTCCATCATCTCGGCCGTCTTCGGCGCGGGCTTTTACCTCGTCAACCAGTACCTGAAGCAGCCCGGGCATTTGATTGTCTTCTGGATGCGCGTCGTGGCGGTGATGTTCCTGACGTCGTTTATCGTTACGCTGGAAATGCCGACCGACTGGCGTTTCTACGCCGCCGTCTTCGCCACGGTTTTCATCGGCACTTTCGCCGATATCCGTGCCTTTAACGCCAGCGCGACCTTCGGCGGCGGCGTTGTCAGCCGCGTGCAGCCGCTCACTGTCTGGGGCGCCTTTATCATCTGGTTTTTCTTCGATCCCTCGCTGCTCCGCGAGTATGCCGATCACCCCTATAATACGGCGGGAATTCTGGCCGCGCTGGCGGGCTGTGTCTTTTTCTCGATGCGGTTGAACAAATGCGAGATTACGCGCGCGGCCTTCACCTATATGTTCCCCGCGCTGGTGGGCTACACCTTCACCAACGTGCTGAACAAATTCGCCATGGACCACGGCCCGCTGGAAGGCGCGGTCCTGGGCTATATGTATGTGCAGTCGCTCATCGCGATCTTTGCCGTCGGCACTTACTGCATCATTCAGGAAAAAAAGACGGAAAAGGGCAAACCTTCCGGCTGGACAAACCGCACCTTGTTGGCCGCTGTGCTACTGGCGGCCTTCGCCTGGATCTGCCATATGATTTACAAAAACTACGCCATGGCCTTTACGCCCAACCCTTCCTATCAGGTGGCGCTGGGCCTTACCACGCCTGTCTTTATCTCGCTATTTTACCTGATGGCGGGGCACAAGGAGAAAGCCGACGTCAAATCCGGCATGGGCGTCGTCGCCTGCGCCGTGCTGCTGGCACTGCTGACCGTACGGCGATAAAAAAAGCCCCGCCGTTTGACGGGCGGGGTTTTTAAAAAGTCTGAAATTATTAGCCGAGGTCGACCATCGGCTCAGCCGATATCGAATCTCGGGCCGACGCGCCATTTGCCGTCGGTGCCTTTTTCGATATGGGCGTTCACGCGGTCGGTGCGGTAATCAGCCGTGCCTGCAAGGCCCGGCCACCAGACGCGCAAGGAGACGCCGTTCTTGTCGGCGGTTTTCTGCATGGCTTCCAGCACGGGGTCTTTGTCATTGGCGGGCTTCACCTCGGTATAGGTATAATCGCCAAGGTGGCTGAGTTTCATCGTCTTCGTTTCCTCAAGCATCGGCACTTCCTTGCCGGCGAACTTGTTGAAAGCATCGGTGATGTTGGGCTTGCGTTTCATGGTCTATTCTCCTGTTAACCGAGATCGAACTTATTGCTGATGCGGTATTTGCCGTCCTTGGCCTTTTCGACGTGTACGTTCACGCGCTTGCGGTCGTAATCATCCGTCCAGCCGCGACCGGGCCAGAGCACGCGCAGCTTAAGACCGTGCTTCGTGGCTTCGTCCTTCATTTCCTGAACGACCGGGGGATTTTCATCAACCGGCGTTGCGACGGTGCGTTTCTTGATAACGCAGCCGATGCGGACATCTTCCGTCTTTTCGTTCATGGGCACTTCGCGGCCCGCGAACTTGCCGAAGGTTTTTGTCAGGTCGACACGCATGGAAAACCCTTTAGCCGAGGCCGAAGTGGCGACCCACGCGCCATTTGCCGTCTTCGTCCTGCTTGATGGTGGCATTGACGCGGGTGGTGTCGAAGTCACAGGTGCCGCCCATGCCTTCCCACATCACGCGCAGCGACAGGCCGTGTTTCTTGGCTTCTGCCTCCATCTCGGTGATGACGGGGTCGGGGTTGTTTTTCAGGTCATGCTCGTAGAACTTGTAGCCACAGGTTTCGCGCAGCTCGGTTTTCATTTCCACTTCGCGGCCGGCGAATTTGTTGAAGATGCTTCTGACGTCCATTTTATACACTCCTCTTTTCTGGTTTTTATTAGCCGATATTGAATCTGTTGCTGACGCGGTATTTGCCGTCGGCTTCTTTTTCGACATGTGCGTTCACGCGGTCGGTGCGGTAATCCATCGTGCCCATCGTGCCGGGCAGCCAGACGCGCAGCTTCAGGCCGGCGGCCTTGGCGGCGTCGCGCATTTCGGTCAGCACGGGGTCGGGATCGTTGACCAGCTTGGTCTGCATATAGGTCTTGCCGCGCATGACAAAGGGCTCTTCCTTCATCGGCACTTCGCGGCCGGCGAATTTGTTGAAGATGTGCGAAACATCGCGCTTGGGGCTCATCGTAGAATCTCCATAAAAAGGTGAATTGCGGGCGGAAACTACGCTAAAGCAGGGTGCTTCAAAAGCCGGAATTTAACGGAAAACAGGTGTTCAAGGTCAAATAGCAAGGAATGAATAAGATTACGAAAACATATCTTGTATTGTGGAAAATAAAATCCGGATCGCCGTATTCCGGACTCCTTGCGGCTAAAGAATGGCAGTCGAAAATGACAGGCATCAGGATGTTTTTATCTTCGAAGACGTCCTGCCGCGCCTCTAATTGCCCGCCACAGGCCATCGGTCAGCCGTGCGTCGCGTCGCTTATTTCGTCAGGAAAAAGCAGCCAGAAAATCGCCATTTTATGCAAACCTATAACCCCCTGATTTTGGGCCTGTTTTTGACCCCCTAAAACACTGATTTTTTTTAGAAAAAACAGTGTTTTTGACTCCTGTTTTTTGTGCATTTTTGCTATATTTTTATGTACAAACGAAATGGGCTATGACGAAGGAAAACGACATGACTGAAGTGGCGAAAAAGTCCGACAAGCAGGCGGCTGTCGATGACTATGGCGCGGATTCGATCAAGGTCCTGAAGGGCCTCGATGCCGTGCGCAAGCGCCCCGGCATGTACATCGGCGACACCGATGACGGCACCGGCCTGCACCATATGGTCTATGAAGTCGTCGACAACTCGATCGACGAAGCGCTGGCCGGCCACTGCGACGGCGTTGACGTGACGATGAACGCCGACGGCTCGATCACCGTGCGCGACAACGGCCGCGGCATTCCCGTCGAAATCCACAAATCCGAAGGCGTTTCGGCGGCCGAGGTCATCATGACCCAGCTGCACGCGGGCGGTAAATTCGACCAGAACTCGTACAAGGTTTCGGGTGGTCTGCACGGCGTCGGTGTCTCCGTCGTCAACGCGCTCTCGAAACACCTTGATCTGCGCATCTGGCGCGACGGCAAAGTCTGGGAAATGCGCTTTACCCATGGCGTGGCCGATGCGCCGCTGAAGCCCGTGGGCACCTGCCCGCCCGACCAGACAGGCACGGAAGTAACCTTCCTGCCCTCCACCGAAACCTTCACGATGGTGGAATTCAACTTTTCGACGCTCGAACACCGGTTGCGCGAACTCGCCTTCCTGAACTCCGGCGTGCGCCTGACGCTGATCGACAACCGCAAGAAAGAACAGAAGAAGTCGGAATTCATTTACGACGGCGGCCTTGTCGCCTTCGCCAACTTCCTCAACCGCTCGAAAAACGTGCTGCACAAGCCCACCATCTACGTGAAGGGCGAACAGGGCGGCATCACGGTCGAAGCCGCGATCGAATGGACGGATGCCTACCACGAAGATACCGTCTGCTTCACCAACAACATCCCGCAGCGGGACGGCGGCACGCACCTGTCCGGCTTCCGCGGCGCGCTGACGCGCACCATCAACAACTACGCCGAACGCTCGGGCCTCGCCAAGAAAGAGAAGATCGAGCTGACCGGTGAAGATATGCGCGAAGGCATGACCTGCGTGCTCTCGGTCAAGGTTCCAGACCCTAAATTCTCCAGCCAGACGAAGGACAAGCTGGTCTCCTCCGAAGTGAAACCGGTCGTCGAAAGCGTGCTGGGTGAAAAACTGGCCGAATGGTTCGAGGAAAACCCCGGCGATGCTAAAAAGATTGCCGCTAAAATTATCGAAGCCGCCACGGCCCGCGAAGCCGCCCGCAAGGCGCGTGACCTGACGCGCCGCAAGGGCCTGCTGGATATCTCCTCGCTGCCCGGCAAACTGGCCGACTGCTCGGAGAAAGACCCGGCGCTGTCCGAAATCTTCATCGTCGAGGGTGACTCGGCAGGCGGTTCCGCCAAACAGGCGCGCAACCGCCAGAACCAGGCTATTCTCCCCCTGCGCGGCAAGATCCTGAACGTGGAACGCGCGCGTTTTGACCGCATGCTCAACTCGGCGGAAATCGGCACGCTGATCACGGCGCTTGGCACCGGCATCGGGCGCGAGGAATTCAAGATCGAAGACCTGCGCTACCACAAAATCATCATCATGACCGACGCCGACGTCGACGGCTCGCACATCCGCACGCTGTTGCTCACCTTCTTCTACCGCCAGATGCACGAAATCATCAACCGCGGGCACCTCTACATCGCACAACCGCCCCTCTACAAGGTCAAGCGCGGCAAGACCGAACGTTACATCAAGAACGACGCCGAACTCGAAGAGTATTTGTTGGACTTCGCCGTCGACGATCTGGTGTTCAAGCTGGGCAATGGCGAAGTGACCAACGGCCGCGACCTGCGCCGCATCCTTCAACTCGCGCGCGGCGTGAAGCAGAATTTGGAACCCATCATCCACCGCCTCGGCAACCAGAATATCGTCGAGCAGACGGCGGCAGCAGACGGCTTCAACCCCGACAAGCGCACGCAGAAAACGGCCGACGAAGTCGCCAAGCGCCTTGATTCAGTCTCCGCTATCTATGAACGCGGCTGGAAAGGCCAGTTGCTGGAATCGGGCGGCTTCGCCTTTACCCGCACCGTGCGCAGCGTCGAAACGCGCATCGAGTTGCCGGTGGATACGCTCAATTCCCACGACGGCCAGCGCCTTGCCAAAGTGGCTGAAGTTTTCACCGAATTCTTCAGTGCGCCCGGCGTGCTGAAGGGCGCGGAGAAAGAAGTGCCCATCTACGGCCCCTATGACCTCTACAACAAGGTGATCGAGGCCGCGAAGAAGGGCCTTGCCATCCAGCGCTACAAAGGTCTCGGCGAAATGAACCCCGAACAGCTCTGGGAAACGACGCTGGACCCGAACGTGCGCTCGCTGCTGCAGGTCAAGGTGGACAAAGAGGATATGGCTTCTGAAATCTTCTCGACCCTGATGGGCGATATCGTGGAGCCGCGCCGTGATTTCATCCAGGAACACGCGCTGGAAGTGAAGAATCTCGACGCTTAAAACTTCGGCCGGAACTGCAGCGGTTTCTTGACCTGGACGGGCGCGGGCGATCCTTCATAAAACGATTTCACCGTCTGCTTGTAGTAAAGTGTCGTAACGTCGATTTTCTCCGATACGACATTGAAAGCCTCTTCCGCCTTCCCGAGTATGTCGTTGACGGCCTGCAACAGCTCCAGCTTCCCGCTTTTGCTCAGGGCAAGGCCCGCGCGGGCGCTCTCGAGAATGACGGCGCGGTCGCGCAGGTTATCCTTCTGGCGCACGACGTCTTGCGCTTTCTCCGTGCCCTTGGCGGCGGGAATGTATGTTGCATCGTAGGCCGCGACTGCCGCCTCCATGGCGTCGAGGCAGTAAATGCAATCGTCTTTCAGTTGCGGCACGCTATCCGTCAGCCGCTGCGCCACGGCCTTGTCGGCCTTGAGCGCATCGAGGAGTTTTTTCAGGGCGTCCATGTTCTCCTGCAACGGCTCGTGCGCGGAGAGATCCTGAAAGGTTGCGTCGGCCGTTGATGCCAATATGCCGTCGAGCGTGGAGAGGACGGCGCCCAGCGCCGTCATTCTCTCGAGAAGCGTATCGTCGCGCAGCTGCAGGAATTCATCGGCGTCAGCGGTAATATCCCGCATTGTTTTTTCGCCGAAGGCGATGATGGCGTTGAAATCGGAAGGGTCGCGCGCGACAGCGGCCGCGCTCTGCGCAAGGTCGGCAATAAGCGCGGCGGAAGGAGGATGGGTGCGGGTCTTGGCCATATGCCTTCAATCCTTGAAAACGGCGAAGGCCGGAAGATAGCACAGGGCAAAGCATTCTGTAAATAAAATGCTTAAATATATATGTATATCAATATATTAGTATCAGGCCGCCGACTTCTTTTTATCTGCCTGCACGGGCAGGGCCTTGGCCTCGCCCTTCATGAAGTGCTTGCGGCAGAGCGCGGTGTACATGTCATTGCCGCCGATGGCGATTTGCGCGCCGGCGGTCAGCATGTCGCCCTTGGGCGTCAGGCGCGCGGTCATGGTCGCTTTCTTGCCGCACCAGCAGATCGCCTTGATCTCTTCGATGTTGTCGGCGAAGCGGAGCAGCGCTTCCGATCCCGGGAAAAGCTTGCCCATGAAATCGGTTTTCAGGCCATAGCACATCACGGGCACGCCGAGGTCGTCGACGACGCGTGCGCACTGCTTCACCTGCGCTTCGGTCAGGAACTGGGATTCATCGACGAAAAGGATATCGACGGTCTTGGTCGCATGGAGATCTTCGACGAAGGAGAAAATATCCAGCGCCGCGTCGAAGGTGTAAGCCGGGCAGTCGATGCCGAGGCGGGAGGCGATTTTGCCCGTGCCGCCCCGGTTATCGATCTGTGCCGTCATCGCAACGGGATTCATTCCCCGCTCGAAGTAGTTGTACTGTGCCTGGAGAAGTTGCGTGGACTTGCCCGAGTTCATGGCAGCATATTTGAAATAGAGCGAGGCCATCGACGTCTCCCTTTAATAGTTTGCTTCGGTGATATTTTTTTGGTTCGTCGGATACTAGCGAAGAACCGGGTTCCGCGCTACTGCCAAAACGGATTTTTTCAAAAAAGAAATAAATTTACAAGGCGGGCGCGGTGCCGGGAATCTCTGGAAAACACCGCAAAGGCTTAATCGTCAAAGGGTTTTTCTTCCCGTGGCACAAGCCGCCTGGAATTCGTAATGGCCGAATATTCCGAAGTGACGATGCCGTCGTTACAGGTATCGGTATAGGCGGCAAAACCGCCGCCTTCCTTGCCGGGCGCCGGGCCCTGGGGCTTGATCGTCTTGTGCACCTCGGGCAGGCCCTTGCTGTCCCTTTTCAGTTCGCCTTTGGCGATATTGTTGAATTCCATGATCATCGTGCCCGCGCCCGCCTGCTTGTCGTTGCCGGGAACGGCCCAGAAATAAATTTTCTTTCCTTGCTTGATCAGCCCGCCGCCGGCCAGCGTTTTGTAGTCTCCCATTTGCGTCACGTCGCCGTGGCGGAGCGGCGTGCCCATGTAGTTCCACGTTTTGCCATGGTCGAGCGAGGCCAGCAGGATGATGCGGTCAACCGTCGGCCTGCCGCGGATAAAGGCGGAAAGGGTCATGAAAAGAACGCGGTCGGCATAGACGACGCTGGGCCGCGCATAAAAATAAATGTCTTTGAGAGAAGCATCGAGCGTGTTGAGCCGGTTTTGCACCATCGTGGAATAAGGAGGCGGCGGCGTATCCGGCTTCGCGGAGAAAAGCCACTGCTCCGGCGACCAGGGGCCGGTAAGCTGCGGCGCGTGCTTGTGGACGATAAAGCCGTAAAGCCTTGCGATCTCGTCGCGCTTCAGCCCCGCGTCCCTGTCCAGCCAGATGTACTTATAGGCGTAGAGCTTCCACTCCTTGCCCTTGTCGTCGGGGTCGTAGACGAAGCTCGATGTTTCAATCCACCATGTGCCCCTGCCCAGCGGCGTCACGCTGTCGGGGCCTATCATCTCGTCCGTAGACGGAACAAAGCCGGCTTCCTGCATCGGGGTTCCGGGTTCGCCCACCTCGAAGACAACCTGCCAGTTCTTGCAGGGCGGCGGCGCGTTCATGATGCGCACGGCCGCGGCTTTTTCCTGCGAGTTGGGAAGGGTCATCAGCGTGGTGTAGGAAAGGGCGACTTCCTTTCCGCTGCTGGCGATCGAGGGGTCGAAAAGCCCTGTGTCGTATTGTTGGGAATTTCGGGCCATCAACTGGGCGGCTTCCCTGGGCTTGCCGACGCCCTTGAGCTGCCTGTAGGCGACGGTGGCATGATAGGCGGAATAGAAGACAAACAGCACACCGACGATCACGACGATCCTGAACGGCCACGGCATCTCGAGGAAGATCTCGGTCAGTGTTTTGTTATTAATCTTCATTATAACGCCTTAGGCGGCAGGCAGGTCCATTTCAAGGATCGCCATGTTGAAGTCATAGGACACGTCGCCCTCGTCGTCATCGCGGTAGATGACGCCGATGAACTCGCCGCCCAGCATGACTTCGACCGAATCCTTGGCTTCCTTGCGCTCGGCCAGGCTCAGCGTCTTGTTGCCGAATTTCTCCTGCAGGTATTTTTGCAGGCGGACGATTTCTGATTTGTTCATGGCGGGTTCCTCACAGGCGGGCGCGATTTTAAAACTTCCGTATTGTAGCCGTTTGCCGGTGAAATGGAAATAATACGTTACATAGCATGTCGTGTTTTTCGGAAAAGGCGGATTGCAAAGGCTTTCCCGAAGTGCCACAGTTGACGGGTTCGCCACATTCAGGAGCCGATATGCCGGATAGCGGTAGCCCCTCGCCCGACAAAATGCAAAAGCCCTCGCTGGCCGACCAGCACTGGCGCGCCTTGCTGCCCTTCCGCAAAAAGGAAGAGCTGGAAAAAGACCTCGCCGACAGCATCCAGGCCGGCAACGAATGGCGCTTCAACATCCTGCTGCAGGCGCCGCAGCGGCTTTCGGGCGGCGACCAGGGCCTGCGCGCCGCGATCGAGCA
Source organism: Alphaproteobacteria bacterium (assembly GCA_041287865.1). GTDB lineage: Bacteria > Pseudomonadota > Alphaproteobacteria > Micavibrionales > UBA2020 > JAPWJZ01. The sequence goes on along the minus strand of JBGGMV010000028.1, from coordinate 218,050 downwards.
CAACCGCGTCGCCATGTTCGAAAAACTGGCCGCGCGCGAAGGCAGCTGGAAAGACACTTACACCTTCGGCAATCTCGGCAGCCTCGTCGCTGAAAAAGGCAGCGTCGAGCTGATGAAGATTTTCGTCGAAAAACACGGTTTCGACATCCACCATTACAGCGATGAACCCTTACGCTCCGCCGCCAGCCATGGCCATCTTGAACTCGTTGAATACCTGCTGTCGAAGGGCGCGGACCATTCCGCCTGGAACGGCGATCCGCTGCGCGGCGCAGCCGAAGGCGGGCATCTGGCCGTCGTGAAAAAACTGATCGAGGCCGGCGCGGACGTGAACGCACAGGGCGGCGACGCGCTGGAACGCGCTGCGCGTAACAACCATGTCGCCGTCGGCGAATACCTGATTTTGAAGGGCGCGAAGGTCGGCGAAGACAACCATTCCGCCCTGCTCGAAGCCGCGCGAAACGGCCATCTTGAATTTATCCAGATGCTGCTCGACAAGGGCGAAAAGGCCGATGTGCGCGACAGCGAAGCCTTTGCCGCTGCCTGCGACAACAACCACCTGAAGGCCGCGAAACTGCTGCTGCAAAACGGCGCGGACGTGAACGCCAACAACGGCCGCGCGCTCCGTATGGCGGCCTATAACGGCGACAAGGCGCGACTGACCTTCCTGCTCGATGCCGGCGCGAATCCGAATATCGTCTCCCAATACCCGCGCGAAACCGCGCTGACCGAAGCGGTGCGCGCAGGCAAAAAAGAAATCGTCACGCTGCTGATGGAAAACGGCGCCGACTGGCGCGCGCTGGACGGCGAGGCGATCAAGTTCGCCCGCCGCGCCAAGAACCGCGACATGGTGCGCACCATCATCGACGGCGCGCGCAAGGGCGTGGCGAAGCAGGAGGGGCACAAGCGCGTCGAATTCGTCGAAACCTTCGGCAAGGAATATTCGCTGGATGACCTGCGCGTGAAACGCGGCCCCTCGGGCGACACAGGCCTGATGATGGCGGCGGCCAGCGGCACCTTCGCGCAGATCGTGAAGGGCGCGAAAGGCGGCGACAACCCCTACCTGATGCCCGCGGATTTGTTCAACCCGGATGACCGTTTCGATACCGTCATGACGCTGCTGTGGAAACACAAATCGCTGCAGCAATTCTTCGACCCCGTGCTCTGGACGGGGCGCACGGGGCAGGTGATGGAAGCCTACGGCCTGATGCCAGAGCCGATGAAGAAACGCGTGCATTTCGATTCGATCGCGGCGGATATCAATCGCAATGAGATTATGAAAAAAGCACGGGATGCGAACCTGCAGCTGAAGCCTAAAAAGCCATCACCTTAAGCCACTCAAGATTGACATAAACAGGCCAAACGGGCAGGATGCCGCCAGCATCCGCACAATAAAACCCGTGAGCCGACAACCATGCAGGGACAGCCTGCCAGCACCGATCATTTAAAGCTCAAGCACTCTGCCGCAGAGTCGCTGAAGTGGGACCTGCGCGAGGCCATGGCCGACAACGACTATGCGCGCGTAAAGCAAATCGTCATGGCACCCGACTGCCCCGCGCAAATCAAGACCAGCGCGCTGGAGGCGGCTGCGGCTTCCGGCAGCCTGATGATGGTGCGTATCGTTTTCGACGAGGCAAAGCCCGACCTCACGCCCGAACAGGCGATGATGTTGTTGCTTGTGGCGGGGGAAAGGCAGAGCCCGGAGATTTGCGCCTACCTGTGTGAACGTAATGCAAACATGGGAATTGTGCGCGGCGATTCATACAATGTTATCTTCAACAAATTCAGCGAAGAAAAAATTTCCGACGCCGTCGACGCGCTGCTGAAAGCAGCGCCTGACAGGCAGGTCGCGCTCGACACCATGCTGCGCGCGGCTGTCGGCGAAAAGAAATACGCCGCCATGAGCGGGCTGATCGACCGCGGCGCGAAACTGGGCGAAGCGGCCGCCGATATATTGTCCAAAGTCACGATTGCCGTGAACAATGATCCCTTTTACCAGCGCAAGGACGATTACCTCGCGCTTGTCGATAAATGCGCAAGTATAACGCCCAAAGGTTATCTTACCGATTGCTTCGCGGGTGTTTCCGGCATGATGGCTTCGGCCAATATGCAGTATAATGAAACCCCGGAAATATTCCTGCGCCATGGCGCAGACCCGTTCTACGGCCTGAAATCCACCAGCCTCGACAAGCATCTGCCGCCGGAAAGCCCCCTGCGGGTTATTTTCGGCCGCTATGAAGAAAGCTACACCGCGCAACAGCGCAGCGCCTTCAGGGAAATGTTCGGCACGTCATACACGGTGGCCGACCTGCGCCGCGAGGTTGACGCCGAAGGCACGACCGGCCTGATGCTGGCCGCCAAGGCGCGCCTGCTGCCCGAAGTGATGGGCAAGGACGGCCTCACGTCGCAAGACATGCTGCACAGCAACCAGCGGCAGCAAACACTGATACAGCTTGCCGCGCAGCGCGGCGACGGCGATGCGCTGCTGGACGCCACTTACTGGCGGCGCGCCGAACCCGCGATCCTCGCCACGCTGCAAAAAGAACTGCCGGATGCGGTGAAGCAATATCTTGACCTCGGCGCTTTCGCCGCAGCGCTCGATCGCGCGGCGCTGAAGGAACAGGCCGTGCGCTTCAAGCTGGGGGCAAGGCCAAAACCATGAGCAACCGCGATCCCTATCACCGCCGCCCCTTCGAACAGGCCGACGGCTATCGTGAAGATGGCGACCTTGAAGACAAGTTCAACAAGGCGAAGGCCATCACAGGCGACACGCACGACAATACCTGGAACCTACTCTTCGCCATCCGCGAAGCCGCGCGCGCGAACGACTGGGCGCGGGTGAAGAGCATGGTCGACGGCGCAAAGGGCGATATTCCCTACCAGCAATTCTCGAAAGAAACCGTGCAGCTGGCCGCCGCCGCGGGTCAGGACGAAATCGTGAAGGCAATTTTCGGCAAGAATTTCCGCCTGCCAGCGCCCGAAGGGGCCGAGATGGTCGAAACACTGGCCTTGAAACATGCCGATAAAGCGCTCCCCTCGCTGCAATTCATGCTGGCCATGAATTATGCGCCGGCGGGCAAGGCCGTTGAAAAGCTGGCCAGCATTGGCGATCCCGCCGCGATGGAAATTTTCCGCGTGCGGGGCGAGGATATTTTTATGGGCGGCGGCGCTTTCGCTGCTGCGCTTTATGCCGGCAACGGGCCGATGATGGCCTACCTGCACGTCAAGGGCGCCGAGATTTTCCGCCCCGCCACCGCCGCAGGGCTCAGGGGCGGCATCGCGGCCTTCCAGCAGAAAAACCCGCAGCTGGTTAAAAAGAAGGGCGGCGAAAGCGCCATTACCGATCTTATGCGGGCCGAAGCCGCCAGCTGGAATTACTATTACGCCTACCTGTCCAGCGACGCAAAAACGCTGGAGGGCATGCGCGAAATTCCCCCCGGCGTCGCCAAGCAGGAGATGACGCTGATACAGATGGCGGCGCGCGCGGGTTCGTTTGAAGACGTGATAAAATTCGCGTTGAAGGAAAAAGACAAACCGCTCCGCGCAGCCGACCTGACACGCAAGGACAAGAACGGCGTTTCCGCGCTTACCATCCTCGTCGCGCGCGGCGAGGAAAAAATGCTGGTCAGCGCGAAGCTCTGGCTGCAGACACCCGAAGATCTGGCGCCGCTCCATGCCGCGCTGAAGGAACTGGGGGCTGGTGACGCAATGGATCTTGCCGCCCTGACCGCCGAAACGCAGCGCGAGCGCTTAAGGGAACTGGCGCAGGCGGGACGCTTTACGCTCAAGCCCCGCAAGCCATGAAAAAATCCCTGCCCCATTCCGGCGACACCGCGCTGAGCCGCCAGATCATGATAGCCGCGATGTTGGGCGACCTTGAAAAGGTCAAGCAACATGTCGCGGCGGGCGGCGAAACCGGCCTGATCAAGGCCGATGTGTCGGCCTTCACCGTCTCCCTTTCCCTCTCCGACCGCGTGAACATGGAATTCTTTTCGCTGCTCAACATGCATGGCTTCGACGAAGCGCTGAATGCGCCGATGTATATGGCGGCCTTCAAGGGGCACGAAGCGGTAGTCGATTATTTCATCGCCAATGGTGACTACGACCAGAAAACGCTGGATGCCGCTCTCTACGCCGCCGCCATCAAAGGCTCGCTGCCGCTCGTCGAAAAGCTTTGCACGGCGGGCGCGGATGTACGTGCCGCCGAAAGCCGTGGCCTTGCCAGCTGCATCATGAACGGTAAGCCCGAAATCGCGCAATACCTGCTGCTCAAGGGCCGCGATTATACGACGGCGCTGAAGGCCCATGCGCTCGCCGGCGACATGCCGAAAGCGCTCGAGATGATGCGGCAGGGCGGCGACGTTGTCGAAGGACTAGCGGGATTGTGCGACGACGAGGTGCGCAACCGTTCCCACCACACAACCGGCATCATGCCCGCTTTCAACGCGCTGCTGCAGGCGGCGGAAGATCGCGGCGACGATATGCAGGAGCTTATCAGGAAAGCTTTGCCGAAAGCTTCATCGGGCCGCTCCCCCGATGGGGTGGAACGACTTGTCACCCATCCGGCCTTCGCCGGCATGGCGGATAAAAAGAAATTGATCGACAACGCGCTCGACCGCGCGGGCTATCTTGCGTTCCGGGGCTTCAACCCCGTGCGTTACGGCGATTACGCCAAGCTTTGCTGCAAGCTGATGGATATGGGCGGCGATGTGAATATCGGCCTGATGCGTGGTGTCGAGGCCGGTTCGCTGGATCTTACGCAGCAGGCGCTGCAGCGCGGCGCAGACCCGCGCCTGAACAACCGCGCCGTCATCAAGAACGCCATCCTGAGCGTCGCCTATGCGCGGCCCTCCGATCCGTCACATGCCATCCTAAAGCTGCTGTGCGAAACCGAAACGCGGCTCGATACCGCCGATGTCGCGGCCATGGGGCCGTTGAGTGTCGCAAATCTCCGCGCTGCCCTGCCGTCGGGCCGCAGCGGTTTTACCGCCATGGCGGCGGCGGGCGAGGGCGCGAAGGCCATCGCGGCCTTCAAGGCCGAAAAAATTCCTGTCACTTTCACCGAACTGACCACGGCAAATATTTTCGGCGAAACGCCGCTCGCGCTGATCTGCGACAAGGGCGGCGCGGATGCTTTGTGCGATCGCGATTTGTGGCTGATGCGCGAAGAAGAGTATCGTCAGGTCTTCAACCGATTCCCTGCTGCACTGCAAGAAAAACTGCAGATGCAAAACGCAGAAACAGAAAAGGGTTTGAAAGCGCACCGCGACGTGATTCTGCTGAAGGAACAGGCCGAGGCGCACAAGCGTCGCTTCCGCATTAAATAACCTTATTTATCAGCACCTTGACGAAAAATTAACCTATTCACATAATAATAGTCATGGAACGGTTTGTTTGCCGCCGGCAAGCAACGTCTTTCCAACCGCCTGTAAAGAAGGCAGAGTTAGATATGGCGCAGAACGATCATCATGATCACGACGACAAGAAACGCCCCGGCATTCTCACGCGGGCGTTCAATGCCACGCGCATGTTCATCAATCGCTTCCGCAAAAAACATCTCGATAACGCGCTGGTCGCCTGCGCGCGCAAGGGGCAGGACTTGTCCGCCGCCTTTCTGATTTCATCCGGCGCTGATCCGCGCGCCTACGATAACCTGCCTATGAAGGAAGCCGCGAAAGTCGGCCACCTCGGCACGCTGCGCCTGCTGGTCAAGCATGGCGTGAAACCCAATGAAAGCCATAGCAGCGCATTGCACGAAGCCGTGCGCGCGGGTGAACGCCATGCCGCGACATACCTGCTGGCCGAAGGCGCCGATATCCATTCGCGCGATAACGAGGCGATCATCATCGCCTCGCAGCAGAATAACCTGCGCATGATGGAAATGCTGCTGGAGCACAAGGCCGACGTGAACGCCCGCAACGGCGAACCGCTGAAACAGGCGGCGATCGCGGGCCACCAGCATATCGTGCGCCTGCTGATCAAATCCGGCGCCGATGTCACGCATAACGAAAATGCCGCCCTCTACTGGGCCTGCCGCCACGGCCACCGCCGCGTTGCGGAAGTCCTTGTCGGCGCGGGCGCCGATGTCCATGCCAAGAACGACGTGATGGTAGATGTCGCGGCGCGCTTCGGCCATGTCGATGTCTTGAGATTCCTGCTGCAAAAGGGCGCGCATGTGCCTGAAGGCGGCGGGCTTGCCCTGCAATGGGCGAAGGAACACGGGCAGCTGCAATGCCAGCGCGTGCTCGAAGATCACATTGCCCAGCAGAAAGCTGCGGCCAACAACAACCAGCCTCCAGAATTCAGCGAGCTGCCCCGGAAGAAAGACGCGGCGGCAGGGGTATACAAGCCGCCTGCCTTCAAGAAAGGGCCCTGACCCATGCCGCAACTGACACGCGAACAGTTCTACGAAAAACTGAAAACAGCGTCTCAGGAAGAAAAAAACGCGGCGCTTTTTGGAATGCTTGAAAACGTACAATGCGAAGATTTCGCCGCCGTGTATAAGGCCGGCGGGCGCATCAACCAGGGCAACGACGATTTCGCCTATGCGGTGAAGCGGGTCGAAAACGTGCAGATGACCAATACGCTGCTGGATTTGGGATTACGCGCCGGTTCCATCCGCCAGAAAGATCTCTGGTTCATGTTCGATGGCGAGGTGACGAAGGACGAAGCCTATGCGACGCTGGGCCGCATTATCAAGGCGGGTATGGATGACGTGGAACGCCAGAAATGCGCCGCCTCCGCGCTCAAGAATGGCGATTTCCAGTATATCGAGGCCTATATACTGAAACCCGGCGAAGATGCCGCGCTGCTGATCAATTCGCCCGGCTTCGGCCAGCTGAGCTGCGCCTGGAACCAGAACGACACGCGCCCCGTGCACCAGGACGATATCGACAAGTATATCGAATGGAAACATTCGATGGGCAACCTCTATAAAACCCATTTCGAGGGCGGCATCACAGAAGCCAAACTGTCCGAAGCCGTGACGAAGGAAGGCACCACCGGCCTGATGATGGCCGTGCGCGCCGGTAAATTCGGCGAGGTGCTGGACTTTTACCGCAAGGGGGGCGCCACGCCCGACCCTGACGAATTCACCAAGGCTGACGCCTATGGCCAGACCGTCGTCTCGCTGCTCGGCCACCGCAGCCAGCTGGGTGCGCTTTTCGACCCCGCGCTGTGGAAATCACGGCCGGAAGACGCACTGTTCCTGCTGGAAGAAATCCCCGGTATGTACAAGGGGCAGGTGGACAGCGTGAAAATCACCCGCGACATGGCCAATTTGCGCCTTGGCGGGGCGGCAGCCGCGCCTGCGGCCAAGAAGTAAAACCCGCACCCTTGACCTTTGCCGCCGCTAGCGCGACAATCCTGTCATGTCCAAATTCGAAAAAACGATGAAAGACCGGTTCTGGCAGGCCTTGATCCAGACCTTCAAGCGCGACGACGAGCTTGAAAACGAATTCCATTTCGCGGCGCTGACGAACAAGCTCTGGCGGGCGGAATACCTGCTGGCGGAGAAAAAAGTCGACGTCAATTCGGGTCAGGGCTTCGCTATCCGTTTCGCGGTTGAAGGCAAGCACACCGACATGGTGCACCTGCTGATCGCGCACAAGGCCGATGTGAACGCGAAAGAGGGCGAAGCGCTGATCAGGGCCGCCGCGCTGGGCCTGACCGATATCGCGCTTGATCTTATCGCCGCGGGCGCAGACCCGTCACTGCGCGACGGTCGCGCACTACGTCTTGCCGATGCGCAAAACGACACGCGGTTGATCTCGGCCATCCTGAAATACGGCAAGGGGCTGGAGAAGACGGCCGAAGACCTGCTGCTTGATGCCCGCAAGCAGGGCGGCGCTGAAAAAGTGGCGCACTATAAAAACTATCTCGACATGCAGGCCGCAAAACACACGCCCGCGCGCCCCAAACTGCAGGGCGGCCCGTTTAATCCAAAAAAATAAAGGCGCTTAGGGTTTCAGCGTCGCAATCGCAGAATCGCGCATCGCGGTCAGGTATTCATGCGGCATCCGCAGCTTGGCCATGGTGCGCATCGAGAAATAAACGCCGATCAGGTAACGCGCATAATGGGCCGCGTCATGATCTTTTGAAATCTCGCCCATCTTCTGGCCCTTGGCGATAACTTCGGCATGCATGTCTTCGACCGTTTGCAGGTAGCCGCGCAAGGATGCCGTGATGCTGTCGTTGATCGTGGCAATCTCCAGCAGCGAGTTGACGAGGAAGCAGCCCGGGCCCGGTTCCGCGCCCGTGCATTCGTTCACCACATGGTGCAGCATATCGTCGATCGCCTGCATCGGGTGCGGCGCTTCCTGCAGCACGCGGATCTTGGGCAGGATTTCTTCCTCGAAGTTCAGCTTCATCGCTGCTTCGAAAACTTTTTCCTTGTCGCCCAGCGCGTTGTAGACAGAGCCCAGATGCAGCCCGAGAGAGGCCGCGAGGTCGCGCATCGAAGTGTGGTTGTAGCCTTTGGCCCAGAAACTTTCCATCGCGGTGTGGAGAGCTTTTTCCCGGCTGAATTCCAGTTTGCGTCCCATTGAAATGTCCCTTTTGACGCCCCCGTCTCACCGTCTTGTAATCGGCTGACAAATGGGGTTGCCCTTAAAAAACCCGCGCGGAAATTAATACGATTTTTCAACGCGGTTGGTGATTTTATAGCTGATGCGGGCTTTGAAAAGCAAACATTCCTTTTCCGCCATACAAGAACACTTGTTCAACAAATGGTTAAAGCCCGTTAATAATTTTTTCATATCTTGGCGGTAGTCTGGAGTCAGGTACTCATAATGACTAGTGGATACGGATTTTTATAGACGTGAATTATTTGAAACTGAACGCTTTTCGCAACAAAACCGCCGCACAAGCATGACCGGCAGGGAAACCCCCTGACGGCTTTTTTGTATGGCTTAACTGGATAGGAGACTAAAGATGGGACAGCTTGATACCTCTGCGACAGACTCTTACGAAACCCGCGAACTCGCCTGGGAGCTCCAGCAGGATCACCCCGACACGCAGCGAATCAAGTTCTTCCTCGACTCCGAAGCCGACCTCCGCGCCGCGATGAGGCTTGCCAACCTGCAGATGAAAGACCTGTTGAAAAAACCCGCCTTCCGCGCGCTCCGCTTGCAAAAGTTGCTCGAGCCGGTGAGCGCTGGGCTTTAAGGGAAGATTTTAGAAAAATAACTTTTGCCATGCCCGCTTTATGCGGGCATCCAAAAGCGCGTCTGCGCGTCACGTAACTTGACTTATATGACGGCAGGACTGCCTTTTGGACCCCCCGCATAAAGCGGGGGTGGAAGAAATCAGAGAGAGGGCCACCCTCGGGCGCCTTCATCTTCGGTTTATCAAGAACGGGATTCTTGAGTTCTTCCAGTTCGCGTCGCAGCGCGGCGATGGCGTCTTCGGCCGCCGTCAACCGTTCCAGCTGTTTTTCCTGTCCGCGCGCGGCCTCGGTCATGGCTTTCGCCTGACGCGATAGCAGCTCCATCAAAATGTCGTTATAGCCCATCTTGGTATCGGCCATGTGGTTGAACACGGCCTGCAGCTCTGATAGTTGCTCCGACAGCTTGCCGTCGGATTTTTCCAGCACGATGGTCGTATGCCCGCCCTCTTTCTTCGTATAGGCCATCAGCGTCCCCTATGCCCATGGAACGACCGCTTCGGCGGCGTGGGCGGCTTCTTGATGTTGACGGGGTTCTTCACCGTGACGTCGCGGTCGAGACCGTCGCTGAAATCTTTAAGGTCTTCGGTGAAGCGCGACTGTTCCGTCGCGTCCAGCAATTTTATAAACTCCGCATTCCTGTTTTTAAGCGCGAGGCCGTACGCATCGTAGCCTTCCTTGTTTTCCGTCGTCATGCTGGCGCCTGCCTCCAGCAACGCGCGGGCAATTTCCGTGCGGTCGTATATGACGCAAAGATGCAGTGCGGTATTGCCCCAATGATTTTGCGCGGCGGTCGACGCGCCAGCCTTTAAAAGATCTGCTGCGATGCCAAGGTTGCCGCGCGTGGCCGCCGTCATCAGCGCGGTTTCGCCGCCGGCCCGCTGCGCGTCCACATCGACGCCGCGGTTGATCAGCTCGCGGACAATGCTTGCATGGTTGCCGTCGGCCGCCAGCACCAGCGCCGGTTCGCCCCATTCGGTGCGCGCGTCCGGTTGCGCGCCGTGGTCAAGGCTGCGGCGCAGGGCGTCAAGGTCGCCGCTGGCGGCTGCCGAAAGAAGCCCGTTGTTGAGCGCGGTCTGTGTGACCTTGACCATGGATACCTTGCGTGAAAACTGATGCGCCGATTTTAGGAAAATGGCGAGATATGTCAATTCTGATTCTCAAGTATTTCATGGTGAAAACCGGTGGACGGGGGCAAAGGCTTGGGGTGTAATACATGTATGCATAGGGGTATGCATGTTTAAGGGTTACGGGGGAGATAATATGAAAAACGATATGAAGCGCCTGATACTGGGCGCGCTCAAGAGTCTGGAGCGCGACGCCGCACAACCGCGCCCGAAAAGCCGCCAGGGCAAGAAAGCCGTCGTCGGCCACTTCGATCCGGCCTTGGCATGGCAGCTGAAAAAACTCGCGGTCGACCGCGGCACCACGGTGCAGAAGATGCTGGAAGAGTCGCTTCACGATTTATTTGAAAAATATCATCTGCCGAAAATAAACTAGTCCGGCTTCTTGAAGCTGAGCGGCTTGCGCACCGCGACTTTTTCCGTCGTGCCTTCGGTGGCGGTGCGGCTGACCATGGCGGCGGCGAGGAAATCGGCGACGCGCTGGCTGTCGCCGCCGGCGTGCCCGATGCGTTCGGCGAATTCGGCGGCGGTCTGGCCGTGGCCCTTCTGGCCCAGCTCTGCGCCGCAGTCGACAAGACGTTTCGCCACGTCAAGATGCCCGCGCAGCGCCGCCGCGAAAATCGGCGTCAAACCGCTCTCCGTGCCGATATTGGGGTCTGCGCCGGCCTCCGTCAGAATGCCCGCGCTCTCCGTCCTGCCCTGCAGCGCCGCGTAGAAAAGCGCGGTCATGCCGCTCCTGCCGCGCAGGTCGCGCTCGGCACCCAGCGCCAATAGTTTTTCCAGCGCGTCGCGCCTGTCCCAGATCGCGGCGAGCATCAGGGGCGTCTCGTCTTCCTTGTCGCGCGCGTTGACATCGGCGCCGTGGCGCACCAGCAGGTCGATCAGTGCGGGGTTGTTCATGCTTGCGGCCAGATGAAGGGGCTGCGAATTGTGCTCACTGACGGACTGCGTCACCCGCGCCGTGCCTGTTTTCAGCATGAGGTCGACGGCGTCGAGGTCGGCCTTTTCGAGCGCCTCGAGGAACTTTAGCTCTGCAGGTGGCAATTTATCCCTGAATTCCGACATGGAGATGGCCGCTTAACCCCGTTTTTTCAATGGTTAAGCATAACATTCTTATGTAAATATGTCAATTATTGGCGGGTAAAGCCCGTTTTGGGCGGCTTTTTCGGGTCGGCGGCGGTGTCATTCGCGGGCTTCAGGTTCAGGGGCTTCATGGCCGAAACGCCGCGCTTGGCACCCTTGTTGAAGGCGCCCTTCATGTGCTCGATGTTGGTGCAGTCATGCACCGTGTCGGCATGGTCGAGGTATTCGTGGATTTTATCGATGTTCCTGGCGTGCTCCATGAATTGCAGGTGCGTCAGCTGCGGGTTTTCGCCGGTCATCAGCATGTCCTGCAGCTTGGTGGCGAAGGTCTTCGCATCCTGCCCGTCGAGGTCGGTCAGCGTGATATCCGCATTCCATTCCAGAAGGATTTTTACGGTTTCCGGCTTGTTGGATGAAATCGCGCAATGCATCGGCGTCTGCATCATGTCGTTCTGCGCGTCCACATTGCCTTTCGCGGTCAGCAACGCGGCCAGCGCCTTGTTGTGCCCGCCCCAGGCGGCGCGGTGCGTCGGCGTTTCGCCGTAGCGCGTGCGCGAATTGGCGTCCGCGCAGCATTTCAGCAGCAGGTTGACGATAGCCGTGTCGCCCTTGTCGGCCGCGACATGCAGCGGCGTGAATTGCTGATAGCCCATGGGCCGCGTCACCTCCGCACCCTCCGCGATCAGCAGCTGCACCAGCGCGATATCGCCGTTGCGAATGGCGAAGCCCAGCGGCGTATCGCCGTCGTATTTTTCCGCGCAGTCGGGATTGGGCTTGCGATCGGCAAAAACCTGCTTCACGTCGTTGAGGTCGCCTTCATGCAACGCTTGCCACATCCACCTTTCGGCGGACCAGCCTTGTGTCTCGTAGCGGTCATGTTGGCGCATTGAAAACTCACCCTTGAATTTCAAGGGGAATATAACCCGAGTCTTGCATTATGTCAAATAAAAAGAGCGCTCATAAGCAATTGAAAAGACAAAGAAAAACCCCCTCCGGACAGGCCGGAAGGGGTTTTCTTGAACTTCTGCCGAATTAGAAGTCGAAGTTGCCGCTGTTGGGCTTCTTCGGCTTCGGCGGTGCCGGCGTCTTCGGGGGATGGATCGAGGGCTTCTCGTCATCGCCGTCGAAGGTCGGGCGGTTCTTGCCGGGCGCGCCCGGGAAACCGATGCCGGGCATGCCGCCCAGCAGGTTTTGAACTTCCGCCTTGATCGAGCCTTCCAGTTCGGCCAGCGTTTCCGCGGCTGCGCTGTCGGTTTTCGCGACTTGCTGGATTTTCGCGACGGTCTTTTGCAGATCCATCATCGCGGGCATCAGCTTCATCATGATCTTGTTGGGGTTCGGGTTCGGATCAGACGAGGCGAGATCCATGCCGTCGTCGATGACCTTGTTGAACTTGTCGGACAGCGATTCAAACAGGGGTTTTGCGGCGCCGGTTTCTGCATCGGCTGCTTTGAGGAAAGCGGCTTTCAGGTTCTCGAGCGACTGGAGGACTTTCTCGGGGTCGGGAGGCGTCATGCCGCCGCCGAAGGGATTAAAGGCCATGTGTAGGCTCCTTAAAAAAACTGTTGAGGGTGTGTGACGGAGGAAAGATTCACAGAATACAGAAAGCGAGTCAATAGGCAAACTTATGACGCGCTGCGTCACTTTTGCGCATGATTATTTTTTGCGGACGGGAAAATGACTCGTGAAAGTTATGCATGATTTAATATGGAATTCTGTCACGCGCGTGGAGAGGGGCGTTACGCCGCCTTAAGCTTCGGCGGCGTCGCGGCCTTCGGGCGCACAACGGCAACAGGCTGCGGTTTCGACGCGGGCGCAGCGGCGACGTTGAACACCGTGCGGAATTCGGCGCGTTTCTTCTCGCAGTATGATTTGTGGTTTTCCTCGAATTCACGCAGCAGGTTTTCGCGCCGTGCCAGCGTCGGGTGCGTGCCGAACAGGAATTGCTGGATGCCACCCGCTTCTTCCACCTTCGGCGGTATCTCGCCTTTGCGCAGATACTTGTCATCAACTTCCTGCTGGTGGCGGTACAGCAGGCCTTTGTGGATTTTCTTCAGCGCGGAGGTCAGCGCTTTCGTTTCGCCGGTCAGCAGCGCGGAGCCTTTGTCGCACATTTCTTCATGCCGGCGCGACTGCACCGATCTCAGGCATTTGCCGACGACGTTGGTGATGGCAACGAAGGCCAGCACCGGCAACACGGGCGCGCCCGCAAACAGTGCAACGCCAACCAGCGCCGTATTGAGCACCATGGAAAGCGTGCCGCGCGACAGCCATTCCGTGCCGCTCTTGATATGGCCCAATTTAACGTGCGTCAGCTCATGGCCCACAACCGCGCGCATTTCAACGGGGTCCAGCGTCGCCATCGCGCCGCGGCCCAGCGTCACGATCGGCGCCGTGCCGTCGGGGCGGGTTTCGGCGGAACAGACGAAATCCTCCGTGCCCTGCCCGGGCATCATCACGCGCACCTTGGGCACTTCGCCCAGCTCAGACATTTTCACCATGCGCAGCAAATCATCGGCGAAGCCGGGATGTGATTTGCCGTGGATCTTGCGGAACATCGCGCGGTCGTTTTCTTGCGTGAAATCATATTCGACGAAAGGCCCGCCCTCGCGCTCGCTGCGGTCGTGCAGCGCGTTCAGGCTTTTCTGCATCACATAGCGTCCGCCGAAATAGAGGCCTGCGGCGACGGGCAGCGCAACCGCCATCCCGCCGATAAAGGGTGCCAGCACCGCAAGCTTGCCCGCCTGCAGGGCCCAGTGACCGAGGTTCGGCACGCCTTCGTCCGTCAGCTTGCTGAAAGCGGACTGGAAAGATTCAATTCTGCCGGTTTTCTGGTCGACGTAGCCTGACGGAAACGTATCAGCCATTTAGGCAGCACCTGTGCTTTCGATTTTTCATGCGTAAAGCCTAGCAAACAGGGGGGGATTGTCAAATACAGCCGCGAACAATGCTGATAATAAAGGGAAATTCATGAGCCTTAGCGCCGTTTTCCCGCGCCCTTGTAGCTGCCCGGCAGCACATCGGCGAAATGCGCCCGCACCAGCTGGTCGCAGCCGCAGGCGTGTTTTTTCAGCTTGCCGGCATCGAGAATGGTCAGCCTGCCGCGTGATATCTGCAGCACGCCTTCCTTCTTCATCCTGTTCATCACCTTGGCGACATAGCTGCGCCCCACGCCCAGCAGCCCCGCGAGGTTGTCCTGCGTCATCAGCAATACCGGCTCGCCGACGCGGTCATGCGCGGCAAGCAGCCATTTGGCGACGCGCTGCTCGATGCTGTGCGTCGCGTTGCAGGCGACGGCCTGAAAGATCTGCGCCAGCAGGCAGTCGGCGTAGCGCGCGAAGAAATGATTCAGCGTCGGCGATTTTTCCTTCGCGCGCTGGAGCTCGGCGCAGGAGATATAGACGATGCCGCCGCCCGACTGCACCAGCGACTGGCAATAGGCGGGCAGGTGCCCCTGGCTGACGATGCCGCCGGCGGCGCCCTCGCGCCCGATCACGGTCGCTTCCACGCCGCGGTCATCCTCCAGAAAGACCATGAAGGACACCAGCGCCGATCCCAGCGGGAAATAGGCGTATTCGACAGGGTCGCCTGCCTTGTACAGCACCACGCCTTTCTCGGCCGTCTTGTGGCGCAGCTGCGGCAGCAGCAGCATAAGGTCGTCTTCGCGCAACGCCTTCAACAGTTCGCTGCCGCCGGTTCCTGCGGTCACCAGTTCAAGAATTCCGGCGGTCTTGTTCTTCATCTCTGCGGCTCCAGTGTATGAAAGTGGACATACAGGACAAGATTCGGGGTACTATAAGCGCACATGCCCCTTCTACGACAACCGCTCAGGGCCGATGGAGGTTCCATATATGTCAGGCTGCAGGATCAGGGAACAACTGGCCGCGAATTACAGCAGGGCCGTGGATGTCTGGTCCGCCGCCGTCAACAGGCTCGGCCCCAATGCGAATCTCACCGACGCGGAATACCACGACGTCCTTTCGCATCTGGAAGAAGTGCGCGCGCAGGCGCAGGCGGCGAAACAGGAATACCTCGACCACGTTGCCGAGCATAACTGCAAATAAAAAACCGGCGGGGAGTAAAAAACCGGCGGGGATCGCCCGCCGGTTTTATCGTCTATCGGAGTTTCTTGTCTAGCGCCTGCCGAAGGGGCTGCCCCTGCGGATAACAATCACGCGGCCGGGCATCTTGCCGGGCAGCGGCTGGCCCGCGAAGGGATCGTCGCCGTCGAGGCCACCCAGATCGCGGAAAGGATCGTTGGGATCGGCATCGTCATTGCCGGGCAGGCCTGCGCCCGCGCCGCCACGCTTGCCGGCGGCGCCGCCGAACAACTGGCCCAATACGTCTTCAAGGCTGCGGGGTTTCTTGCTCGCGCCGCCCATGCCGGGCAGGGTGAGCTGCGGGTCGTCCTGCGGCCCCATGCCGAAAATGTCGTCCAGGCCGCCCATGCCCATGTCCGACTTCATCTGCGCCTTGCGCCTTGCCTCGACCGCTGCGGCTGCCTGCGCTTCGGGCTTCGCAGCCGCCGCGTTGAAGGCCGCCTTGAATTCGGCGCGCTTGTTCTCGCAATATGATTTGTGGTTTTCCTCGAACTGCTTCAGCTTCTCGGCGCGGTGCTCGGCCGTCGGGTGGCTGGCCAGCAGCCAGCGCATGAAGCCGCCGATCTCCCTCACCTTGCCGCCGCGGCCGCCGCGCATCATCGACGCCATGTCGGCTTCGCGCTGGTGCATCTTCATCATGCCGCCCTTGATCTTGCCAAGCGCGCTGGTCAGGTCTGCGGTGCCGCCCGTCAAAATCGCGGCGCCCTGGTCGCAGAGGTCTTCGCGACGGCGCGACTGGATGGAATCCAGCGCCTTGTTGACGAAACCGCCGCCCACCACGACGCCCGCCACCTTCGCGCACATCAGCGCAAGGGCGCCGACGCCGGCGAAGAAAGGCGTGGCCATGGTAAAGGCCGCCAGCGTCGCCACGACGCCGGTGATGATCAGGCCGGCGCTCAGCGCCTTGGAAAGCAGGCTGCGGGAAATGTCGTTATATCTGTCCTTCACGTGGCCCAGCTTCACGTGCGTCAGCTCGTGGCCGATCACGGCGCGCATTTCGCCGGGGGTCAGTTCTTTTTCGGCCAGGCGGCCGATCATCACGACGGGCTTGGAGCCGTCGACGCGCGAGGTCGCGGCGCAGAGATAATCGTCGGGGCCGGGGAACATGCTGTGCGTCATGCGCACGACGGGCAGTTCTTTCAGCTGCACCGATTTTGCCATGGCGACGATATCGTCGGGCAGGCTCGGGTGGCGCGCGCCGTAGATCTGCACGAATTTTTTGCGGTCGGCGTCCTTGTTCATGTCGAATTCGTCATAGCCTTCCTCGCCGCCCAGCATCATGGCAAGGCGGCCCATGCCGCCGCCGCCGCCCGTGCCCTTGGCAGCGTCTTCGCGGTCCTGCTGGCTGTCGATGACGCTCTTGATCTTGGATTTAGAATAGAGATACACGGCTGCGGCGACCGGCAGCACGATCGGCAGCGCGCCGCTCATGGCCCCGATCATCGCCGTCTTGGCGCCGATCACGCCCCACTTGCCGGCTTTGGGCAGTACGTCGGCCTCGAGCTTGTCGAGCATGCTTTCCATGCGTTTGACCTGGCCCGTTTTCTCGTCGACGAAAGTGGAGGGGAATTTATCCGCCATGATTTTTCCTTCTGAATACGCGCGATTCTTCACTTAACTATGGAAACAAAGCAGGCCCGACTATAGCAAACCGTTAGTTTTTATGTCAAAGAATATTTGATAAGTTGCTGGAATAGGCCGTTTTTTGAAATAAATGAAAAAGCCCCCGAACGCGGGGTTCAGGGGCTAATTCAATGATTCTAAAGGCTATTCTTATATGACCGGCGGTGCGGGCGGTTTCACGGCTGCCGGCGGGGGTGCGGGCGGCGTTTCATCCTTGGGATTCGCTGCAGCTTCGGGCGCCTTCTTGATAGCTGTCTTGGGGGTCACGATGATGATGACCTTCTCGCCGTCGCCGTTCGGCTGGGGCAGGCGCTTGGTCTGCACCAGGTCGTTCTCGCGGAAGATCTGCGTCAGCGTGTGATCTTCCTCCACCATCGCCTTGATATCGGCCTCCATGTTGCCGAGGTCGGGTTTCACCAGCGGCGGCAGCGCTTTCACGCGGGCGGCGGCTTCGTTGAAACCGGCGGCGAAATCGCTGCGTTTCTTTTCGCAATAGGTCGTGTGCTTCTTCTCGAATTCATCCAGCAGTTTTGCGCGGCGCTCGTTGGTCGGGTGCGTCGCGTTGACGAAGCGGTTGAACTTCGACGGCTCCGGCAATTTCTCTTCTTTCAAATCCGGCGTCTTGGCGTCGCCGCGCAGGAAGGCCTTGCGGGCCGCATCCTTGCGCTCGAGGATTTTGTACTTCACCATCTGCGCCTTGATTTTATCAAGCGCGGTGGTCAGGTCTTTCGTGCCGCCGGTCAGGATGGCCGCGCCACGATCGCAGAGTTCTTCATGGTGCCGCGACTTGACCGATTTCAGCGCCTTGCCGACCAGGTTGGTCGCCAGCACAAATCCCAGAATGGGGAGAACGGGCAGGGGGCCCAGAACCGCAAAGCCGATCAGCGCCATGTTCAGCACCGAATTCACCGGCAGACGCGTCAGCCATTGCGCGGAGTCTTTCGGATGGCCCAGTTTCGCATGGGTAAACTCGTGCGCCATTACCGCGCGCATTTCCTTGTCATCGAGATCAGCAAGGGCCCCTTTGCCCAGCATCACGACAGGATCTTTGCCCGAGGGACGCGTGGTAACGCCCGCCATATAATCCGACACGATCGTGCCGTATTTCGATTTGCCCTGCTTCTTGAAGAATTCCTCGATGACGAGCAATTTGGGAACCTGCGGCAGCTTCGCGGCTTCGGCCATTTTCAGGTAATCGTCAGCGAACTGCGGATGCTTCTCGCCGAAACGTTGTTCAAACGCCATCTTGTCGGCGGGTTTGCTCAGGTCGTATTCGCTGAAGTCGCCTTTTTTGTTTTCCAGCAAAACCTTGTCATGCACGAAATTGAAAAGCTTGTTCATGCCCCAGCGCGATCCCAGATAGACCGCCGCCGCCGCGCCGCCCGTAATCGCGAGCCCGCCTGCAACCGGCGCCAGCACCGCGACCTTCGCCGCGATCATCGCGTAGTGGCCGGCCTCCGGTATCCAGTCGCCGCTCACCTTGTCCCAAAGTGTCTCGAGTTTTTTCACCTCGCCGTTTTTCTCGTTGACGAAGGCCTTGGGAAATTTGTCTGCCATGAATGATCCCGCGCTGAAGGTGGTGTGATAGCGCAGGACTGTAGAGGCAGCTTTTCGTAATGTCAAAAATTATCGCGTAACGCTATGGAATCAAACGTGAAAAACGGCATCGCGATGGAACGGCGATCACATCCGCGCGTTTTAATTTTATCTGGAAAGAGTTCGAAAAGTTTTTTCAAAACCGCGCGTTACATGAGGTAACGGCACGAAGCGCAAGTGATGATTCAGTTTTTTGAACACGTATCCGCAGATACTGTGGATAAAATGTGGATAGAATATGTGAAGGATATGATTTTGTTGTGGAATCCATTCCCTAGTGGTGTAGAGTTAAGATATCCACAAGATATAGTGCCACCACTTAAGTTTACCCCGCTTAACGAAAGTGAGTTCGCTATGACAGCCCCTGCAACGAACACTGATCTACTCGCCTACAACTTCAACCTCGGTACCACCTCGTACACCTCGACAATGCGCAAGGCCGACGGGCCTGCAGTTGTCGAAGACTTCGGCTCCATCGGCAAAAGCTTCATGCACGAGCTCGCCCGCGAAGGCGATGTGCTCTCGGCTGAAGTGGTCTTTGACAAAGGCGGCGCAATCGATGCCGCCGACGACGAAGGCCGCCGCCCCCTCCACGAAGCTGCCTTCTTCGGCCGTCTTGACATGGTGAAGTTCCTCACCATGAACGGCGCGCTGATGGATGCGGCCGTCCATCCCTTCGGTTACACCGCGCTCTGGTTTGCGGTCAGCCAGGGTCACATGGACGTCGTGCGTTACCTGCTCGAGCGCGGCGCGCATATCCATGTCACGGACGCCTTGTCCGGACAGGGACTGCTGCACCTCGCGGCGCAGAAGGGCGACACGCTGATGGCGGGCCTGCTGATTGCCGCCGGCATCAACACGCTGTCGGAAGACCGCCGCGGTCAAACCGCCCGCGACTACGCCGCGCGTCACAACCACAAGCAGCTCGAAAAAACGCTGTTGAAGGTGATGGAGCACCACGCCCGCTGCGCTTGACTAGCGGCTGGCTGAACAAAGTTCAAGCCACACGGCATTATTGCCGTCGATAGCGGCGCGCGTTTGCGCGGTATCGCCCCCGCCGGTGTAAACCGGTTTGTAAACCTTGCAAAAATCACCTTGTGAAGCGCTTCCGCACGCGCTCGGCATAAGCAGGATCAGACAGCAGCCGATCCCGCGCAGCCAGCGCCCTGCGTTCCGCATCGTCGTCTCGTTCATATTGCCTCGCAATCTGGTCGGCCTTTCCGGCGTGATAGGCGATAAAGCACAGCAGGCCGAAAATGCCGAACCCCAATAATGTGAAGATAAGCCCGCTCATGGCGCTTTATCACTGGTAAAAGCACCCACCAGCCCCGCCGCCGCCATGCCCGCCCAGAAACACCTGCGCGTGGCTGCGCAGAAAAGCATCCGGCTGCGCCTCCAGCACCAGTTCCTCGACCGTTCTGCCTGCAAGGCATTCATGATTGGAGCGGCGGCGCGTGAAGGGGCTTTCCGCGACTTCGACTGTGACGTTATTCATGCTGTATCGCTTCCCTGTACCTGAAAAACCCGAAAACCCGATCGCGCCAGCGGGGGCCTGCGTAACTCTCGATCGCGCTGTCGATGCCCTGTTCGATATGCAGCATCTGCCGGTCCCCCAGCACCACGCCCACATGCATCGGGTGACCCAGCAGGCGCAACACGATTACGTCGCCCAAACGTTCCTCCCCCGCCGCCACGGAATCCCAGAGCACACATTCCCGCGCGATCAGCTCGCCGATTTGCCCGGCCTCGGTGGTCGATATGTATTCGTAAGCGAAAGACGGCAGGGCGCGGCCCAGCTGCTCGGCCATGACAAGACGCGCCAGCCCCCAGCAATCAAGCCCGGAGCGGTCGCGCCCGTGAGTCAGGAACGGCAAGCCGATATAGCGCCCCGCCCAGAGCGGGACGGGCATGTGAAACCTCGATGAATTCCAGAAATGAAAAACCCGCCTTTTAAGGGGCGGGTTTTTCGGGAAGAAACCTGTTTAAACTTACTTCATGCCGCTGCCGGGCTTGTTGCGCGTGCTGGACACGATGGGCTGAACGGACTCGGTCATGGTGTAGCTGCTCAGCTTGGCGACGTAGCCGTTAAAGCCAGCCGCATCAACCTTTTCGGGATGCGCGCCAACGTAAGCATTCATCGACACAAGACGGTTTGCAGTTTCGAGGTCAAAACCGTTGCGGGTATCCGCACCAATGACCGAAAATGAGTCGAGGAGGAAGTTGTTGCCGTTATATCCGACGCTTCCGAATTGCGTTTTTACGCTCATGAAATTACCTCACACACTACCGTTGGGACTTTAGTATTTGGTGAAAACAGTCGAGCCGTCCGAGTCTTAACTGATTTTTAATACTTTATCCCACTCTTTCTAATTTTACCATAAGAAAAGCAAATAAATTTTAAACGCCCTGTTTTATCTATATTTTTCAAAGACTAAAAAAGACCGGGAAAATGCCCCGGAGTGAAGGTTCCGGCAGGGAAAGGCTCCGCCGTAAAATCCTCCAGTGAAAGAATCCCTTCAACCATTTGTTTATCGTAGGAAACCTGCCCGAGTCGAAAGCTGTCGAAGCGCGCTTCCACGATATCCGGATCGCTAATGCGCACTATTTCTATTGTCACCTGCGGCGCGGTGTTGAGGTTTCGAAGCGCCAAGATGATTTGCCGGTCGACGTTATCGATCACCAGCCGCGCCTCCGGCGACTGCCGTTCCGCATCGTCGGGCAGCGTCAGCCTGAACGGATAAGGAACGAAATTATCCCCCCGGCTGGTAATCGCCGCATCGCTCCCCGCCACGCGCAACGGCGCCTCCAGCTGCGCATGCGACAGCGTCAGCAGCACCGCAAAGCCTTCGCCGGTTTCGGATGCATAGAGCGCGTTACGCGCTGCTGTAGACAGGTTACGGCTCATGGCAATACCTCCAGCTCGATGCCGGTGCGGAAATATCCGCCAGCCAAAGCCGCGCGGGCCGGCGGCTGGCGGAAGCGGCAGTTAACTGTTTCCCCCGTCACCGGATGCGTGAAATCAAAGGACAGCGTGCCGCCCTGCAGCGTATCCGCGTAAAAACTGTCGAGCGTGGCCAGTTGTACCGTGCTGATAATAAAGGTTAACGACAGCGTCGCCGTTGCGGCCGTGGTGCGCTGGCGCAACTTGGCGGGCCCCGTGTCCATTTCGGTGCGGAGCGCGGTATTCGCGGGCGTCTCGCGGAATCCGTCAATCAGCGGCGATTGCGGCAGTGTTTCGGGCCAGGCAGCCATGCGTTACCTCCCCGACAGTGTCGGCACAAGGTTGAAGATAGACCGCAGAATGCCCGTCGTTTCCTGCCCGCGCGTCAGCGCGTTGGCCACCATCTGATCAATGGTTATTTCCAGCATCTTGCGGTCGAAACCGTCCATGCCCTCGCGGGCCGATACCGATACGCCCGCGTTGTTGTTAATAATTACGCTCAACCCGGATGATTTTTGCTGCCCCGCGAAAACAGCTGCAATGCCCGCCGCCATTTCCTGCCGCAGCAGCTTCGATAATTCCTGCGTAATAATGCGATTCAGCATGTCCGTCTCGTCCATTTTATCCTCCGAATTTTTTCAGCATTTCATCCATGAAGGCGCGGGTCACGGGCTCGGTCTCGATGCCGTGATGCAGCGCATAGCCTTTCCAGGCGTCTTCAAGGTCGGTCAGTCTCGCGGCGCGCAAAGCCTGCGGCTCCCAGCGCAGCACGCCAAGGTAGAAGCGGCGCAGGGAACGCAGGCTCAGGCTTTTTTTTGGCTGGTCTATCGCCCCCAGCGCCGACAGCGGCGCGATAA
Organism: Alphaproteobacteria bacterium; assembly: GCA_041287865.1. Classification (GTDB taxonomy): domain Bacteria; phylum Pseudomonadota; class Alphaproteobacteria; order Micavibrionales; family UBA2020; genus JAPWJZ01. The sequence goes on along the minus strand of JBGGMV010000028.1, from coordinate 195,566 downwards.
TCGCCGTCAGCAGCCGCGCAAGATGCAGATGCGGCTGTTGCGCCACGATAAAATCATCCGGCGGCGCTGTTATGCCCGCATGGGCATAAACGCTTTTCAGCAGCGTCACAGCCTCGGCCAGTTTCAATTCCTTCGCCACCAGCCTTTCGGCCAGCTCCAGCAGGCTCCCGCCTTCCTCCAGCTGCTCGACCAGCGCCAGCGTAATCTCGACCCCCACCGCGCCATCAGGGTGCGGCAAATAAAGTTTTTCCATGTCTGAGTCTCCCTTTTTCGAGGTCTGCGCATGAATTTCCTCTCCTTTGGGAGAGGAAGGGGCCCGTCATTTATATGCGCTGCGTAGCAGCGTATGACGGGAAGGTGAGGGTACTTTCAAGCGGCAAACACTGCCGATAGTACCCTCACCGCCCCCCATGCAAGAGCATGGGTCCCCCCTCCTCTCCCAAAGGAGAGGAGGGAAGCGCGCAACCCCGCTAACCCGCCGTAAAGACGCCCGCGCCCGAACGCGCGAGGATGACCGAAAAAACCTCCAGCCCGTCAAACGTGCCGCCGCGCTGGTATTCCTGCACGACGAAACTCGCGGCGTATTTGTCACCGTTGGGGAATTGCAGCTCGTAGTTTTTCGCCGCGCGGCTAAAGGCCACGTCGCGCAAAATCTCTTCCGCCGCCGCGTCCCTGAATAAACCATCCAGCTTCACGGTCAGCGATTGCAGCCCCGCCTCGCCCAGATATTCGCGCATGCCGTTGCCCGACATGCTGGTGGTCTCCGCCGGCTGGTTGTTCAGCAGCATCTGCGTCGCCCGCGCGGCGCCGATGGCGGTGAAAACTTCCGGGTCTTCCCCGTCGCCGATTTTCAGCAACAGGTCGCGGCCTTTCTGGCTGGTCATGATTTTTTCTCCTTCAGGCGGGTTCGGTGATCAGTCTGAAAACTTGCGTGCCGGTGCGCGTTATGCCGTCGCTCTCCAGCCGCGCCGACGATCGCTCCAGCTGGCAGAGCACAAGGGTATGGCCCTCCACCGCGAAATCCTGCCGGTGCAGCGCCGCCGTTACGGCTTCCATCACGCCGCGCAGCTGCTTCATGCCTTCGGCACGGCTCTGGGTCAGGATCGTGAAGGCGATGTCATAACCGTTACCGCCCTGTGTTCCAAGGGGCCGCGCCTCCATTTCCCCGAACACGATGCGCGGCAGGGGTGCATCCTCGGGCAGGTGGTCGTGTACCCCCTCCGCGCCCAGGGCCAGCAGGGCGGTCAGGGGCGCATGGGCGCAAAGGCGGGCGTAGACGGCTTTCTGGACGCTCCAGGTGCTGTCGGCTGTCATGAAAAACCTTTTCCTTTCAGGGGGTTTGAAAAATCCACCGAAAAGCCCTATTTTAGGGTGACGGGCTTAACGGGGGTTCCAATGTCCAAAAAACGTATTCTCATCGCGCTGGCGACTGTCGGTATCGCCGCGCTGCTGTCGACGCAGGCCTTCGCCGGCTTCCTCGAAGGCAAGAAAGCCTACGACAAGGCCGACTGGATGACCGCGATCATGAACCTGCGCCCGCTGGCCGAAGCCGGCGATGCGCGCGCCGCCGTCCTGCTGGGCAACATGTATCTCGACGGCCACGGCGTGAAAGAAGACGCGGTCGAGGCCGCGGGGCTCTATCACAAGGCCGCGCTCGCCAACAATACCGACGCCATGGTCGCGCTGGCCGTGCTCTACCAGAAGGGCCGCGGGCTCGACGTCAATATTCCCGTGTCGCGCGGCTGGTATGAACGCGCCGCGCGCCTCGGCAACCAGCCGGCGGCCTTTATCTATGCGCTGCATCTTTTCGGCGGCAGCAAGGGCCTGCGTTTCGATTTCAAGCCCGACCCTGCCGGCGCCTATAAATGGCTCAAGATCGTCTCGCAGCACGGGCCCGACAAGAAACTGGCCGCCACCTCCGGCAACATGGCCGACCAGATCGTGGCGCAAAAGCTGATCACCAACGACGAAATGGTGGCCGCCGACCGCGACGTGGAGAACTGGAAGGCCGAAATGCCCGAAAGCTTTACCAAGACCCCCGAAGACATCCGCCTGGAGGAACTGCGCGAAATGATCGCGAAGGAACAGGCCGAGCAGAAGCTCACCGATCCGCTGCCCGAACTCGGCAAGCTGCCGGTCGAAACCGCCGAGCCGAAAAAGAAGAAGTCCTCAGACAAGCCCAAGGGCCCGCCGCCCGGCGGCCATGCGGTAACCGAAAAGCCCGCGCAGGATGGCCCGCCCGAAGACGCGACGCCGCCCGTAAAGACGCCGTAATCAGTCTTTCTTTTTCTTGAACATGCCCAGCAGCGTGCGCTCTGCCCCTTTGTCGGGCAGCGGCTCGCCGAACAGCGGCACGCCCAGCAGCCTCACGTCATAGCGCGGGTTGGCGGGCGACAGCTCCAGCACGGTTTTGGTCACGAACCACTTGATGATGACGCCCGCAAGATAGGCGCCGGCCATCGACCAGGATTCCAGCACCAGCAGGCTCAGGGCCACGAACAGCACGGGCATCGCATAGCGCGCCGCGCTGAAGGCGTCCTTCACCATGAAGGCGCGGCGCAGGCCCAGCTTCGTGCCGTCCAGCGACACGATGCGCCAGTCATGGCCCTTCAGCTTTTCCGCCGTGGCCTCGCGCACTGGATTGAAATCGGCCAGCACGCGCTGCAGCCGGCGCAATTCTTCGATAAAGCGCCGGTGTTCCCACACGTGGAACAGCGCGATCGTCCAGATCAGGAAAAGGAAAAATGGGTACTTCATGGCCCACTAGACTAGCAAGACAGGGCCGTCACGTCACCTCCGCCAGTATTTCCAGATAGACGCCGCGCCCGTCGGGGTCGCGTATGTTTAAAACGTCATATCCCCTTGATCCGTCACTGAACCTCAGGCCCGGTGTGATATCGGTGCGGGCATGAACGGTCAGGCGGCAGCGCTGGCGCGTCACCCGCCCGCCGCGCTCGGGGATTTCTTCCGTTTCCACGGAATCGATGCGCGCGAAAACCCCGGCTATGTCCTGCCAGGTGGTTTCGAACCCGCCGCCGCCGTCGGGGATGCGTTGCGGCGTTTGCAGGGTGAGCGGATGGTTGAGGTTGCCGATCATGCCAGCCTCGCCACGCGGTAGGGCTGGAACAGCACCATCGCGCCGGAATTTCTGACAGCTATTTCGGTGCTGTCGCCGCGGTTCATGTAAAGGTGGGCGACAAGGCGCAGCATACCCTGTTTAAGGGATGCGGGCACAGCCGCCGCCGCGCCGAAACCTGCGATGTACCTGAATTCGATTCCGCCGATGGCAAGGCCGGGTATGGGCGGGCTGGCGCTCTCTTTCAGAATAATGCGCCCCGGCCTGCCCGCCGTTTCGGCGTAATAATTGTCTTCGTCGAAAAGTTCTTCTTCGCCCAGTGCGTTGTAGACGGCGATTTCCTCGACGGAAACCAGCGGCGGGCGGGGCAGTTCGACAGGCTTGCCGTCCCAGCCGTCGGCGGTAAAGGCATAGGTGCGCGTGACCAGCGTAAGGCCCGTCCAGCCCGCGCGCATTTCTCTAGCCGCGCGGATCAGTGCGCTCAAAGCGTCGTCATCCGCGTCATGGGTGATGCGCAGATGCAGTTTCGCCTCGGAAAGCGTCAGCGGTTCTTCCGACGGCGGCGTCAGTTCTTGAAGGCGCATGTGGTGTTCCTTTTTGGGCAATAAAAAACCCGGCTAACGCCGGGCGAGTGGACTAGAAACTGTATGGAATCTCAGGCTACCGTCAATTCACGGTAGCTAGGAACTTTCTTCACGGCTTTTTGAAGAGATGGGCTATTCTCTGCCTTCCAAAGATCATGGGCAGCCTGCATGTTCACCCATAACTCTGGCCCGTTACCTGCCAGCTTGCCGACCTTGATGCACATTTCCATGGACATAGGAACCCTCCCCTCAAGCACGCGATAGAGATAGGCGCGAGACACAGAAAGGTGATCTGCGGCTTTTGCCACAGAAAGTCCCATCGCTGGCAATACATCCTCCCGCAGGAGGATACCTGGGTGAGTGGGGCAGATTTTTCTCTTTGTTCTCATTTGTTTCCCGTTTTCAGCGAAAACTATCTTTCGTGGTAGTTCTCGAAGTCAACGGCAGTGGCTTTTCCATTCTCAAATTGGAACGTGATGCACCACGGCCCGTTAACATGTATTGTATATCTTTTGGGTTTAAAACCCCTTAACGGATGCAGGTCGTATCCTGGCACGTTTAGATTTTCGACGTGCTCTGCGGCATCCATCGCAGATAGGCGACGCAATATCCTTTCGTGAAGACGTGCGTCGATGCGGTTAGTAGTTCCTGACTCAAAAATTTCTCTCAAGCCCTTGTTTTTGAACGACACTATCATTCCCATTACGCTCCGTAACAAACATACTAAACTCCCCTTTTTATTTTCCCCTAGTATGAATTTACGGCATATCTCCAGGTTTGTCAACCAAATAGGTTACAAAAAGTTCCCTAAAGGTATACAGTTTTTTAAAAAAGAGGGGCGGGGATTTTAACCCCCGCCCGCCAAGGTGTGTCGTGGGGAGTATCAGGTATTGGTAACAGGTGCCGCGCTCGCGTTGCCCTTGATGGCAACCATGGCGATAGGCCCGCCGGTGCTCATGGACACGGGCGTGGCCGTCACCTTCACGTAGCGCTTGCCGCCGCGATAGCCGATGACGTGGCGCTTGCTCTCCTTCCCCGCCGCATCGATGGCGAGGAACGTGCCGGAGGAAAGGCCCGTAAAATTGAGCACATCTTCATCGGTGCAGGCGGTATAGGCGTCTGTCGCGTCGGCGTGTTCGATCTTCACGTCGATGCGGTTGTCGGCGTCCAGCGTATCGACGATATTGCCGACCAGCACCGCGACGGCAAGAATCTCATGCCCCTGCATATCGATATTGCCGCTATCCAGTGCAGCCGCCTGAATCACCTGCGGCGCAAGGACTTGCGAAATAGTGAGGTTATTGACGATGTCATGCATGTATATGTTTCCTTCTGGTTAGGAGGCCGCGAATTTCAGCAGCTTGATGGCTTCGAAGTTGGTCACATCGCCGCCGACGCGCTTGGTGGTGTAGAACTTCACGTAGGGTTTCGCTGTGAAGCTGTCTCGCAGGATGCGGATGCCCTGCCTGTCGACAATCTGGTAGCCCTTGTTGAAATCGCCGAAAGCGATCGACAGCGAATTCGCCGTAATCGCCGGCATATCCTCCGCCTCCACCACATCGAAGCCCAGCAGCGTGCCGCCCTGTTTCATCTGGAAGTCCGGTTGCCAGAGATAGTTGTTGTCCCCATCCTTCAGCTTTCGCACCTCCGCCAGCGTCGCGCGCTTCATCATGAAGCAGGCATTTTCGCGGTAGGTCGATTTCAGCGCGAAGACCAGCGAGATCAGCGCATCGCCCGGGTTGGACGCCGCAAAGGCCCCGCCCCGCCTGACACCAGCTGTTCGATCACGTTAAAGGTGGATGCCGACGGCGTGCCCGCCGCATAGGTCAGGAATCCGCGCGGCTTGCGAACACCATTGCCGTTCACAAAGGCGTCATTCTCCATGCGGCTCAGGCGCTCGGCGATCTTGCCGGCCAGCCATTCCTCGACATTGAACAGCGCATCGTCCAGCAGCTTTTGCGTTGCGCGCGGCTCCGCATATTGCTCATGCACCGGAATGCGGTATTCGCCGATCTTCGGCGCGGTGGTTTCCGAACGCGCTTCCGTTTCACCCACCCAGCCCGATGTCGCTTCGTTCAGGTCATTGATGCCCTCGAGCGCATCGGTGCCGATGGTGATCACGTTGGCGACTTTTCGCATCGGCGAGGTTTCGCGCACCAGCGCCGCCACGCGGCCCGACATATCGGGCGTCACGGCGTAACCGCCATCGGGATCAGAGCCTGCGGAAAGCGCTTTGACTTCATCCACGCTACTGCCCGCATTATTCTTGCGGATGTAGGAGTGGAACGCGCTCTTGTACTGGCGGTAAGCCTCGATGGAGAAGTTATTCCCCATGATATGCTTGCGTTCCAGCTGGAACGTCTCGGCCTCGGCCCAGTCGTCGGCCTTGGGCGTTGCGGAGCGGCTGAGCGCGGTTTCCAGCAGGTCGACGCGCTTCTTCGCCGTATCGGCGGCGTCAATCGCGCGGGAAATTTCGGCGTTCAGGCGGTTCACCTTCATTTCGGTCAGGGGGTCGGCCGTCCCTTTACGCTCCATTTCCTTGATGCGTTGGTCGTTGGCCTCCTTGAACTGTTCGAAGGCGCGGCCCAAATCATACACGGCCGTGCGGATATCTTCTGTCATGAATATTTCCTTTCAGGTTAAGTTACGGATCAGTGACGTCAGCTCTCTCACGGCGGCGAGGTCATCCCCCGACGACTTGACGCGGCTGACGCGCGCCCCGCTGTTCGCCGGAAACGTCACCAGCGAAATTTCTATCAATTCAATCGATGAAAGTTGCCGCAGCCCCGTCTTCTCGTCGCGACGCGACGAAATCGCGCGGTAGCCGATCGACAGCCCCGTCACCACTTTCTCTTTCAAGAGGCGATAGGCTTCACGCGCGCGGGGAATGTCTTCTAAAAACAATTCGCCCTTCACGAACAATCCGTGACGGTCTTCGCGAATGATGCGCCAAGCCCCTATCGGCTCCTTCGCGTCGTGCTGCCACAACATCGGCGGCACGCGCTTCTCGCGCTCCAGCACCTGCAGCGAAGCCGCGAAGGCGCCGGGTAGAATCATGTCGTTCACTGCATCGGCTGTGGCAAACAGCGCGGCATAGCCTTCAAAGCAGCCGGTCTCGGCCACGAATTTCAGCTCTGTCCCCGAGTCTCGAATTTTGGTTTCAAGCATCCCATCCCCCGTTTCATGCTATGGAAAATATCAAAGTCAGTTAAATCAGCCCCTTGCCCCTCCCTTCCGGCAGGGGTTGACATAAAGGCAGCAGCGATTATGGTATGTGCAGTTATTTCAAGACGATCACGGAGCGAACCATGGGTCTCTTTTCATTTATCACGGGCGACAGCAACCAGCTGACAGCCGAAAAAAACCGCGCCATTCTTGACGGCCCGAAAGACGACGTGGCGAAAATCGTCGCCATCGACCGCCAGGTCGGCAAGATCATGAAGGAGTTCAACAAGAACGCCCGCATCCCCACCGAAGTCGCCAACCAGATCGAAAAACTGATCAAATCGGCCGAGCCCAGCTTCAACCGCGTCACCGCGAAAAAACCCTACGCCGAAAACCGCGTCGAACGCATCGGCACCTGGATCCGCGATAAAGAAAACGTCACCGAAGTGCCGGTGAAATGGCTCGAATACGAACACGTCTACACCTCCCCCACCGGCGGCCGTATCGAGCAGCGCGTGGCGCAGGTGCGCGTGGCGGGGTAATCCCCTAACTTCCTCTCCAAGTGGGAGAGGAAGTTAAGCAAGAGTATCTCCCCCCTCCACCGGCGACAGCCCCAGCGCTGCGCGTTTCTCGTTCGCCGTCATAAAATCGCAGGCCGACAGCCGCTGCCAGATTTTCTCGCGGCGGGGGCCGAGTGCTTCGACCTTATCCGTATCGAAATCCAGCGATATATCGCCGCCAAAACGGGGCGCCAGCCAGGCGTTCAATTCATCCCGCACGTGTGATAACAGCGGCAGCACCGCATCGTCGAACAGCGCCAGCCGCGCCTGCTCGAAATTGGCGAAGGTCAGCGATCCTTCAATCCCGATCAACTGCGGCGGCACGTGGAAGGCCAGTGCAATCTCCCGCGCCGATACATCCTTGCCGGCCAGCCAGTCCATGTCTTTCGGCGATAAACTCATTTCGCGCCAGTCGAGTCCGCCCTCCAGCACCATCGGGCGGCCCGCGTTATCCGCGCCGCTGAAAAATTCGGAAATATCGCGTTTCAACTGCTCGCGCTGCATATCGGTCAGCGTATCCGGTGCTTCGGGGTGCTGCGGGCGATAGACCAGCGCGCCGCTGGGGCGGCCCGATGATTGCAGCAATGCCGCATTCCATTTCGCGGCCTCGTTATGCTGGTCGACCGAAAATGCGGCGGCCTCCAATGGGCTCATGCCGTACCAGTCGTCCAGCGGGTGAAAGGCCTTTACATGCAGCACATCCGCATGGCCCGTCAGCGCATCGACGCGGAATTCAGCCGCCTTGCCGTCGACGGTATAACGGTAAGCCTCCGGCAATCCCCGCGCGCCGGGGATGACGCGCATGCGGTCGGGCCGCAGCGTCCACAGTTCCAGCGGTGGTTGACCGCGCGGCCCCGCGCATTCGATATAGCTGTTCCCCGCGATCAGGAAAAACCCGTAAATCGCCTCGAACAGCTCCGCACCCCCCTGCAGCGGGTTCGGCTGGCGCAGTAAATCCAGCAGCGGGTGATCGTGCAGGCGTTCCCTTTTTTCCCCGCGCCCGCGAAACACCGCCCAAGGCACGCCAGCCGCATTCTGCGCCACCAGCCTGATGCAGCGGTTCACAATCACATTCTTGCGAAACCCTTCATCGGCCAGATGCGCATAATCGCGCGGCGTAAACTTCGCCTCATGCGCGCCGAAAGTCACCATCAGCGCTTGCGCCTTGCTGGCCTTCGTTTCTTTCGCAAAGGGGTTTTTGAATTTCATGGTAAATCCTCCCAAAAAGAAACCCCGGCGATTGCCGGGGTCCCAGTGCTGTCATTTCAAAGCTATCCTAAAATCAGCCGAACTTCTGAAGGCGTTTTTCCGCCGCCGTCAGCTGTTCGGGCTTCAGCAGCAGCTTGTCCGATTCCACATTCTTCCACGCGTTAGAGCCTGCGGGGCTGTGGCGCGCGTACATGACGCGCCAGACAAAAGATTCCACGCGGTCTATCGGCACGCCGTCGCCGCCGATAAAATAGAGGTTAGCTGCCAGTAGCTGCGCCGTGGCATTTCCCTGTTCGGCGGCGCGCAGGAAACATCCGAGCGCGCGTTTCTCGTTTTTCGCTTCTCCGCCGCTATCGCCCAGGCACATGGAGCCCAGCTGCAGGTTGGCTTCGACATCGCCCGCGCCGGCCGCTTTTTCGAACCAGCTGAAAGCCAGGGCCGGATCGGGTTCTGTGCCGAAACCGAAGCGGTAAATCAGCCCCAGGGCACACTGGTCCGGCGCCGATCCGCCCCGCGCTCCCAATTGCGCGCCGGCGATGATTTTGTCTAAATTGACGCCGATCCACCAGGAGTAAAACCAGGAAAGCGGCGCCCCCTTGAACAGGGTGCGCGCCTCTTCATGGCCCGCCGATGCGGCATGCTGAAAGCTTATCACTGCTTTCGCATAATCGCCCGCGCGGTAATGACGCAACGCAAGGGAATACGCAAGCCTGCCAAGCTCGTCGCGGTCCTTCGCCTTTTTGACCAGTTCATCATGCTCGTCGCCCATCTGCCACCCTCCCTGAAATCCGGTCATCGCATCGCCGACTGTTTCAGCTTAGCGGCGCAACCGGCCAAGTAAAGGGTTCAAATCTATCGCCAGACCTTCGGCCCTTCCGGCAGCGGGCCGCCCAGCATCAGATCGGTCAGCGCCCAGACCCTTGCATCCAATCTGTCCGGGCTATCCGCCGTTTCCAGCGGATCGAAACCGCAGAGCTGCGATTCAAGGCGTTCAAAAACGCCCGCATGGTGAATACGCCCTTGCGCATCCAGTGCGGCGACGGGTTCTGCCCGCGTCACTTTGCCGCGGCTGGCGCGCACCGGTTTATAGGCGACAGTGGGCGCAACGCTGCGCAGCGTATATTCCACCATCTCCCCGCCCTGGTTCACCTCCGCCACCACGCAATCGGCGTCGAATTTTTCGTAGGCGCTGCGCACGGCCTCCGCCCAGCCGAGCGGCGTGTATTTGCCGGACAAATCGGCCAGCACATAGCCATGCATATCGGTGCCAAGGCCCGCGACAATAATACCGGTTTCATCAGACCCCCGTTTATTCGATACGGCAGGGTCAACCGCCACCACAATGCGCCGCATTTCGGGCCGCGCATCAAATGGGATTCTATCGCGTTCAATCTGCGCCCGTGTCCATAGTGCCGACGGCTTATCCGCATGGAATGCCTCCTCCATGCAGGACGGATATTCGCGGCGAAAGCTGTAATATCCGCCCAGTTCCTGCGCCTTAATGCGCCGCCAGTAAACCTGTTCGTTATCGAGCGCGTAACGCGTTTTATAATCTTCCTCGTCGCCCGTCAGCGCGAAATCCCCGGGCGTTTTGCGCCGGTATTCCTGCTGCCAGAACCAGGGAATAAAAACCAGTTCATATTCCGACTGCCCCGCGGCGGCGGCTTGCGCCAGTTTGTAGAACATGCCCTCTGCGCCGTTGCTGGTGCTCTCCAGAATAACTTCGGTGCCATCCTCGTCCGGCACGGCCTGCAGAATGCCGGTCACATGTTCCTCGGCATTGGCCCAGAAAGCGACCTCAGATCCGTGGAACAATTGTATCGTCCAGCTGCGGCCGATGTCGTTCGACTTGGCCGTGCCGATCTGGCACCCGCTGTCGAGCGCGCCGAAGAACAATTCTTTCGCGTTCGCCAATGTGCTGCGCGGTTTCACGATCTTCGGGCAATGCGCATGAAACCGTTTCGCAATTTGATAAATGTTCTTCGATGCTTCCTCCAGATGCGTCAGGATAAAGGCGCGCAGGCCTTTCTCCTTCGTCACCTTCCAGTAAAACCGCGCCGCCACATAAGTCGAACAGCCCTGCTGCCGGCCTTTCAAGATAATCGCCCGCACGCGGCCTTTTTCCTTCAACTGCGTTTCGAGGCGCAAATGCAGGTGTTCCTGCGCCGCATTCAGCGCCAGCGGCACAATCGCGCCCTTCTTGCTGCGGATTTTCAGGCATTTGGCGGCATAGTGCGGAAAGTCGGATTCCAGACGCGCACGGATTGTGCGGTCTTCGCTCTCCTCCTTTCCCTTCATTTATTTCAGGTCGTCCAGCGACAGATCGTTTGCGTCACGCTTCTTTTTCGGGCTGCGCGGCAGGCTTGCGTCGGGCAGGCGTTTTTTCAGCAAGGTCAGCGCGGCCTGCACCTGCGATGTTTCCAGTTTCTTCTTGCCGGCCACATGGTCTTCGAGCGCGCGGATAATCTTGAGCGCGTCGATATGCCAGCGAGGGCTTTTCGCCTTCGTTTCCATTTTGGTTTTCCGTTTTCTGATTTTTTGGAGGTGTGTCTTGGTTAACTGCTCACACACTAAGAGCATAATTTAAGCATCCCAACTTTCGTCCCCGTGGTCAATGAAACGATGTGAAACGCTTTGAAACGCTCTGAAACGCATAAGCCAGATCGGCGAAAATTTTCAGGCGGATGCCGCATCTGAAACATGCACGAATTGCGCGCGATTACCCCACGCGTTGTGACAGGTGAAACGCTTTGAAACGCTCTGAAACGCTGTCGATTTTGGCGACTCGAGTCGTGCGGTTACGAATATTCAATTAATTCAATCGCTTATAAGGATTTGACATTTACATAAGGTATCTTTAGTATCAGTCTCTACCACTACATGAAACTTTGTGATCCCATTGCACCGCTTGGCTTTTCGCATGTTGCGCGCCGTTGTTTTGGAATCGCCGGAAAAAAGTGAATGATTTCGATTTATGACCGAGCTTTATAAACAACTCGTGAACTCCAATTTCCTCGCCGCCGCGAAACGCGGCGACGTCGCCGTGGCCGATGCGATGCTGAAAGACGGCGCGCGTCTTCACGTCTCCGACCACGACGACAAAACCGCGCTGCATATCGCCGCCGAAAACGGCCAGGCGAAGATGATCGAATTTTTGCTGTCCAAAGGCGCGGAGCCGAAAGGCGTCGACGAAGACGGGAATATCCCGCTGGCGCTGGCCTTGAAGGCCGGGCACGAAGCCGCGTCGCTCGCGCTGGTGAAGGCCGAATTCAATTCAGCCGCAAAAGACAAGCGCGGTTTCGGCCTGCTGCATCATGCGGTCGAATTTGAATTTGTGGTCGCCGCGCTGCTGGGCAAAGGTCTTGCGGTTGACGATAAAACCGAAAAAGACGAAACGCCGCTCCATATCGCGGCGGAGAAAAATGCTGTCGGCGCCGCGCGCCGCTTGCTGGCCGCTGGCGCGAATATCAACGCGCAGAACGGATCGGGCATGACGCCGCTGATCATCGCGGTGCGCGCCGAGAACCTTGAAATGGCCGAATTCCTTTTAAAGGAAGGCGCGGATGCCGCGAAGCAGACGCATATGTCGCTGACCGCGGCGGATCTCGCCCATATGCGCAAAAGCCCTGAAATGGAAGCGCTGCTGAAACGCGCTTTCGAGGAATACGACATGATCCAGCTTACCGAAGGCTCGCGCCACGACGTGCCCGTCATGCACGCGATAAAGCTGAAGCGCTAAATCCCGATTACTTCTTGGTTTCCGGCGTCGCGGTTGCAGGCGCTGGCGCAGCCGTGCCCGCAGCGGGCGCGGCTGTTGCGGGCGCTGTGCCGGCGGCAGGCGTCGCACCGGCGGCGGGTGCCGGCGTGGGCGCGACGGGCGGCGGCGGGGGAGGCGGCGGCTGGAACGATTTATTGCGCGCGGCTTTCTGGTCGCGGATGCGCTGGTATTTCTTCTCGCGGTCCTGGCACATCACATAGGCGGCGTTGCTGGTCATGAAATTGGCGCAGGGGTCGACGGCGGCGGGATCGATCGTTTTGGGCGCAGGTGCGGCGGCAACGGGCGGTGCTGCGACAGGCGCGGGCGCGGCGGCAACGGGCGGCGGGGCGGTTGCGGGCAGCGCGGGCGGCTGTTCCGCGACGACAGGATTTGCGGGCGCGCCGACGGGGGCGAGCGGTTGTGCGGGAGCGGGCGCGGGCGCCTGTCCGCTCTGGCCGCTAAAGCCCGAAGGATCGGCCGTGGTGGCGGGCGGCGGAGAAAAAGCGTTGGAGGGCGGCGGCGCCGGTTGCGGGGTGGCGGCCGCGGGGCCGCTGCTGCTCATCACCTGTCCCGGCGCGGGCGCGGTGACGGGCCCCGAGGTGTTTGGCATCTGCGCAATAACGGGCGCGGAAAAGGCCAGCGTGAGCACAAACGCGGCCGGAAGAATAAACCTGAACATGGTGATCCCCTTGAATGACAAGTATCAATATGGCGCATGATTCCCCCGGCGCCATATCATCCCCTGTATTTTATCATGAAATTTCTGGTGAATTCATTAAGGATCGGCGGAAGGATCGCTTAAGGATTGAGTTTAGCCTTTGAATTGCCCGTAATATCGATATAGGACTTGCCTTCGGACCCCTCAGAGGCTGCGGTACTGGTGTCCTTCACCACCGGAGCCTCCTTGGGCACGGCAACGCGGACATAGTTGCGCGGTGTTTCGGGGGTCAGCGCCTCGGCCTGTTTTCCGGCCTCGACGGTCTTTTGCTTGCGGGCGTTGGCGCCGACGCGGTTGCGGCATTCCTCGTAAGGCCTCACATAGCGGGTGCGCACCTCGAGCGCTTCGGCGGGCGAGAGCTGGTCGAGGCATTTGTCGATCGAGGTGACGGACATGCTCTGCATCGTCGGCAGTTGCGCCTGCTGGGGCGCCTGTTGCTGCTGCTGCACCTGCGGCGCGCCGCCCTGCGACGGCCGGTTGGCCATGGCGTCGAGGTCCTGCTGCGGCAGGCTCCAGTTGCCGCCGCCGGTCGATTCGACCGGCGGGTTCGGATCGCGGTAAGCACGCGCGCTGGGCGTGCGGGGTGCCGAGACTTCCGGCGCGTCGGCGGTTTCCTCGGCGGGCGGCGGCTCCGACACCTGCGCGGGCGCGGCGCTCTGCTGCGTATATTGCGGATCGGCGAAGGGATTGCCGCCCGCCGCCGTATTGTTTTGCGGCGGAGGCGTCACAGGTTCAACTGTTGTATCCACCTGCGCTGCCGGATGCGGCGTCACGCGGCTCCAGCGGCCGCCGCCTTCGGGGCCTGTGGAGGGCACGAAGACATAGCCGTTGCCGTCTGGCGTCAGCGCATTCTGGCTCATCGGAGGTTTAGAAGTTTCCGCCGCAAAAGCGGAAACAGGCAAGAGCAGCGCAAAGAGGAAAGCAGCTAATCTCATGGTTTCGGCGGCTTCAGCAGCTTCGGCGCTTCTTTGGGTTCTTCCGCAGCGGGGCCCGGCTGGTTCTGGTTCGCTGCGATCTTTTGCATCTCGCCCGCCAGCATCAGCGCAATCTCGCGGCGCTTCATCTTCATGGCGATATCGAAGGGCGTTTCGCCAGCCGCGTTCGCCGCATCGGCCTTCGCGCCCATGGAAACAAGGTAGGTTGCGCCGTCCAGCTGCCCCGTGCGCGCCGCGATATGCAGCGGCGTATCGCCGGCGGTGGAGGCGACGTTGACGTCGCTGCCCATCTCGACCAGCTTGCGCAAATGTTCGTGCCCGCCGCGCGTGGCGGCGTAATGCATCAGTGCCCAGCCGTTTTTGTCGCGGTGGGTGTCGGGGTTGATGGCGTTTTTCTTCATCGCGTCCAGCAGCAGCCCTGCGCCCCAGTCGTTGCCCGAGAGCAGCGCCAGTTGCGCCGGAATCATGCCGTGGTTGCCCGAGGCGACGGGGTCAGCGCCCACCTGCAGCAGTTTGTCGATGCTGAGATTCTGGTTGTTGCGCACGGCGACATGCAGCGGCGCGTCGCCGTTGCCGTCCTTGACGTTCCAGTCCATGGCCGCGCCGTGCTGCTTGTTCAGCGCCTCGATCACATCGGTGTTATAGGTATGCTCGACCGCCAGATGCAGCGGCGTTGCGCCGGACTTGTCTTTAGCCAGCGCATCCGCGCCGGCCTTCAGCAGCGTCGCCACGGCTTCTTTCTTGTCGCGCTTGGCCGCATGGTGCAGCGGCGTCATGCCGGCATTGTCGGTTTGCTCGACATTCATGGCCGGATCGGCCAGCAGCGTGGTCAGCAATTTGCTTGCGCCGCCGCCCGCCGCAAAATGCAGGCCATTACGGCCCGTCAGATCGGTGCGGTGCGCATCCGCGCCGGATTTCAGCAGGAAATGCGCCGCATCGTCGCGGCCATTGTCGGCGGCCTGCATAAAGGGCGTGGTCGCCTCTCTGGAGCGATCAGGCTGGTCGACAGTCGCGCCGCGCGAAACGAAAGCCTGCAGCGATTTCATGTTGCCGTTGCGCGCCGCCAGATGCAGCGGGGCCTGCGGAATCGCCGGATTGGGCGAGAGGCCGGGCGATGCGCCGCCCGACAGCAGCGTGTCGACCAGAACGCTCTGGTCGTTATAGGCATAGGTGTAATGTTCCAGCACGACGTCGAGCGGGCGGCGGCCATAGCCGTTGACCGTATTCGCATCCGCGCCCAGTTCCAGCAGCGCGCGCACCTTCACGATATCCTGCGCTTCGCAGGCCTTGTGCAGCGCGGTTGCGCCGGTTGAATCCTTCGCATCCAGATCGAAGCCTGCCTGATAGAGATGCATCAGCGTTTCGCGGTAATTGCGGGTGTTGACCATATGCACCATGGGCGTTTTGTTGTAACCCGCGCCGGTGCTCTTGGCCGCGTCGGCGCCAAGATTCAATAACAGCCGCGTACAATCGACGCTGCCCTGTTCGACCGCAATGTAAAGGCTGTTGCGGTTCTGGTTGTCCTGCGCATTCACGTCGCCGCCCACGGCCGCGATTTTCGCGGCAATCGCGCTGTGGTTGTTGTTCACCGCTTCCATCAGCGGGGTAAAGCCCTGCGAATAGGTACGATGCGCGTTGACGCTGCGCGACACTTCGGGCAGGGCCAGCAGCGCATCCGCGCCCGCTTCGTAACCCGACGCCGCCGCAAGGTGCAGCGGGGTTTTGATATCGGTATCACGGCGCAGCGCATCCGCGCCAAGCTCGATCAGTTTTTTGACGGCGTCGATCGCCTTTGCCGTGATGGAACCGTGCAGCGGCGTGCGGCCGCTATTGTCCTGCGCGTTGATGTCGAAACCTTTGCTGGCGAAAAATTCCACCACATCGGCGCGGTTCATTTCCGCCGCCGCATGCATAGGGGTACGCTTCTGCGAATCTTCCATGGGGGAGCCAAGGCGCACCAGCAATGCCACGGTTTCGATGTCGCATTTTTGTTCCAAAGCCCAGTCGAGCGGCGTGCGGCGCTTGTCATCCAGCACATCCAGCTTCGCGCCTTTTTCGACCAGCAGCTCGATCAGCTGCGGGCGCTTGCGGGTGATCGCTTCGAATACCGCGCCCTGCCCGTCGTTGTTCGGGTGGTTGGGGTTCGCGCCGACGCGCGTCAGTTTTTCAATTTCGGTGGCGTCGTTTTTCTCGACCGCGATATGCAGGGCCGTGCGCCCCTGTTTATCGAGCGGCGCATTTACGCCTGTGCCTGCGCGGCGCGCCGCGCCGTTGAAAGGATAACCGAACATCGCTTAACCCGTTTCTGTTGGAAGGCAGATACTGTCGAAAGCCGGCACACCCTTCAGCCCCTTGTACCCGAAACCGTTATCGGTCTGGTTCAAGACAGCCATGACTGCGGCCACCGCAACGGCCGCTGCGACACGCGATACCTGCGCGTTGCGGCCCTGGTTAAATACGGCGCAAAGGGATGATTGTCCCACCTTCAGTCCTCCTAAAAAAATCCCGTAACAGATTATATTGTGGAGCCTTGAATTTTTCACATATAGTTGCGCTGGCGTCAACCTTATTGAACGGAAATTTCAGGGTTTCCCCGTATATGGAGAGCATGCCGCGCAACAAAATTTTTGTGCGGTGCGGGAAGGTTTACAGAGTCAGCAAAAAGAGCGTAACCCCGCCCGGGGTGGCGGTTATTTGTTCTCACGTGGCGCCGATTCCACATGCTTATGCGGGGACAGCTGACCGAAGCAAACAGCGTGCTGCCACGGCGCCGGATCGCTGCCCCTCCCGAGTATCCAGCCATCGGAAGTGGTGTTGCAGTATTTATACCACGGCACGGAGAGCGCCACCGCCGCAACAAAAATTCCCAAAATTATTTTGCTGCGCTTTTTCATCTAGAGTCCTGTTTTAAAACGCTGCCTTGACCACGGTTTTCATGCGTGAAACTAAAATAAGAAATTTTTAATCTTGAGATACCAGTAATGAAAAAAGCCAATATCTGCCATTAGCGGCATTGAAGGTTTTTCGCCCGCTTTGGGGGCCCAAATGCCCTTTGTCACATAACTTGAACCTTCCTCATAGAAATTCCCATCGTTCATAGATTTGCGATGGCCTCTTTCTTCGCATGACCAATTATCATTGTCGAACACTGTACAAAGCTGCTCTGATGGGAAGGGTGCACTTTTGAAAATGACCTTTTGCTGCTCAACAAGTACCTTATATTCGAGCATCCCAGGATAAACAGTATCTGGGCAATCCATAGCACTATGCGCGTAATCAGAACAATACGCGTAGTAAACTTTGGTTATCATGACATTAGGCGGATACTGACAGTAGAAAATAAAACCAACTACTAATACGCTAAACCAAAAATTGTCATTTTGATTGGCAGACGTCACAGATTATTCCTTGAAATTCAAATTTTGACTAAAAACCGGAGGGCCCGCCCCAAGGATTGTACCGCTTCGGCTGCGTGGTGATTCCGTCTTTTTTCAGCTTGTCGCGGATTTGTTTCAGCGGGCCGCTCTTGTCGAGGCCGAAGGCCATGTCGAAGGCGGACCAGCCCTGTTTGTCTTTTTTCAGCGGGTCGGCACCGGCCTCCAGCAAATGGCGGACGGATTCGGAGCTGCTCCAGCTGTTCAGCACGGCATGGTGCAGCGGCGTGCGGCCGTCGCGGTCGGTGGCGTTGATATCCGCGCCGCCGTCGATCAGTTTTTTCACGACCGATTCCAGCCCCAGCACGCAGGCGTAGGAAATCATCGGCTGTTCACTCCAGCGGTCCTTGATATTCGGGTCGGCGCCTTTTTTCAGCAGCAGGTCGATTTGATCAAACAACCTGTGCTGCAGGGCGATATAGAGCGCGGATGATCCCTGATCGTCTTTCACGTTCGGGTCGGCGCCGGCATCGAGCAGCAGTTTCACCATCTTGCCGTTATGGTCCTGCATCGCGTTCAGCAGCGGCGCGCGCTGCCATGTGTCGCGGTTGTTGATATCCGCGCCGCCGTCGATAAAGGCCTTCATGACCGTTTCGTCCAGCTGCGCGTTGCTATGCTGCAGCACGTTGCGGCCCAGGCGGTCTTTCGCCGTCGTGCTGGCGCCCGCCGCCAGCAGCAGGCCGGCGATTGCGCTGTCGGGTTTCGATGCAGCGGCCATGAGTGGCGTGATGCCGTCGCCATCGGCGAGGTTGGCGTCGGCGCTGTTGTCCAGCAGCATTTCGGCCAGCGCCTTGTTGCCGCGGCGGATGGAGAGGATAAGGGGCGTCACGCGGTTGAGCTGTTGCACTTTTCCAACGTCAGCGCCGTTCGAAATCAGCAGCCACGCAAGGCGCAGGTTGTTGCTGTCCGCTGCTTCGTGCAGCGGGGTGAAGCCCTGCCTGTCGGGTAAATTCACATCGGCGCCAAGGTTCAGATAGGCCTGCGCCAGCGTGTCTTTCTGATGCAGCACAGCCAGATGCAGCGGCGAGCGGCCCGAAAGGTTCACGGCGTTCACCAGCTGCGCGGCTTCGGTCTTCAGCAAAAACAGCGCGACATCGTCGCTGTCTTTCCGCGTTGTGGCCAGATGCAGGGCGGTATCGCCGTCATGCGTGGCCGAAAAGACGCCGACGCGTTCGAACAATAATGCCTGCACGGCGTCGACCGTGTTTTTCTCGGCGGCGAGGTGCAGCGGCTGCACGCCTCTAGCATCGGGGCGCGTGGGGTTGGCGGTTTTGGCGGCCAGCGATTTGATCACATCGGTCGAACCGCTTTCGGCGGCCGCATGGAGCGGCAGGCGGCCCTGTGAATCTTCAATGTCGGCGGAAACGCCGGCATCAATCAGGAAATCGACCATCTTTTTCGGGCTGGGGCTTGCCAGCGCATCGAACATCGGCGTGCGCAATTCCTTGTCGCGCGGGTTCAGCTGCGCGCCGGCGTCCAGAATCATGTCGCAGATATCGCCATGGCCCAGTTTTACCGCGTAATGCAGCGGCGATTTGCCGTCTTTGGTCGCTTTGTTCGGGTTCGATCCGGCCTCCAGCAGTTTCGCGATTTTCTCGCGGTCGCCTTCGATAATTGCGTCGATCAGAACCGTGCGGTCCGTCGCTTCGTCGGTGATTTTATCGGGGAAGCGGACGTAGGTGCTGTTGAATTTATCGGCGGCGCGGGGTGTCGCCTTATGGTCTTTGGGATTGCGGCCGATTTTTTTGGGTTTCTTTTTCGTCATTACGCACCGGGCTTTTTCTTGGCGGCGTCGTACGCCTTTTCAAAACGCTTGTGCAGGGCAGAGGCCTCTGCTTCCTCGATGATCCAGCGGGCGCCGTTGCCATAGGTGTTTTCGGCATGGCGCATGGCGGTGCGGTTGAAGGCATCGGCCAGCAGCGGGTCGGCGCCTTCGCGCACCAGTAATTTTGCAACACCGCCGTCGCCCTTTTGCGCGGCGTACATCAGCGCGGTTTTGCCTTCCGCATCGCGCGCATCGGGTTTCGCGCCTGCCTTCAGCAGGTAATCGCAAGCCGAATAATCGCCGGCCTGCGCCGCATGCATCAGCGCGGTCTTGCCGGAATTATCCTGTGCTTCCGTATCCGCGCCCAGTTCCAGCAATTTCATGACAGCGCGGCCGACGCGGTTCGAGGCCGCGTAGATCAGCGGCGTGCGGCCGTCGTTCGAGCGGCTTTCAAGGGAGGCTCCCGCATCCACCAGCCGCTTCACCGCCGTCTCGTTATTGTTGAGGATGGCGTAGTTGAGCGGCGTGGCATTGTCGTAGCCCGTCTGCTCGTTCACCAAGGCACCCGCCTTGACCAGCGGCGCGATCAAATCGGGATGGTAATTTTTAATTGCCGCATGCAGCGCCAGCAGGTCGCTGGGATAGCCGTCGCGCGTCACGCCCGGGCTGTTCACATACAACCCGCCGCCGCGTTCCAGTATTTTTTCAAGCGCGCCGCCCTTGCCGGCTTCGGCGGCCATGAATGCCGCGTTGAAATTCAGTTTCGGGTTGGTTTTCGGCGCGATGGGGATGTGGAGTTCCGCGCCAAGGTCTATCAGCAGCGCGACGGTTTCGGGCTTCGCGTTCTGGATGGCGATGGCGAGCGGCGGCAGGCCGCGCTTGTTCAGCAGGTTGATATCGGCCTTGAGCTCTTTCACCGCGGCCTTGATCAGGTCGAGGGGCGCGTCCTTGCGGCAGAGTTCGTGCAGATAAGTATTGCCGTCCTGGTCGCGCGACTGGTTGACGAAGGCCGGATCGGGCTTCGACGGCAACCCCTGATTATAATAGTCGTTGCTGCTACCACCCCACACGGGCGTTTTCCTTATTGCGAGAAAATGTTATGGTGGATTATCGCCGAAAAGGACGGCTTTGCGAAGGGCGATTTTGGCCCTCTCGTTTTACGTATTTGTCGTGCGGGCCGTAGACCCTGATGGCCTCCAGCTCCATTTCCTTGTGCAGCAGCTCGCGGCGCGTATTTTTCTGGAAATCGCCGTGGCAGAGCTCGGACGGGATCTGCCTTTTGTTGTCCTCGGCGAAAGGATCAGCCCCCGCCGCCAGCAACACCTTCACCACGTCCAGCTTGTTATAGTGGGCGGCGATATGGAGCGCGCTGCGGCCCGTGCGGTCTTTCGCGGTGAGCGGCGCGCCGGCCTCCACCAGCATCCGCGCGGTCTTGTCATCCCAGGTCGCGGCGTTCAGGTGCAGCAGCGATTCGCCCAGATGGTTGATGCGCGTCGCATCCGCGCCCTGGTCGAGCAGTAGGCGCACGGCTTCGGTATAGCTGCCGCGCACGGCGGTAAAGAGCGGCGTTTCATCCCAGTAATTCGCGGCCTTCGCATCCACGTCCGCGCCGCGTTCCAGCAGCAGGCGCAGCACGGGCAGTTCCTCGCCACGGCTTTTGCGCTGGGCGATGGCGAAGTGCAGCGGCGTTTCATCGTCGCCGTCGCGGTTATTCACCGGCACGCCGAAATCGAGCAGCAGTTTCACCATGTCGACGTCGGCCGCGCGGATGGCAAGGCGCAAGGGGTCGGCTTCCTTGTCGCTCCACTTGCAAAATTCCAGCACGGCGGCTTTTTTCTGGTGGGCCAGCAGCGTCGCCATGATCTCGGTGGTGGAGGTCGCGGCGGCGTGATAGGCGTTGCGGCCGTCTATTTTTTCAGAAGGATCGGCCCCCTGCCAGAGCAAATCCTGCACGCGGATTTTATCGCCCGCGCGAATGGCGGCATGAAGGTCGGATTTCACAGGTCGAATTCCTGGCCCTTTTTGGGGCGGGGCATATCTTGTTTAGCGAGAGCTTCTTCCAGCATCTCGACAAGGTAGGTATTTTTCTTCGCCCGCGCATAGCCCAGCGCGGAAATGCCATGCGCATCGACAGCGCGCAGGTTCGCACCCTTGTCGATCAGCAGCTTGACCGCGACACCCGCCTCGTCATGCACGGCCTGTATCAGCGGCGTGCGCGCGTCCTGCCCGTGGCGGATATTGATATCCGCGCCGCCGCGCAGCATGTCTTCCAAAACATCGGGTTTTTTCAGCGCGTAGAAAATGGCCGGCATGCCGTCCATGTCCTTCGCCGACGTATTCACCGGATGCCGCAGCATCTGCCGCACCGCAGGCTCGCCGCCGGGGTTGGTCAGCAGGGCATGCAGCGGCGTAACGCGCGTAATGGGTGCGCCAATCTCGGGGTCGGCGCCGTTCCGCATCAAAATGTCGATAATCTGCGCGCGGGTTTTCTCGTCGGTGATTTCGGGGGTGGAACTTGCGATATAAAGCGCCGTGCCGCGCCCCGCCTGCACCGTGTTGATATCCGCGCCGTGGGATACAAGCGTTTTCACCAGCGCCACATTGCCCTGTTCGATCGCATGCACCAGCGGCGTCACGCCATCGGCATCGGCGGCGTTGATATTCACGCCCAGCTTCAGCATTTTTGCGACGACGCTCGCCTGGCCTTTTTCGATGGCCAGCTGGAAAGCATTGCGCTGCTTGGAATCAGTCTGCGAATGGAATTCGTTCATCCCGCCCGCAACGCTGGGGATATCGAGCAGTTTTTCCGCAACTTCCTGCTGGCGGCGCGAGACAGCGACCAGCAGCGGGGTGGAACCGTTATCGGTTTTCTCGTTCGCGTCCGCGCCGCCCGCGATCAGCGCGGCCACAAGGCGCGGGTTGCCCTTTTCCGCCGCGCGGTGCAGCAGCGTCCAGCCGTTCACGGTATTGCCGGGGGCGTAACCGCCGTTGCGTGTCAGGAATTCCGCCATCGGCACCTTGCCGAAATTGACCGCATCGTCCAGCGGCAGCGCCTTCGGGTCGTCTTTCTTGCCCAGCTTCGGGTTCGCGCCGAAATCGATCAGCAACTGGCCCGCCGCCACATGGTCGTTGCGGGCCGCGACATGCAGCGCGGTTTCGCCGGCCGAATTAAAGGCGTTGGGGTCGGCCCCCGCCTCCAGCAACTGTTTCGCCAGCGGCAGCTTGCCGCGCCGGATCGCATTCGTCAGGTCGTCGGCGCTGGGCGCCGCTTTCTGCCCCGGCGCTTGCGGCGCTGCGGGCTTCTCCTCCGGATTTTTCGGCTGGCCGATTTTGTTGAAGGCGTCGGAAATTTTGTCGGACAGCTTGCCGAAGGCTTTCTCAAGCCCTTCTTTCTCGTCGTCGTTTTCGTCGCGCGGCGTCATGTGCTGTCTGCAATAATTGGTTTGCATAAGGGTATAGCATGGCGGGCAGCGGCCCACAATGCAGCTTATGGGAAGATGGAGCGGGGTAAGAGGTTGGATTTGCTGAGGGAGAGTAGATTACATAATGCTATAGGGGCGAGAGCACGGGGGAATCGGGCTGCACAATAATTGCGCTCCCGCCGCCGGTACTGACCCAAGTATAGTTACGATGAAAATGATAAGTGTGGCCGAGACATGACAAGACGGAAATCCCTGCCAATCAAAGAGGTCATTGTGGTGGCGGCAATGGCCGCTGTCGTTGTCATGATTTTTCCAGACAACGACAGCCCCAAAGTGCGGGCGGCAGATAACGGCATCGTGAGGAAAGAATTGACGTGGTCCTTGGATGAACACGAAATCGCCACGCCTAAATTCTCGCCTGATGGACAGTTTATTGTGTTCTCCAAAAGAGTGCATTGGCCGGATGGCCACGAAGCCGAAGAGCTTTTCGGGGATCAAGCAGCCGATCTCAGAAAAAGAAAAAAAGACAATCCGCGTTTTCAGGATCCCGTCGTTACGCTGATCGACCTCAAGGGGAATGTGACATGCGAGGTTAAATACGGGTCTGACCCCATCGTGCTACCGGATAATAAAACAATTATTTTGTCGCGGCAAAAAAGCGCCCTGACAGGCTTGAGGTCATTGGCGGAAACGTTATCGGGCAATGATATCGCGCTTTACGATTGCGGCAGCAAAGCATCCAGCATCCTTGCCGCGCCCAAACGCGGATTTCTGGATGAACCTGTCCTGCTGCCGGGGAACCTTTCGATCGCCTTTGCGGTGAACGAAGCGGTCAACGGCGCTTTTGCAGGCAAGGTTGCAATTGAAGGGGTGGACCTGACCGGAGAGAACCGCAAGGTTTTTCTGGCGAAAAAAACCGTTGCCGCATTTCCGTGCTCAAAGGCGCCCAAAAAGCATTTCTGTCATAAATCGAATTCCCGCCGGTCATCGCCAGAATTCAGCACAATCGTGTATAGCTACGTCCTGTCGGGCGGTCGGCTACTTGCGCTGCAGGGAATACCCGTGCCGGCGGCGGGGGATACTTTTATGGCGGATGACTATGAAATAAAACTTCTATCTCTTGCTCCGGAGAAAAAAGAAATCCTCCGCCTTGGGCAAAAAAATAAAATGCTGTCGCGGCTTATGCTCCAGCCTGCCGATGATGGAAAAGTAATGATAGGCGCTGGACGCTGGCGCCCGTTTTCATTGAAGACCAAAAGCTGGCTGCCCGATATTGCTTCGCTTCCGGCGGATGTTACGCCCGTTATATTCAGTCCCGATCAGAAATATTATTTATCGAGTGGCGGACATAGTTTTTCGCTGGTTAACGCAGCAACGGGCGAGAACGTGTTTACCGAAGCAGTGAATGATGACTTCGACAAAATCTATGACATGGTGTGGAGCGCGGATTCAAGACGTTTTGCAGTCGTCATCAACAAGACGGGGATATTTACTGACTATCACGATACTTTGAACGTCTATGCAATCGGGCCGAATTCTCCGGAGTAAACCTTGATGAAAACCTTTTTCTTTATCGCTTTACTTTTTCTATTTGTAGCATTCCACATTCTCCCCGCCCGCGCGGAGGGCGAAGTGGAGGGCGCGCAGTCGATGCCTGCCAGCGGCACGGGTATCGCGGCGCCTGTCCATTCCCGCGCTGCGCCGCCGCCGCAAGACTTGCCGCTGGAGCAGGAAATCACCGGGGCGGTGACGCCGCGTTTCGTGATCGAGCACCGCAGCGCGCTGGACGGCAAGGTTATCACTGTGCACGGCGTCGTCACCATGTCGCTGACGGGCGAAGCGGCCTGCCCGCCGGAGCGTGGCATGTGCGCGCAGCCGCGCGTGGTATTGTCGGACGGCGAAGCGGGCGTCGCGCCCGATTCAACTTACGACCTTGTCGTGCTGCTGCCCGAAGGCGACGCCACCGCCTATACGCGCGGGCAGGAAGCGGAATTGCAGGGCAGGGTTTCCGCCAGCCCCCATGCGGCCGTGCTGCGCAAGGAATGACGCGACCAAAATAAGTAGAGAGGCAAGGTCGTAAAACCTTGCCTCTCGTTTTTCAGCCGTGAGGCCAAAACTTTAAACCAGCCAGGGGAAACCGGCTTGAAATGCAGCGGAGACGGGAGCCTGTCTGTGAGTGAACACCGAAATGTTCCCGTCTCCTGCCCTTACCTACGCATGGTTTTGGAACGGTGTTCCGTCTTTTTCAGGGAGAGGGGAAAAATGAAAGGCAAGGCGGGAGGGTCGTGAGACCCTATCGGCCTTGCCTCTCTCTTTCGGCCAGCAGGCCGAAACTTTTAAAATTAACGGAGACGGGAGCTGGCTCCGTGTTGAACACAGAATTTGCTCTCGTCTCCTGCCATACCTACGTTTGGTCCGGGTGTCGTGTTCCCGCGTAGTGGCAAAATTTGAGAGGCAAGGTGTGACCCTTGCCTCTCGTATTCCAGCCGTGAGGCCGAAACTTTATACATGGGCCGTGCGACAGCCCGGAAATTCAGCGGAAACGAGTGCTTATCTGTGATTGAACACCGAAATGCTCCCGTTTCCTGCCCATACCTACGGATGAAAACGGAATTGTGTTCCGGTTTTTTAATAAAAAAGCCGGGGTAAGGAATACCCCGGCTTTTCATCTTGATTAATGAACGCCTTTACGGTTTCGGCGCGGCGGGCGCTGCCGGTTTGGCTTCCGGCGCGGCGGGCGCGGCGTTTTCGTTCGCGGGCGCGGCGGTGCGGCCAAAGAGGTTTTTCAACGAAGCAAAGCGCGAGGGCTTCGCCGCGGCTTCCGGCGCTGCGGCCGCGGGTGCCGCAGGTGCTGGCGGCTCGGCCGCGTTCACGACAGCCTGTGCGCCCTGTGCCGTGCCTTCCATGACGCGCGAGACCAGCAGCAGGCCCATCGTGGGCCATGCAACCGTGGTTAACACGGCAGAGACCGCTGCGGCAGGCAGCAGCGCGGGCGCTACAAGCGTTGCGACGGCGGCGGCAAGGATGCCGAAGCCAATAGCCAAGGCGATATTGCTGCCGGTGCGCCCGATCTTGCCGATCTTGCCGGCGCGCGTCTTCGTATCGCCGAGCTTGCCCGCCGCGAGTTCGCCTTCGGCCTTGTTCAGCCCTGCAATGCGCGCCACGCTATGCGCGGCCCTGACGGTGTTGCCGATGCCGATGATCCCGCCGATCAGGCCGACAATGCCGGCAGCCGGGAAGAAGGCCATCGTCGCGGCCATCACGCCGAAGCCGATGGCGGCAGTGGTTGCATTGCTTGCCA
The DNA here is from genome assembly GCA_041287865.1 of Alphaproteobacteria bacterium. Lineage (GTDB taxonomy): Bacteria > Pseudomonadota > Alphaproteobacteria > Micavibrionales > UBA2020 > JAPWJZ01. The sequence goes on along the minus strand of JBGGMV010000028.1, from coordinate 169,640 downwards.
GTTCGCTGCCCGCGTCTTTTTTCTGGGCGTCGATGGTCGCCTGCGTTTGGGCGTTGATAGCGGTGGTCATGTTCATCTCCTTAAAAATGTGACGTGATTGAAAATCAGATTCTTGCGCGCACGACAGCGGCCAGCGATTTCAGCTCGCATTTCTCCAGCGTCTCGGCGTCTTTCTCGTTGAACTTGCCGGCGGGCAGCAGCGTGGCGAGGTCCTTGTCGTCGCCGACGCGGCGCGCGACGCGCAGGAAGATGTCGGTCGCTTTCAAGAGCGCCAGCGTCGATTGTTCTTCCGACATGCCGAGCAGGCCGCGGATGGCGGCTTTCTGCTCGTTGCTTTCGGCTTCGGTATATTCGGTGGCGAATTTCTGGTACGTGCCGGCCTTGTTGAACTGTTCCTTCACGGCGACGGAAAAGCGCCAGCCCGTGGCGTCATGCACTTTTTCCAGGCTCTGCTTTTCTTCGCGGCTGAGTTTCAAACCCTTGCTCATCGGTGCTCCATATTTTGTGATGGCGCACATTCCCATAGTTTGGGGGCGCTGTCAAATTTGTTACGGGAAATATAAAAGCGGCTGAAAACTATCAGCTTTTTAAAGCGCGGCGGCTGCGTGCCTGCTTACTTCTTCTTGCTCTTGGCGGCGACGGCGGGCTGGACCGGGGCCGTCATGGCGGGCGCGCGCTGGCCGGCGGGGATATTGTTCTGTTCTTTGCAAACGTTATGCAGCTCGTCTCTGGTCATGGAAATGCCCTTCCTTGAAAAAGCCCTGTTCAAAATATGCGGTGATTCCGACTATAGCCATATTCGCGGAAAAAGCAATTTATATCGGGCCTAGCGGGGCTTGGGCGCGGTGCTGTTCGCGGGCGCGGCAACGCGCTGGAGGGTATAGGGCGTGATATCCCAGGGCTTGTCTGCCATCGTCGCCGGATTTTGGTGGCGGATTTTTTCCAGCGCTTTCAGTTTGTCGACCGTTTCTTGCGACGCGCTCATCATCTCGCGCCCGTCGAGGTCGATATAGCGCGGCGGCGCGGTACAGAGATAGGCGCCACGGCTGTCGAGGCGCTTGATGATGTCGTCCGCGTCGCGCCACTGCTGGAAATTTTCGGGGTCCTGCAGCACCGCAGGATCTTTTTTCGACAGGCCGTGCAGGATTGTCGCCTCGTAATGCGCGCGCAAACTGGGCGAGCTGTAGAAGGCCGCGAAGGTCGCGAGCATCGCGCCCTCCACCTTCACCGTGCCGTCGAAAACTTTCGGCCTGATTTTATCGACGATGCTGCGGCCATAGGAATTGCCGACGCTTTCCGCCGCTGCGTCCAGTGCGTCGGGGAAGGTGAGGCGGTTCGCGGGCTCGCCCGGACGCGGCGCGGCAAGCTCGATTGCGACGCGCATTTCATAGGCGCGCGCGTCAGCCTCCTGTGCCAGCAACTGCCGCAGCGCTGAAACCGGATGCGGGCCGCAGATAGAAAGAGTGAGCCCCGCGTCGAACTGCGTCACGTGCGCAAGCTCATGCGCAAGGCGCATCGCCAGCATCAGCGGCGTGCCGTTGCAGCGTAAATTTATCAGGCGGCTTTCGACATCGGCGCTGGCCTGCGCCTCTTCTTCATGTTCTTTTCCTGCGCCGCCCACCGTTTCGGGATTGGCGACGATCAGGTAATCGGCGTCCTTCGCGGCCTGCAGCAGTTTGCGGCCCGTGTCGCTTTGCGAGAGAATCAGCAGCGCGGTTTCGATGAGTTTCAGGTTTTCATGCGCGGCCGGCGTATCGCCAAGGTCGAGATCGATGGACGGGCGCACCAGCTTGCCGCGCGCCTCCAGCAGCGGATAAGCCTCCGCATCCAGCGTCTCCCATGACGCCGCAACGGTGAAGTTCTGCGCGATTTTGTCTGCCTGTGCCACGCCGGTCCTTGCTGTTGGATGCTGAAAACTTAGCATAAGAGCGCGCGGGGAGGACAGCTATTTTCCATGCTGCGGAAAATTATCATTTAAAATCAATTATTTAAGTAAATGCATCGATACCGGACAGCGGGGGATTATTTGCGGGAAAGCTTGATTTTACAGGCCTGCATCATACTTCAAGTCTGATATAGCCATAACCCGCCGCGGATGGATATTGCGGCACACCGTTGAATAAAATAGTATTTTAGGACTTGGGAGAGGGGTTTTCACTTCACAAAAGCATGCGGCGCGTAACACAATATATACTATTGTCGCGCTAGTATGTGACTGGGGGCTTTTCCCGCCTATAGCTAACGCGCGTTTTTTGAGGGGCAAATAGATATGTCGACGGCTGACGAGCAGGACCAAACCGGCATCGAGACCGAAATGGAGACGGAAACCGAAGAAGTGGCGAATGCCGTTCCGGCCGCTCCCGCCTCGCCGCTTGCGGGCCTGATGAAGGCCATCAGCGGCAGCAAGCCGCCCGCCGCCGCGCCCGCCAAGGGCGGCGCTGTCGCCAAGGCGCCTGCGCGCCCCACGGCCGCGCAGCAGAAACAAAACATGCAGGCGCAGATCGCGCAGCAGCAGGGCATGGTCAACCCCGGCAAGCCGCCGCCGATCCAGGGCCCGCTCGTCACCATCGTGACGCGCAACGAATTCTATCGCGACGGTTTCAGGAACCTGATTAAAATCGCGGCGCTGGAAGGCATCGTGATCATCGGCCTGATCCTGACGCTGATCGTCTACATGAACAACAACGTCTCGCAGGACCGCTACTTCGCGACGACCGCCGACGGCCGCATCATGCAGCTGCAGCCGCTCGACCGCCCGAACCTGGATACGCCCGCGCTGATGTCATGGGTCGCGACGGCAGCGGCGGAGGTGATGACCTTCACCTACACCGACTACCAGAAGCGCCTGCAGCAGGCGTCGCGCCACTTCACCAAGATCGGCTGGGAAACCTTCACCACCGCCATGCAGAAATCGCGCATTCTCGATTCCGTGCAGGCGCAGTCGCAGCTGGTCTCGGCGCAGCCGAAATCCGCGCCCGTCCTGATGTCGGAAGGCATTCTGGGCGGCAAGTATCGCTGGGTGATTCAAATGCCGCTGCAGGTGACGTACCGCAACGGCCAGAACACGCGCGCCGACACGCTGCAGCTGAACCTCGTCGTCGAACGCGTGCCCTCGCTTGAAAACCCCTACGGCGTCGGCATCGCGCAGTGGATTGCGACCAGTAAATAACAGGAGCGTCATTCTTGGCGGCACCAGCAGAATCACAGACGGGCGAAGTCGAGCTGTCGCAGGAGCAGATGGCGCAGGACGAGCTCATGAGCTACAAGACGGGTTTTCGCAACCTGCTCTGGGTCGTGAAGCTTGAATCCCTCGTCATCGTCATTCTTGTCTGCACGATCTATTACTTCGTCGACTACGTGCTGCCGCAGGACCGCTTCTTCGCCGTCTCCGCCGCCGGCACGCGCCAGCAGATGGTGGGCCTGAAGGAGCCGAACCTGAACAAGAACGCGCTGGTCTCGTGGCTGGGCGCGGCCACGACCGAGATCATGACCTTCAACTTCCTCAACTACGACGAGGTTTTCGGCAAGTCGAAGCGATTCTTCTCGAAAGACGGCTGGGAAAGCTTCTCGACCGCGCTGTTGAAATCCGGCCTGCTGAAATCGGTCACCGATTACCAGCAGGTGATAACCTCCATCCCCCGCGAAGAGCCCACCGTGGTCGCCGAAGGCGTCATCGAGGGCCAGTACCGCTGGGTGATGAACGTGAGCCTCATTATGACTACCCGCGCGGGCTCGAAGAAGACCACCAAGGGCTACGGCATCATGGTGATCCTCGTGAAGGAAGACACGATCGACAACCCGATGGGCGTCGGCATCTATCAGTGGTCGATCATGTAATGTCGCGCCGCGCTTTTTTTGCGCGGCCGATTTTCGCGGCGTTTCGTAAACCCCGCGCGCTCTTTTAAAAAACTTGTCTCATAACGCATTATAATGGCTATGCCTTTTATTTTTGCTGAGGTATAAATTAATAATTCCGACAGGGAAGGGCCCTCGCAGTTAACAGCGTCAGGGCCTGCTACAGGGGAGACAGGAAGCAATGAAGAAGAAGGGAATCACGCGCCTGCTGCTGCCAGCGGTTGTGCTGTGCGCCATGCTGGCCGTGAACGCGCCTTCTGCCTACGCGCAGAATGACGCGGTCGACGAATTCACGCAGTTCCAGAACGACCTGCGCAAAAAAGGCGGCGCAGGACTTCCCGGCGCCGGCGGACAGGCGCAGCCTCCCGCAACCGGAAACGCAACGGCTGGCGCCGCAGGCACACCGGGCGATCTCAGCCCCGGCATGACATTGCCCGGCGCGAACGGCGCAGTTGACCCGATGATGCCGGGCGGCATGGGCGGCGCGCCGCAGACTCCCGAAGAACTGCAGGCGATGATGGAGCAGGAAGCGCAGGAGCAGCAGCGCAAGATCGAAGAGCAGACCTTCACCATGGCGCTTAAGCAGCTGATGCCCCTCAAGCCTGAACAAATCCGCGAAACGCTGAATCAGTTCCGCGTCAACCGCGAATCGGCTGAAACGCCGCTGACCGTGCCGGAGCCGAGACAGGAAGTGCAGACGCTCTCGCTCGATCCTTCGGCCGAGCCGCTGATCATCCGCATGGCGCCCAACCACGTGACGTCGGTGTCGATCGTCGATGCGACCGGCATGCCCTGGCCCATTCAGGACATGAGCTGGGCAGGCCCCTTCCTGATCCAGGCGCCTGAATCGGGCGGCAACATCCTGCGCATCGTGCCGCAGACCGCGCACGGCGTCGGCAACATCTCGATCCGCTTCGTCGACATGATCACGCCCGTGACGATGCGCCTGACCACCGGCATCGACTGGGTGCATTACCGCCTTGACCTGCGCATCCCGAAACCGGGCCCGCTCGCCAAGACGCCGATCATCGAATACGGCGGCCTGAAAACGGTTGCCGGCAAGGACGAACAAATGGTGGGCGTGCTCGACGGCACGCCGCCGCAGAACGCCGAGAAGCTGACGGTGGAGGGCGTCGATACGCGCACCACGGCCTACAAGCTTTCCGGACGCGTTTACCTGCGCACGCCGCTGACGCTGCTCTCCCCCGCCTGGGATGCGAGCGTTTCCTCCTCCGACGGGACGACGGTCTACGCGCTGGGCAATACCCCGGTCGTGCTGCTCTCCGACGAAGGCCGGATGGTCAAGGCCCGCATTGCCGCGATTGACGAGGTGACGAAACCATGACGAACAACGAGAACGAGAACGAAGTCGATATCGACGCACAGGAAGATTTCGACGCCGGCAATAAAAACGAAAAAGCCTCGCTCAAGGACACGTGGGACAGTAACCCGCTGCTGAAAATCGCAGCCGTGATTCTGGGCCTCGGCCTTCTTGGCGCGGCCTATGTCACCTTCATCGGCGGCCCCGACGAAAAAGACAACAAATCGACCATCATGGTCGACAACAGCCAGACCAAGGTCATTCCCGGCACCGATCCCGCCGACGAAGAATACCGGAACATGGTGAAGAAGCAGAACGACGCGCTCGCGCAGCAGGCGGCCTCGGAGGGCACGTCCTCCATGCCCACGCCCGTCGGCACCGGCGAGAAGAACGCGCTCGATCTTCCTCCCACGCAGAACACCGCGCAGGGCGACCCGCTGCAGGAATGGCGCCAGAAGACCGAGGCGAAACGCCTCGCCATGGAAGCTGAAACCATTCCCGAGCAGGAACAGGACCAGGCGCCCGAAGTGGTGCCGATGGTACAGCCCATCCACCCGCAGCCGACCGTGAAAATGGACCCGAACGTGGCCAAGGCGCTTGCGGAGCAGATGCGCGTCATCATCCTGGCGCAGGAACCCAAGAACCAGACCAAGCTCGGCGTCACCAAGCGCGACAGCCTCTATACGATCAAATTGCGCGAGGACAACGCCAAGAAGGCGAAGGAAGCGAAGGACGGCAAGCGCTCGCTCGACACCGTGAACTCGGGCGGCGACCTCACCTTCGTCGACAACGTCAAGGGCGGCACGCCCGTGAGCGACATCAAGGCGCCGGCCAAGGTCAAGACCATCATCACGGCCGGCACGATCTCGTATGCGCAGCTGCTGAACGACCTGAACTCGGACGTGAAGGGCCCCGTGCTGGCGCAGATCCTCTCCGGCCCCTTCGAGGGCGGCCGCGGGATCGGCGAGTTCAAGATGCAGGATGATTACCTGACGCTCAACTTCAAGCGCATCATCAAGGACGGCGTTTCCTACACCGTCGACGGCATCGCGCTCGACGAGAAAACGACGCTGACCGGCCTGAACTCCGAAGTCGACAACCACTATCTCCAGCGGGTCTTCATCCCCGTGGCGGCCGACTTCATCAAGGGCTATGCCGAGGCCGTGACGGAGACGGGCAAATCTTCCACCACCACCGCCGGCGGCGGCGTGGTGCAGGACGAACCCGAGCCGACCGGCAAGGAAGAGCTGTTTACGGGCATCAAGGACGCCGCCGACAAGATCGGCCAGTTCATGAAGGACGAAGCCCCCGACGGCCCGACCGTGAAGCTGAAGCGTGGCACGACGATGGGGATTCTCTTCCTCCAGCCCGTCACGACCGGCAACGTGGAACAATAATTCAAGCCGCAAGGCTGCGATGTATAACAGCGAGGCAAGGCGGCGCGGCTATATAAAGGGCAGCGCCGATTTGCTGGGAAAATAACCGGAAGGAACGTCACCATGACGAACAATGACGGCTTTGATGCCGATGAAACCGAAGTCACAGAAGAATTCACCGACGACACCGGAGCCGAAGAGGCCGTGACCAACGCGCCGCCTGCCAAGAAAAAAGGCGGCGGGTTCATGAAAATCCTCCTGCTGCTCATCGTGCTGGGCGGCGGCGGCGCCGCGGCCGCGATCAAGCTCGGCTTCCTGCAATCCCCCATCCCGATCCCGGGCCTCAGCCCCGAAGCTGCCGCTCCCGCCGATCCGGCGGCCGTCGGCACGCAGACCGCCGCCGTCGACGCCAACGGCGCGCCGGTGACGCCCGCCACGGGCGCGGATGCCATCCCGCCGCAGACCACGGTTGACGCAAAATGGGACGGCGCCGCCGTGCCCGAGTCCGAAAACAAGGAAGTGAAGGAAAAATCCGCCGCCGGCGCAGACGATGCGATGATGCCCTCCACGCTCAGCCCCGCGACCGACACGGCTGCCGCGCCCGCCGATCCTGCCGCTGCTTTCGGCGCCGCGAATACGGCCCAGGCGATGCCGGGTGCGCCCTCGCTTGATCCTGCGCCGGCCGACGCCGGATTTGCAGCGCCCGCCGAAACGGCTGCCGCGCCTGCTCCCCTTGTCGATCCCACCGCGCCCGCGCCTCTTGCCGATCCGGCAGCGCCTGCTGCCGATCCGACAGCGATGATCGACGTGCTGGCGACGCCGCCGGCGAATGATCCTGCCGCCGTTCCTGCGGCTGATCCTTCTGCTGCCGATCCCGCCGCAATTGCCGCGACGGTGCCGGCTGAAACAGATCCTTCCGCCATTGTCTCTGCCGATCCCGCGCCCGTTGCGCCGGTCGCCGATGCGGCGCCGGTTGTAGATCCCGCGCCGGCCGTGCCGGTCGAAGCAGTTGCCGAGGTCGCCGCCGCTGCCGCAACCGCCGCGACGGCAACGGCTGTCGCCGCCGCTGTCGATCCTGCGCTGGCCGGCAAGGTCGAGGCGCTGGAAAAACGCCTGCACGCGCTGGAAAAAGACATCAGCGGCGTGAAGGCCGCTGTGTCGGGTCTCGCCTCCAAGGAAGACATCGCCGCGCTGCGTTCCTCGATCACCGCGATGGCCTCCGACAAGGCTGAACGCGCTGCCGCGCGCGCCGCCGAACGCGAAGCCGCTGCTGCCGCCAAGGCTGCTGCAAAAGCGCAGGCTGCCGAGGAAAAGGCCGCCGCTGCCGAAGCGAAAGCCGCCGCCAAAGCGGCTGCGAAAGCTGCTGCCGCTGAAGCAAAGGCCGCTAACGCGGAGACGCAGGCGACCGCGCCCGTCGAAGCTGCCGAACCTGTCGTCGCCAAGCCGCGCGTCGTCAAGGCGAAACCGAAGGCCGCTGTGGTCGTGAACACGGCCGCGCCTAAATGGGTGTTGAAATCCGCCAAGCCCGGCACCGCCTGGGTTGCCGCGCCCGGCTCGAGCGAGCTGAAGACGGTCAATGTCGGCGACACGCTGAAAGGCGTCGGCAAGATCACGGCGATCGACCGCGATGCGGCCGGCCGCTGGGTTGTCGCCGGCACGCAGGGCCGCGTGAGCCAGTAAAATATTGCTTCTGGATTTAAAGAGAGCCCCGGCGTTACAGCTGGGGTTTTCTTTTTGACGGCCCTTGCAGGCAGAGAATCGCCTGCCGCCCTTCACCCCCTCCGCCACGCCCCTATATAAGGTATATGTAAAATACTCACTTAGAGTGTTATTCGCCCCGGCAGAAGAGGTGGTTTTATGACAGAGACTCGTCAGATTTTGAGAACGATTCGCAAGTACCAGGGGGGATTTTTGCCAAATTTGAGTCGAATTTTATCTTTTGTTCCCATAGATGTAGTGAATATTAATCTTATATAAATCAATTAGATAGATAATAGAAGAAGGCGGATAAGGCGCAGGCCTGTTTGCCACTATAACCAAAAAGTGCTCTAATTAAAGATATACGCTTTTTGTTATAGCATGAAGAGGGTGTGTTTATGCTGTACCGTCATTTCTATAAAATTGTACTAATCGCTGCCATTGTCCTCGTGACAACCAGCGGAGACGCTTTCGCGCAGCAGAAACTGGGTAACATCATCCAGAACACGATGTTCTCCTGGGGCAAGCTCCAGGGCGTGTTCTCGACCGTCGCCTGGATCATGGGTTCATTCCTGGGCACGGCCGCGATCTTCAAGTTCAAGGATCACGTCGACAACCCGCAGCAGACGCCTGTGTCGGCCGGCGTGAAACGCATGGTCGCGGGCGGCATGTTCCTCTCGCTTCCTTTCACCACCAACGCGGTGCGCGGATCTTTGTTCGGTAACGCCGCCGTGGGCTCCAACCGCATCGATGCGACGTCGTTCACGACGGCGACGCTCACCCCGGGTGGTCTCGACAAAATGGTCGTCGACGTCATGTCGAACATCGGCGGCCCGATTGAAAACCTGCTGACCGCCTTCGCCTACCTCTCGGGTATCGCGCTGCTGCTGGTCGGTATCTCCCGCCTCACCAAAAGGATGGAGGAAGGCCCGCGCGGTCCCGCCGGCTTCGGTACCATTATGACATTCATCGCCTCGGGCGCGCTGTTCTCCTTCGGCGACAGCATGGGTTCCTTCACCTCGTCTATCTTCGGTGACGCGAACCTTATGTCCAACGCGACGATCAACCCCAACGTCATCACGAACGCGACTGACCGCGGCAAGATCGAAAAAGTTTTGGAAGGGGTGGAGGTCTTCGTCATGATCGTCGGCTACATCGCTTTCATCAGAGGATGGTTCGTCTTGAAAAACTTTGCCGACGGTGGACAAGGCCCCACCGCTAGTCTCTCGGCAGGCCTGACGTTCCTGTTCGGCGGCGCTTTAGCCATAAACCTCGGTGAGCTGGTAAACGCACTCCAGACCACCGTTGGCGTGAGCTCGCTGACGTTTACTAACTAGTAGATATTAGAAAAAAATATGCTACTATAATAACAATGTGTGTAAGTGAAGGAGGACTACAATGAAAACTATGCATAAATTAGCCGCTGTCGCCACTGTGGGTATGATGGTCGGTTCGAGCTCGGACGCATTCGCCGCGCTCACATTCAAAAACATGTCACAGAACATCATCACCGCATCATCGGGCTTCAACAACCTGATCTCTACGGTGTGCTGGATCGGTGGCGCTGGTCTCGGCGTCGCGGGCATCTTCAAGCTGAAGGCGCACGTTGACAACCCGGCCCAGGCTGCAATGAAGGACGGTCTCATTCGTATCGCCGCTGGCGGTGGTCTGCTGGCCTTCCCCTTCATCCAACAAGCCATGCAGGGTTCTATCTCGAACGGTTCGCTCACCAAGCTGAACGGCTCGGCCCTTCTGATGGACAGCGTGACGATCTTCACGTAAGCCAAAAGAAACTTCGAGATGGCCTTTATAAAAATATCGCCCGGCATCAGCTCATTATCCGATGCCGGGCGTATTTTATCTCCCGATGTCCATCGTCCCTCGGACGAACTGCGGCAGAAAGTAGCCGCCCGGGACGACAATACCTGCCGTTATTGCGGCTTCCAGTCCAAGAAATATCAAGAGTGCAATTTCGTCGGCAAGGGCGACAAGGCCACCGGCCCTGACGATTACGCCACCGCCTGCACCTTCTGCCACCAATGTTTCCACATCGAGCGCATCGACCGCATGCAATCCGGCGCCGTCGTCTGGCTGCCTGAAATCGGGCAGGCCGCGCTTCACCACCTCTGCCGCGCGATTTACGTGGCCCGCATTTCACAAGGCCCCATGGCCGACGCTGCCCGCGACGCGATGGAAGCGCTGCTGGCGCGCAAGGAAGAAGCCAAGAACCGCCTTGGCACCGACAGCCCGAAAATCCTCGCCACCGTTTTGCAGGATTTCCTCGAGGGCCCGGAATATAAAAACCGCAACAAGCAGTTCAAATCCTTCCGCATCCTGCCGCTCGACCGCCGGATCATCAAGGAAGGCGATCTGGAGTTCAACCAGTTCCCGCAGATCCTCGCCTACTGGAGATCAAAGGACGGGCCCTTCGGCGAAGTGCCGCCGCGCCGCTGGATCAAGATGTTCTATGATGTGAAGGAAAAGGCAGCTGCCGCGCCGGCAACGGGCACTTCACAGAATCCGCCGCCCGTGACTGAAAAGGCCGGCTGATTTTCCTCTCCAAAAGTATATGACATCCGGCTGGAAAAACCGCCGCCGCGTCCCATATTACAACATTATCGCGGGGTAACAGGGGCTGTGGTTTGCATGCGGAGCATGTATGCGTTTTTTGGGATAAACCCCCATTTTCATCTGTTTCTTGAACGCAAGCTTCTGGTATAAATAGTAAATCTGCCGCGGGTGACGCGCAGCCGAGGGGATTCGGCGGCGCGGACGTACAGCCAGCCGCGGCATCGTTAAGGGGTCACCATGGGCTTATTCGACAATATTCTCCGGCCGGTTGTCAGGCTGCTGCGCATTCCGGTGGAAAGCTTCATCCGCCTGGAAACCGCCGACGACGAAACCACGCTTGCCTCCGAAGACGGCTCCCTTGTCACGCTGCTCCGCATCGACGGCGCGCGCCAGATCATCGGCGACCTTGAATACAAGAAAATTCTCGACGACTGCGTCGTGAAGCTGGGCGCCCGCTTCGACCGCCCCGGCCACGCCATGCAGGTGTATTTCAGCCGCAACCCCGAACGCATCGGCGAAGAGCTGAAGAAACTGCTGCGCCCCAACTATACCGCCGCCAAGAACGTCGGCCTCGAGATCGAGGACATCTTCGTCGAGCGCGCGAAAAACCTTGCGCGCTATATCGCCTGGGAAGAAATTTACTTCGTGCTCTGGACGCGCCCCGCGGTGCTGTCGAAATCCGACTTCGCCCGCGAAGCGGAACGCGCGCGCAAGAAAAAATGGGTCAAGGCCGACGACGCGCAATACCCTTACGCCGGCATCGAGGGCCTGCGCACCCGCCACAAATCCTTCGTCGTCGCGACCTCCGTTTCGCTGAAGGAAATGGGCATCCAGTGCGCCGAGATGGAAGTGCACGACGCGCTCGCCACCATCCGCGCGAACATTTTGCAGCATAACCCCGACAGCAACTGGCGCGCCTTCCTGCCCGGCGACAAAATCCCCGTGCGCGCACCCGAAAACAAGCGCGACATGTCGGAAATTCTCTGGCCGACGCTCCGCCAGCAGATCATCATGTCGGGCGCCCGCGTCATCAACGACCACGTGGTCGAAATGGGCAAATATCTCTGGGGCGGCGTCGACATGGTGCTGGGTCCGACCGATCCGCTGCCCTTCCCCGCGTTTCTGGCGCGTATGTCGGAGGCCAACTGTCCCTTCCGCATTTCCTTCCTGCTGGAAGGCGGCGGCATTCAGGGCATGGCCATGCAGGCCTTCCTGTCCTCCATCTTCGCCGTCACCAACGCCGACAATAAACTTGTGAAAGACGCGCTTGAGGCGCTGACCGAAGTCGCGCGCTCCATGCCTGTCGTCAAGATGCGTATTTCCTTCTGCACCTGGGCGCCCAAGGGCAACATGGAATTGATGGAAGACCGTCTTTCCGCGCTGACCCAGTCGGCTGAATCCTGGGGCTATGCGCAGGTCTCGCACATCTCCGGCGATCCGCTGGAACAGGTCATGTCCTCCGCGCTCGGCATCCATTGCGCCTCCACCGCCCCGCCGGCGGTCTGCCCGCTTTATGAAGTGATGAAGCTGATGCCCTGGCAGCGCGCGTCGTCGCCCTTCGATAAGGGCTCGATTTTGTTCCGTACGCCCGACGGCCGCGTCTGGCCCTACCAGACGGGTACCAACGTCACCACGACATGGTTCGACCTTGTCTTCGCCCAGCCCGGCGGCGGTAAATCCGTCTTGATGAACACGCTCAACCTCGGCACCTGCCTGACGCAGGGTGTGTCGCAGCTGCCCTTCATCGCGGTCATCGACATCGGCCCGTCATCGGCCGGCCTTGTCTCGCTGCTGAAGGACGCTCTGCCCGCAAACCGCCGCTCCGACGTGACCTCGTTCCGCCTGCAGATGAACAACCAGTTCGCCATTAACCCGTTCGACACCAAACTGGGCATGCGCTATCCGCAGATCTCCGAGCGTTCGTTCCTGAACGAGCTTCTCACGCTGCTCTGCACGCCGCCCGGCCAGGCCGAACCCTACGACGGTATCGCCCAGCTGTCGGGCATGGTGGTCGACGAAATGTTCCGCTGGCGCGACGACAAGATGTCGAACGCCGAACCGCGCCCCTATCTGCCGCGTATCGAACCCGCGATCGACGAAGCGATCCGCAAGTTCGAGCTCGCGCTGCCGCCCTCCGCCTACTGGTGGGACGTGGTGGATCTTCTGTTCGACAAGGGTGCGACGTATGAAGCCGCGCTCGCGCAGCGTTACGCGATGCCGACGCTGGGCGACTCGGTTGCCGCCGCCCGCCGCCCGCAGATTAAAAACCTGCTGGAAGAAACCTCGATCGGCGCATCTTCCGAGGGCGTCATTCACGCCTTCGAGCGTATGATCACATCATCGGTTCGCGAATTCCCGATTCTATCGTCGGTGACGAAATTCTCGCTTGCCGAAACGCGGGTCTGCGCGCTCGACCTGGCCGACGTCTGCCCCGCCGGCGACGCCGCGTCGGACCGCCAGACGGCCATCATGTACATGCTGGCGCGCCACGCGCTTGTCACGCCCTGGTGGATTAACGAGGAAGCGCTCTCGCAGATGCAGCCGAAATACCGCGTCTATCACGAAAAGCGCCTGCGCGAATTCTCGGAAACGCCGAAACGCCTTTGCTACGACGAATTCCACCGCACCTCGCGCACCAAATCGGTGCGTCACCAGATTATCCGTGACGTCCGCGAGGGCCGTAAGCGCGGGATTCAGATCATCCTTGCCTCCCAGATGCTGGACGACTTCGACGACGACATGGTCGACTTGGCAACGGGCGTCTGGGTTCTCGGTACCGCCATCTCCGACGGCGCGGTCGACAACACCCAGAAACGGTTCGGTCTGACCGATACCGCCCGCTGGATCATCCGCCACAAACTGACCGGCCCGAAAGCCGGCGGCGCACCCGCGCTGCTCGTCCTCGGCACCGTCGACGGCAAATACGAACAGCACTTGATCAACACGCTGGGCCCGCTTGAGCTTTGGGCCTTCTCGACCACGGTCGAGGACGTCGCCATCCGTAACCGCCTCTACACGCGACTCGGCGCATCCACCGCCCGCCGCCTGCTGGGCGCGAACTTCCCGGGCGGCTCCGCGCGTAACGAACTGAAACGCCGCGTGGCCGAGCTTTCCGAACGCGGCAAAGCCGAAGAAGCCAACGTCGGCGCCGTGACCGAAAAGATCTGCGAAGAACTGATCGCGCTCACCAAGGCGAAGATCGAGGATATCGAGATCCCCAAGCCAAAACCGGCTCCGGCCCTTCCGCCCGCGGCACCCGCCGCCGCGGCAGCCCCGCCGCCCGCCGGCGGCACGGGCACGCCACCCGCGAAAACATAAAGATAAAAAACCCCGGCAGAGATGTCGGGGTTTTTCTTTATCCCTCCTCTCCTTTGGGAGAGGAGGGGGGACCCGCGCGCAGCGTGGGGGGGAGGTGAGGGGTACTTACAGGTATTGCGTCACGGAGTACCCTCACCTTCCCGCGCGCCGCAGGCTGACGCCTGCGCATATAAAGCTGCGGGCCCCTTCCTCTCCCAAAGGAGAGGAAAATAAAGCGTAATTTTGATTTATTATTTCAGCCTGAACTTCTGCGCCTGCGCCTTCAGCGCCAGATGATCAATGGCGGCGGAAAGGGTTTTCACGTCAAGCTGCTCGCGGTGTTTTTCGGGCAGGTTGCGGTAGAGCTCCAGCATCTCGCCCTTGCGGCCCGCCCAGATATGCGCGTTGAAGGCTTTCGACAGCTCGCCGGTATCGCCCAGCAGGCCGAGGACTGAATCGCCGCCCTGCGTTTTTTTCAGCAGGTCTTGCGGTTTCAGCGGCACGCCGGCGGCATTGAAGGCCTCCACCGCCGCTTCGAAACAGCCGGCGCGGGCGGCCAGATGCAGCCCCGTGCGGCCCGACCGCGTTTCCATTTCGGCGCAGAGGTCGGCGGGCGTTTGCAGCGCAAACCATTCGGGGCCCTTGAAATCCTCGCCGCTCCTGAAATCCTGCATTTCCTCGATCAATGCGCGCATGCCGGTTTCTTCGGCCCATTGATAGGCGTTCTTGTCCTTGAACGTGCGGCGCGGGTCGGCGCCATGGGTGATAAAGGCGCGGGCGATATCGGCACGGCCGTGGCTGATGGCGATGCACAATAAAGTGCCTTTATTTGCATCCACATCGGCGCCGGAATCCAGCAGCGCCTTGACGACGCCAAGGCGGTTGTTGTCGACCGCCGTATAAAGCGCGGCGCCTTCGGCATGCATCACGTTCGCGCCCTGCGCGATCAGGTAACGCACGAATTCGGAATGGCCCGCCGCCGCGGCCTCCGTCATCGCCTCGTCTTTCCACTGCTCCATCGTGCCATTGGCGTTCAGCACCTTCGCAATCGCCACATGGCCGCGCTGGGCGGCCGCCATCAGCGCCGCGCCGTGGAAACGGTTGGGGTCGCCGCCTTCCTTGATCTTGTCGCGCAAGCTTTCGGAATTTCCGGCGCGCGCGGCCTCGATCAATTGCTCGTCCAATACGTCTTGAAAGGTGGGGGTGCCGGGCATTTTATTCCTATTTCAGCTTGAATTTCAGGCCGGCCGCGCGTTCCCTCAATCTGATCTGCGCGATGCCCGATGTCAGCCCCGCGAAATCGCATTGCGCGTGGTAGCAGGGCGGCGTGTTTGATTTGATGAAGCTTTCCGCGTTGCGGTCTTTCCACAGCTCGGGCACCAGGATATCGGATAGCCTGCCATGCGCGCCCAGAATTTCCAGCACGCTATTGCCTTTATCATCTTTCAAAGCCGCAAGGCTTTCGGGGTTGAAGGCTGCATCGACGCTCCTGATCATCTCCACCATGCAATCGGCATAGGCGGCGGAAACCATGTCGCGCTGCTGCATCGGCTTGACGGCCGCGCGTGCAATCCAGCGTTCGGCGATATCCATGGTGGCCGGGCCCGCGCCGCTTTCGATGGCGTTGCAATGCGCGTCTTTCAGCCCCGCGCCCAGCTTGACGCCCTGCGACAACAGGTAGGTGGCGGTTTCCCTGCAATCCTGCACCAGCGCGCGGGTCAGCGCGTAGGACGCGGTTTTATCGTCCAGCACATAGCCGCGCTCCATCAGCAGGGCCAGCACCTCGCCGCCCCGATCTGTCGGCGTGACGAAACGGTTGATATCGCTATCGGTCAGCGTGCGCGGCAGCGGTTGCAGCAGATCGGCCTGTTTTAATGTTTCCGGCGACTGCATGCAGGATTCGACCACGGCCTTTGTGGTTTCATCGTCCCATGCGGTGCGGGCAAGCGTCTTGCCCAGTAGATCCATATCGCCCTTGGCGACGATGGAATTGACGATGTATGAAACGCGCCATTTGGTCGGCGGCTGCAGCGGTTTATCGGCGGGCACGGCTGCCGCGACATCGAATTTTCCATCCGACATCGCGTCCCAGAACAGCGTGTCGTTATCCGCATGCCAGTCGCCGGTTTTTTCGGCGGCCTTGCATTTGGCGGCAAGGCTGCGGGCGTCCTGCAGCGCCTTGATTTCTTCGGCATTGAAAGCCATGCCCTGTTCGACCGTGGCGGCTATTTTTGCATGGCCCGCGTCAAGCGCGGCGGCAAGGATCGCGGCGCGCTGTTTTCCCTCGGCGGGCAGTTCGAGGCCGTCCTTCATCGCGTCGAAAAAGGGCTGTTCGGCTTCCGCACTCGCCAGCAGGCGCAGCAGCGCAGGCGCTGATTTTTTCGCCTCGTCCGGATATTTGTCGATGATGACGCGCGCGGCCTCTGCCTTGGCGGGGCCCGCTGACGAAGCGACAATCGCGGCGGCAAAACCGGCCTGCACCTGCATTTTATCCAGCAGATGCGGCAATACCTGCGGATGTTCCTTTGCCATGCCGGCGGCGGCCGCGATAATCATGTAGCCCGGCAACAGGTTGCTGTTGTCGAAGGCGTCGATAAAACCGTTGATGCTGGGCAGATGGCCGCTGTCCAGCACATGCATCGCCACGTCGCGCAACACCATCATGCCGCGGTTGCCGTCAAACCAGTCGTCGGCGCGCAGGAAACGGGTGATCGTTTCGGCCTTGGCCTGCACCATGGCCAGGCTCTTTTCCATCGCGGGGATATTGTTGATGGCGCAGGCATTGGCGAAGAGCATCAGCGCGTCTTCCATGTCGGGGAAGCGCGCGATGAGCTTGTCGTACTCGGCGGGGCGGTGCACCATCAGCGCGAAAACGACGGCGTCGTTGTAGCGTTCGGGCGCAAGATGCTTCATCAGCACATCGGCCATATCGGTTTTGTCTTCGCGGAGCGCTGTGAACAGCGCGTCGTTCAGCAGCCTGTCATCGGGCTTTTTCAGCATGATATGGTCGAAAGTCGCGCGGTTGCCGTTCTTGATCGCCGCAATCATCGTATAGCCGAAGGCCTGCGGATAGCCGCCGACACGGGTTTTTTCCAGCAGGTCGGCGGCAGCGGCGTCGTCGCAGCCGGTCATGGCCTTCAGCGCCGCGCGGTCGCGGTGCATGATATCGGCGCCTTCTTCCTGTAATTTTGTTGCCAGCGTCCAGTCGCGGCGCTTCACGGCATCGACGAAGGACAGGTTGCGGCGGGTCTTCGTGATGGCCTTCAGGAGCGCATCGGAAGGGCTCTCGGGCGGGGTTTGCGCAGGCGCAGCGGGCTTGTTGAACGCGTCCATAGCCTGTCCTTTCACCCTCTGAAGGCCCCCCGAAATCGACATTATTTCGACTCGAAAAACCCGTGTTTTTGCCGGAAAACCTTATCGTTTATAGGAATTTACGAACGTTATGTCAATGCATGTGGAATTATTCCCGAGTCTCTCTCGTTTGTTGCACTGCAAGGAAAAATATCCTCCCCCAAGCCATTGATATGGCTAATAAAAATCATGATTATGTAAAAATTTTAACGAAATTTAGGTATCATAGAATGATGCACACGCAACCTAAACCGGCAGCGGAATTCGGGACTGAAGCAGCAGACAAGCGCGACACTCCCGCTGTGACGGAAGAAACCACGCCTTCAGGCGCGAAACTGAAAGTGGTTCATCCCGTCGGCAATTCCTCACTGCGTCCCCAGTAGTTTTACGGGGAGTTTTTACGTCAGCAGCCCGGCTCCTGCCTAGCGCAGGGGGCCGGGTTTGTTTTTAAGGACTAAGGGGCGGCGCACGCTAACCTTGCTTTCAGCGCCGTCGTTGAAGGGCGCGGCGGCCTCTGCGGCATCGCGGCTGATGCGCGCGCGGAAAAGTTTTTGCAGGGCCTCGACCGTGGCTTCGCTGTTGCCGCCATTGCCCTCGATCATGTCGAGCGCGGTATCGCGCATGTCGTCAACCAGGCGGTAATCCGCCCCGTGCTCCAGCAAAGTTTTGGCGCAAGTAACCTTGCCCTCCTGCACCGCCACCATCAGGGGCGTCTGGCCGTCGCGGTTACGCGCATTGATGTCGAGGTCTTTTGACAGCAGTAAATCAAGGCTTTCCGCGCGTCCCATCAATGCCGCACGGTGCAGCAGCGTATGCCCGTCATCGTCGAATTTCATCGCCGCCGCGCCATGGGTCAGCAGCACGGCCAGCGTCTTGGTCGCGTTCGCGTCGACGGCGAATTTAGCGGGAGTACCGTAGAGGCCGGAAAGGTTCACCTGCCCGCCTTTGTGGATCAGCTGGATGAGCGTAAAGGTGTCGTTGTTCTGCGCCGCTTCATGCATGGGCGACGACACGCTGTCCATATCCTTCACGTTCGGCGAAGCACCCGCCTGCAGCAGCACCGTCACCGCCTGCGGCTGCTTGCGGATGACGGCGGCATGCAGCGCCGTGGTGTTGAAGATGCGGATGTCGATGTCTTTCGGGAAGGCTTCCACCGCCTGCTTCAGCACGCGCGTATCGCCCGTGCGCGCGGCGGTCAGGAACTTGTTGCGCAGCTGCGCGATCGCGGGATTCGAGCTGCGCAAATCGAGGCCCGACAGTGCGGCCTTTTTGAATTCATCGTTATCTTCCATGGGCCGAATTTTTAACATAAACACCCCGCCGGATCAACTCCATGCATTATGGGAAAACAACGGAATATTAAGCATTCATCCTTATTATCACGACTCAAGAGACGACAACTTGCGCCGTTTATTATGTCTTACTGTGGATAATTCTGGACAGATTTTCTTATCCTGTGTTCAGATAGACGTATCGAACGGCGTGACATGTCGGGTGTGTACCGGGGGTCTATCATGTCGCGTTTGCCTGAAAAGATTACGCCAAAGTTCCTGGACCTCTCCTCAAAGGGGCCGGGGATGTCAGTGACGTTACCGCCGCAGGCTGGCGCGCCTGTGCCATCGTCTCCGTCTGGGCCGCCAGACCGCGGCGACTGGACGCTTGCGGTCAATATCACCGAAGACGGCCAGACGCGCCGCGCTTATGCGCGCCCGCCGGTGCAGGTCGATTTCATCGGCACCATCCAGAACGAAAAACCCGATCCCTTCGCCAACGACGCGCAAAAAGCCCGCCGCAAGGCCCTGCTTGAAAAAGAAGAAGAACGCAACGCGCGCGTGCTGGAAGACGCTGTCTTTATCCTGTCGCAGAGCCCCACGGGCCGCGACGTGCTGGAACAGCTGACGAAAGAAGGCTACCGCATCGTCTTTGACGACAAACGCACGGGCGACCGCGGCGCCGGCGGCCTCTGCGATCCGTCAGACAAACTGATCATTTTGCGCGGCCATGACAATCCCGAATACGTCGCGCTGCTGCTGGGCCATGAATCGGTTCACGCGGTGCAGAACTCGCGCCACGATCTTTTCCCCTCCACCCGCCACAAGCCGGAAGTGGGGATCAAGATGTCCTTTGCGATCGAGGCTGACGCTTACGCGCAGCAGTCGCAGATTGCTCTCGAACTCGCCTATGGCGATCCCGACGGGCCGAAAGACCAGATGACGCTGCAGGGCCCGCTGATGCAGATGCGCGAACGCTTCCCCGATATCATCCTCGCCGCCGAAAAGGTCCTGATCAACGAAAAGAACCTGCAGAACGGCGCATCGGTGGCGGCTGCCTACGAAGCTTTCTACGACAACTTCTACCTGCGCACGTTCTATGAAGACGCGCATATCGAATGGGCCGAAATGTACGCGCCCAAGCTGAAAGGCTCCTTCCCCTGGCTGCAGAAAAACTTCAGCAAGGATGTCGACAGCCAGTGGATCAAGGACCGCATCCAGCATCGCGGCAAATCCTACCTGAACGATCACCTGCCCAATATGTCGTTCGACGACGCCCGCCATTCCGGCCTGACCGAAAAGACCGGCAAGCGCGTGGAAAAATTCTACAAAAACCACCTGCCCAAGGAAGAAGCGCCCAAGCTGAAGAAATTCGGCATCCATATGCGCGACGCCGTGGAAATGGTGCTGGGCTGGGCCTCGGGCATTCACGCCTTTATCAAGGGCGGCGACGACACCAGCAAGCCGCCGATGCGCGACGCACCCCGCAAGAATTTCGGGTTTTGAGAATAGTCGCGCGTCCGCACTCTGGCCTGTTTGGTGCCAATGGTCACATTTATCCCGATTAAACGCGCGGATAGCGCGGTACTCGATATTCTCAAAGACGCGCGGCTGGCGGGGGTAACCTATCGGTATCTTCCTTGGGGGGAGGAAAAAGGCTACACCAGCGGACATGAAGGCGTGGATGATGATATTGCCGCCGTTGTTCTCGATCTTGCTGACCGTGGCAAGGTGGTCGTTACATGGGCCATGACAGGCGCACTCGAAGGCCTGACGCTACTGGCGGAGGAGGCTTACTCGGGAACTATTGACGAGGTTCTCGAGGCAGCCGAGCGCGAAGCTTGGCGCAATCATATTGGTCACAGCATCACATCGGTCGCAGCTTCTTGGCAAATTTCAGGGGAAGATTGCCCTGAATCATTGTGGTCGATCCGCATCGGCTTTCCGGAGGGTTCTGTTGTCATCGCGCTGGGTCAAGTCAGGGCATCCATCGAATACATGCCGGATGAACTTGTTGTAATATTTGATTCATCACTTGCGCGGTCGTATCTTCCTTTAGGAGTATACGAAAGTGCATGGGGCGTACCGATTTCGCCGCCAGAGGGGTCGGAGTAAATTGTTTGGGTTTTTTTGAACCTTAAAACGTATTGCAGGCCGCGGTCTTGCCCTCGCGGAAGCCGCGGGCGAACCAGTCGTGGCGCTGGGCCGCGCTGCCGTGGGTGAAGGCGTCGGGCACCACATAGCCTTGTGATTGCCGCTGCAGGCGGTCGTCGCCGATCTGGCTGGCGGCGTTCAGGGCTTCGTCGATATCGCCGGGCTCGATCATGTCGAATTTTGCCTGCGCATGGGCGGCCCAGACACCGGCATAGCAATCTGCCTGCAATTCCATTTTAACGGACAACGCGCGGCCCGCGCTCTCGGGCAGGCGTTGCTGCTCGGTACGCACGCGCGCGGCGGTGCCCTCCAGCAACTGGACATGGTGGCCGATTTCATGCGCGACCACATAGGCACGGGCGAAGTCGCCGGGCGCATTCAGCTGGTTCGCAAGATCATGGAAGAACGAGAGGTCGAGATAGACCTTCTGGTCGACGGGGCAGTAAAAAGGGCCGACCGCGGCGCTGGCCGTGCCGCAGGCCGATTCAACGGCTCCCGAAAACAGCACCAGCACGGGCGCGCGGTAGCTGCCGCCCTGTTCGCGGTAAATCGCGCCCCAGACGTCTTCGGTATTGGCCAGCACGGATGACACGAAATCCTTTTGCTGCGCTTCCTGCTCCGGCGACAGGCGCGGCGCGCTGTTCATCTGCGTGGCGTTGATCAGGATGCTGGTCGGATCGCCGCCGCCCAGATAAACCAGCAGGGCCAGCAACAGCACGCCGCCGCCGCCCGCGATACGGACGCCGCCGCCTCCACCGCCACTCCTGCGGTCTTCGATATTGCTGCTACGGCGGCCTTGTTCCCAACGCATAGAGGTTCTCCCGGCAAGATAGACAATGTCCTGCCAATGGCTGCGGGAAGGGGGAGGTTCCCCTGCAAAGCCATGAGGCAATAGCTAGAGCATTGATTCTAAAGCACTCTAATCATTTGACATATTAACGCGCCTCCCCGATAATGGCGGGACATGTGGCTCAGAAAGAAAAAGACAGTCGAAATCCCCGAACCGGACGAGGAGCCGGAGCCCGCGATGCCCGAAAGACCCGAAACCCCGCTCGAGAAATGGAACAAGCGTCTCGCTGCCTACCAGCAGCTGGCGGCGGGCGTGAGCGTCGATGACAAGGGCAAGCCCGTCGTGCCGGAAGATGCCAGAAAGGCCTTCACCGATCTGGGCGCGCTGGACAAGGATCAGGCCGACTTCAAGGTTTTCATAGGCGCGCAACTGGCGCTCGACAAGGCGCTGCTGCTCTGCGAGGCGGGCGCGCTGCACTGGTGGATCGTCAAGACCGGCCGCGCCTATGCGGGCGATATCGAAGGACTGCAAAAAGTGCATGACCGGATCGAGGCGCTTAAATTACAGCAGCCCTCCGCCAATTCGATGATGACCTGGGTCTGCTATCCGCACGCGGTTGTCGAAGGCTATAGCAACAAGCTCACCAATACGCTGCTCGACACGGTTTTCGCCATGGGCGCCGACGTCAACCACGACAAGGGCAGCTGGCTGGAAAAAGCCATGCGCAGCCTGAATGCGACCGGCGTCGGCTGTTTCGTCGCGCACGGGGCGGACGCCACCACGGTCGCCCGCGTCTATCTGGATTTGCAGCAGAACAATTCTTCGCAGGCGAAAGTGGTCGAGGAAGCGCTGCGCGGCATGACGCTGGACGGCAGGGTCGACGACCAGACATTGCTGCGGGCGACCTTCTCGCCCGACGGCGCGACGCTGAAAACCTATTTCAATTTCGCCCAGCGCCGCGTGCAGGAGGTGACTGTGCAGCCCCTCGCAAAGGACGTCGCCGTCGCCATGACCTCCGCGTCTTTCAAGGACTACGACTCCGGCGCGGTGGACGCGGCGCAGAAGGCGCTCGAAAAACTGGGCGGCAAGCCCAAGCCCTACCGCCATGCCGGCAATTTCGGCATGGCCCGCGCTCTTTAATTTTCAGAATCCGGATATACCCATAACGCATTGACATATCGTTATGCACCCTGCGATACTGCCGCCGGTTCACATTTTTTTGAAACAAGGCGGGCAACGTGCCGGGAAATCCCCAGTGGCAGGAAACGGCGGACAGGCTTTCGCAGCTGCTGAAAGACGTCACGACCTATACGCTCAACACCGGCCTGTCGCCGGAACTTGATCAATTGCTGAAAACCGCCGTGAACGACACCGCGCAATGGACGAACGACCGGCGCGTCTTTACCTTCGGCCAGCTTGATCCCGATAAATGCATTTTGCTCTGCCGCGCGGGCCACCTGCCGTGGTGGATGCCGATGACCGGTCGCGTCGTGCGCGGCGAGGTGGACGAGCTGCAGAAACTCCAGGCCGCCTATACGAAAGAACCGGGCCCGGGCGCGAAAGTCGATTTCAGCCCGATGCTGAGCTGGGTCCTGAACCCGACCGAAGTCGCCGGCATGCCCACCAAACGCTCGCCCGACGCGATCCGGCAGCTGCTGAAATGGGGCGGCGACCCGAATTACGCCGAGGGCAAATGGCTTGAATACGCGCTGCGCAAGCATGAAGCGGATTGTATTAAACCTTTGTTAGAGCACGGCGCATCGTCGTCGACCGTGCAGCGCGTGATGGATGCGCTGCAGCGCGAACAGAATTTCGCGCAGCTGGGCCGCGTGCAGGAAGCGCTCGCGCGCACCTCGCATATCAAGATCGACGCCGAGACGGTGATGGAGGCTAAATACATTCCCGACGCCAAGGGCACCAGCGTCTTCAAGACGCTCTTCAATTTCCGCTCGCGCCGCGTGCATGAAATTTACGAGAGCGGGCAGGGCGCGCAGGCGACGATGCAGGGCATCCCCTTCGGCGAATATGACGTGGAGACGCTGGCCGACGCGGCGCGAGCGCCTGATTCGCCTCGGCGGAACCCCCCGCGAACTGGACGGCGTGCTGGAAAAGCAGAAGGCGCTGAAGCCCGGCTTGCGCCCCCAAAACGGGTAATTCTTTTCCGTAACCACGCCCTAGAATCCCATAACGCATTGACATATGATTCTGCGGCGGCTACAAAAAGCCTATCAGCAAACCAATGGTTCAAAGGGTCCGAGGCCGATGCCTGCCAGCGAGAATTTCAACGCCGCTTTCCTGAAACTGCCCGAGCGATACAAGCTCGATGTCATCAGCGACCACATGATCCGCAGCTTGCAGCGCGACAACATCGGCAATACGGTGCAGACCGTGACCTTCGACTTCCTCAACCGCATCGTGAGCGTCCTGCCGTCGAACGACAGCAGTGGCGCGCATATCTTCACCTTCCCCGCATTCGACGCCGGCAGCATCGAATGGCACTACAACCAGCTGAAGGCCGCAGGCCGCAACCCGCGCGCGCCCGAAGGCATTCTCGATAAACCGGATGCGCCCGCGAAAAGCGGCGGGCTGGCGCTGTAATGGCTCTCGCCGATCTTTTCAAGAACAGCAAGGAACCCGCCCTCTGGCGCGAATGCGCCGACGAGGTGAACGCCGAGCTGCTGCGCATCGACATGCAGGCCGCGCGCCGCATGCCCTCCATCAGCCGCAGCATGTCGGAGGTCGAGGCCGAGCGCACCAAGGCGCTGGAGCCCTTCAAGGGGATTGTGCAGATGATGCAGTCCAACAGCTGGATGCAGCAGCGCCTGCACTACACGCTGGGCCGCTGCGATATCGACGGGCTGATCCTGCTGGCGGAACGCAAGATCTATCCATGGCAGGAAATTTTCAACGCCAAGGCCGTGCATGGCACCGGCGAGGAACTGAAGCTTCTCCAGCGCGCCGCGCTGGAGCAGGGGCAGGCAGTTGAACTGACACAGGCGCTGCGCGCCGCGTCGAAACCCGGCCTGCTGGTCGAAGGCCTGCGCTTCGACGGCAATCTCGACACCGTCGAACAGCTGCTGCAGATGGGCGCCGATCCGGGGCTCGATAACGGCCAGCTGTTCCTGAACGCGGTGACCGAGGGGCGCACGGATATCGGCCGCGCCTTTGCGCGCCATGCGCAGGGCAATATTTTCCTCGACGTCGGCGGCTGGATGAATTGGGCGCAGCAGCACCGCAAGATCAAGCTCTTCGACGACCTGCGCGATATCTGGTGGGATTACGGCCGCTTCAAGGCGAACGACCGCGAGACGCTGGTCGAAACCAAGCCGCTGCCCGACAATACGGGCAACCTGCGCATTGTCTACAACTTCGCCGCGCGCCGCGTGTCGGAAATTTACGAACACAACAACCCGCGGCAGGCGCTGGTGAAGGATTTCTCCTTCGACGACTACGGGCCCGAGGCGATCGAGCAGGCGCGGCTGAAACTGGTCGAGCTGGGCGGCGAGCCTTCCGTCACCGGCTACACGCTCCGCGGCAAGCCCGTGACGCCCAAGGCCAATATCACCGGCCTTGGCAAAGGTGTGCCATGAGCGGCGATCCCGGATATACCGGCCGCCGCTTCCTGCTGGATACGCAATCGCGCCGCCAGTTCATCGTCGATTTCGAGGGCGGCAGGCCCGGCTCCGGCATTGAACCCGTCGGCGGCACCTTCAAGGCAGGCGAAACCGTCTTCGCGCTGGACGACCAGACCGAATTTTCCGTCAAGGACGGTGTCGCCACCGCCAATACGACCTTGTTCCAGCTGAGCGTCGGCCACGACGGCAAGCCGCGCAACCTGAAACTGATGGGCGTTTCATTCGACGTTTCGTTGCGCCAGGGCCCGCCGCATTTCACGCTGGAATTCCGGCTGAAAGACGACTCCGTGAAGGAACTGTCGCGCATGGGCTTCGACCGCCATTACCCGCGCGTCTTCACGCAACGCGCCGACAGTTCCAGCAAGTATTTTTCCCGCACGCCGCATGGCTACAAGGTTGACCTCCGCTTCTTCGACACCGTGGCGATACTGGAACAGCATGGGCTGCGCGCGTCATCGGCGCGCACCGGCGTCGCGCTGCTGCAGCCGCCGAAACCACTTTATCCCGACAGCCGTCTGGTCGACAACCGCACGCTCGCCATCACCAAGGACATGGAAGACGGACGCCTGCGCACCGTTTTCAATTTCGAGATGAAGCGCGTGACGGAAATCTTTTTCGACCGCGACGGCAGGCAGGCCGCCATGAACGGCTATGCCTTCCGCGACTATGGCGAAGAGGCGCTGCAGGCGGCGTCCGAACGCCTGACGGCGCTTGGCGGCATGCCGGGCGAGATCGGCGACGGCATGGCCAAGAAATTCAGCGCGAAACTCCCGCCGCCGAAACCGTAATCATTTTTTCCGCAAGCGAATGTAGAAAGCGCCCTCGCCGCCGTCCTCGCGCCGCGCAGGCGTGAAGGCGAGGATGTTTGCGCGCAACCCCGCTTCCTCCAGCCAGAGCGGCAACAGCCGCCGCAATACGCCGCCGCCCACGCGGCCCTTGCCGGTGATGACCAGCAGGTTGCGTATATCCCGCCCGCGGCTGCGGGCGATAAAACGGGTGAGCGCGTCGTAGGCTTCGGCCTGTCCCATGCCGTGCAGGTCGATGCGGGCCTCGACCTCCCGCGCCCCTTTACGCAGTTTTTGCTCCTCGCCTTTGTCGAAAGCAGGGGGCTTTGCGGCGGGCTGGAATTTCGGCGGCGGGGCAGGGGGCAGGCGGGGCTTCTCTGTCGCCGCCTTGGGTTTTGACGTAACGACGGGCGGCTTGGCGGGGGCAGGCTTTTCCTTGAGCGGGCGGACGGATTTTGTTACATGCCGCCACAGGCGAGCGTCCTCGGTATCGTCTTTTTTGCCTTTTTTCATCTATTTAGGGCCGCTACTCGCTTTTAACAACTTTCATGCTATATTCAATATATGTTGTTCGGGGGAGTATAGCACCATGAAAAAACTGGCTTTTTTCGGCATTGTCGGTTTCGCGCTGCTGCTGGGCTTGTCTACGTCTCAGGCGCAGGTCCTGGGCCAGTACGGCGGCTTCGCCACGCCCATGGGCGCCCCCGCCGCGCCCAGCATCACGACGCCTGAACAGGTCATGCTGCTGCACCACGTGCTGTCCGCCCGCCGGCCCGATTTCAAGGGGATCGCGCGCGCCTCCGACGAATACAAGGCTGCCAACGACTTCGACAAGGAAAAGGTTGTGGACGCCAAGGTCATGGCGCTCCGCAATAACTACGAGATGACCACCGCGGGCGACAAGCTGGTGGTGAAGGTTCCCGTCACGGTGTCGTCGTTCAGCGTGCGCAACAAGGGCTTCATCATCAACGAGCTCAATGACGCGATGAACTTCAAGTATGTCTACAGCGGCAAGAACTACGCCTTCATTCCCCTGCAGCTGGGCGAGCACCAGTGGATCGACGCCTCCGACGACGCGACCGCGCTCGCCATCGACAAGGGGCGCGGCAAGAATAACGACTATATGCTCTACATCTTCTTCTCGCCCACCTACGCCGATCCGCCCGACCGGATGACGCCGCTGGAAGACGGCAAGGAATACACCGTCATGACAGGCTCCATCGACCACATCGATCTTTTTGACGCCGAGAGCAAAGAGAAGCTGTGGAGCAACATGCAAAAGGCCGCGCCCGACCCGATGAACGACAGCCTGCTCCAGCTCAAGAAATAACCCTTTATCGAAAAGAAGCCGCGCTGCTTTCCCGAATAGGGGATGTGAACGCTTGCGCATCATTTGAAATGCGCGCGCCTGCGGCGGCAAGTCCAAGAAGCTATTGAGAAATATGCCGCGCCATAGGATACTTGCGGGTATGGAAAAGAAGCGTCCACTCCTCTCCGTCCGTCCCACTTTCGACAGCAGTCTCACATTACTGCAGTCGCTCGGCGTGTCGGTGCTGGGCATTTTCGTTTTGACGATTTTGCTGGGAACTTTTTTCTACATCATTCTTTCGTTCATCAACCCGCGTGCCGCCGGCGCGGCTTACTGGTTCTTCCTGATCGTCAGCGGCTTCGGCGTGCCGATCTTTTTCTTCGAGCTGAAGAAAAAAGCCTACCAGCGCACGCTCTTCAACTTCCACGAGGATTACCTCGAATTCCAGTATTTCAAGCTCTACCTGAACCGCCGCCGCGGCCGCGTGCGCTATAGCGAGATCACCGGCATCGACCAGCACGCCTCCGCCCTGCAGGATCACCAGCGGCTCACCACCATTTATATTTCCGTGCCGACCATGGGTTATCGTCGCGGCGGTTTCGCGGGCCTGGAGCTTTACGACCTGCCGCAGGCGAAAAACTATCTCACTAAAATCACCGATATCGTCGAAGGCCGCGCCCGCCAGCAGGCCGCCAGAAGCGCTCCCGCCGCCAAGCCGCAGGATGCGGCGCCCGCGCCACAGCAACAACCGCAGGGTACCTGATGCCGCAAGGCAGCCAGCCAAAACCCGCGATACCCGTCGCAGGGCAGAAAAGCAACGCGCCGCGCGAAAAACCCGTGTTTTCCGTGCGTTCGCGCTTTAATCCGCTTCTCGTATTGCTGCGCCATCCCGTGCGCCTTGCGTTATCGCTGATGGTGCTGGTCTTCCTGATGCCCGAGCTGATGAAGGGCGCGAAATACTTTTTCAATCTGCAGGGCGAGGAAGCCGAGCAATGGGTGATCGGCACGGTCATCGCGCTGATCTTCCTGCCGCAGTGGTTCTTCGGCTGGCTCGACTGCCGCGCGGTGCGCTACGATTTTTACAAGGACCATCTGGAATTCACCGAAAACTTCATGCTGCGCGACCGCATCAGCCAGCCCTACCGCAACATTTCGTCGGCGCGCATCAGGCGCGGGCCGGTGCAGGTGTTCTTCGGCCTGTCGGATCTTGTGCTGACGATCGCCTCCGATAAACGCCTCAGCGTGAAGGGCAAGGACAGGCACCAGGTGGTGCATGATATCCGCAAAGGCGCCCGCGTGCTGGAGGAGGTGACGAAGCTTCTGAAGGCGGCCGAGGCTAAAGATTCAGCCGGTAGCCGTCCTCCAGCGTAACCAGCAAATTCTGGGATTGCGGCGAACCTGCGGCAGCCGGCGCGGCGTCGCCGTTTTTTTCCTCGATCTTCTGGCGCAGGCGGTAGATGTGGGTTTCGAGCGTATGCGTATCGACCCCTTCGCTATAGCCCCAGACGCGCCGCAGCAGTTCCTCGCGCCCGACCGTCACGCCGCCAGCCGAGCACTTGGCGAGATAGGAGAGAATATCCACTTCCTTGTCGGTCAGCGTTACCGGCGGCTGGTCCTGCTGCTCCAGCGTTTTTTCCTGCGGGCGGAACAGCCAGGGGCCGATTCTGAAATCCTCAAGGTGCAATGACGGCTCCTCGATCATTTGCCGCGCGGTGCGCAGCAGCAGGCCAAGGCGCTGGCGGCGGGTGAGGTCGATCGACAGCACCGGCGTGCCCAAAGGGTGGTCGAAACCGCCATCCCCGGGCTGTATGACGAGATCGTAGATATGGCCGCCTGAGCCGGCGGCAGAAGTTGTCCCATGGCCGTCTGAGCCGACGGCAGGCCGGGCGCTTACCTCGGCGTCAAGCTGTTGTAAAAGCGCGATTTCCAGCCCTTTTGGCAGTCCGCGCAGCAATATTTTACCTAAACTTTCCATGCGCCTTTGATTATAGCTGAAAACCATTTGTTAAGACAGACTCGGCTAATATGCATGGAGAGGTGTCTGCATGGCTGGTTCAAGCCCTGAAGTTATCAGCAAATACGATGTGATGTTCGCCGCCCGTACCGGCGTCACCATCCTTATCAACAAAATCGGCACTTTCGACGGCGGCGTCGATGCGCCCGCGCAGTTCAAGGTCAGCCCCGACAATCCGCGCGACGTGCTGATCACGGCCGCCAACAAATCCGCCGTGCTGAAAGACCTGCGCAAGGATTATCTGGAAGAAGCGATCGAGCGCGGCGTCATCATGTTCTATGAAATGAAGGACGACGAAGTCGTGCGTTGCACGCCCTGCAATTTTGCAAAAAAATAGTTGCGTTGCACGCCTTGCAACTTCGAGAAGAAAAAGTAATCACGAAAATTATTTTTTGTCTTTCGCGTCAGCCAGCTTGTCGGCGGCGTCCCACATCGCTTGCCCCTTCAGCCGGACAATATCCTTGTCGAAGGGAATGATGCGCCATTCGCCCTGATCGATCTCCAGATCCAGCTGCCGGCCGCTCCAGCCCGCGTAGCCCTGCACCGTGACATGCCATGCGGGCGGCGGGACCTGCGCCAGCAGTTTTTTGCCGGTCACGCGGCCCTCGGTCAGGGCGACGCCAAGATCTTTCAGCTCCACCGTTTCCGGCGTCGCCGCTTCAGGCGTATGCAGCGTGAAAAACTTGTCCGCCCCGACAGGCCCGCCACTGCTTTTGTTGAGCACGATTCCAGTCGCGCCCGATTTAAGGTGATGCATGACGAAGACCACCGATTTCTCGAACACATCGCCGCGCGCCTTGGCTGTGGAAACCAGCAGGCGGTGATGCGCCTGCTGCGCCGTCATGTCGAAATGCTGCCCCGCCCAGAGCAGCCCTACCGCCAGCAAAATCAGGATGACGCCCTGCAGGTGCGGGCTGATGCGCTTTTTCTCGGGTCCGGCGGGGATGTTCAAGCTTATTCCGCGGCTTTGCCGTTATCGTCGCTGGTAAGGTCTTCCGTGCCTTCGGCGCTTTCTGCCACGCCTTCAACGGCCTCGCCGGTGCCGGTATCGCTTTCCTGCGTCCCGGCGCTATTCAGCGCCTCGTAGTCCTCGTCTGTGGCCGTGCCATTCGCTTCGCGAACTCTCGTCAGGGCTTCTTGCTGGATGGCCGTGATGCGGTCCATTTCTTCCTGCGCCTTGATCTGGTTATCGCGCATGCGCGCCGCGTTCATCGCGTCGATTTCCTTGTCATGCTCGATCCGGGCGGCTTCCAGCTGGCGGTTGAGGCGCAGGCGCGCCTTTTCGCCTTCGCTTTGCGCCGAACCCGAGCCCTCCATCGCGCGGTAGAGGTCGGTAGGCGTCTCATCGACATAGGTGTCGATTCCTTTCGGATCCTTGGATTTTTCATCCCCGCCGATCATCGCCATAAAGCCGGTCTTGCCCGTGGGCTGGTTTTGCTCGTCGGTCGACAGCGTGGTATCGCCGTTCAGGCCGAAGATGTCGCTCGGATCGGGCGCTTCGCCCTCCGTGACGTCCGCGCCCTCTGCCGAGGCCTGTTCCTCACTGCCGCTCTCGCCGCCGCCCGCCGCAGCGCCGCCGCCGTCGGTCACATTCGCCTGGCTGCCGCCGGCCGGCGCGCCCATCTGGGTGGCCGTGAAGGGCAGCGCGCCGTCATCGGACGAATCGACATTTTCAGCGGGCAGCACACCTGCGTAACCCTGCGCCGCCGCCGGTGTCGCGGTGAAGGTAAAGCCTGCGAGCAGCAGCGCGGCAAGGTATAACCTGTAATTCATCGACGGCCCTCCCGGGGGTGTCAGAGCTGTTTCTGCTCTTCGTAAATCTGCTTGATGGCGGCATCAAGGCGCTGGATGCCCTTGTTCACGCCTTCCTTTTCTTCCTGCACATAGATCGCAGGCACGCCCATCTGGGCGTAAAGCTCGATCGGCACGTTCTGGCGCAGGCGCAGCGCGTCGGCATGCTGGCGCAGGCGGATCATCAGGTCGATCAGCGCCTCTTTTTTGCGCTCGGGCGTGAAATTGGACTGCTCGATCATGTAGCGGTTGACGTCGATCATGCGCTTCGCGCCGTATTCGGTGGGCAGCATCCCGTCGATGCGGGTCGCGGGCGACGACACAAGGCTATAGACCTTCGGGTTGATCTTGATGCTTTCCCGCATGTTTTCGGGCAGCTGTTTCAGGTCGAATTTCATGCCGGTCAGCTTGGCGATCAGCGCCATCTGGTCGGCCGACAGCATCGGCGTGCGCGGGCCCTTGCCGGGCTGGTAGGTGATGCGTTCGCGCGCGCGCGGCGTGCTGACGCGCGGTTTTTGCTGCTGCTGCGTGGCGGCGGGCTGCTTGCCCACGGGTTTTTTCACGGCATCCTCGACCTCTTCGTCGGGCTCGTCGCTCACGGGGTCGGTTGCAGGGTCGCCCGTCTGCGGCTCGTCGCCGATCTTGCCGGGGATCACGCCGCGATAGCCCTGCGGCTCGTCAGCGCTGTTTTTCTTTTTCGACGGCGGCATGATGGTGCCATAGCCGTCGCTCTGCGGCTCGGCCAGTTTATAGCCCTGTGCCAGCGCGTCAGCGCCCGGTACGAAAATAGCGGGCCCACAGAGTGCAAGCCCGGCGACAACGGTCATGGCAAAACGGAAATTCTTCACGGCATCAGCTCCCATTAAACAGCGGTATCCAGCTAAGCTCCCTCTTGCTATTATATCATATAACGCCGTAAAAACCTGCGGCAAGCACGCCTGTATAAACATAACCAATTGAAAGAATTAGAGATAATGCCTTCCTCCCCGCTCCCCCTGTCAGCGCCGGAATTGCTGAAACTCTATGAAAAGAAAAAGCTTTCACCGGTCGAGGCGGTTGAGTCCTGCCTCAAGCAAATCCTGAAATACAACCCCGTGCTGAACGCCTTTTCCTACCTCGACGGGCAGGCGGCGCTGCATCAGGCGAAAATGTCCGAACGCCGCTGGCAAAAGGGCGCGCAGAAGGGGTTGCTGGACGGCGTTCCTGTCACCGTAAAAGACAGTTTCAATGTTAAGGGCTGGCCGACGCGGCAGGGCTCGAAAACCATGGCCGCGCTGCCGCAGCGTGACGACGCGCCGGCGGTAACTTACTTGCGCGATCAGGGCGCGATCATTTTGGGCAAGACGACGATGCCCGAATTCGGCGTCAAGGGCGTGACGGACAGCCCGCTGCTGGGCATCACGCGCAATCCGTGGAACGTAAAAAAAACGCCGGGCGGATCGTCGGGCGGCGCTGCCGTTGCCGCGGCGACGGGCATGGCCTGGCTGAACCTTGGCTCCGATGCGGGCGGATCTGTGCGCATCCCCGCCAGTTTTTCGGGCGTGGTGGGTTTTAAACCTTCACCCGGCCTGATCCCCGCGCTGCCGCCGGGATTATTCTCGACGCTCTGGTCGGCGGGGCCGGTGGTGCGCAGCGTGGCCGATGCCGCGCTGATGATGGATGTGGTGTCGGGCAGTGACCCGCGCGACTGGTTCTCCCTGCCGCTGCCGCCGCAGGGCTTTGTTGCCGCGCTAGCGAAACCGCTGCCGAAGCTGCGCATCGCCTATGCGACCTCGATCGACGGCATTTCGGCGTCAAGCGAAGTAAAAGAGATTTTCAAAAGCATCGTGCCCATCCTGAAAAAACTCGGCACGGCGGAGGAAGTGAAGCTCGACCTTCCGCACGGCGGCGTCGAAGTATTCAACACGCACTGGATGGCCATTGCCGCGCATACGCTCAGCGAATACCCCGAAAAATCGCGCAAGCTGATGGACCCGCGCTTCGTCCACTGGGGCAAGCGCGGTCAGGGCCTGCTGATGAAAGATTATCTCTGGGCCGAACGCGCGCGCATGGATATCGGCGCTTACTTTAAAGAAATGCTCTCCAGCTACGACATTCTGGTGACGCCCACCACGGCCATGGTGGCGTTTGATGCCGGCATCAATATGCCGAACGATGCCAAGGGCCAGCCCTGGGACAATTGGACGCCCTTTACGCTGCCCGCAAATCTGGCGCGCCTGCCTGCGCTGTCCATTCCCATGGGCATGACCAAGGATGGTTTACCCGCAGGCCTGCAACTGATGGCTGGATACTTACGCGATCCCTTCCTCTTGCGCGCGGGCGCGGCGGTGGAAGAGGCGATCGGCTTCACGCCGTGGCTTGAGGCAAAAAAAGAGGGGTAGTTTCCTACCCCTCTTTGTCTCATTTCACGCTTTCCAGCGTCTTGCGCAGTTTCGTGACGATTTCGTCGATATGGCTTTCGGTCACGATCAGCGGCGGGCTCATGGCGATGGTGTTGCCGGTGAAGCGGCAGACGACATCATGTTCCCAATACATCTTGTCAAAGGTTTCAAACGCGCGGCTGGGTTCGGTGGGGAAGTTGCGCGTGCCGGGGTCGAGTTCAATGCCGCCCATCAGGCCGATGTTGCGGATGTCGATAACGTGCGGCGCGCCTTTAAGGCTGTGCAGCGCGTCTTCCCATTTCTTCGACATCTTGGTGGCGTTTTCGAACAGGCCTTCTTCCTTGTAGACCTCTTGAGTCGCAAGCGCAGCGGCGCAAGCCAGAGGATGGCCGGAATAGGTATAACCGTGCACGAATTCGGGGCCGTATTCGCCGCCCTGCATAAAGGCGTCATAGATGCCCTTGCGGCAGAAGGTCGCGCCCATCGGCACGGTGCCGGAGTTGATGCCCTTGGCCGAGGTCAGGATGTCGGGCAGCACGTTGAAGAATTCCGCGGCAGTCGCCTTGCCGAGGCGGCCCCAGCCGGTGATGACTTCGTCGAAGATCAGCAAAATATCGTGCTTGTCGCAGATCGCGCGCAGTTTCTCCAGATATCCTTTGGGAGGAACCAGCACGCCGGTCGAGCCCGCAACGGGCTCCACGATCACGGCCGCGACGTTTTCCGCGCCATGCAGCTCGACCACGCTTTCGAGGTCGTTGGCCAGTTCCGCGCCCCAGGCCGGCTGGCCTTTCGAAAACGCGTTCTTCTCGAGGTTATGCGTGTGCTTGATCCAGTCGACGTTGTGCATCATGGTCGAGCCGAAAATTTTCCGGTTGCCGGGAATGCCGCCCAGCGTCGTGCCGCAGATGTTCACGCCGTGATAAGCGCGTTCGCGGGCAATGATTTTCGTTTTCGCCGCCTTGCCGCGCATGCGCCAGTAGGCGATCGCCAGCTTCACGGCGGTGTCGACAGATTCAGAACCCGAGTTGCTGAAGAAGCAATGCTCGATATCGCCCGGCATTTCCGCCACAAGGCGCGATGCCGCCTGGAACACCAGCGGATGGCCGAAGGCGAAGCTGGGCGCGTAATCAAGTTCCGCCGCCTGCTTCTGGATGGCTTCCACGATTTTCGGATGCCCGTGGCCCGCGTTCACGCACCACAAACCCGCCGAAGCGTCGATCAGCTTGCGGCCGTCGTCGGAGAAGAAATACATGCCCTTGGCGCCGGTCAGCATGCGCGGCTTCTGCTTGAACAGGCGCTGCGGCGTATAGGGCATAAAGTGCGCGTCCAGATCGTTGGGCTTGGCGCCGGCGGCTGAGGCGGTTTTCAGGGCTTTGGTCATTTTTTCATATCCTTGGAAATGTCGACTCGTTTGCATTCGAATTGTGGCCAGAGCATACTCGCCTGAGCCTTAAAATGGCAACCCCATGGGGTTGCGGTGCAGCAAACCGGAATATTTATAATATGGGAAATAGCAACGGGCTTAACGGGTCTGGTAACGGCCACGACAAGGAAGAAGAACCTTCCAACGTCACCCGCTTCCCCACCGAGGCCGAGCGCCGCGAGATGGAGAAGATCCGCGCCGCCAATGACGCCGCCGAACGCGCGCGCAAGACGAAGCATGAGCCGGTTTTCAACCTGCCGCCGGTCAGCAAAATCACCTGCCTTGTGCTGATCCTGATCCAGCTGGTGATGACGGCGCTCGATCATTTCATGCCCGAGATGCGCGACCTTATTTTCCTGAGCGGCGCTTTTATCCCCGCGCGCTATACCGGCGGGATGGAATTCGGCTGGCAGGCGATCATATCGCCTGTCACGCATATGCTGCTGCATGGCGGCTGGCTGCACCTTGGCATGAACGTGGCGATGCTGGCGGCTTTCGGTTCAGGATTTGAACGCGACTTCGGCGGGAAGAAATTGATGATCGTGCTGCTGGTGACGGGCATTGCTGGCGCGCTGGCGCATTTCGCCATTTATGCGACAGCCGCCACGCCGCTGATCGGCGCGTCGGGCGGCATCAGCGGCGTGATCGGCGTCTGCATCCTGATGATGACGGATAAAAGCAGCCAGTTGCAGGGCATGCGCATTTCCCCCTGGCCCTTTATCGCCATCTGGATCGGCATGGCGGTGTTCTTCGGCGTCTTCGGCATGAGCGGCGCGGAAGGCGAGATCGCCTGGACGACGCATATCGGCGGTTTTATCGCGGGCTTGCTGCTCTACAAGCCGATCATGAAACTCAAAATATAAGTTTTACGAATCAACTAGTGCCTTGCTGCGCTGCATCCGCACAAACTCTTGTGGCGTGATTCTAAAGCTGCGCAACTTCGCAATAAAAAAACCCGCAAAGACTCTTGAGCCGGACTCTGCATCCCTCTACATTGCGCCTCGGGTTTTAAAAAAGACTATCAATAGGGGATGTTTATGAGAGAAGTTTACAAGCCGTTCGCGGCCAATTCGACCGCATTGCAAAGACTGGAACAGATTCAAGAACAGATGCGCGATATGTGCGAGCCGCACTATCACGAATATTATCGTGTCACGACCGAACGCGGTTTTACGCGCATCACGATTCCGAAGGCCAAGGCGCAAACCGCCGGATAAGCGCGGAAAACACCCGTTCATTTGCCATAAATCAAGCCGTGTGGTAAGCTAAATGCATGGGTTTTCTTACAAAAATATGGGCGCAACTTCCTGTGATCGGGCCGCATGCCGGCATCGAGGCGGAATTGCTGCTGAACGGCACCAAGCGTCTCGGCTGGATCGATATCGTGCCGCCCTGGGCCGATGCAAATCATCCGCCGTTTGTAAAAGCGCGCGCGCTGGAGCAGCGCCTTGATGAGGCCGTGGCCGAAGGGCGCCTTAGTGCCATCGACGTGACTGTGCCGCGCCCGAACAATCTTCCCGGCAATTACATCTATCGCCATTACTGCCAGAAGGGGCTTGAGGCCGATCTTGAAAAAGTCGCGGCATTCAACTCATTCGCCTTCAACCGCAAATCGCCCGAAGGCGTCACGCTCGACAAAAGCTTCGGCGATTATCTGGGTTACCGCAAGCGCGACCAGCTTTACTGGAAGTACAGCGGCGATATCGCACGGCACCTGCCGCGCACGCTCAATGACGCGCTGGCCGATTTCAACGCCAAGGTTACGAAGCCCGCTTACCAGCAGGAAGCGCTGAAGCGAAAATCAACACAGCCGAAAATTTAAGCAGGCGGGCTCAAGATTCCCGCGTCATAGCCGACCGCGCGTTTCAGCGGCTCGTGCATTTCCACTTGCGGGATCATCCAGCCCGATGCGCCGAACTGCCCGCAATGGGGGCATATCGCCGCCCACTGGCTGCCGGCATGGCCGCAAGGGGCGCAAACCCATTTGGGCTCGGCGGGCGCGTCGGCCGCCAGCTCCAGCCAGCTGCGCGCTTTGCCGTCGTCGCCTTTTTCTTCGCGCTCGAGGCGCGCCAGCGCGCGGTAATCCTGCGCCTGCAGCAGCGGGTCGCGGGCTTCTTTCCACAGTTTCGCCTCAAGCGCGGCATGGCCCAGCGCGCGCAGCCCGTCGCGGTGCTCGGGCCTGTTTTGCTGCAGGTGAAGCATCCACTGGTAATTATTGCGGCCGATATCATAGACCGAGGTGCCTTTTTTCGGCGCGGGCGCATGTGATGCCCAGAGCGTTGCAAGCTCCGGATGCGGATTGGCGTTCCATGCCTTCAATATCGTTTTCAGCGCCGCGCCGCGCTTGCCGACCTCGCCCTGCAGCTTCGCCAGCGTCACGGCGGCGGGCGTGAAGGCATTGTCGATCTTGAAGGCGTTCTCTGCCATGCGCAGCGCGGCGGTCATTTCAGCGGGTGTATTGGCGGCGGCTTTCGCATCGATCGCCATCGCGGTCCAGAGCGCCTGACGCAGCGAAGCAGCTTTTTCTTTCGGATAGATGCCCAGTTTTTCGGCGCGCTTCAGGGTTTTTTCGGCCTTGAGGTATTCGCGGTTGCGCGCCTCAAGCTCGAACAAATTGCGCACGACCCAGACGCGCTGCGGCTGCAGCCTGTCGGCGCGGCGGATCAAATCCAGTGCGGCGGGGTAATCGCCGGCGGCAACGGCCTCCGACAACAACCCGCGCACGCCGAAGAAGGCCGCGCTGTCGTCCTCCAGCAGCGCCGCGAATTCGCGTCTCGCTTTCGGGGCATTCCCGTTCAAAAGCGCGTTTTGCGCGGTCAGCAGCCGTGTCAGCGGCGTGCCGGGCACAAGGCCTTCGGCGCGTCTTGCGCAGCGGTCAGCGCCCTGCGGGTCGCCCGCTGCGATTGCCACCAGTCCTTG
Source organism: Alphaproteobacteria bacterium (assembly GCA_041287865.1). Classification (GTDB taxonomy): domain Bacteria; phylum Pseudomonadota; class Alphaproteobacteria; order Micavibrionales; family UBA2020; genus JAPWJZ01. The sequence goes on along the minus strand of JBGGMV010000028.1, from coordinate 131,699 downwards.
CGTGACGGCAAGGTATCCCTTTTCGCGGCGCTGCAGCGCGCGGTAACGGCGCAGGACTTTCGGCACGGAAACAAAGGCGCGCCAGATGCGGTCAAGCCGGGTGGCGATAAACAGCGTGAAGACCAGCAGGAAGATCAGGAACGAGCTTTGCACCTGTATCTCGTAAACGCCCGTCTGCGGGAAACCCCATTTGGGCGGATTTTCGGTCACGGGCGTGCCGGCGGTGATCGTCACCCAGTTTTCCGGCTGGTGCGCGAGCCAGATCAGGGCGCCCGCCAGCAGCGATACTTTCAGCAAAAACCATAGTGCTCTCAACATGGGCGTTATTCCCCGCCGCCCATGTCGCCGCCGCCACCACCGCCAGCGCCGCCGCCGAACAGCGGCCCGCCGCCACCGCCCTGCAATCCGGGCGAGAGCACGGGCACGGGGTTATACCCGCCGCCCTTCATGGTAGGGGACAGGCCCTGTATCAGGCTGTCGAGCGAGAAACCGGTGCTTTCCTGCACCTGCTGCAAAATCGCCTGCGTGATGCGGATCATCGTATCATCCACGATCACGTTGCCGGCGGCCTGCTGCATCCAGGGCTCCGCCACGGCGGCGGGCTGGCCTTCCAGCGTGTTCAGCTCGCGCATCGCGCCATGCACGTCGCCCTTGTTCAGCATCAGCTGCGCGCGTGCCACGACGGCATCGACCGTATTGCCCTGAATATCGTCGACGCGGCGGGCCTTGATAAGTTTCGACAGGCGGCGGAGCATTTCTTCCTTCACCGACAGGTCCTGACCTTTCAACTTGGCCATCACGATGTCGGAGGCAAGGTCGCGGAACTGTGTCTGCAATTCCTCGCGCGACAGCACGCCCTGTTTCGCGTAAGGGGCCAGCTGTTGCAGCGCCATCTGCAGCTGCTTGTCGTTGCCGGCCAGTTTTTGCAGCACGGCAAGATCCTGGTCAAAGGTCTGGTGCGTCTGCACGTTGCTGCGGAATTCGTTCAGCGCCAGCAGCATCGCGGCCGCGCCCACGTCCTTCGCGTCGATATCGCCCAGCACTTTCGCCAGCGCCGGGTCCTGCTTGCGCGCGGCCTCGATCAGGCTGGCGGTGTCGCCGCTATAGGCGCCGCCCAAAATCATCTTCAGCACGCTCATCGCACTCTGCACCGTCTTGCGGCCCTCGGGCGTCTTGTTCAGCTGGTTGATATTGCCCAGCACCTTGAAAATCTCGGAGACGGCGCGCCCCGTTTCGGTTTTCTGCGCGGCGGCCGCGGCGACGTCCTTGATGACGGTGACGGTCGAGCTGACGGCGGCGGCTTTATCCTCGAGCCCCCCGATCTGGTGGCTCAGGATATTGCCGAGCGAGCTGCTCTGCGCCTCTTCCTGCTTCTTCTGCATCTCGAGGTATTTTTTCTGCAGATCGGTCATCTGCGCTTCCATCTTCTGCAGCTTTTCGGCTTCCTTGTTGGCCTGGAAGAATTCGGGGGCCATCAGGAAGGCGCCGGCATAAAGGATCGCGCCGGTGAACACCGCGCCCATCAGGAGGGAGCGGTTGAAGAACCGCCATTGCTCTCCCCGGATGCGGGCCTGCTGGCGTTCCTCGTAGGAACGGCGGTCGAGCCCGGTGCGGCGGTCGGGGCCGGTATAGCCCTCGCCGCGCACGGTGCCGGTACGGTCGATGACAGCGCGTTTCTGGCGGCGGTCGTCGAGGCGGCGGCGCTCGCGGTATTGCGCGTCTTTGGGCTTGCTGCCGGCGGGCGGCGTCGCGCCGCCTTGCGATGATTTGCCGTCGTCGGTCTTGTCATCATCGGACATGTCGTTGTTTCCTTTTGCCCATAAATGGTCGAGGTCGATATTGGCTTCGCGGGCGGCCGCGATGACCGCCGCCACCCTTGTATCGGGAATGACGCCGCGCTTCTTCCACCCTTGCACGGTCGAGGCCGTGATGTCGAGCCGGTTGGCCAGCGGGCGCAGCCCGCCGAAGGCCTCGATCACCGGATCGGCCGGCAGCGGCGCATTGGCGGCGCGCCCGTCGTCTTTCTTGCGCAGCAGGTCGATCACCGACTCCATCTGCGGCGTATTGGCGACGACGACGGATTTCCAGCTGAGCCCCGTGATCTCCGCCGCCACGCGGTCGGACAGGCAGACGGCTTCAAGATCGCGGCTCACGCCCCGCAATTCGTCGTTTTGCATCAGCCGCGCAAAATTGGCGGCGGTGCGGGCGGAGAACAAAGTCACTGTCGTGATATCGCCTTCGGCCAAGGCCTGCCCCACGTCGGCGGGCAGTTTTTCCATCAGCCTGGCTTTATAAATAGGCACGCGTGTCACAACAAGGCCACTGCCCGCGAGCTGCTCGCCCATATCCTGCGCCGTATCCTCGCCGCAGATATGCAGCAACCTTTCCAGCCGCAAATCGGCTTTCTTCGACTTTATAAGATCCACCACATCCTTGCCGTCGCCTGCCGCCGAATAGACGCGGCTGAAACCGGCCTTGCTGGCGGCTTGGGCGGTGGCGTCGCCGACGGCGAAGATGATGGGGAGACGCTCATGGAATTTCTGCGCGAAGAGGGTAACGCCTTGCGCCGAGGTGAAGATGATCGCCTGATAGCGGTTGAAGTCGGGCACATCGGCCGGAATTTCGACATACTCCGTCATCGGGGCCAGCCAGACGCTGAACCCTTCGCGGCGGAGCTTGTCGGCAAGCTCGTCGCCCGCGGGTTGCGGGCGCGTGACCAGTACGGAGCGCATGAGGCGTACACCCTTCTATAGGCCTATCATGACGAGCATAGCAAATATGGGTCAACATTCATTTAACCCTTCTTTTCCAGAGCCTTTTAAGACGTACAGGGACCTAAAAGGGCTTGCCATAAGCAATTTTGTTTCGTAAAGTCGGCCATGTCCCCAGATAGCCGCCCCCATAGCCCGAAAGGGCCCGAATCGCCTGTTTCCCCGGTTGTTAGGGAAATGTACGCAACGATCCGCCAGTACAAAAAGCTGGCGGAGGAGCGCAAGGTCGGCGGCGACGGCAAAACCTATTACGTGCTGCAGACCAAAAGCGGCATTTCCACCATCCCGCTTTACCTGCCGCTCCGCCATTTCAGCCAGCCGCCCAAGAAGGTGGAAAAGAAACTGGGCATTACCGGCATCGGCGGCCATTACAAGATGCCAAGGCGTCTCACCCCCCATAGCCTGCAGGCCTATACGCAGGTGCTCTGGCACGCCGAGATGCGCGGCGACATCACCGAGGAAACGATGCTGGAAAAAATGGGCAAGGTGCGCGCGCTGCTCGAAGCCCATAACCCCGAGCTTAAAAAGCTGGCGATTAGGCCGGGCGACAGTTTCGGGCTCTATGACCTGCTGCTGGGCGTGGCCAGCGATTTCAATACGCGCGATATCCAGTCATGGCTGGACGGCAATACCGGCACCGTCGTGCGCAAGGATCCGGCATGGCAGGCGCTGAACGCCCAGATCGAAAAAACCGTGCCGCTCTTCTGGGTGCCGACGATGGAAACCATGCGCGAGATTGAAAACCAGATCGAGCTGAAACGCCGTTACGACGCGCAGGAAGAACTGCGCCGCCGCACCTGGGGCCCCGATTACTATTAATTCTGTTTCAGCAAATCGCGCGCGGCGGTTTCGCCCAGCGCCTTCGCCTCAAACGGATTAGTGACATTCATCATATAGGATACTTCGCGCACACGGCTGCCGTCGGGTTCCGCCTTCAGCGCGTCGAACCGCGCGCGGTGGTGCGGATCGGGCACGCCCATCAATGCCGCCAGCGGCGTGCGGCAGGAACCGTCCATGACGGCAAGGAAACTGCGCTCCGCCGTCACGCGCAGCTCGGTCGTGTAGCAGTGCACGGCCTCCAGCAGTTTTTGCGTGGCGCGGTCGTTCTCGCGCACCTCGATGCCGATCGCGCCCTGCGCCACGGCGGGCAGCATGACTTCAGGCTCTAAAATGCTCTGGATAAGATGCGATTGGCCAAGGCGGTTTAATCCGGCGACGGCCAGCAGCGTCGCATCGACGACACCTTCTTCCAGTTTCTTCAGACGAGTGCCGACGTTGCCGCGGAAGGTGACGACTTTCAAATCCGGCCGCTTCGCCAGAATGATCGCCTGACGCCGCAGCGACGAGGTGCCGACGACTGAGCCATTCGGCAGGTCATCCAGCGTTTTTGCTTTGAGGGAGAAGAATGCATCGCGCACATCCTCGCGCGGCAGCAGGCAGGGGATGATCAATCCGTCCGGCAGCCTGGTCGGCATATCCTTCATCGAATGCACGGCGCAGTCGATCTCGCCCGCCAGCAGCGCGTCCTCGATTTCCTTGGTGAACAGTCCCTTGCCGCCGGCTTCGGATAACGGGCGATCCTGTATGCGGTCGCCCGAGGTTGTGATGGTCACAATCTCCGCCTGCAGGCCCGCATGTTTCGCCTGCAGTGCCGCGATGAAGAGCTTTGTCTGGGCCAGCGCCAGCGGGCTGCCGCGTGTGCCGATTTTAAGGGTTGCTGCCATGGCTAGGGGTATAGCCTGTTAACCTCATGAAAAACAAGGGTTTAATCGGGCAAATATTTGACATAACTATTGACTCAATAGAGCTAAGGCAATATAATGGTTGGACTTTTTGATTCCTGAAACAGGGTGTGTAAATGACGACAGTGACCGGTGTTGCCGGCATCAATATCACTTTTGGCGACGAGGACGAGGATAATCTCGCCCGCCTCGACGATGCGCTGAAGGAACTGCGCGCCGAGGCGGACGAGCTTCAGCCTGCCGAACTTCTGCTGAAGGGCGCCCGGGAAGGCGATCTTGCCAAGGTGAAACGCGCGCTGGAAGGCGGCGCGCCCGTGAATTCAGCCGCGCCAAACGGCGATTCAGCCCTGCACCTTGCCGTGCGCTCGGGCGAGGTACAGGTCGTCCGCCACCTGATACTGAGCCAGGCCGATGTAAATGCCGAAGACCGCCGCGGCTATGCGCCGCTTAACATCGCGGCGGAGCGGCGCCACGAAGTGATTGGCGGCATGTTGCTCTCTTCCGGCGCGAACCCCGAGCATCTTATACCGCGCATCAATGAAACGCCGCTTATCACCGCAGCGCACATGGGCTGCGAAAAACTGGTGCAGCGCCTGATCACGCGCCGCGTCAACCTTGACGCACAGGATTGCAACGGCGTGACGGCAGTGATGCGCGCCGCCGGCGGCGAGCATATCGAATGCCTCGAGCTGCTGCTGAAAGCCGGTGCCAATCTCGAGCTGAAGTCGAAAACCGGCAGCAAGATGGAAGATTTCGCAAAACGCGGCAAGGCGCGCAAAGTCCTGCGCGCGCTCGACAGCGCAGAGAACGTCCAGACCGCACTCACCAATGCCTGCGAGGACGGGCAGCTGGAGGCAATACGGCAGGCGCTGGAGGCGGGCGCGGATTTGAACGAGCCCGACGGCAAAGGGCGCCGGGCGCTGCAGCTCGCGGCGTCGCGTGTTAAAGCCGATGTTCTCGAATTCCTGCTCGAACAAAAACCGGACATTAACGCCTATGACGGGCCGCGCAACACCGCGCTCGGCAACGCCCTGCAGGCAAAGAATTACCGGGCCGTTAAACTGCTGCTGGATCATGGCGCCGATGCCGCGCAAACCGTCACCGCCGGCCTGCAGACACCGCTGATGCTGGCCTGCGCCACGGGCGACGAGCGCCTGATCGATCTTGTGCTGCAGGCAAATAACGCGCTGGACGATCAGGATACCATAGGCCGCACTGCGCTGATGCACCTGCCGCCGAACCAGAGCAGCCTGATGAAAAAGCTGCTCGATCTCGGCGCCAATCCGGCGCTGAAAGACAGCGCCGGCTGCACGTTGCGCGACCGCATGCAAAAAAGGTACAGCCCGTCAACGCAGTTCCTCGAGACTTACCTGCCCGAGCTTGACGCGCGCGTACAGGACCACGGCAGCCTTCGCGCCATCAAGCCGCTCAAGGTTATCAAGGTGAAGATGCGCACGCCCGGTGGTGACGCGCCATGACCTATCATTCCGAAACCAAATCAGAACTCTACGCCAAATTCCTCGCCGCCGCGGCGAAGGGCGACCTTGCCGAGGTCGAGGCCTGCCGCAACCGCGGCGCGGATCCCGAAGACGCGCGCGACAACGACCGCCGCACGGCGCTGCACCTTGCCGCCATGAACGGCCATGCCGCTGTGGTGAAATACCTGCTGGAAGACCGCGTCGACGCCCGCCTGCTGGACGAGGATTTCAAGACGCCCCTGATGCTGGCCGCCGCCAACAACCACAAGGACGTGGTGCAGGCCTATCTCGACTGCAACGTGACAGTCGAACCGGAAGGCCCCTGGGCCGAAGAATGCGCGCTGTCGGAAAGCGCCGCCAGCAATGCGCCCGAATGCGTCGACCTGATCGTCAAGGGCGGCGCGAAGCCCGACTGGGCCGACCAGCGCGGCAAAACCGCCCTGATGTTCGCGGCCGAAAAAGACGCGGCCGAGGCCTTTGACGCGCTCGTCGCCGCCGGCGCGGATCCCGTCAAGCCAACCACACTTGGCAAGACGACGCTCGATTTCGCCAAGGCTGCGGGTGCGGTGAACGTGCTGGCCCGTCTCGAAAGCTTTTTCCCCGCTTACGCTGCCGAAGTCACCACGCAAAAAGCCGCCATCGCGGCGCATGAAGCTGCGGTTGCGCAAGTCGCGCTGACCGAGGCCACAATGCAGGGCATGAACGACGGACTGCAGCAAAGCATCGGGATCTTGCGCCCGCTGAAGCTCAAGGGGCCGTAACTGCCATGACGATTTCTCCCGCCTATCCCGCGATTGATGTCAGCCTGCTGCAGGCCGCCGCATCGGGCGAGACCGGCAAGGCCTGCGACCTGATCGAACAGGGCGCGGAGGTCGACTGTCAGGGCGAGCACGACGGCCGCACGCCGCTGCACATGGCGGCGCTGAACGGGCAGCGGGATATGGCGAACCTGCTGCTGAACAGGGGCGCGACGCGTGAAATTTTCGACAATGCCGGCGATACGCCGATGCATCTGGCCGCCCGCCACGGGCAAGACGGCCTTGTGCAGCTTTTCATCCAGCGCGGATTCAATATCGACCTGCCGAACGAAAAAACCGGCGAAACGCCCCTGATGGCGGCATCGCACGACAAGGCGCTGGCCGCCGCCGCCCATCTGCTGGCGGCGAACGCCGATACAGATGCGCAGGATAAGGGCGGCGAAACCGCGCTGATGAAGGCCGCGAAAGCCAACCAGCCGGGCGCCGTCGAGGCGCTGATCAAGAGCTTCGCCGATATCTGCATGAAGGATAATAAAGACCGCACCGCCTTCGGCCTTGCGAAAGACGCACAGGCGGGTGCGGCGCTCGTCGTGCTTTACCCGCACATCCAGGCGAACGATCGCGAAAAAACCTACGCCATGGCGCAAAAGCTGCGCCCTCTGAACAAGATCAGCGTCGGTAAGCCGCTGAAGTTCAAGAAGCCGGGGGGCGCGTAATGTTTTATTCATGCAAGCCCGGCGAAGAATTGATCATCGAGCGTTTCGGCAGGTATCACAAGACTGTCACGAAACCCGGGCCTGGTCTCAAGGGGCTTTTCGACCGCGTGGCCGTGCGCGTTTCCACGCAGCAGATGCATCAGTCGATCAACGTCAAGACGCTGACGAGCGACGGGATTTTCCTCGGCATACAGGCGAACGTGGCGTGGCGGATATGCGACGCAAAAAAATACCACTACGGCGCGCTGGACGGCGCTTCGCAGCTGGGCGTGCTGCTCTCCATGTCCGTCAAGCAGGAAACCGCCGGCATGACGATTGATCAAGTCGCCGATTGCCGGCAGGCGCTTGACCGCATCGTCGCCGAAAAAGAGGGCATGTTGCGCGACACCTATGGCATCGAGCTTATCTCGCTCAGGCAGCAGGGGCTCGATATGTCCGAAGAATCGCGCAAGCAGCTCGAGCGGCACGGCATCAACCTGCGCTGCGCCGAGGAAAAAGACCGCGACGGCAAAATCGCCTCGAGCGCCGTGCAGCAGGGGCTGCGCAGCGATGTCAGCGTCAGGAAACCGCTTCGGCTGAAAAGGCCGGTCAGCTGATTTATACGCGCGATGATTTTGCGTGAAGCCGTAATTATAGCAAAGAACCTGTAAACATTCAGTTCAAATCGGAAGCGATTCCCGCTGCCGTTTTTCCGTGTTATGTGAAACTAATAAATGAAAAGCAATTTTATATCTGTAAATATCAATATTGATGAAATACAAACCGATGCAGCGAGAAGTGGATTTTTATTACGGCAAATGAATCGCGTTATGTATTCATAGGCCCTTGACGGTTTTTGCCTTCGCCTGCTAATCAGGACTCATGTACCCCAGATTCTTACGTCAATTGTCTGAACGCAGCCAGCATGGCTGGGGCACATATTTGCTTATGCCAAAACACAACCCCATAAAAAAACACGAAACAGGAGCACAGATAGATGATTGTTGAATCCATTATTATCGGCAGCGCGATCGTTGCCGGCATTACCACCCTTTCAAGCATGATTTACAACGTGAAGGAAAAGCAGGAAGTCGTCCTGGAAAGCTTCGGCAAATATACCTCGACCCAGAAAAGCCCCGGCCTGAAGATGAAGGCACCCTGGCCCTTCGCCAATATCGCCAAGCGCGTGTCGACCGCCCTTTACGAAATGCAGGAAAACCTGCAGACCAAGACCAAGGACGACATCTTCGTGACCCTGCCGATCAAGATGCACCTGCAGGTCGAGGACGTGAAGAAATTCCACTACGAATCGAATGACCCGATGACGCAGGTGAAAAGCCGCGTCGCCGCCACCGTGAAGCAGCTGACCTCCAACATGGACTTCGCGGAACTGTACCAGGCCCGCCAGACCATTTCGGACAAGGTGCGCGAAAACGTCGGTGCGGAAATTCAAAAACTTTACGGAGTCGCGCTGGTCGACGTGATCGTGGATGAACCCCATGCGCCCTCCGAAATTCAAACGTCCTACAACAACGTGAAGGCGTCCGAGCGTAACATGCTGGCGACCAAGAACAACGCCGAGGCGAAGAAGATCCAGATCATCGCCGAAGCCGAAGCGCACAAGGAAGCGCAACGCCTTGACGGTGAAGGTATTGCCGCCCAGCGTTCCGCGATCTTCGCCAACTACGCGCAGCAGTTCAACAACCTCGCCAAGGAAGGCATGTCGCAGGATATGGCGCACCAGGTCATTACGCTGGCCATGCAGAACGACACGATCCGCGACGCCGCGAAAAACGGCAACGTGATCGTGACGAACGCAAACGCCAACGACATCCTGACGCAGATGCAGACGCTCAGCAAAACGCTGACGAAACCGCATGGCGGCGCGAACGACGACCATCCCAAGGCGGCCCCCGCAGCCATCAAGCCGGCGGCGCCCTGATCCACTCAACTTTTAAAACCGATACGCAGCCTGCGGGAATTTCTCCCGCAGGCTGTACTTTCCAGCCCACAACAGGAGAAACTTGACTATGGCCTTTATTTTTACCGTCAAAGAAAAAGAAGCCGTGATTATGCAGAGCTTCGGCAAATACGTGAACACCATCACCAGCCCCGGCATCACCGTGGTGATGCCCTGGCAGAACATCGCCGCGCGCATCCCGACCGACCTGCACCAGCAGGAAGAAACCCTGAACACGAAAACGAAGGACGATATCTTCGTTTCCATCCCGATCAAGATGCACGTGCAGGTGACGGACGCCCGTAAATTCCATTACGACAGCGACAAGCCGACTGAACAGGTCAAGGCCCGCGTGGCCGCGACGGTGAAGCAGCTGGTCTCCGGCATGGATTTCACCGAGCTCTACCAGACGCGCGAAAAAATCTCCGAAATGGCGCGCGAAAAGGTCGGCAAGGAGATCGAAGACCTCTACGGCATGAAACTGGTCGACGTTATCGTTGACGAGCCGCATGCCAGCCAGGACAGCCAGGCCTCGTTCAGCCGCGTGAAGCAGTCGGAACGTAACCTTGTCGCAGCCCAGAACGACTCAACGGCCGCGAAGATGCGCATCATCGCCGAAGCCGAAGCGCACAAGGAAGCGCTGCGCCTGAACGGCGAAGGCATCGCCGCCCAGCGCGCCGCGATCTTCGAAAACTATGCCGAGCAGTTCAACAACCTCGCCAAGAAGGGCATGACCCCCGAAATGGCGCATGAGGTTATTTTGCTCGCCATGGCCCACGACACCACGCGCGACGCGGCGGACAAGGGGAACCTGATCCTCTCGACCACCAACTCGAACGAAATGCTGTCGCAGATCCAGACGCTGAAAGGCTCGCTCGGCAAGCCTTCGCGCCCGGCCAACGACGACGCAACGGCCACGCCCGCGATCAAGGCCCCGAAGCCTTAAGTAGCCGTAAGGTAACTATTTTGACGGGTGTTTAGGCATCCGGCATAAGCAAGGGCGGCCTCTTGTTTGACGCAGGGGGCCGCTCTTCTTTCTAAGAAAAGGTTTTGAGGCGCAGCCTTTTGCGGGCGACAATCGGCTTGTCGAGGCCGGCATGCATGTTCGCCGCGCAAGCCTCGTTGCGTTGTTGCGCGGCGGCGACGATCAGGTCGGCGACACTCTTGTGCCCGTTTTCCGTCGCAAAGCAGAGCGCGTCGCGGCCTCCCCAGCCTTTCACGGTCATATCGCAGCCGCGCCGCAGCAGTTCCGCCGCCGCTTCGGCCACGCCGATTTGCGCCGCCATCAGCAGGTAGGATGAATCCTTGGTAATGCCGTCAATATCAGTCACCCGCGCGAGAACAAGTTCGAGAACCTTCAGGCTTTCAGGCGTCCTTTGCGTCGCCCTCAGGCTGATGGCGCAGGTGAGGGGCGTGTTCCCCATGGTGCTGGGCGCATCGGCATCGACGCCCGCTTTCAGCAAGGCCTCGACCTTGTCACTATCGCTGGCCATAATGGCCTCGAGCAGGCTTTTCGTCTGTTTCTCGCGCACGATGGCTGCCTTCTCTTCGCGCACGAAGTTTGTACAGGCCTGTCCCACGATCTTGAATATATTAGAAAGCCCCACCATCTACTCCCTTGATGGCCAATAGTATAACACAGAATAATACATTATGTAAAATACTATAAGGCATTGAAAATACAGTGTTAATCAAGAAATATTCTTGTTATAAAGGGTGCATGAAGGTATTGGGCATCGAAACCAGCTGCGATGAAACGGCCGTCGCGATCGTCACGGGCGACAAGGAAATCCTGTCCAACAGGATTTTCAGCCAGCGCGATCACGACACCTATGGCGGCGTCGTGCCCGAAATTGCCGCCCGCGCGCACCTCGGCCATCTTGATCAGATGGTAGAGGAAGCCGTGACGGAGGCGGGCATCGCTTTGAAAGAACTTGACGGTATCGCCGTCACCGCCGGCCCGGGCCTGATCGGCGGGGTGCTGGTGGGCGTGATGACGGCCAAGGCCATCGCCGCCGTGAACGGAACAAAGCTGCTGGCCGTCAACCATCTGGAAGGCCATGCGCTGACCGTGCGCCTGACCGATACCGTGGAATTCCCGTACTTGCTTCTTCTCGCCTCCGGCGGGCATTGTCAGTTGCTGATCGTGGAAGGCGTCGGGAAATATAAACGCCTTGGTTCCACCATCGACGATGCGGCGGGCGAGGCCTTCGACAAAACGTCGAAGCTGCTGGGCCTTGGCTATCCGGGCGGGCCGCCGGTTGAAAGAATGGCGGCATCCTGCGGCAACCACGACCGCGCGCGCAAGAAATTTCCCTTCCCACGCCCGCTGCTGGGCCGCGAGGGCTGCGATTTTTCCTTCTCGGGTTTGAAAACCGCGGTGCGCCGCGCCTCCGATGCGCTGCCCGAAGAAATCGGGCAGGAAGATATCGTCGACATCTGTTTTTCGTTTCAGGATGCCGTGGGCGACATTATTGCCGACCGCGTGAAACATGCCATCGACAGCTACCTCACCATCAATCCCGCGCAGCCGACGCTGGTCGTCGCAGGCGGTGTTGCGGCGAACAAGGCGCTGCGCGGAATTTTAGAAAAAACGGCAGCCACGCGGGGCCTGCGCTTCGTCGCGCCGCCGCTGAAGCTTTGCACCGATAACGCAGCCATGATCGCCTGGGCGGGCGTGGAACGGCTGAAACTGGGGCTGGTCGATCAGGCGGATTTCCCCGTCTATGCCCGCTGGCCGCTCGACCCCTCTGCGCCGCCCGCCGGCATGAAAACGAAAAGGGCTTAAGATGTCAGCAATCGCGAATATATCCATCATCGGCGGCGGCGCCTGGGGCACGGCACTCGCGCAGGTGCTGGCGCAGGCGGGGCGCAAGGTGACGCTGTATGCGCGCGACGCAGGATTAGCCGATATCATCAACACGACGCATGAAAACAAGACATACCTTGCTGGCGCGCCGCTCGATAAATCCATCAGGGCGACGGCCGATATCGCAGCGGCCGTCAAGGGCGCGGAACTTGTGCTGCTGACCACGCCGGCGCAGCACCTGCGCGAAACGCTGGGCAAATTCGCGCAGCACCTGCCCAAGGGCGTGCCGCTGGTCAATACCGCCAAGGGCATCGAGGTCACGACCGGATTTTTACTGTCCGAAATGGCGGCGGAAGTGGCGAAGGGGCACCCCTACGCAGTTCTGTCAGGCCCCACCTTCGCCATCGACACCGTGCGCGGGTTGCCCACGGCGGCGACACTGGCCAGCACGTCGAACGACGCGCATCACTGGGCCGAAGCGCTGCGCGGCGCCACATTCCGCCCCTATCTGTCGTCCGATCCCGTCGGCGTCGAAATCGCGGGCGCCTTGAAAAACGTCATCGCCATCGCTTGCGGCATCGTCGAAGGCAAGAAATTCGGCCAGAACGCCAAAGCCGCCGTCATGACGCGCGGCCTTGCGGAAATCAAGCGGCTGGGATTGAAACGCGGTGCGCAGGCGGAAACCTTCCTCGGCCTTTCGGGCGTGGGCGATCTGGTGCTTACCTGTTCATCGATGACATCTCGCAACTTCTCCCTCGGGTTTGAACTGGGGCAGGGCAGGAAGCTGGAGGAAATCATGGCAGAACGCCGCACGGTTGCCGAAGGCGTTGCCACCGCCCATGCGGTTGCCGATTACGCGCTGAAGAACAGCGTCGATATGCCGATTTGCATGGGCGTGAAGATGATTTTAAAGGGCGAGGCGAAGGTTGACGAAGTCGTCACCGGCCTGCTGTCGCGCGATATCAAGGCTGAAAATATTTAACGAATCTTCGTCGAGATAAACCCACTATTTCTCCATTAGTATCTCTTCGCGTGCCTGCAAAGCCCGCTCCCTGTCCATTTTCGTTGGATAATATTCGCCAAGAACGTATTCCATTGCATCTCGAACCGACAAGTCAGTCCATATGGCATGCTCGCTAAGCAGAAGGGCATCAAGAACATATGCATACGATGCTGCAGAAAAGTCGCCTGTAATATACGCATCCAAGAGCACAAGGGCGCGTTTCGGTGTTATATCTATTGGCTCATACATACCGAGCAGCGAAATCGGTGCGGAACGCCCGCGTTCGGAGAGACGTTTGGCCCAAGCTTCTGTCTCTTTATTGAGTAACGATTGAAATTCTTTTGCGGCTAAGTCGCCCAATAAGAAGGCTCTTAAATCTGATGCGTTCATAGGTTACTAGTTTTCCCCGTTCCCGCCGCCACAAAATATCACTGCGCCTAGAATCACGGCCAGCACGATCGCAATCACTCCCAGCACCATCACGGTTGTGGGCCTTTAGGCGTATCGGGGAATTTTTCGGGGAACATGCGTTTATAGAACTCGGGGCGTTCCTCCATCATGTCCTTGCGGTTCTGCTCCGCCTGCGCGCGCTGCGCGGAGATAACAGGATGGTCGAGCGTCGCCTGCAGCAGCTTGCCGCCGCGCCCTGTCAGCTGGTCGACCATTTCGACGACCAGAATATTCGGCGCCGCCTGCGGGCGGATGGCCAGCAGCATATCCAGCAATTCTGTCTCGGGCTTGTCGGGATAGACCAGCGCAAGAACGCCGAGCGCAATCGCGGCCGACCGTGCCTTGCCTGCATGGCAGTGGATAATGACGGGGCCTTCGCCGATATGATCCATCACGAATTCAAGGCCGGCCTTCACCTGCGCGATATCGGGCCCGCCCGGCACGGGCTGTTCCGAATCCCAGAAGACGAGAATTTTCTGCGGCGTTTTGTCGTGCCCGTTTTCTGCAAGGCGCGGGGCCGATCCGCCCTTGTCGAGCGCGGCGCCCGGATGCTCGATCGACAGCACGGCGGCGACGGGATTCTCCGCCACTTTTTTCAATAGCTCGCTCGCGCGGCAAATGATGATCTGCGCCATAAGGCTTTTCCGCTGTTGTGACCGCCCCTTTATACCAAGGGCTCAAGCATTATGCAAATGCAATAAAGGTTATATATAACAACACCCTATGCTAAAAATTCCAGAGCAAGAGGAGAATCCGAGATGGCCTACTGGCTGATGAAATCCGAACCCGATGCCTTTTCATGGGCGCAGATGGTCAAGGACAAGAAAACCGGCTGGAGCGGCGTGCGCAACTATCAGGCCGCCGCCAACATGAAGGCGATGAAGGTCGGCGACGAATGTTTCTTCTACCACTCGAACGAGGGGAAAGAGATTGTCGGCACCGTGAAGGTGAGCAAAATCTATCACCCCGACCCGTCCGATAAAGAAGGCAAGTTCGGCATGGTCGAGGTGACGGCGGGCACGGCGATGAAAAAACCTGTCACGCTGGCGGAAATCAAGGTGCACACGAAACTGAAAAACATGGCCTTCGTGAAACAGTCGCGCCTCTCCGTCTCGCCCGTCACCGCTGATGAATGGGCTACCATTTGCAAGCTGGGTGGCGTTTGAAAGATCCCCTGCAAAGCATTATCGAGGCCCGCCACGCCATCCGCGAACACAGGGATGCCAAAGGCGATGACCGTTGCTGGGTGGACGATTATAAAATCTGGGCCCTCATTCCGGGCTCCTTCCCCGTGCCGCTGCAACCGCCGCCGATGGAAGAAGCGATGGATATGTGCCGCGGGTTTTACAAACGCCGCCGCGCTGATGCTCTCGATCCCATACCCGCAAATGCCGTCGCGGACCGCCAGCAGTGGGACAAAGATCTTGAAGACATGGATGATGCCGCGCTCGAAGCCGAGCTCACGCGCATCAACGCCGCCGTGCGCCAGCACCGCGATGCCGCCTGCAACGTACTGACAATCGACGATGACCGCGCGCTATACAAGGTATTGCCCGAAAACCTGCCCGCCGATTTCCGCCTGCCCGCCGAAGACGATTTTCTGGGCGAAGGCCGCGCGCCCAAGGCCGGCTGCCCCTCGTTCTGGCGCAGCCATATGAATTGCAAGGTGAAACGCCACGACCTGCATAAATGGGGCCCCTGTTCCGGCGAGGCGACGGATGACGTTTAAATACGAAACGAATTGGGTCGTTATCACCGGCGCACCGTCGTCGGGAAAAACATCGGTGATCGACGAACTGGCGAAACGCGGCTATCCTATCCAGACAGAGATCGCGCGGGAGTTGATCGAGGAAGCCCTGCGGCACGGCATGACTCTTGCCGAAGTGCGCAGCACAGATCATGTGAAGGAACTGCAGGAAAAAATCCTGAGATTCAAAGTCGGGCGCGAAAGGGCGCTCGATAAAAATACGCTGGTCTTCACCGATCGCGGCACGCCCGACAGTATCGTCTATTTCCGCCTTGCCGGCCTGGATGTCGGGGCCGCCATCGAGGCCTCGAAAATATACCGTTACCGCGCGGTTTTTATGCTCGACCGCCTGCCGCTGGTAAAAGACGGCGTGCGCAGTGAAAGCGAAACGCAGGCCGAAAAAATCGGCGCGGAAATTCTGGCCGACTACCGCGCGCTGGGATACGAACCCGTCGCCGTGCCGGTGATGCCGATTGCGGCGCGGGTGGATTTCATCCTGCAAAAACTGGGCGAACCCCTTTAAAAGCCGCATTTTATGGCATACTGCATCGCAGCAATGCCGTTTTTACGGGCTAAATGGAATAGACGCCTGTAAAAACGCTGGTATTCTTGGACTCCGAAATTCAACCGAATCCCTTTTTAAAAGGAACCCGTTATGACCGAACGTACCCAGCATCCGCCGCATCCCGAGTATCTGCCCATTCCCGAGAGCCTGAAAAAATCGGCCAAGATCACGCCCGATAAATACGCGGCGATGTACGAACAGTCGGTGAAGGACCCGGTGAAATTCTGGGACGAGCAGGGCAAGCGCCTTGACTGGATCAAACCCTATACGCAGGTGAAGGACGTCGATTACGCCGACAACGCGCGCATCCGCTGGTATTTCGATGGCACGCTGAACGTCGCCTATAACTGCATCGACCGCCATCTGCCCAAACGCGCCAGCCAGGTCGCGCTGATCCGCGAAGGCGACGAGGCGAACGACAGTTCGAACGTCACCTATCAACAATTGAAAGACGAAGTCTGCAAACTCGCCAACGCGCTGAAAGCACGCGGCGTGAAAAAGGGCGACCGCGTTACCATCTACATGCCCATGATCCCCGAAGCCGCCTATGCCATGCTGGCCTGCGCGCGTATTGGCGCGGTGCATTCGGTCGTCTTCGGCGGTTTCTCGCCTACCTCTCTGAAAGACCGCATTCTAGATTGTGATTCAACCGTCATCATCACGGCGGACGAAGGCCTGCGCGGCTCGAAAAAAGTGCCGCTGAAGGCGAACGTCGAAGAAGCACTGAAGGACTGCCCGAACGTCAATACCGTTATCGTCTATCGCCGCACGGGCGGGAATGTCGCGTGGAATGAAAAACGCGACGTCTGGTATCACGAAATCACGTCCAAGCAGTCGACCGACTGCCCTTGCGAGCCGATGAATGCGGAAGATCCGCTGTTTATCCTCTACACTTCGGGTTCGACGGGTAAGCCCAAGGGCGTGCTGCACACCACCGGCGGTTACCTTGTTTTCGCCTCGATGACGCATGAATATGTCTTCGATTATAACGAAGGCGAAGTTTACTGGTGCACGGCGGATGTGGGCTGGGTGACGGGGCATACCTATATTGTGTACGGACCTCTTGCGAATGGCGCGACATCGGTGATGTTCGAAGGCGTGCCGAACTATCCCGACTGGGGCCGCTTCTGGCAGACGGTCGACAAGCACAAGGTGAATATCTTCTACACCGCGCCCACCGCCATCCGCTCGCTCATCAAAGAGGGCGACCAGTGGGTGAAGAAACACAGCCGCAAATCGCTCCGCATCCTTGGTTCGGTGGGCGAACCGATCAACGAAGAGGCATGGCTCTGGTACTGGGAAACGGTCGGCGAAAAACGCTGCCCCGTTGTTGACACCTGGTGGCAGACGGAAACCGGCGGCATCCTGATCACCGCGCTTCCGGGCGCGCATGAACTGAAACCGGCTTTTGCGTCCAAGCCTTTCTTCGGCGTGCAGCCGGCGCTGGTCGATGCGAACGGGAAGATTCTGGAGGGCGAGAACGAAGGCAACCTCGTGCTGCTCGACAGCTGGCCGGGACAGATGCGCACGGTCTACAAAGACCACGACCGTTTCGTGCAGACCTATTTCAGCACCTACAAAGGCATGTATTTCACCGGCGATGGCGCGAAACGCGATGCAAAGGGTTACTACCGCATCACCGGCCGCGTCGACGATGTGATCAACGTCTCCGGCCACCGTCTCGGCACGGCGGAGATCGAGGATGCGCTGAACTCGCACCCCAAAATCGCCGAGAGCGCGGTTGTCGGCTATCCGCACGACATCAAGGGGCAGGGCATCTATGCCTATGTCATTTTGAAAGGCGGCGAGAATTCGACCGATGAACTGCGCAAGGATATCGTCGCGCATGTGCGCAAGGTGATCGGCCCGATCGCCACGCCCGATGTGCTGCTCTTCGCGCCGGGCCTGCCGAAAACCCGCTCTGGCAAGATCATGCGCCGCATTTTGCGCAAGGTGGCCGAGAACGCCTTTGACCAGCTGGGCGATACCTCGACCCTGGCCGATCCGTCGGTCGTCGATACCATCATCGCCAACCACAAGCAGCTTTTTAAAAAAGCGGCCTGAATAGATAAGTTATAACAGTTACTTAAGGGGGTGTCCGGATGGGCGGCCCCTTTTGCTTTCGCTTGACTCTTGATTATCCATAATATAGTCTATGGGCATGTTTCAGAAGCTGAAAACAGGGCTGAAAGATTTCTGGGTCAACCCCTACGCCGCGCCGCTCACAGAAGCGGTGAAGGGCGTTATCCATTATGCGCGCATGCCGATCAACAAATTCATTAAGGGCTGCGCACATGCCTCCGACGACAACAACTACAAATACGACACCGAAGGCAAAGCCAAGAGCAAGATGGCGCGCCTGATGGACCTCGCCGAAAAATACGAAAGCGGCATGGGCTTCATCGTCATCGGCGGCGCGGTTGTGGGCGCGCTGGCCTTCGGCGGCGCAGGCGTCGCGGCGGGTATTGTGCTGATGGGCGGCGTGGTGGGCAAGACTGTCATGGCGACGGTGCTGGGCCTGGCGCTCTGCGGCGTCGGCTACGCCACGGGGCCTTATATCGCGGCGGGGATTGCGGCGACGGCTGGCGGGATGGTGGGGCTTGGCCTCGGCATGGTTCCCGGTTTCATCAAGGGCTGCAAAAATATTCTTCAACACCATAAAGATTTGAAAACCCAGGGCGCCGTCGCCGCCGCACTCCCGAAGTCGCAGGCGCAGGATGCGGAGTTGACCAAGAACCTCGCCGCGGTCATGCAGCATTTCAACAACCTGCCGAAAGAACATAAAGGCCCCTTCGTGCGCATGATGAACGACAAGCATGCACAGGCAGCAACCGCGCCCGCCGACAAGATATTGGCCCAGATCGACGCCATGCCCGAACAAGACCGCGATGCGCTGCTGCGCAGTTTACGTGATCGCCTGAAGGAAGATTTCAGCGAAGTAGCGCAGAAAGACGCCGATGACAGCGTGGTTTTACAGGCCCCTGTCACCGCCGCCAAGATCAAGCTGAAGGGAGCAACCCCCGATGCTTGAGAAAGCAAAAGAAATTATCAACCACCCCTACGCCGCGCCCGTCACCGAAACGCTGAAGGCGATCGGCGTCTTCGCCATGCAGCCGCTGAAAAAATTCACCGAGCGCATTCGCGAAGCCTTCGACGACGACACCTATAAATACGATGGCGACGAGATCAAGAACCGCCCCAAGCTGCGCCGCATGTACGAGCGGCTGAACAAGTATGAGGACAGCGCGGGTTTCATCACCATGTTCGGATACGCGATCGGGGCGATTGCGGGCGCTGCGACGGCAGGCATCGCGGCCTATGGCAGCTCGGGGCTGCTCGGTGCCTTTTTATGGGGCGCCGCGGGCATGAGTTTCGGCATCGCCGCCGGCCCCTTCGTGCTGGCGGGGGTCATTGCGCTGGGCGCGGCCTGCACCGGATTGTTCCTGGCCGGCGTGCCGGGCCTTGTGAAGGGCTGCCAGATGGCGATCGAACATCGCAAGCTGACCAAGGCAGGCCAGCAGGTGGCGCAACAGCTTCCTGCCGCGCAGGCGCAGAACGCAGATCTCACCGCGGCGCTGGCCAAGGCGCTCGCGCCCTTCAACGATCTCAAGCCCGAACAGCGCGACGCCTACGTGAAGATGATGAACCAGCAGCATCAGGACGCCGTGACGGGCCAGTCCGAGAAGCTGTTGCAGGCGCTGAACAGCCTGCCCGATAACGAACGCGACGCGCTGCTGGACGGGCTGAAACTGCATCTGAAAGATGAATTCGAAAAAATGGCCCAGCGCGTGGCCAATAATTCCACCGTGCTGCAGAACGAGATTACCACCGGCGGCCCCATCAAGCTGAAGCCCAAAAAACGCCCCCTCTTCGGCTAGCCTAAATCAAATAATATCAATATCTTAATACGTTAATTTGGGGTACTAATGTGCCCCTCTCATTTGACTCTTCGCCTCTCCTGCCATACGCTTATGGAAACTAGAAACAGTCCAGGGAAAAAGATGCTCAAGAAGATTAAGGCCATTATCGACCACCCCTTCGCAGCCCCTCTCACCGAAACAGTAAAAGGCATCGCCGCTATCGCCTTCGCTCCCGTCAGGGACTTTGGCGAGGCGATTGCCCGCGCCTTTGACGACAACTATTACAGCGGCGAAGAAGCGGAACGCCCGAAAATGCTGCGCGTGTACAGCGAGCTGCTCGACAGCGGCGAATTCACCGGGGTCACAACGTTGCTGGGCATGCTGGTGGGCGGCGTCGGCGCGGCGATTGCGGGTGGCATCATGGCTGCGGGCGCAGGCTTCAGCATTCCCGCCATCGTCGGCGTTTGCGCGGCATCTGTCGGTATCGGCGTGGCGGCGGGACCTTTCGCGGTGGCGGCGATTCTTGTGACAGGGGCGGCCACCGTCGGGTCTGTCATCGGCGGCGTCCCGGGCTTTATCAAAGGCTGCAGCAAAGTAATCGACCATTTCAAGCACGGCAAGGCGCAGGCCCAGGTTTCCGCTGCGCTCCCGCCCACGCAGGCGCAGGATGAAGAACTGACCGGCAGTCTCGCCCGCGCGCTCGCGGCCTTCAACGACCTGCCGAAGGAACAACGCGCGACCTATGTGAAGATGATGAACCAGCAGCACATGGATGAATCATGGCACATGAATGACAAGCTGCTGAAGGCCTTCGACAGCATGGCCGATCGTGACAAAGCCGCGCTGGTCAAGGGCCTGCGCGACCGCTTAAGCGCTGAATTCACCGAACTCGCGAAACGCGAAGCCAATGATTCCACCGTGCTGCAGAACGAAATCACGGTCGACGGCCCGCTGAAGCTGAAAAAACCTCAGGCCGCTGCCTGAGCCTTGCGGGTTGAACAATACCCTGCCGCAAGACAGGCGATAACGAAGGCCGCTAAAAACAACGCAACGCTTTGCGTGCTGACGCCCAGATAAGCCGCTAGTTTATCAAGGTCGCCCTCGCCGCGAAAACCCTTCTGCACGAAATAACTCATGCGCCGCGCGTTTGAAAAACCCAGCGCCACGCCCAGCATCAGCACACGCCCCGCCAGATGGAGCGCAAGCGCAAGGCTGACGAAACTGTCGGCCTTTTTATCCGCCCTGTGCCAGCCCAGCAGCGCGCGGCGCAGCAGGTATCCCGCCACCATCGCCTCCGTGCCGTGGCCCATGAAGCAGCTGATCGCGGGCTCCCATTCTCCCCAGAGCAGCGCGGCGTGGAGGAAGGCGATGGCCACGACCAGCAGGGCGATATCGCGCCGCTTCTTGTACAGCGCCAGTACGGCCGCGCCCGCAAACAGCGCGTAAATGCCAACCACCACCGCATAACTCCGCCCGATCGAATAGGTCATGCCACCGCCCAAAGCGGAATCGAGCAGCGGGATCGCCGGAATGCCGAAGACCCAGTGCGATGCGGCATGCCCCGGTTCGTGGAAGATAATCGCCATATAATGCCCGGCTTCGGCGACGGGCAGTAACAGCAGCTTCAGCGAGAAGGGCAGGTAAAGGTTGAACTGCTCGAAGCCGTAAGCCAGCAAACTCGCCGCCGCCGTGACGAGGCAGAGGGCAAGCCGCGACGGCATCATGCCCTTGCGATCCTTCAACCCCGCATAAACCACGAAGCCCAGCGCCAGCAGCGCGGCGAAAAACAACAGCCCCGCCGCATCGGCTATGTCGAGCCCCGTGATGCGCGCCACCCAGTCGAAATCACCCTGCGCCTGCAAATCCTTTTGCCGGCTGTAGGTGAAGCGCAAGGGGCTGCTGACCATCAGCTCCAGCCCCAGCAGCAGGTTTTTCAGCGCAAGGTAAAACCCCGCGCCCGCGCCCATCACGCGCAGCGCGAAATCGCCGGTGGCCAGATAGGGCGTCTCAGGCCGCTGGCCCATGAACAGGCAATACCAGGCAAAGCCCAGCGCCGTCGCCAGCTCCGCCGCGTGGCCCGCGTATAATATCGCCACCTCGTGCCCGCGCGTCAGCGCCAGCAAGGGGTGCAGCAGCGCAAAAACGCAGAGCGCGTAAAAAACCTTTTTACGCCCCTGCCGCCGCGCCATCAGGATCCCGCCCGCCAGCACCGCATAGACGCCCGCCTGAAACGCCATCAGGCGCGGCGTGGCATAGGTGATGCCGCCGCCATATTCCATGTCGAGCGCCGGAAAGGCCGGATAGCCAAACAGCCAGCGGAGCAGCGTATGCCCCAGCTCGTGCGCGGCCGCGCCCAGCACGTGCACGACCCAGGCCAGCGCCATCGGGAAAGCCGACACAGGCGTCCTGATGCCGTAATAAATATCGAGGTAGGGCAGCGCCAGCAGCAGGCAGAAGGCAATCGCGAAACGGGTGATACGCGGCGCGCCGTATTTTTTCGCCGCTGCGGCCTTGATCGTCACGCGTCTTCCCATGGCTTTGTGATGACCAGCCATGCGATCAGCGCGGTGCAGAGGATCAGGAAGAGCGTGGAAAATCCCGCCACATATTGCACCTTCGTGTTCAGCTCCTCGGCGATACGGTCGAAATCCATCATCAGGTGGCCGCCCTTGGCATTGGCGTAGCGGTTGCGCATTTCGGCGCTGGTCATCAGGCCCACGTTCATGATGAGGTTGTGCATCAGCGTGTAAAGCCCGAAGACCATGTTCAGGTATTTCTCAGCCCTGCCGCGCGCGTCGTTCGGCCAGTCCAGCGTCGCGCGGAAAATGCAGAAACCCGCCACCAGCATCTCGCCGCCATGGCCCATGTAGAAAAAGATGATATCGTGCCATTTCGTCAGGCTGGCGATGATATGCAGTGCGGCAACGCCGGCGATGATGGCGAACATCCGCATCTCGCCGCCCTTCCATTGTAACCAGAGCGTATAGGCAAAACCGACATAGACCAGCCCCAGCACGATCATGCTGCGTTCCGACGTCGGCGTCACGCCGCCGCCATGAACGAAGTCAAAGGCCGGCACAGCCATGGAGCCGAAGAACCATGCCGTAAAGAAATGGCCCAGTTCATGGAACATGGTGATGATGTAATTAAGCCCCGTGCAGGGAATATACAGCAGGCTCAGCCCCGACGGCGGATCCCACTCCCGCAGCTGCGCGATATAGGGCAGCGAGAAAGCAAGGGCGATAACAAATCCGATTAAAAACACACGCATACATCAGCATCCCGCAGCATGAGGTGTTTGTAAAGGGGCTAGGGGGCCGAGGGACAGACCTTGGGTGGCAATGGCGCGCCTATGGTTTTGCAGTCATAGATCACATCCGTCCAGTCTACCCCCTCCAAGATAGCCCCCGTAAAATCTACGCCGCTGATATCCGCTTTTTTGAAGCTGGTGTCTTTTATCTTTGCGTTTCTCAGCTCGGCGCCCGCAAGTCCCGCGTGATAGAAGTCCGACCCTGAAATTTGTGCGCCGTTAAGATTTGCACCCGCAAAATCAGAGTACTTAAAACGGGTGTCCTTTGCCGTCATGCTTTCAAAATGCGCCCCGCTGAAGTTGACCTCCCAAAGGTTAGAATCATCAAAATAGCCGTTTTTGACTGCCACGCGGCTGAAATTACTTTTTTGCACGATGCTTTTTCGCCATGTTACGTATTCGAAGCGGGCATCGCTGAAATCCACATTTTCCCACGGGCTGTCCTGGACCGACAGGCTCCTGAATTTACGCTTGCGCAGGTCCTTATCGGCTAGGCGCGTTCCCTTCAAGCTGTAGCCGAAGAATTCGCCTAGATCCTTGCCTAGCTCGAATGCTGCAAAACTGACTGCAACCATGATCTCTTCGCGTGGCATGCCCTTGATTTCTTTCTTACTGCTCTCATACAAATCCCAGATTTCCTGCGCCTTCTTTTGCCCGAACAGGGCATGGAACAGCTGTATCCTCGTCCATGAATCATCCGGTTGCAGCTGGATTAATCGACGCAGGCTATCTTCTGCATTGGCATGATCCTGCCAGTAAACTTCATGCTCGGCCATGGTTTTCAGCAGCAGCCGTTCCTGCTGTGGGTTCTGGGCGATAGCGTCGCCAAGCGCGTCAATCTGCCGCCGCCTGTCCTCCATAACGGCGATATCAGCTTTTATGCGTGGGTCATTATCTCTCAACGGATACGTACCAGTGCAATGGCTGACATTATAAGTGTCTTTATCCAGCTGTCCGGCGTAAACCAGATACTTTATACCTTCCTTTAGGTTAGATCCGCAGTCTGTTTCGGTAGCGCTCCGCAGATAAACCTCTTCGGTGGGTTTGCCTTTGTATACTTTGTCGACGCGCGCCAGCATTTTTTTTGAACCGCGATCTTTCCCATCCACTCTCTCGATAACTTTGGCCGTGAAGACGACAGCGGCTTCTTTATAGAACTTGTCTTCAGGTTGAGGCGGGCACCAGCAGGCCTTGCTTTGGGTCGGGACAAATAGCAATGCAGCGCAGAACATCAGGCAGAACAGCAACAGGCGCATAAAAATCCCCTTCGTGGCGACACGTCATTCATGATTATGCGCGAAGCTTGCGGGAATTGCCAAAGGTTGCGGCGGATGATGATTAGGGCAAAGCGGGAGTGTTGTGAAAAATGCGGATTTACGCGCGCGGGCGTGGTGCTGCGGGGCTGGCCTTGCGGGTCAGTTCCTGCAGCTGGCGCATGGCTGCATTATGGCGCTCGGACAGTTTTTGCATCTCGCTGTCCAGTTTCTGCTCGAAACCGGCGGTGCCAAGGCGCGGGTAGTCCTGCAGCAGGGCTTGCTGCGAGGCGTTCTGCAGCGGCATGAAATCGCGGGCGAGCGTGCCGAACTGGCGGAGCTTTGCCTCGAACTGCGCATCGGTCGGCGTGGCGGCCATGCGCATCTTCAAATCCTGCAGTTTCTGGCGGTTGCCGTTTGCGGCGTCGCGCACGTCGCGTTCGAACTGCGTGATCTGCTCGGTAATATAAGACAGGTGGTTGTTGTTGTAGGGTTCCAGCGATCCCATGGCGGGCTCGAAGGCCAGCCTCAGGTATTCCGTCGGCGTCAACCCGTCGCGGCTGAACTGCAGCTCGCCGCGCAGGCGCATCGCGATCTCGGCGGCCATGCCTTCCCGGCCGAAGCCCGTGCCCGTGGGCAGGCCTTTTTCAAGGCGGTCCGCACCGAAGAAACCGCCATAGGCCAGCGCGTCGCCCTCGAGGTAGCGGCGCAGAACCCAGCGCTGCCAGGGGTTGATCAGCGTGCCCTCCAGCTGCGTGGCTTGCATTTTCTTGTGCTGATAGGCATGGCGCACTTCATGCGCGCCGGTCATCGCCAGCTCGTCGGGCGAAAGGCGTGGGTGCAGCGAGACATTGGAGGTGTTGAAATCGTACTCGGCTTTGCGGTTGCGCGTGGCCAGCGTCGCGTCGGTCGAAAACGTGACGCCATATTGCTGCGCGAAGAGCAGCAGGTTGCGGCCCAGCACCGTCTTGTTGAATTCGGTCTGCAATCCCTGCACGGCGTCGCTATAGGTTTGTTCCTGCGGCTGGGGTTGCGGGCGTGGGGTCTGCGCCTGCGCCATGCCGGTCGTCAGCGTGATGGCCAGCGTCGTGGCCAGCCATGCTTTCTTCAGGTAATGGGCAGCGGTTTTTGGCATCTGTTTGAAGCGATTCCCCTGATAAAAACGAATATACGATTATATGGAAAATAACAGAGGAATGCAAGTCTTGCCGATTGGCGCTTAATATACTGTTTTTAAATGTATTTTTTCGCAAAGGCGTTTAAAAGCAGGGAAATATTCAGTTGACATAATACTTAACCATGGTTAATATCCCCTATCGTTTTAACCCCTGATGCCGCACCGTAAAAAGGCCGTCGCCCGCATGAGAAGTTCCGAAGTCGAATGGGATGATATCGGCGAAATAGCGGCGATCGGTTACATCGCCGGCGGCATCGCGCTGACCGCGCTGTTCTACGAGAAGATGGACGAAGTCTCGCGGAAAAAGCCGGACAATCCGCGCACCGCCTGGCGCACGCGGCCCGGCATCGCGGTCGCCAAACAGCTCGCCAAAATCTGGGATTTTATCGACAACAACGAAAGCATCGGTCTTGGCTGCGCGATCGGTTGCGGCATTGTCGGCATTGCAGTCGGCATCACCGCCATGTGCTTCGCGGGGCCCTGGCTGGGCGCGACATGGGGCGGGCTGCTGACGCTGAAAGGCGCTGCGCTCGGCCTCGGCACGCTCGGCATCGGCGCGGCAGTGGCGCCGTTTGCCGTGGCGGCGACGTCCTTTACAGCCCTGCTGGCGATACCATCCGGCGTGCTCATCGCGCGCAACTGGAAAGAAATCAAGGCAGAATACATCGCCGGCTGTGCCGAGACGAAGGAATGGAAGCAGGAATCGAAATCAACCGTGGCAAAGCCGCATCCGCTGGTGATCGCCGCCGAAGCCACCAAAGAGGAAATGACGGAGCAGGGCCAGCACGAGCGCGAGCAGCTCTTCCGCCGCCTGCAGGCGAAATTCCCGGATGAATTCGCCGAAGCCGTGCGCCGCACCGATACCGATACCGTGCTGCGCGACAAGGTGCAGGTGATGAAGCCGGTAAAGATAAAGTTCCAGCAGAAAAAGAAAACGCTGATGGATCGTCTGGGCGGTGCGGCATGACGTATTACAACCACGTCGGCTCCCGTTTCTACAGGCGCGAGGATTACGAGGACTCGCTCCCCCCGCCGTCCTTCGGGCCGGATTTCCTGGCACAGCTCTATGGTCCTGTCAGCCGTTTCTTCGCCCATGGCCTTGCCGAGAAGCTCGACGGCTGGCTGCGCAAGCTGGATGAAAAAGGCGAGGCGATGCAGGAACATGATTCCGCCAACAGCCACAAGATCACGCCAAAGGCCGTTTTCATCTGCGGCATGGCGCGCAGCCTGCGCCACAGGATGCGCGGCGGATTTGTGAGCAAATTATTGTCGGTGGCGGCGGGGACGGCGCTGGTGATGGGCGCGGGACCGCTGCTCGGCGCCGGCTTTGCCGTCACTTGCATCGCGGCGGCGGCGGCGCTGCCCGTATCCGCAGCCGTCGGCGCGATCTGCCTGACGGCGGCACGGGCCGTGCCGCGCGCGGCGGCTGAAGGCTTCCGCGCCATCTGCAATATTCCGGTCGGCTACAGCCGCCGCAGGAATTTTTTCGAGCAGCAGAAATACAACGAGGAGCGCGCGCAGGAGGAAGAGAAAAGCAGCCTCGGCCCGCTCTGCCAGGCGGTGTTTGATGATGAAAAACTCGCTGAAAAATCAACGCCCGGCGAGCGCGCGAACTGGATTTACGGCCTTGCCAAACACTTCCCCGAGGAATTCCTCGAAGCCGCGCGCAAAACCGAAAAGCGCGAAGCCGTCCCCGCCGCCGCGCGCCGCGCCGCTAACGACCTGAAAAACCTGCCGAATTAAGGACGGCCGCCGGTCTGTTGCGCCGTTCATTTATTTACCATAATCATTGACGCAACAGGGGGTATCGGGTATTATTGTTCCAGTTTTTTCAAGGCCTTCCCATGGAGGGCCGGAGATCTTCAGGGGCCCGATGACAGTTTTGCGGCACGATCCATATCAGGCGGAAACGCGGCGCAGTTGCGGCGCGGGAGGCCTCGCATGGCGGTAAGGGAAAAGGGTTGGAGCGATCTCGGCAACGCTTACTTCACGATGCTGATGATGAGCGCCCTCGATATCGGCGGCTGGCTGTCGAAAAAACTCGACGCCTGCGCGCAGCATGACGACAGCCCGCGCGACACCTACGGCTGGCGCGACGTGGTTGCTGCCACGCTGGCGATGCCTGCGCGCAAGACAGGCGCGGTGCGCGAGGCAATGACCACTTCCTACAGCCCTGTGCTGATGCTGGGCGGACTTGCGGCTGGGGTTACTTCGGGCTTTTACGCGGCCACGGGCACAGCGGCCTTGCTGGGTGGTCAGGGAATTCTGGCGGCTGCGGCTGCCCTTGCCGCCGGTGTTGTCACAGCGCCGCTGGTCGCAACCGCAATCGGCGTCGGCTGCAGTATCCTGCTGCCGATGGCCGCGGCGGCGACGATCTGCTGGCCCACCATGCTGGCAAAGGGTTTCCGCGAAGCGGAGCTCTGCCGCCAGTATCGCATGAACCCGCCGAAAGTCACCGTGCCGGAACCGCCGAAACATCCGCCGCTCACCGACTCACTTGACAATCACCTCAGCCTGATCGGGCTGCAGAACGGTCGCGCGCGCGAAGCTTTCTTCCGCACTTTGCGCAAGCGCTTCCCCGCCGAATTCAACGAGGCCGCGCATCTCGACGCGCATGCGCCCGTGCTGCGCGCGCCCGTCACGGTGAAAGGCCCGCTGAAACTCCGCGCGCCCGCGCCAACGCCCGATACGGGGCAGGGGGGCGCGCCATGAAAACTCTCGCCGGTTTCGTGGCCAAGGCGGGCCGCAGCACCTACGACCATTTCATCCTGCCCAATTTCCGCCTTTACGCGCGGGTGATTAAAACCACGTCCGATTTCCTGCTCGAGTCCGTGCCGCGCGCGGTTGCCAAAAGGCTGGATAAAATCGAAACGCTGGGCATAAATTATTGCAGCGGCCCGCGCGCCTATAAAACCATGCCGGCCGGCATTTTCCTGCGCGACACGGCGCGGGCGGGCATGCTGCCCTTCAAGAATATCTTCTGCCTGATGGGCCTGCATACGGGCTCCCTGATTGCGGGCGGGCTTGCGGCCAAGCTGATCTTCGCGCCCGCGCTGACGGGTCTTGCCGCGCTTGCGCCCTGCGCCCTTGCGGGCCTTGCGTTCTTCCCGCTTGTCTCCGCCGTGACGATGGTGGCGGCGCCTGCCGCGCTCTGCCTTGCGGGCGCCTGCGCCGCAGGCCCCCGCGCGCTGATGAATATCGGCACCGGCCGCAAGGTCACCCGCGAATGGCGCGAAGCGCGGGCGCGCGAGAATGAACCGCGTCAGCTCACCCATTTTGAAGTCGAAGGCCTGCCCGCGCTGGAACGCGCGTTTTACTACCAGCTGGATACAATCGCGGAGGCCCCCGCGCATGAACGCGTGCAATGGCTGGAAGGCCTGAAAAACAAATTCCCCGAAGACTTCGCCCGCGCCGCCGTGCTGGGCCCGGACGAACTGGCCACGAGACTGAAAAACGACGTGCAGGTAAAGAAAAAACCCCTGCGGGTGAAAAAGCCCAAACGCGGCCTTGCGAAGCAAATCGGCGGCGTTTTCGGGCGCGCGTAAACCAAAAAACGCGCCGCGCGCGATGCCCCTTGATTTTGTTCATTTCTCAAAAATTTTGGAGGCCTATTGCCCTCGGGAAGGATAAAAACCCTGCCCCGATACCACGCCAAGCGTGAGCCGCGAGCGTGAATGCAGGAAATTCAAATACTTCGCCGCAACGCGCCCCAAAACAGGCGTTTAAAATCAGAAAACAAAATCAACCGCTTGCGAAAGGGCTGTTTTTTGGCGTCGTAAAAATCAAATTTACAGCTCTGCCATGCCGCCGAAGGGCGGCATCCGGTGCGGCCGTAAGGCCGCCTTCATGTTACTTGCTGCTCGATTAAGTCGCGGCTGTGCCGCGAACCGGACCCCGCCCTTCGGCGGGGTGGAGGGAGAAAGATTTTTCAATTTATTCAGAGCCCGTTGATACAGCTATGGTCTGGCGTTCAAAGGCGGGCGTGGCTCACGCGGCCTAATAGAATCGAACAACTTTTTGAAAGCGGACTTCACTGCGTCTTCCCCGTCTTTGTCGAAAAAAGCGATTGAGCCACTGTTATTGTTTTGCGGCAAGCGCATTTGTAAAAAAGACACTTCTGGTCGATAAATGAAATAGGACAGCAACCCATATCGCTCATCGCTATGCGCTTCAGGATAAGACATGCGAATAACGATAGTTAAATTGTCTGGGTCGTGGATGTCTTTCCATGAATACTTAGTTTCGTATGATAAATTTCCGTCTTCCTTAATTTCGCCTATTTGGCTTTTCTTTCCGTCCTCTGAAAATGGCGCAAACACCACAACCGGTTTTGGTTGGTTGAGGCGCTTTTTCAAGCAATTTCTAAAATTGTTTTTTAATGAGGTAACTAGAAGGTCTCGAAGGTTTTTATACTCTAGTATCGGCAAAACATCTTTCTGCTTAACATCGTAACTTGTAAACACGATAAAGAGAGCGTCAAAATCATAGTAAAGTGTACCTGAATCCACGTTGGATTCGCAGGACAGGGCAGGGTGGGTATAATCCTCTGCACTTCGCGCAATCTTGCTTGATATAATGCACGTTATCGTCAAAATGAGCGCGGAGATTACTGTTAAACAAGTTGATCGCCCAAAGGAAAATTGTGTCCTTGTAATTTTTCTCATGTGCACAGCATCCTATCAAAGAGTTGGACGTTAAAGTAAGAGATGCGCTCTTCAACGACCTGAGACTCCGGCCTTCGCCGGAGTTACATTTATAAATCAAAACCCGTAACTCCCCGGCGTATCCGGCGGCCTGTTGTGGTCCCATGGCCTGCGGGGGCCGCGGGAGAGGTCGACGCCCCATTGCGGGATGGGGGTATTGGTCATTTGCGACAGCACGCGGATGCGCTCGGCAATCGGCGGGTGGGTGGCGAAGATGCCCATGAAGTTGTGGCTGTTCTCGATGCACATCTGCTGCACTTCGTCGGGCATGCCTTGTACTTTATCCTGCCCCGAAATACGCTGCAGCGCGCGCATCATGGCGGCGGGGTTCTTGGTCAGGTCGACCGCGCCGGCGTCGGCCAGAAATTCTCGTTTCCTTGAAATGGCGAAGCGGATCAGCACGGCGAAGACATAGCCGAGCGCCAGTATCGCCGCCGCGATCAGCACGACGATCAGCTGGCCGCCGCTGTTGCGGTCGTCGCGGCGCGCGTAATAATTCGGCCTGCGCCCGTGCAGCAGCGTGCGGAAGGCCATTTCGGCCATGAAGCTCAGCATGCCGACGAAAATGACCGCGACAATGAGAAGTCTTACGTCCTGATTCATGATATGGGTCAGCTCGTGCGCGATCACGGCCTCCAGCTCGTCGTCGGAGAGACGCTCGATCAGTCCGCGCGTGACGACGATTTTATAGGTGCTCTCGTTGATGCCGGTGGCGAAGGCGTTTAGGGCCGGGCTGTCGATCACCTCGAACTTCGGCATCGGGATGCCGCGGCTGATGCAGAGGTTTTCCAGCAGGTTGTAGAGCTTCGGCATCTGCTGCCGCGTCACGGGCTGCGAGCCTGACGCCATGCGCATCAGGCTTGCATGCGCGAAGAAGGCGATGGCGAACCAGATCAGCGCGACACCGAAGGCATAGGGCGCGTAATTCAGCATCCCGTAGAGCCCCATGCCCAGCGCATGGTTCAAATTCATGCTGCCGTCGGGCCGGTAATTGGCGAGCGCGGGCGGGATATCGATGCCGCGCCCCGACTCGCCGATGATGTTATAGGCGGTGACGATGTTGCGCATGTCGGGATGCGCCTGCCACCAGAGGTCATAGGCAAAGAAAAACGCGCCGACCATGCCGGCCAGCAGCACCGGAAAACCGGCCAGCAGGACCACGGTTTTCAGCTTGTTGTTCCAGATATGGGTGGCGAGACCGGCGGCCAAGGTGTTTTGAATCTCCTTTTATATTCAGTATTCTAGGCGCAGTTGGGCACGGGGAAAAGGCGGTTTTTCTTGACTTGGAGGCCTGTGGGGAGCATATTCACGCCATGATCCCGGCGGCAATTGCCCTTCCGGACATCCTTCGGGGACGCGCCCTTTAACGGTTTAAAGCCCGCGCCCCTTAAGCCAAGACCTCGAAACAATCCCGTTTTAAAAAGCGCTTTTGCTTCCCGGCCTTTGTATTGGAACAGCCATTGCTGTTGGCGGGATCTATTTTTTAGGGTCAAAAAGCCCTCAACAACAAAAAAGGAGTTACCACCATGAAAAGCCATTTCCCCGAGGACGAACGTATCTTCGCCGCCGCGCTGCCCGATATCCGCGCGCATTTCGAAGCCGCCGTCGGCTCCCGCCGCGAAGAATGCACCATTCTGGGCGCGATCCTCGCCGACCTGCGTGGCGCAGAAAGCGACAATACGCGCATTGCCGCGACCCGCGCGCAGTTCGTCGTCATGAGCGGCGCGCTGCAGGATTTCCCGATCCTCGCCGCCGAGGTCGAAGCTGCGGCCTCTATCTGCCGCACGCATGAGAAAAAGATTAAAGGGCCTGTGGCGTAATTTAAACGCGCTGTTAAGGTTACGTGCCGAAGTTCACCTTCGGTGCGTCCTTGACGGCCAGCGCTTCGGCCGGATCGAGCTCGAAGAAAATCTCTTCCTTGAAGCCCATCATCTTCGCCACCAGCACCGCAGGGAACTGCGTCACGGTGGTGTTGAATTCGCTGGTCGCGTTGTTGAAGAAACGGCGCGCGGCGGCGATCTTGTTTTCCACGTCGGCAAGGTCGGCCTGCAGCTGGCGGAAACCGGCGTCGGCCTTCAGCTGCGGATATTGCTCCGCCACCGCCATCAGGTTCATCATAGCGCCGCCCAGGGCCTGCTCGGCCTTCACGCGGTCGGCGACGCTGCCGCCCCGCATCGCGCTGGCGCGGGCTGCGGTCACGCTTTCAAGCGTCGATTTTTCGTGTCCGGCGTAGCCCTTCACCGTTTCGACAAGGTTGGGCACGAGGTCATAGCGCAGGCGCAGCTGCACATCCACATCCGAAAACGCGTTCTTGCGGCGCTGCTTCAGCGCGACGATGCGGTTGTAGATGCCGATGAAAAACAGCAAGCAGATGAAAACAGTGGCTACAATGCCCCAGGTAACGATGTCGCTCATATCTTTAAAACCCCCTTCAAGGTCCGAATGCCCTTATTTTCTGCTAATTAAGGTGAAAAGTGAACCGGTTTTCGCACAAAAGCACAAAAGCGAAACCGGCCAGGGCACAAAGGCACGAGGCCGGTTTTTAGTGAACAAGACGGGATGAGCAAGAAGACAGAGCCTGACATACCCCAACGTATAAGAGACAACTCCTCCTGTATCCGTCATAACCCCCAAGGCGAGCCGGGAACAAAGACCGGTGGGCTGCGCCGGGAATAATACCTCATGTATGAAGGCATGATTCCATAATATCAACATAGGGTAAAGGAAGGTTTAATAGGGCGGTTGGTTGATACCGCAGCCCTTTTTTATTTCGGCCATATAATTTATTTCAGCTTCGGCGAAAATTTTATTTTGGCGCCGCAGGCTTGGGCGCGACAGGCGCGGAGGGCGCCTGAGTCTGCGGCTTGGGCGCGGCGCTTTTCGGCGAGAGGCCGTTCGGGATCTGCAAAAACTGTTTCAGCTTTTCCGCGGCGGCCGCGTTTTCCTCCCAGATCATCATGTAGTCGGAAGGCGTCCAGCCGTGCTTGTCTTTCGCGTCTTCTTTCGCGCCGGCTTTTCTGAGAAGCGTGATGACTTTGCTGCGGCTCTTCATGCCGCCCGATACTGCGGCGGAATGCATTGCGGTCCAGCCCTTGCCGTTATGCTGATGCGGATCTGCGCCTGCTTTCAGCAGTTCGGCCACCACTTCGCAATCGCCCCAGTAGCAGGCGTGATGCAGCGGTGTCAGTTTGTGATCGTTCGCGATGTTCGGATCGGCGCCGTCGCGCAGCAGGCGCTTGACGGTCTTGATGTCGCCATTCTTCACCGCGCGATAAAGACGGGTTTCACCGTTCTTGTCGCGCTTGTCGATGCCATTGCCGGTAATGCGGTTAAAAAGACTATTCAGCCCCAACATGCAAAACCCCGTTTCCCCATTAAAAGGATAAACCAACTTTCGGGTCGCGGCAAATGTCCGCGCAACAAAAGTGTAGTAAACCCCCTGTTAAGATTCAGTTAATTGCATTGCATTGCAGCGCAGCAAAGGATTCCATTTATTTCAGTCGCGCGGGATATGTGAAATCGCGCTCGCGTTGACATAAGGGCATGTTCTGGTAACGTGGACTCTCCTTTTACAAAATGATTCCTTTTAGCGAGGCCCGCGATGAAACACCGCGCCAAAAAACCCATGACGCCCGAACAACAGCAGGTCATCGACCGCATGCTGGCGGGTGCGATCAAATCCTGGGACGCCGACCTTATCAAGGCGGCGGTTGAATCGGGCGCGAACACGCAGGAACTGCTGGTGCGCGCGATCACCAAAAAATCCCCGGATTTTGTGAAGCTGGCGATCGACTACGGCGCCGATCTCGGCACGCTGGTGCAATCGTCGGACCGTAAATACCAGACCATCCTGCACCACGCGCACGAGAATTATTCCGAGCCGGTGCTGGAAGCGCTGCTGGCCAAAGGTGTTTCCATCGACCAGCAGAACCCGCAGGGCGAACCCGTGGCGCAGCGCGCCGCGCGCGCCGGCGATTTCGACAAGATGCGCTGGTATATCGCCAAGGGCGCGCATCCGACCGGCCTTGCGCAGGACATCCTGTTCAAGGGCATCGAGAAGAAAGACCTGCCCGCCATGCGCTGGGCCGTCGACAACGGCGCCGATGTGCAGGGCCGCATCCGCGACGGCGAAGTGATGCAGACCGCGTTGCATGTCGCGCTCAGCAATTTCCGCGAAGACATCATCGATTACCTGGTCGACAACGGCGTGTCGGTGAACGCGCGCAATTCGGCGGGCGAAACCCCGCTGCAGCTGGCCGCGCGCGCCAACGACGTCAAGAAAGTCGATTACCTTGTGCGCAAGGGCGGCGATCCGCTGATCCGCGCCTACAACGGCCTGACGCCGCTCGACGAAGCGCTGAAGAACGCTGAATCGACAGGCAGCAGCAGCGACAGCTATAACTATTCGTCGTCCTACAACCAGAAGGCAAAGGACGGCAAGGCCGTGCTGACGCTGCTGTTGAACAAGGTGAAGGATGTGCACGGGCTGGAGCCTTACAACACCGCCATGCAGCGCGACATTACCGTCAGCAAGCCGATTTCAGTTCAGGGAAAAAAACCCGACGCCCCGTGATTTGAGCCGGTAGGGTCTCAGCGCCTGCGTCCTGTCCGCCGTGCCGTTGGTGAAAGCCTCGGCCAGGCGCTCGCCGCTTTTGATGCTCGCGCGGTTCATCAGCGCGGGGTATTTGCTGGTTAGTGCTTCCCGCATATCGGGCGCGGAGGATACGTCGGCAATCGCCTTGATCAGCGGCCGGAGGCTGCGCATGCCCCTTTCTTCGTCGTAGAGACCCTGATCGAGCATCTCCTGCACAATCGTCTTGGCTTCTCCCTTGCGGTCTGCGGGCACGTTTGGATGCTTGTCGATCATAGTATCGGTCAGCTTTTTGACTTCCGTGGGGCTAAGGGGATTGAAGACAATGATGTCCTTGAACCTGTCCGCCAGCCCCTGTGCTGCGATCTGTTCGCCCAGTTGTTTCATGATGGCGGTCTTGCCCACACCGGGCTGGCCGGCCAGCACGATATTGGCCGTCTCGCGCGTGCGTTTCAGCGGGCTTGCCAGCAATTGGTCGATCACCTGCTGCTGGCCGGTGACTTCTTCGCACATCACTTTCAGGCTTTTTTCCAGTTCCTCGTCTGTCATGCCACTTCTCGCGGCCTGAAGGAAACGGGCTTGCGCACGGCGACCGGTTGTGCCGCGCCCTGCTGGAAACTTTCCGCCAGCGCCTCGCCGCAGTCGCGCGACGTCTGCATGTCTTCAAGGATGGCGGTCATGCTGTTGAAGATATTCCTGAATGACTCGCTTGCGGCGCTGCCCTTTTCGATCTCGTCGAAGATAATGATCTTTTTTTGGCTGAAGATTTTTTTGTCGTAGATCTCGAAATCCTTGTCGGACTTGTAGACATGCCCCATCTCGTGCGCGAGGATGCCGCCCATCGATGCTGACTGGTCGAACGGGATGTAAGGGATCGAATTGTATTCCGATTCCTTGTGCCGCATTGTTTTCGGCGGGATTTCATCCACGATCTTCTTGAAATCGATATCCTTGAGCGTGTTGCGAAACCTTTCCTTCCAGTCAATGGGAGGCGAGGCCGCGTTGAAACCTTCCTGCGGGTCGATCAGTATGTTCAGCTTTTTCCTGTCGTCGTCCAAGGAAACCCCCGTTAATCCGATAAAGCATTATATATAATATGTAAAATCAAATCCAGCGTAAAATAACGCCGAATAACCATTGTATTTCAATTGTTTAATAGATTATTTCGCCTTCGGGGCGGTCGCCTTTGCAAAGGTCTCGGATTCGAAGAGCTTGGCCGATCCCTTCATGAAGTCATCGAGCGTATCCGCCGGCGCAAGGCCGGCAAGATAGGGCTGCAGCCCCGCCGGATATTCCGGCTGCGGCGTGAAGTCGCGCTGGCTGGCCATGCTGAGCGCAAGGATGCCGATCGTCAGTCCCAGCGTGAAATAGGTGGAGGAAAGAACGCGGCGGCGGCGCGGCATGTCTGTCGTCAGCGTCAGGCAGCCGTAGAGCAGGCACACCAGCAGCACCATATGCGTGCCATAGCTGAAGACGGTCGAGAACCAGTTCTCGTTGGTCAGGAAGTCGGTATAGCTTTCGAAGGTCGATACGATCGGGATGGCGATCAGGTAGAGGCTGAACAGCGCCACATGGTTGCGGAAGCGCGACTTGTGCCGGATCAGCCTGCCGGCCGCAGCCCAGAGGCCCGACCAGATCAGGATGCAGGCGAAGGCCGCCGCGGCGACGGCGCCAAGCCGCGAGGCGGTATCCTCGGCCTCTGTCCAGACGGTCAGGTATGTCCAGCCTGTCAGCAGCGCGATCGCCAGCGCAAAGGCGCTCCAGACGACAAGTGATTTCGACAGGAACAGCGTCAGTGCATTGGCGCGCGCCAGCCGCACGGCGGGCGTCACGGCATGCTGCGGTTCGAAAAATCTTATTTCCGTGCGGCCGACCCTGATATGGTCGCCCGATTTCAGCACCGTCGCCGGCTCCCGCAAATGTTTGCCGTTCAGCGTCACGCCGTTCTCCGATCCCAGGTCGCGGATCAGCCAGCCGCCGTCATCATGCTCGATCGAGAAATGCTTCGCGCCGACATGCGGATCATTCAGGATCAGGTCGTTGTGATAGCCGCGCCCGATGGTGCAGGGAAAGCTGCTGATGCGGTGGTAGGCAAGCGCGCCGTCGCCCGCGTGGGGGATGATTTCAATGATCGCCTGTGTCATGGCTTCACCGCCTTATCCACGTCGGATTTCTGCGTTTCGGGCGGCAGGGATTTTTCGAGCGTCGCCTTGGGCGCTTTTTCGTCTTTCGCGGTAGCCGCGCCCGTCGTGGGGGCGGGCGGCAGTGCGGGCACCGCCGCGGGCTGGCTTGCGCTTACGGCTGCGGCCACGGGCTTGATGTCTTCCATGAAGCGCTGCGCCATTTTAAGGGCGCTATCCATCGAGATGCCCTGCAATGCCTGGCTCGCCATAAAGGCCTGCCGTCCTTCGCCCACCAGCGCCATATAAAGGTGCAGGTCGTAAAGCTGCGGATATTTCTTGTACTGGCGCACGCAGAACGACGCTTTCCACCGCTTGCCCTGAAGATCAATGAAGCGGCTGTTGCAGTCGAAGTTCGTTGCGTCATCCTCGCCCGCGTTCGCATAGGCCTGCAGCGGCATGGCGTATTCGCGCTGGTAGAGCGCGTAGAAGCGCGGCAGGTTCAGCTTCTCGCGCGCCTCGAAATAATCGAAACGGTAAAGGTAGATGCCGGTATAAAATTCGCCGTCTGCGTCGCTGTTGGCATCCATGAAGATGCGGTCGTTGGTGGCGCAGGTGGCATGGTATTCGCGGTAGGGGCGTTTTTCCTGCACGCTGGAATCGCCCCAGCATTTAAAGGCGTTGGTGACATGCTTCGGCACCTTGAAGGGGCCGAAATCCATGCTTTCCCATTTCATGTTCAGGATGCGGTCGACGTTGCTTTTCTGCGCGGCCAGCAATTGCTGCTCGATATAGGCATGAGCCGTGTTCCGGAAGTTGAAATCGGGGCCAAGGCGCACCAGTTCCTCGTGCAGTTCGCGCAAGGGTTCGACGGGGACGAGGAAGCTGATCTGGTTGCCGCCGGTGGACACGTTGATGCCCACCACCTTGCCGTCGTGGCTGACAGCGGGGCCGCCCGACATGCCGGGGTTCAGCGAGCCGGAGAAGTGGATCTTGTCGAAGAAACTGTCGCGGTTCTTGCCGTTATAAGTGCCCTCGATAATCGAAAAGCCGATATCGCGCGGGTTGCCGAGCGAGAAAAGGCGCAGGCCCTTGGGCTGGTCGGATGATCCCAGCGCGATGTAGTCCTTGCCGGGCTTGTCCATTTTTAAAATCGCGAGGTCGTGCACGACGTCGGCCAGCATGATGGTCAGCTGTCCGCGGCCTTCGTGCTCGTCGACATATTCAAGGCGGTTGCTGTCGGGACGCTGCAGCGCCTCCGCGATCACGTGGTAATTGGTGCCGATCAGCCCGTCCTCCGTGAACTGGAAGCCGGAGCCGATGCTGTTCTTCTTGTCGGAGGCAAGGTCGATGACC
Organism: Alphaproteobacteria bacterium; assembly: GCA_041287865.1. Taxonomy (GTDB): domain Bacteria; phylum Pseudomonadota; class Alphaproteobacteria; order Micavibrionales; family UBA2020; genus JAPWJZ01. Next base: position 93,351 of record JBGGMV010000028.1, on the reverse strand, counting down.
TGGATTTGATAAATCGCGCTGCCATGGGCCTGGTAGATTCGGCGCGCTTCGTCTTTCGACGGCTGCCCGTCGTCGCTGTTGCGGGCGGCGTAAGCAGGAGAGAGCAGGGCGCAAAACAGCGCGATGACCAGTACCAGTTTAAAGCGCATCTTTTCCCCAAGTTTCTCGCCCTGACGCGTCATCAGGAGCAGCCCCTATTAGCCCCCTTAACAGGGACTAACGCATATAGTGGGGGTTTCAGTGCCGTGGAAGCAAGATTTAATGCCCTTTTTGAGGTGCTTGTGGGCGCAGAACTCCTGTATTTCATATTTATGAAATAATCTTGCAAACCAAGGGCTTGTTTTGAGCGCGGGTTGCTAGTCTGCATAGACTCCCTATGTTAACCATGCTAAGTTTTGCAATCGAAAATTTGACGCCCGACCCGCTTGCTGGGGATAAAAGAATTGAAAAATTTCTTTAATAAAGTGGCTGGCATCTTCAAATCCGATCCCAACGGGATTCAGGATACGGGCTACACGCGCCTGCAAAAGGCCATCGTGCAGAACGACCTGTCCACCGTCACCGCCCTTATCAAGGCGGGCGCCGATATCAACCTGCGCGGCAACCTGATGTATCCGCCGCTGCACCTTGCGCTGGACAAGGACCGCCATTCGATCGCCGTCGCCCTGATTCAGGCCGGCGCGGATGTGAACCTGCAGGACGCCACCGGCAAAACGCCGCTGCACCGCGCTGCGATGCAGGCGCAGGAAACCTTCGTGCGCACGCTGCTGAAACTCGGCTCCGATCCGAACATCAAGGACGAACAGGGCAAGACGGTTCTGCATGTGACCTCCACCGCGCAGCCCGACCTGATCGACCTGCTGGTCTCGAACAACGCGAACGTGAACGCGCAGGACAGCGACGGCAATACGCCGCTGCACACCTTCCTCGGCCGCTCCAACATGGTCGAAAAGCTGCTGAAAAACGGCGCTGATCCGAACGTGAAGAACAACTTCGGCATCTCGCCCTACATGATGATGCTGGAAGAAGACCGTATTAAAGAATATCCCAAAGTGCTGCAGCAGATGCTGGCCTTCAAGGCCGATGTCGGCTCCACCAACAAGCTGGGTGAAACCATACTGCACCTCGCCGCGCGCCTCGAAATGAACGAGACGTTTGAAAACGCGCTGAAGGGCTGCGATCTCTGCACCCGCGACGTGAACGGCAACAACGTGCTGCATGCGCTGGTGCGCACGCAGAACACGGCGATGATTTCCAAGGTGCTCGAAAAAGCGCCCGAGCTGCTGAAAGACGTGAATATCCGCGGTCTGACGCCGCTGGGCGAACTGGTGCGCCGGGCCGAGCGCGCGCCCTACTGGATCGACGATAAATTCATCGCGGCCGCCCGCATGCTGGTGAACGCCGGCGCTGACCCCAACGCGACGGACGAACAGGGCCGCACCATGCTGCATTACGCGGTTCACCAGAAGCAATTGCCACTGGTCGAATTCCTGATGCTGAAAAAGATCAACCCAGACACGCCCGACAAAGACGGCCGCACCGCGCTCCATATCGCCATCGAGAACAAGAACCTGCCGATGCTGGACCGCCTGCTGGATCTGGGCGCCGACCCCGACCTGATCGACAGCCGCGGCTGGACGGTGCTTGACCGCCTTGCCGAAAAAGACGACCGCAATTCGCCTTGCGTGCAGCGCCTGATCGTCGCGGGCGGCCAGTACAAGAAACAACTGCCGCTCAATCCCGAGCTGATGCGCAAGCGCCCCGATAAACTGGATAAAGGCCGCCTGACCTCGACCGGTTTTGGTCTTGATAAAGGCACAGAGAAAACCGTCGAAAAGTCGAACGACAATACCGCTGGCGGCAACAATGGCATCGGCAAGCTTGCGCCGCCCAAACGCCCGCCCTCTCCCTGATTATTTTTTCTTGAGCTGAATCGGTGCGCGCACCTTCATGCGCTTTGTCACGCCGCCTGCAAACACGCTGGTGACCGACAGGCTTTCCAGCGCGATCTCTGCTTCGCGATTGCCGCAGATGTGCGCATAATCGGCGGCCGACATGCCTGCGCTGCACGTGGCTTTAAGGTCCGCGCCCTTCGCGGCCAGCAGCTTCACCACTTCCGCGTGGCCCGCTATCGCGGCTTGCATGAGGGGCGTGCGGTCTTCCGGCCCCAGATAATCGATCAGGTATTTATACGTCGCCAGCGTTTCGACGGTGGCAAGGTCGCCCTTGTCGCAGGCCGCGTGCAGCGGAGTCTTGTTGACGTTGTCGCGCACGATGGGCGAGCCGCCTTTTTCCATCAGCAGCTGCACCGCGCCCGCGCGGCCATTTTCCGCGGCGTGGTAAAGCGCCGTGCGGCCTTGCTTGTCGCGTGCGTGGATATCCGCGCCGAAATCGAGCAGGTGGGTGATGCAGTTTGTATGGCCGCCCTTTGCGGCCTGCATCAGCGGCGTGATGCCGTTCTCATCGGCCAGGCGCGGATCGCCGTTGGTGTTTTGCAGCGCGCGCTTCAGTTCCAGATCTTCGCCCTCGGCGGCGGCCTTGTGCAGGAGTTCATCAACAAAACGCATTGACGTCGCCTTTGGATTTTAGCTGCAGCGGGCGGCGCGCACTGATGGGAACGGGGGAACCCTCGGTGAAAATACGGCCTTCGCGGGCTATTTCCACTTGCAGCAACACGGCGAGGGCTTTCGGGTTATGATACTTGCGCGCGAATTCCACCGGCGTCAGCCCGTCGCTGTTGGTGACGTCAAGGCGCGCGCCGACATCCGCCAGCCATTTCGTCGCGGCGGGGTTGTCGTGTTGGCAGGCGATGTGCAGCGGCGTATAGCCGAATTTCTTGTTCATGAAATTGGGATCGGCGCCTTTTTCCAGCAGCCAGCCGGAAAATTCGTATTCCTTCTGCAGCCCGACACCAGTCAGGCAATTGCTGCCGTGGCAGTCCGTCTGGTTGATGTCGACGCCTTTTTCCAGCATCCGCTCGATGATGTCTTTGTATTGATGCGATAAGGCCCATGTCCAGCCGGTATTGCCGTTGTCATTGTCGGGCAGGGGGTTTGCGCCGGCGTCCAGCAGCGCATGGGCAACGGCCGGGTGTTGTCGCCAGAGCGCAATGCCAAAAGGCGTGGTGCCGTTATTGTCGACACGTTCCGGATCGGCGCCTTTTTCCAGCAGCATCTTCGTCATCGCCACATCGCCGGTATTGGCGGTGATCACAAGCGGCAGGCTGTGGGCATAGTGGCGGTTGGGGTTTGCGCCCTCGTCGATTAATTGTGTCGCCAGCGCGACATCGCCCGCGCGCACGGCGGTTTCGAGCTTGCGGCTCATTTCGTCAGGTTCTTGCAGCTCCCGCGACATTTGCTCCGATTCCCCTGTCTTTTAAAGGTGGTTAGAAGGATATCACTATATTATGTAAATAGCAAGCCGTGGGAATAGCGGGAGACTCGGGCGGCCAAACGGTTCTTTTTGAACAGGATTCCAGAAAAAGATTGACGCGGTGCAGTAAATTATTTATTGTGCTTAATATACTGAAATATCAAGATAATAACCACTAGATACACACCCTTGGCCGCCGCCAGCAGCTTTACGCGCTTGACATAACTCGACGATGGGTGCAATAGTCAACGAATTTGAAAATTGAAATGTAACCCTTCAACGGTGGCGGGTGATAAATGCTCCAAAAAGTCAGCGCGAGAATGGCCGAACCCGGCCGCACGGCTAAAAAACAATTTCACCTGAACGAGATCCTCTCGCTCTACAGCGGCCTTCATCTCGCCCACGAAGGCGTCGCCGCCCTCCACCGCCTTGTGGCCTTCCTGATGGAAACCGAAGCCTCGTCGCAGACGACCGCCGCGAACGAAGACGCCGCGAAAAAATGCCTCGAAGAACAGCTGCCCTTCCTCAAGGACATCAACCTCGCCGGCCTTTCCCAGATTTACAACTATGATTCAGACGACAGCCCCAACCCCTACCTCGACGTCTGGGTTGAAATGCAGGGCCTGCGCTACGGCACCGAACACAGCCTCGCCCCTTTGAGCCGCTGGTGCAAGCAGCAGGCCGTGGCGTCGAACGCCCAGCCGTTTAAGAAATAAACAAAGCCGTCCATGAAAAAACCGCCGGTCTTTCGATCGGCGGTTTTTTCGTTGTCTTGATTGATGTTTATTTCGTGTTCCAGGACATCAGGCTTGTGAGCCCCTTGATCATCCGCGCCGTCATGGTCGCTTTTTCCTGCGGCGGCAGCTTGTCGAGGAATTCGATATCCTGCTCCAGGCCCTTCTGCATTGCGGCGGTAAAGCGCGAGTTTTCTTTCGCTTCTTCGCAGCGCGACTTGCCGGAGAAGAAGTTCATGCACTTCTCGTAGAGGCTTTCTTTCTGCGCTTCCGAGCTTGCCTTGGCGTTGAATTCCATCGCGCGCATGCGCTGCTTGATCAGCATCGCGGCGTTCATATTGCCCTTGGACATCGCGCGCTCGGCTGCCGCTTCGCTGGCGCCGCCGTCGTCGCGGCCTTCGGTAATGTTTTTCAGCATTTCGCGGGCGCTTTCGGGGTTGCCGCCCGATGCGACCAGCAACAGGGCAGCCATGCTGAGATCATAGTCGCCGCTTTCGGAGGCGATCTCGATCAGCTGTCCCATATATTCGTCTTCTTCTTTTTCGTGCACCGCTTCCATCAGGTTGACGAAGCCGGGGCCGCTGGGGTCTTCGGTTGTGTCGTCGATATCCAGCAGCTCGCGCACCTTGACCGCGTTGCCGTGTTTAACGGCGCTGAACAATTCGTCCGAGAAGCGCGACATCATAAGCGAGCCGTCGGCGGAAACTTCCTCGGTGGTGTCGATTTCCTGTGTCTTGAGAGCGGCAATTGCTGTCATATCTTTTTCCGATGCTGTGTTGAACGCGTGAGCGACAAAATCCAAAGCTGCCTTTTTCAGCTCTTGTGCGGCATGTCTGACATCATCTCCCAGATTCGCCATGATTTTAGTATACCCCCGAATTCCCTAGGCTTATGGCCATTATATACAAATTGCCATGGGGAGTCAAAGAAATATGGTAATTTAACCTCTGCAAGACTTTGAAAAGATGTTACTTTTTGAATCACCCGAAGGCCAAAAAAACCCAAAAAAACAAGGCTATGGGATGTCATAACTGGTTGATTTTTTGGGCGTTGCGGTATCAAAGTCCCCCAATCAGGCTAATATACTGATAAAAAACGCTTATTTTTTGCAACTTTAAAACCCGGATATTTTTCTTTCCGTAATGTCGCAGCGGTGGTAAAACTGGTCCCCATGACCCAGACAATCAAAGCCGTTTTCATCGACATGGATAATACGCTGCTGCGCACGCAACAGCTGTACGAAGACGCCCATGACGAACTGGCCGTCATGATCGAAGCCCGCACCGGCATACCGGCCACTGTGGTGATCGACGAAACGCGCAGACGCGAAATCGGCCTCTTCCCCGTCCACGGCTACGGCAAGGAAATGCTGCCCGCCGCCTTCGCCGAAACGCTGCTGCATTATATCCCCGACGCGACGGCGGCCGATGTGCTGGCCGTGCGCGACTGCGCCAATAATGTTTACAGGCGCGAAGCCGAAGTGAAGCAGGGCGCGGCCGAGGCTATTCTGGCGCTGGCCGCCCATGTGCCCGTTTACCTGCTGACCGCCGGCGATGACGAAGTGCAGCAGGCCCGCGTGGCGAAGCTGCCCTTCAGGGACAGTTTCAAGGGCATATATATAGTCCCCGAAAAAGATCCCGCGCTTTACACCGCGCTGCTGGCCAAGCACGGCCTGCAACCGTCCGAAGCCGTAATGATCGGCGACAGTTTGAAATCAGACATCGTGTCACCGGTAGCGGCGGGCATGAGCGCGGTTTATATCCCCGACATGAACTGGGCCGCACGTGAACAGGCAGGGCAGGAATTCCCCGCGACGGGTGCGAAGCAGGTGAAAGATATTTCCGAAGCGGTTGCTTATCTGCTGCCGCAAATCACGGCGACGCCGGATGTGAGGCCGGTGCTAGTGCGCCGCAGACCGCCTGCGCCCTAATCTTTTCGGCGCATAGATAACTTCCATAAAATCATTCTTCCATAACGTGCAAATGTCCCGCGCTTTCGGAAACGATTCACTGTCTTTCCTTTTCTCCTCATTGGTGTAGGCTTTTATCTTCCGACGAGATGGTACTGCCTTGACTGGATCTGCCGCCGAAAGGAAACACCGTGGTTGCGAACGCGCCGCGGCGGGATGAGGGGAAATATCTGAACGCAGACAAGCCCGCGAAAGCCGGGCAGCTGCAACAAGGGTCTCAGAACGGCGCGCTGAGCCGCGCATGGCGCAAAGTCGCCCGCGCGCCAAAGCGCCTCGCCCTCTCGCTGGCGGCGCTGGCCGTATTCTCGCCTGTGATGGCCAGCGCGGCAACGCCCGCGCCGCCGCAACAGCAGACATATATTGTGCAGGCCGTATCGAACGCCGTGCCGGATGCCAAAAAACCCGAGAAGCAGGATTACGCGCATTCACAGGCGCGGCTCGATAAAATCTACACCATGCTGCAGCAGACGGAAGCAGGGCGCGAGCTGCTGCAATTTGCCGAGCGCGAGAATCTTTCCATCGCCATGTCCGATTCAAAAGTCATGGACGACAATCCGAAAGACCGGCTTTTCACCAAGGGCCTGAATTACGGGCGCTACATTTTGCTGAACGGCGATATCAAGAGCGATGATGAACTGATGCTGACGCTGGTGCATGAACTCCGCCATTCGTGGCACGAACGCGGCATCAAGACCAGCGGCCTGCCCGTCACGCCGAAACAGGAGTTCCTGAAACGCCGCATACAGGAGGCCGACGCCTTCGCCTTTGAAATCCATTTCGGCTATGAGTACGAGAAAGCGACCAAGAAAACGCTCGACCTCGGCAACCGCTTCGAAAACTGTGGCGCGGGGAATACGTCATTCCCCTGCCTTGCGCAGGACTACAAATATTATCGCGGCAAGGACAAGCCGGTGGCCGAGGCCTATAGCAAGCTTCTGGAACGCACCATCCGTCACGTCAACGGGCTCGACTACGATAAAAGCTTTATCGCCCAGAACGACAACGGCTGGAGCATCGCCACCACGCAACCCGAGCTTGCGACGCGCTTCAAAGCGAAGTTCGAGGAAACGGCCAGCGACGCGGAATTCGTGGCCGCCATGCGCAAGGTCGCAACCGTGGGCACGACCCCGGGCCTCGATCCCGCCGCGCTCTACACTTGGACGGATGCCGATTTCCTCTCGCTGAAGAAAACCGGCGGCCAGTCGAAGGGCGACGTGAAAAAGCTCGACGCGCTGGAGGTGAAATTCAACGCCGCCAGAAATTCGTGGATCATCTACACGCAGGCGAAGGAAGCCGAAGCGGCCCCCATCGCGCAAGCCCCCGCGACCCCCCAAGCACCGGAAGGCCCCTCCGCATGAAAAACGCCTGGAACAAAGCCGCGCGCAAAATGAAAAAGGGCGCACTGGGCCTGACCGCTGCAGCCGCCATGGCCTTTGGTGCGGCCGGCTGCGCAACGCAATCTTACGCCAGCGAAAGCCCCGTCGCCGCGCCCACGCCCGTCGTCCTGACGCAGCCGCAGGTGACGCCGCCCGTCGCGCCGAAGCTTGCCGCGCCGACCATGACGGCGCAGGAACAGGCGAGGCTCGACACGCTGCTGACAAAAATGCGGAAGGTGGAACTGGGCCGCGAGGTTCTCGATTACGCCACGGCGCAGGGCATCACCATCACGATGTCGAATTCGAAAGAAATGGACGACGACCTCACCGACGGCATCATTATCCGCGGCACCTTCAGCGGCAAGACCATCACGCTGAACGCCGACGAAAAGAACGACGAGGAACTGATGCTGACGCTGGCGCATGAAGTGCGCCACAGCTGGCACAAGAACACGCTGCACACCAACCAGCTGCACACGCCGCCCAAAAAAGAATGGCTGATGGACAGGATACAGGAAGCCGACTGTTTCTCGTTCGAAATCCATTTTGGTTACGAGTACGAAAAAGCCGTGGGCAAGAAAATCAACCTCGGCAGCCGCGCGAACGCCTGCAATAACCCCTATGGTTATACCTGCATGATGGAGAACTATACCGCCAACCGCGACAGCGGCATGAGCACGGCAGACGCCTATGGCAAGCTGCTGAACAAGGCCTTCCTGCGCGTGCACAGCCTTGAATATGACGACGATTTCCTGGGCGATCAGGAAAAGCGCTGGAAACTGGTGATCGACAAGCCCGTCGTCGGCGTTCTCTATCACGAACGCTGGGACAAGCCCGTTACCGACGCCGAGTTTATCGAGGCGATGAAGAAAGCCACCACGCCCGCGCTGAAGACGGAGGGCAACACCTCCGGCCTTTACAAGTGGCAGGATGTCGATTTCAACTCGCTTGAAAAAACCGGCGGCACAGACACCACGCTGCAAAAGCGCCTCGACAAGGTGGAGGCCGATTTCATCCTTGCCGGCAAGGCATGGGAAAAACACTGGGCCGAAACGCTGGAGAAAAACCGCATTAAATTGCAAACGCCGGTTGCGCCGGATACAACCGCGCCGGTCATCACGCCGCCGCCGGTCGTTATCCCGCCGCGTATCCAGCCGCCGGGGATTTAATCAGGGATTGGGTTTTTTGCCGCGCCGGGGCTTTTTCGGCGCGGGCGCTTCGCCTTCGGGCGGCTTGTTGTCGTTCGCGGCCTTTTTCAGCGAGCGGTATTTGGCGATGCGATAGGCGCCATAGCCGATCCAGCCGCCGGGGATGACGCTCGATCCGGCAAGAATCGCAATCTCCTTGCCCTTGCGCAGGTCCTTGGCCGTTTCCTTGATAACGCCAAAGGCCTCGCGCTTCGACACATCGTCGAAAACGATCTTCGCGCGCTGCCGCCACGTCAGCTTTTTGGGCTGGTCATTATCTCTTGGAATCTCGGACATAGGGGGAGAATAGCCGAATTATGGCATTAAATCAATGGGGCCGATGAAAAAGCCTGAAGTTGCTGCCTTTTACGGCTTGCTGAAGCCCGGCTTGCCGCCCTCGGAGGAGGCGCGGGCGAAGGGAGATTTATACTTGCCGGCGCCTTCCAGCATCGACAGCACCGGTTCGTTGCCGGTTTCGCGCGCGACTTCGACGGCGGTTTTGCCCGCGCCGTTGGTGGCGGAGGGGCTGGCGCCCGCTTCAAGGAAAGCGCGGGCAAGATGTTCCTGTCCTTTGGCGCCGGCGGCCCAGGTCAGCATGGTCTGGCCGGTGCTGGTATCGACGCGGTCGAGGTCTACTTTCGACGCGCGCAGAACATGCGCAAGATCCGATGTCGGGATGCGCGCGATGATGGTTTTCATCGGCTTGTTGAAAAGCTCGACCAGTTGCGGTTCTGCCGTGGCGATCGCGTAATCCAGCGCTTTCTTGCCATGGCGGTCTTCCAGCATGATATCGGCGCCCGCATCTATAATGGATGCTGCCATCGTCACGAAACCCTTCATCGAAGCATGGATCAGCGCGGTTGCGCCGTCGGCGTCGGGCGCGTCGGGCGAGGCCTTGCGCGCCAGCAGCATATTGACCATTGCTTCCTGACCGTTCTTGGCCGACCAGAGCAGCGCCGTTTCATCTTTTTCATCGCGCGCGTTCACGTTCGCGCCGCGGTCGAGGAAGGATTGCGCGCGCTTTTCGTCGCCGGCCTTCACCGACGCGAGGAATTCGCGATCTAGTGAGTCCTGGTTGGCGCCGTTGAAAGCATTGGTGGTTTGCACTTTAATCCCCTCTTTTTCCGCCTTTTGCCTCCGGCCCCACTCTTTGCCGGAATCAGTGACGGAAAGCTTTGTTATTTCAAATTATAGAGGGAGGGATTTAAAGATATGTTAAATCAGGTGAGGGTGACGGTAATTTAGGTTAAGACCGGTCCGGCACAGTCAAAAAATCATTTAAAATCAATGATAAGGAAGTCTTAACCTTTGAATTCTGATGGCGCGGGTCGCGCGGTTCAGAAGCGCGGCGGCTTCGGAATGCGCAGCATGCCTGCCTGCGGCGGCTTTTCCTGAGTCGGGGCATCCGGTTTCGGCTCGTTCTCGTTCGCGGCTTTTTTCTGCCGGTATTTGGCGATGCGATAGACGCCATAGGCGATCCAGCCGCCCGGAATAAATCCGCCCGCGATGATCATGCCGATCTCTTTCGGCTTCTTCAGGTCGCTCAAAGTGTCCTTGAAAATCGCCATGGCTTCCTTGCGCGACACGCCGTTGAAAGCGGTGCGCAGCCGCTGCTTGAACGGCAGCTTCTTCGGCTTTTCCTTCTCGGGCTTTTCATGCTTCATGAAGTGTCCCCCGCTGCCAGTGTAGCAGCGGTGGAAATATCGTGGGGATAAATCAGGGTATCGGCGGGCGTTGAGATGATTTTCCTAAGTAGTGCCGCACCACGGGATTATTCACATATGCCTTCACCATCGCCCGCTGGTAATCGGCATCGGGAACACCGCGCATCTTTTCGTACTCGCCGGGCACGATGCGTTCCAGCAGCAGCTGGCAGGCGAAGTTGACGTTCGCATGGTCGGGGCTGGTTGCCGGCGTCAGCAGCGTCACTGTCTTGCCTAACTTTCGTCCCACGGCGTCGAGGTCGAACTGCTTCGCCGTCACCGCGCCGGTATCCAGCAGCGCCTTGGCGAAACCGGGGCCGCGCTTGCCAAGGTATTCGTGTGGCGCGACAAGGCTGAAATCCGCGCCGCCTTTTTTCAGCGACTTCAGCTGTGCGACGACTTCCGGCGGCACGATATCCTTGCGCACCTTGCCGGACAGGAACTTCATGATCTTCAGCGTCTCCTGCGCATTCGCTTTCCACGCGCCCGCTTCGTGCGCGGCGGCGAGGTCGGTGAAGCGCTTGTCGTTCAGGAATTTCGCAAGGCCGTTCTCGGTGATCGTGCGCGCCATCGCACGGGCGTTGAAGGCCTTCGCAAGCGACGCATCGGCGGGCGGCATGATCATCATGTCGCGGAAATGTTTCGCGGTGAAGGCGCTGCTGTCAAAAAATCCGCGCTTCAGCAAAACCTGTTCGGCCTCCGCCACCCGCGCGGGCGCGGTTTGCATGCGCACAAGGTGCAGGCGCACGAAATGCTCGGCCTCTTTCTCGGTCGCGGGGGTTTGCGGGCGGAACAGGATATTGGCGGCGCGGCTTAAATGCCCGCGCTTTTCCGTCTCTTTGTCATCCAGCGTCACCCAGTGATCCAGCATTGCCCCGCGGTCGTCCATCGAGGCGGAGGAAAGCAACCCGCGCTCCAGCAGCGCGGGGATGATCTCGGGGCGCATCGTGGCGACGGCGCCGCCCGCGATCATCGGCATCAGCTTGACGTCCATGGCCTTCAGGGCGTCGACGAAGGCCAGCGCCGTTTCGTGCGACGGGTTGCCGCGCAGCAGCTGCGAAAATTCTCCGGCGATGTTCAAAGGTTTTTCGGCCGATCCGTCGCCCAGAGTGGAATGACGATGTGAAATGACTTCGTCCACCAGCGCGCGGTCGCCCTTCGTCACGGCGTCGATCAGCGCCAGGCGCAGCACGTCCTGCAGCCGCTGTTCGGCTTCGGGCGCGTCTTTCTGTTCGCGGATGCGGGCCTCGTATGCGCCGCGCGACGAAATGCGCACCAGCACCAGCGGGTCGGGTGCCGCCAGTTCTTCGGGCGTGAATTGCGTGCGGATGCCGACGGCCTTCAGCACGCCCTCGACGGGGTCGATCTTTTCCTTCAGCAGCAGCCGCGCCGCCTTGGCCTCCGCCTCCGTCCATGTCGCGCCATAGGAGGTGACAAGCTGCACCATCGCGCGGTCGCCGGCATTGACGGCCTGCAGCAGATGGTAGAAATCGGGCGTGAAATTCACCTTGTCCCAGAAAGCGGTGTCGAAGACCTGCCGCGCCGCTTTCAGGTCGCGCTTCAAAATCGCGTTCAGCAGCCGCGCCGACAGCTCGGCGGGCCCGGGCGGCGGCGGAGGCCCCGGGTCGTAAGGATAGTAATAATAGAATCCCGGATGATGCATCTGTCCCGCGCGCGATTCTCATAACGTGAAGCTTTAGGGAAAGAACTATAAACCCGTAAGCTGGACGGGTAAACGGGGAAAAGATTGGCTAAAATTATGAAAACAGGCCGCGGGAAGGCTTCTTGATTTTCAAGGGCTCCCGGATCGTGATGCTCTGCCCCGTCTCTGTCACCGAAGGCGCCTTGTCCTGCAGCGCCGCCTCCGCGTCGCGCAGCGCCTGTTCGGCGGCGGCCTTGGCGCGGATGGCCTCGGCGACGGCCGCCTGCATCTGGGCTTCGCGGCGCGCGGGTTCCTCGTAAATCATGCGCGAGATGTCGGTGTATTGCTTGCGGTCGGCCAGATCGCGCGCCGTGAGGCCATGCGTGTAATACTCGGGGTTGGCACCCGCATCCAGCAGCATGCGCACCAGTTTCGTATTGCCCGCATCGGCCGCCCAATGCAGCGGGGGGTAGCGGTGCTCGGTATCGTTCTGGTCCGTCCGCGCGCCATAGCGCAGCAGGATTTCGGCCAGGCCGTTCAGTCCTTCCTTGGCGCATTTCGTCAGCAGCGTGAACTGGTGCTGCGTGTATCCGCTGTAGACGCCATCGATGCGCCGGCCGTCGACCAGCAGGTCGACGCAGGCGCCGGCCTTCAGCGCCTGTTCCGCCATCTCGAGCCCGCCGCATTTATAGGCATGCAGCAGGCGGGCATTCGCCTCCTTGGAGGTCGGCCTGCCGTTTTCCTTGTCGATTGCGGCCCATTTGCGCGCGGTGCGTTTGTCGCTGTTGAAGAAATCGGAAAGGCTCACGGGAACAGCCCCTTCCTGCGCTTGATCTGCAGCGGCTCCATGACCGTGATGCCCTGGCTTGTCTGCGTGACGGAGGGATCCATGTTTGCCAGCGCCTTCGCATCCGCTGCCGCCTTTTGCGCTGCTGCCAGTTCGGCCTCCAGCTGCGCGGTTTCGGCGTCTACTCTCGCCTGTTCGCGGCGGGCGGGTTCGTCCTTCAGCATTTTTATGATGCCCACGAAGGCATGGCGCTCGGCAATCTCCAGCGGGCTGGTGGGCGTGATGCTGCGCGTATTTTCTCTCGAATGGATATTGGTGCGGATTGTGAGGTCCGCGCCGAGGTCGAGCAGCTGGCGCACCGCCGCCGCATTGCCGCATCTGACCGCCTCGATCAGCGGGGTATGGCCGTCCAGCGTATCGGCCTTGTCGATATTCGCGCCCGCTTCCACCAGCGTCTTCACCATATGGGGCTGGTCCCTCAGCGCGGCGCGCGCGATGACCGGATAGGAATAGGTCGTATAGCCGTGCTCGTAGTAAATCTGCGCATCGGGGCTGGCGCCCGCCTTTACCAGCGCCTTGACGGTTTCGGGCATGTTTTCATCGACGGCGTGGATCAGCTTGGCGTTCAGCTCTTTCTCGTTGCACAGGACGTTCCGGCCGATATCACGCAGGATATTTTCCGCGCGGCGCTTGTCGTTCCATTCCCAGAGAGCTGTTTTCCTGATCCAGCGGAACATATGACCTTACGGCGTGGAAGGGGAGGAGGGCGCGGTGCCCGCTTTTAATTTAATCGGCTCCATCACGTTGATGGCGGCCGGCGCCGCAGCGGGGTTAAAGCCGCCCGCGGCGGTCGTGGTCTGGCCCGCAGGTGCGGCGGGTGCACCCGACTGGGCCGCCAGTGCGGCCTGCACAGCGGGTTCCAGCAGCGCCACGACATCGTGGTAATCTTTCTTGCGCGCAACGTCGAGCGCATTGCCGCTGGAGCCGTTGCCGAAGCAGGGTTCAAGCACGTCGACCCCGGCCTTCAACAGCCCGGCGACGATGCCGGGATGCCCGCCATAGGCGGCGGCATGCAGCGGGGTCATGCCGAATTGGTCCGCCTGCTGCGCGTTCGCGCCCGATTTCAGCAGCAGCAGCGCGGCGCCTGTACGGCCTTCGGAGGCTGCTGCTATCAGCGGCGTATGGCCGTTCGGGCTTTGCAGGTTGGGGTCAGCGCCGGCCTTCAGCAGCATGCGCACAAGGCCAGTCTTTCCGCCGCCTGCCGCGCGCGCCAGCATTGTATAATCGCTGTCCTTGGTATTGGCGAAGGCGCCCTTGGCCAGCGCGTAACGGGCGCAGGTCTGCATGTTGTTCACAACGGCCGTGGTCAGGCGTTCGCCCAGCTTGCGGCTGGTGGGTTTCTGGAAGAGGTCTTTGACGATCATGCAGGGCAGCCAGACCAGCTGGCCGATGGTCTTGGCAAACGGGTCGCCGTAGATGTATCTCGCCATGTGGTTCTCCTCCCCGGATAGCTGCCTCAGGCCGGTTTACAGCCTTGAAATGAGTTATGAAAATATATGCTATCTGCCGTTTTTAGGCAATATGAAAATATGCCATCTAACCGCATGAATAATATACGGTTTTAGGTCTTAACAGCGTCAGGTGAGGGGAATCGGCCTTAAATCAGGCAATGGCTTCCAGCGTCTCGCGCAGGCGGTCGGTCGTGTCCTTGGCCCGGGTGACGCCATTGCTGATGGCGGCGATCTTGCGGTCGAGGTCTTTTTCGTCGCCCGCTTCCTGCCCTGCCAGAATGGCGGCGTTGAACAGAAAGATCTCGGTCTGGTTCTCGATGCTTTCCAGCAGGCTGCGGCCGTGGATCAGGTCGTTCTCGGTCAGCTTGCTGCCGTCGCGGGTGGCGGCGCTGACATGGTTGATGAATTCTTCGGCGGCGGCGATCTGTTTTTTCGGAAGTACGGCATTTTTCGCGAACTGCGCGCGGAGCGAAGCATGTACGGTGGCGGGGTCTTCAGCCATCAAATTCTCCTCAAGCGTAGAAAATGCCCTGTGATTCAAAGCTAACAGGAGTTAGTTAATGGAATATTAAAAAACAGGGGTTCCCCGCGGTTTTCGCGATATTTTTGCGAATTACGGCCCGGGTGGTGGTGATTTCGGGGTTATTTTCTTGCCGTCTTTGGGGGGCTCGGGGGGCTTTCCGGCGGCCTTCTCCCGCTCTTCCGCGGCGCGGCGGCGGGCCTCCGCCTCGCGCTTTTCGGCCTCCACGCGCATCATCCATTCCCGCACGCGGATCTCGACGATAAACTCCACGCTGTCGCGCGGGAAGTTGCCGGCGGGTACAAGGCCGAGGTTGGCGCGGCGGCGGTCCTCCTGCCCCTCGATGAAGCGCTGCTCCAGCTCCACAATAGGCGTGATCACGCTATCCGGCTCGACGGATTTGATGAAATCTTTCAACAGGGGCGGCAGTTTGTCCATGCCTCAAGCCTAGCAAACTATCAGTTTACAGGCCAGCCCCGCAGCCGGCAGTAGACGGAAAGGCCGTTTATCAGGTTCTTTTTGCTGCTGCCCCTGCGCAACCTGCGGTCGCGGTCCTGCGCGCCGCAGCTCTGGGCGAAGACGAGGATATCGAGGATCGATTCATGGTTCACGTGCTGGGCGCGGCACTGTTTTGCCCAGGCGGCATAAAGGCCCGAGAGCTGCGCCATCTCGCTGCCCATATCGGTACTATTCCCGCCCGGCAGTTTTTCCCAGTCCGACTGCGCAAAGCCGATGCCGCGCGACAGCAGCTGGCAGGCATGGGCGATTTCAAGCGCGGCGTCCTGCTGCGGCGGGGAGAGCGATTCCCAGAGGCGCAGGTCGATAATGCGCCGCCGTCCCGCGTCGGATACACCGCGCAGGATAACCGTCAGCGTCGGCGAATGGCGTTCCTGCAAGACATGCGGATTGCCCTGCCAGTCGGGTTTCCAGCCTTCCCAACCGGTTTCTTGGGTAGGTTCCTGCGGTGTGTTCATGGCATGTCCTTTCTGCTGTCGGATGCGGGGTTAGCGCGGGCGCGGAGCATCTGCATGGCCTCCGCGCGCGCCTCGTCCCCGCCGTGCGGCTTGCCAAAGCGGGGCGCTTTGGTGGCGGGGTTTTTCTTGCGCCTGCGTTTTCGATACTGGCCGGCGCGGTGGCGGCGCAGGCGGTCGTTGGGCGCGGGTTGCAGCTGTTCCCAGCCGAAAAGCGTATTCACCTTGGTGATCAGGCTCTTGCCGCGAAAGCTGTCCAGCAGCAATTCGAGCGTCGCGGGGTCGAGGTCGAGCGCGGCGGCGACAGGCTCGGGGTCGAGGCCTTCCAGACTGCCGCGCGGCACGTTGCGGCTGGCGTAATCCATCAGCGTCACCAGCAGCGCCAGCGCCGCCGCCCGCGATACGCCCGCGCGCTTGGCGACGACGGTCAGCAGGGGATCATAGGGCATGCCGTGATAGGCGCGGAACCAGTCCATTGTCGCATTTCCTCCCGTTCAGGTTGCAGGGGCATCATCTTTCAATGGTGACATTTGAACGGCTGCATGTCTATCAAAAAATGCGAACATAAAGGGAACAAATATTTTTATACATTAATATCAATAAGTTATAATTTTAATAAATTGCGCTTTCAACAACAAATGAAATGTACTACAATGAATGTATGATAAGAATCCATGACAAGATCCGCACGGTAATCGAAAACACGAAAGGCCTGACGCAAAAGGGCCTCGCGGAGAAAATGGGGCTGAACCCCGCCGCCGTGAACCGCATGCTCTACGGCGACCGCAACATCAAGGCCGAAGAAATTCCGGTGATCGAGGAATACCTGGGCGTGAAGCTCGACCTCGACCCGCCCGACAGCAGAAAAGACCGTAAAAAGCACAGTTTTTCCGATGTTCCGCCCCGTCCGCTTGACCCGCCGACGCTGGTGCCGGTCTACGGCTATGCCGCGGGCAGCGACCATGCCGATGCAAAAGGCGGCGGGCTCAACCTTGCGAACGGCGAGGTGATCGACTGGGTGCCGCGCCATCCCGGGCAGATCGGGATCAAGGACGCTTTCGCGATTTACGTTTTCTCTGACTCGATGGAGCCGCGCTATTACCGGGGCGAGCTGGTCTACGTCCATACCGGCCGGCCGCCAGAGCCGGGCCGCGACTGCATCATCGAAATGATGAACGGCGACGCCTATATCAAACGCCTTGTCAAAGTAGGCGGTGGCAAGATCCGCGTCCTGCAGTTCAATCCCGAGCAGGAAAAAGAGTTTGCGATCAAGGACATCAAGGCGATCTACATGGTCGTCGGCCGCGGTTAAGAGTCATTTGACATAATACATCCTGACAGTGTATAGTTTTCCTCTCGGTCGCAGGTTGCGGCCGGCAGCTGTTTTGGAAGTATTGATGGCCCTGACACCCACAGAATTGCGCATCTCGCTGATGGATGAACTTTGCGGCCCGCGCGGGCCCGACGAAGTGATGGCTGTTCACTATATCAACCAGGGCGCGCCGCTCGGCTTCGACGAGCAGCGCCGCATGTCGCCGCTGCTCCGCGCCGCCTATATGGATGCGGCGGACGTGGTCACGGCGATCCTGAAAAAAGGCGTCGACATCAACCAGCAGAACGACCACGGCTGGACCGCGCTGATGATGGCCGCCAATCGCGGCAATTACAAAACCGTGAAACTGCTCTGCGATCTGGGCGCCGACATGCATCGCTATGGCAGGTTTGGCGAAACCGCCTTCAACCTTGTCGAAACCCCCGTCGACGGACAGCCCCGTATGGACCGCCACGACAAGACGATGCAGGAACTGGTTTACGCGCAGAAACTATTGAACGTGAGACAGGCGCAGGCCGAAGCCGAAGCCGCCCTCGCGGGCGGCCGAAACGCGGTCGCCGAAATCGAAGCCGGTGCGGCGGGCCCTGTCAGCGTCATGCGCCCCTTGCAGTTGAAGAGCGGACAGCCGAAAAAAGGATTTTCGCCGTGAGCAGCGATCTGGAATTAATGGGGCGGTTTCTTTACAACACCTTTCAAGGCGCAGGCAACGAGGCGGAAGCGCTGGAGCTTATCGGGGACGGTGCGTATCTCAATATCAGAAATTCCGAGGGCATCACGACCTTGATGTGCGCCTGCGCGGGAGGGCATACGAAGGCTGTCCTGGCGATGCTGGCAACAGGGCGCGATGTTGCGCTCGAGGCGCAGGACAGCCACGGCTGGACGGCGCTGATTACCGCCGCGCACCGCGCCGATGCCGAAACGCTGCGCGCCCTGCTGCAGGCGGGGGCTGACCCTACGGTCAAGGACAAGATGGGCCGCGATGCGCTTTATTACGCGAAGGGCAGCAAGGACGCCGAAAAGATATCCGCGCTGGAAAACGGGCTGGCTGTGCGCGACATTGTGCAGGGCGCAACCGTCCTGAAGCAGCCTGTCAAAGTCAGGAAACCGCTGCAGTACAAGCCTTGAATTAATCCCTTACTGGAACTTGGGGCCACCCGGGCGGCGGCTCTTGTTGTTCGCGCGCGCTTCGGCGGCCTTGCGGCGCTGTTCGGTCAAGCCATCGTCCTTTGCGGGCGGGGCATTGTCGTTGAAATTGACTGACGTCGCCTTGGGCTGGAAGACCGTGTTGCGGTCGCCATCGTCGTTCGACGGAGGCTTCGGGCCCTTGGGCTTGCCAAAGGTGGGGCGTTCGGCAGGCGCGCGGCGGTTCACGCTCGCCTTCAGCGAAGCAGCCGCCAGAATGCCCAGCGGAATAGCCGCAACGGCAAGACCCGCCACAACGGCGACAGTCGCCGCAGCAGTTAAACCAATCGCTGCGCCAGCAGTCGCAACAGATGTCGCCACGGCGGAACCGGCCGCAAGACCGGGCACGCCCAGATAATGCAGGCCTGCGCCCACGGCAGCCACGACGCCAGCGCCAGCCGCGCCAAAGCCCAGCCATTTGCCGGCCTTCGCCAGCGGCAGCGGAATTTTATCGGCGAGTTTCGCCACGCCGTCTTTCACGTTTTTCAGGGTGCGCTGCAAAACGTTGCCCTTCTGCTTGCGCTCCAGCCATTTGTCTTCCGCTTCGCGCACGGAACCGTAGACGAATGAACTTTTGGCCAGCGGGCCGATCTGGCGCACGCCGTTCCAGCCGAAATAAAGCGCCGTCGAAAAACCGGCGAGAGAGATAAGGGTGGGCAGCAGCGGCAGCGCGGCGATGATACCGACGCCCAGCACGATTTGCGTCGCGGCTGCGGCACCGACAAAGATGCCCATGTTCTTGCCGATCTTCTTCGCTTCGCCCTGCGTTTCGTAATGGAAAGGCGTCTGCGCCATGGCCTTCGTCTTCTGCCAGAAATACCAGAGCTTGCCGGGTGATTTGCCATCGTAACGGACAGACATGCGCGCCTCTTTCAAAAATGTGTGATGCCGCGAGTATATTTGCATAAGGGTCGAAGTAAAGAGCCTATCTCCAACATCAGAACAAATGCGCGAGAGCGAGTCCAGTCGCGCGCGGAAAAGGCGCAGTGAAAACGCATTCAGTGACTAGATAGTATTCATAAGATACGAAAACGGTGCAAATATTTTTTGCATAACACCAGCGCGCCTGTGACAGTCATGATGATGACTGCGATCAATTTACTCCAACCTCTCTAAAGACTGCGGGAGGTGAACCGGCGCTAGAAGCGGAATATTGCAGAGATCGATGTGGCGGTGTTCCGGTATTTATAAATCGTTAAATTGGAATCACGGCGGGTATGCTGCACGGTCGGCGCAATGGACAGGGATTCGGTAACCGGCACCTGCGCCGTGAGCGTGAACTGCCATTCGTCGTCCTCGCGCGTTGTTACGGGGGACACAGGCGGATTGGGATCGTCATAGAAGCGCTGCTGGAACGAGACCGAGCCGTACAGCGACACGGGATGGTCGGGCAGCGACTTGAAAACCGGCACAAGCTTGACGGCATAACCGTTCACGATTGCGTAGCTATCATAGCTGTACCAGCCCCGCTCCGCTTCGTAGTTGCGCGCGGTGACGGACAGGTTGCCGGTCACGCGCGGCAGCAGGCGGCGCAGAAAACGTGCGTTAAGTTCCGTCTGCCGTCCGGACAAGTCGGAATTGGCCGGCGCGGCCGCGCTGTCCTGCACGCCCGCCCATGTTTCCTCCGCCGAGAGCAGCAAGGCGGTGTCTTTGTTGACGATCCCCTTGTATGCCAGCCCGAAGCCGCCGGAGGTCTGGTACAGGTCATTGTTCGTTTCGATCAGGCTGCCGGTCAGGTAAGGCCGGAGGGTGTTTTTCCATGTCCCGCCCCTGAACGGAATGTTCGGGCCGGTGGTCAGCTCGATAAAGCTGATATCCGCGACGCTGCTGTCGTTCTGGTACGACCTGTAAAGCGTCACGCCTGTTTCGATGTTGGTGGCGCGCGGCGAATGGAGGTCGGCAAGCCAGGTGGCCTTGCCAAGGAAGAACCAGTTGGTATCGCGCAGCGGAACGACCGGCGGCAGCGTCGGGTCGCCCAGATAGGAAGATGACGAGTTGTTGGCGTTCGTCTGCACGCGAACGCCCATCTGCACGAACCCGGAAACGGGGGATTTTTCATCCTCGGTCGGGTCTGCCTCGGCCCTGGCGCGGGTCTGGTCGGGCGGCAGGGCAGGCGGCGCTTTCACTGTCGCGACACGGGCCTTCACGAGGCCGCCGACTTTTTCGTCATAAAGGCGCTTGGCGCGCGTCTTGTCCTTCCCCGCAAGCTTGGCGCGCATGGCTTCGAGCTCCCTGACAAGCGCATCGCGCTCCGCGCCGCGGCCATATCCCTGCACGGCGAGCGACTGCCATGCGACGGCCTCGGCCTCGTCGCGGGCCACGCCCTGGCCTTCGCGGTACATGATGGCAAGGTTGTGCTGCGCCGCCGGATTGCCATTGTCGGCCAGGCCGCGGAACAGTCTTGCCGCTTCCGCATAGTCCTGCGAAACGCCGTCGCCGCTGTAATAGGCGACGGCCAGCCTGAACTTTGCCTCCGCATTGCCGGCCTCCGCCGCCCTTGTGAACCATTCCGCCGCCTGCGCGGAATCCTGCGCCACCCCGCGCCCCTGCTTGCAGAGGAACGCGAGAGCCAGCTGCGCATCGGTATTCCCGGCCTCGGCCGCGCGCTTGACCCATGCGGCGCCGCGGGCGTCGTCTTCCTTGTTGCCCGCTGAAAGATAAACCTGCGCCAGCGTCATCTGCGCCGCGACATAGTCGCGCTCCGCCGCCTGGGCGAGCCACCGTTTTGCTTCGTCCTTGCGGCCTTCCCTCATATAGGCGATGCCGATCTGGTACGCCGCTTCGTTATCGCCGCTTTCGGCGGAAGCGCCCCATTTCTGCATCGCCCGTTCGGAGGCGGCCGAGGCCTTTGCCGCGAAAGTATTTCCCGTCCATGCGACCGCCGCGCAAAGGATGAAAACAACCATTACCGGCCGGAGGCAGGAGCGCAGGAGGAATGACATGGGACTGCTTTATAAAAAAGTTTGAAAAAACGCAACCGGATTAGACCAAAAAGAAGAAGCCGGGGCAAGCCCCGGCTTCCTTTGGATGATGCTGTGTTTGCAGTTAGAAAGGGCAGCCGTTGGGCGTGCTCGGGTTGCAAACGTCCACCGTGGCCGTTTCGGTTTCGGTGCTGGTGTCGATAATGTCGCTGTCGACGATCGGGTCAAGGTCAACGCTCGTTTCGACGACGACCGGGTCGCCAACCTGAACCGTGTCGCCCGTGACGACATCGGGTGCGGGAGCGCCTTCTTCAGGAGAATTGTTCTTGGGAGCCGACTTGCCGGGATCCAGTTCTTCGAAAGTCGTCGTGGTGACGGGGGTTTCGTAGTTGGTCGTCGTGACGGTCGTCACTTCGGTCTGGGGAGTGACGGTGGTTTCAGTCGTTGTGGTCGTCGTGGTGACGTCCTGATAGATTTTGTAGACGAAAGCCCTGCCCTGGTCGACGCGTGTCCAGTCGGACAGCGGGCCCTTGGAAACATCGGTGTTAGTCGTCGTCGTGGACGAAGGCGCGCCCAGTACGGTGGTCTTGTCCGTGTCGACAGTGCTCGACGCCACGTTGACCGTGCTCACGCCGGAGACTGCGACTTCGGGGCCGTTGCCTTTGCCTGCATCCGATTTGATGGTGTTCAGCAGGTTGATGCCGGCATTCGCTGCATTGGCTGCCGCTTTTTCGATGCCGGTATTCGACGGCACGTTGCGGTTGGGGGAAGCTGCGGTCGCGGCGGTGCTGCCAAGGGCCAGAAGGGCCACGAGGGCGGTGGTCGCGAATAATTTGCTGACTGACATTTTATACTCCGGTGATGTGCTCTGCATTGAGCTGTTTAATGATAGCGGCGCCATATTGGGGGTTTACCAGATAATAGTCAAGAACTATAATATGTTAATCATGCGGCATAATAATCAACGATTCCATTGCATTGCCGGAAACGAATTTGTTTGAAGCGGATCTTCCCTTCAGCGTCACCCTTTCATCGGCGTAATATCGCGCTGACGTGCAGGAGATGCCGGTTGTTGCCGGGATGACGATTCTTATCAAGGTTGCTGATGTTTTGGGGCCGCGTCTTTTTCCGTCAGAGCTTGATCGCGTCTGTCGGCTTGATCTTCAACGTCACTTTTTTCATCGGCACGATGTCGTGCGACAGCACGGTGGCGTCTTTCGCGTTCTCGGCGATTTCCTTGGCGCGGGCGGCTTCCTGTTTCGTGCGGCGGTCGTTGAGGTCGGACTTGAAAAGCTGCTGGTCGGCGGCGTTCATTTTCGCGCAGGCGTAGGAGAGCGCCGACATGCCCTCGTTGTCGCGGATATTCTCGGCGTCCGCGCCGGCCCGCAGCAGGCGGAAGGCGGCGTATGAATCACCGCGATCGATCGCCAGCATCAGCGCGGTCATGCCCTTTTTATTTTCCTGCGCGTCCAGCGGGACGTTGCGGTTGATGCATTGCTCCAGCCCTTCGTGCAGTTTGTCCATGGCGCAGAGCATCAGTGGCGTCACGCCCGTTTTCGTGGGCGTGTCGGGTTTCGCGCCCTTGTTCATCAGCAGCGCGGCCATGTCTTCGTGTTTTTCCATCAGCGTGTGGATCAGCACGGTATAGCCCGCGTTGTCGGCGGCGTTGATGTCCGCGCCCTCGGCCAGAATTTCCAGCGTGGCCTCGTGCATGCCGCGGCTGGCGGCTTCCATCAGCTTGGTCTTGCCGTTGGCGTCGCGCTTGTCGACGGTGTAACTGCTGAGCCTGTTCTGCGCCATGCGCGGATTGCCTTCCTTTTTAAATCAGGCAGATAATAGCAATAATACGGAAAACAATCAAGCGGGGGCGATTCCGGCTTGAGTCACAAGGGCTTGGAAGAAATCAGGGTTGCGGGGGTTTGGGGGCGGCCGGTTTAACGGCAGGCGGAACAACAGGCGGAGCAGCGTCTTCCTTCTGCTCTTTTTCCTTCAGCTTGCGCGCGCGTTCCGCCGCCTGCTTCAGGGCCCATTCGCCGAAGGCACCGCCGAGAGATTTTTTCTCGGGTGCTTTTTTCTCGGGTGCGGCTTCCGCAGCGGGTTTTGCTTCGGGCTGCGGGGTTGCAACTTTGGGTGCTTCGACTTTAGGAGTCTCAGTTTTGGGCGCTTCTGTTTTGACTTCGACTTTCGGCGGTTCAACTTTTGCCTGCGCTTCCGCTTCGGCTTTCGCCTTTGCTTTCGCGGCTTTTTCCGCTTCGCGGGCTTTGCGCTTTTCTTCCATGTTGCGCTGCCATGCGGCTTTTACCTCGTTCACCTTGTAGTCGAGGTATTTCTTGCCCACGTCCGAGCGGATCGAGGGCAGGGTTTCGGCCTTGAATTTGCGGCCATATTCGCGCGTCTTGTAACCGAAGAAACCGGCGATGGTCAGCGCGCCGATGCCGACGGCGATTTCGGGCGCGGCGGCAGCGACGGCAAAGGCGCCGATGGTGCCCGCGATAAGCGTCGCAACGCCGGCCAGCGCGAAGCCCGCCATGCCGCCCACGGTCTTGTGGACGCTCTTGTTGTCGCGGATCAGTTCCCAGGTCGTCTTGACGATCCATTTGTCGGGGGGCAGCAGCGCAGAATCGGCGTCGATCTGCGGCAGCATCATATGGGCGATGCGCGTCTTTTTACGCTGGGCTTTGGTGTCTTGCGCCGGTGCCGTCAATTCTTTCGTCCCGTTTATATATGTGTGTGTTACGGGCACTTTAGCAGGATTGCATAATCCTGCAAGGGGGTCTTTTAGGGGGCGGACGGGGGTGTGGAGGGTGTGAGCGGCTTAATGGCGGGCACGGCCACTTCAGGCGCTTGCTCGGGCGCGGGCTTGGCCGCAACGTCGGAGAAGGGGGCGGCGACGCCCGGGAAGTCGATCGGCTGGCCGTGGGGCTCCAGCGGGAAATTCAGCCCCAGCGGATGGCTGCGTTTCGCGGCGGCGGCAGCGGCCTTGGCAGCGGCTTTTTCCTTCGAGCGGTGGCGGATGCCGGTGATGCTGAAATAAAGGCTCGAAAAACCGCCGATGATGGTCGATGCCGTCATCACGGCCGCGAAGGTCACGATCGTGCCGACCGCGATAAAGGGGAGAGCGAGCGCGCCGACAACAATAGATAGCGCCGCGCCGCCGACGGCCACGCCGCCCAGCACGTTATCTTCGGTCTTGCGGGTGAATTTCTGCACGGTTTTCCACGCGTGCGTGCCGGCGATTTTCTTGGCCCAGCGGTGGTTGGTGATTTTCTTGCAGAAATCGGTTTCGGCGATGCGCTGCAGGATGTCTTTCTTTTCCTTGTAAACATGCTGTTTCGGCGTGCGGCCCATGGCGCGGGCCCAGACGTCTTTCGCGCCTTCCCAGGCCTTCGCCCCGCCGGCGACGATGCCGAAGATGCCCACGGCGGCAAGACCGCCGCAGAGCGCAAAGCCCACCGCGCCCACCAGGAAGGGCAGCGCGACGAGGTAGGAGGCCATCACAAGGCCCGCTGCGACAACGGCGGTCACGCCGCCCTTGACGGCCAGCGCATCGACCCAGAAGCCGTGGTCGTTGAACAATTCTTTCGTGAACTTCCAGATATTGCCGGTCACATGTTTTGTCTTGTCCCAGTTGCGGCGGATCAAGCCCGCGGGCTTTGCGGGGGGCTGGGGCGCGGTTACGGGAGCGGCAACCGGCGCAGGTGCCGGAGCAGTAAGGGAAGCGCTTTGAGCTTCTTCTTCCTCGCGGGGGGCGTCTGGCGCCTGCTCTGGGGGGTGACCTGTCATTAAAATGTACTTGTTAAGATTGTTGCCGGAATAATAGGCGGCATCATAGACGGCGGGGCCGTCTTGCCAAAGTATTTTCCGCCTAGAATCAAATGGGCTGCTAACACACTGTAACTTTAGGTAAGTTATTAACATAAGTCAATCTTTCGGGGGTGATTCCGGCGAATTTAAGCGCTGAAAAACAAGAAAAATCCCAAAAAAATCAGCTTAGTAACCATTCATTAACTTTATTGCCATAAAGTCTATATAGGATTAAATAAACAACCCGAAAACGAAGCCAAAACTAGATTGGATTTTAGCGATCGGGCAGAGCTACCGGAGGATAAAAAAATGGGACAAGACATTCAGATGAGTTTCGCCAGGACTTTCGAGGGCAAGGACGCAAACAGCCTGCCCGAATGGAAGGCGCAATTCGTCAAGGGCGACACCGGTGTTGCAGGCGCGTTCAAGAACGCAGCCGCGCGCGGCGAGCTCAAGAGCAGCGGGGGCTTTGTCGTGATGAACCTCGCGCAGATCGAAACACGGATCGAGCAGCTGACAGCCGCCGGCGGCCACGAAGCCACCATCGAGCAACTGCAGCTGGGCCAGCACGCGCTGGAAGAGCGCAAGTCCGGCGGACCTGCGCCTGCCACGCCAACCGGCAAGTCACAGGTACGCGTCGGCGTCGTATAGGAATTTGGGAGAAGCCTGCTTGAGATAGACTGAAATAGTTGGGGCAAAGGGCCGCGGGGTCAGGGGATGAGACCGCGGCCCTTTCTATTTGGGCGTCGCGCTTTCAATTTGCTGTTTTAATTCTCTTTGCTAGACTGGCGGCGTTTTCAAAGACGGAGAAACGCCATGCCCGCCACCTACGACAGCAACAATATCTTCGCCAAAATCCTGCGCGGCGAAATTCCCTGCAAGAAAATATACGAGGACGACCACGTGCTGTCCTTCCACGACATCCATCCGCAGGCGCCCAGCCATATCCTGGTCATCCCCAAGGGCTCTTACGTCAGCATGGATGATTTCACCAGCAAGGCCTCCGACGCCGAGATCGCGGCCCTGATGCGCGCGCTGGGCAATATTGCGCGCGAACAGGGGCTCGATGCCGAAGGTTATCGCGTCATTTCAAACTGCGGGCTGCATGGCGGACAGGAAGTGCCGCATCTGCACCTGCATCTACTCGGCGGGCGCAAGCTTGGGCGAATGGTTCAGGCCGCTTAAAGATCAAGCGCCGCAACTACCCGTAGGCTTGGACGTACCGCAGGAACCCTTCGCGCAGCCCAGCTTCATGCCATAGGCAAACCTGCCCATCGCGCCACCGGCAACTGTGAAGGCGATCACGCAATCCGCGATGCCGACCAGCGTGTATTTCAGCGGGAAACCGAAAAGGATGAAGGACGGCATAAAGCTCGCAAGGCCCGCGATCAGGCCGACCTTGAGCGAGAAGGCGGCAGGGCAGCCGCCGCAGCAACCGGTTTTCGACAGCAGGCAGGCCAGCAGCCCCGCCATGAAGAAGCAGACGAAGAGGCCGCGCAGCAGGCGCTGGTTCATGACTTTCTTGGAATCGACGCCGTCGGCGCTGACCGACATAAAGACGAAGGGTTTCTCGAATTTCGGCTCGCTCTTGCCCATGTCGCTCCAGGGCAGGATATAAACGCCGCTCTTGGTTTCGGCCTTGGGCTTGGTCAGCACCTTCTGGATGGCAGCTTCTTCCTTCAGGCTGCCGAGCGTCGACTTGTGCCAGGGCAGCACCATCCACGACACGCCGAACCAGACGAACATCAGCACGCCGCCCATCACCATCGCCAGCAGGCATTTCTGGATGGGGCAGCCTTGTTTGACGCCGCCGCCACCGCTGCCGCAGGAACCGGTCTTTGCCGCTTCCGCGCCGCCTGCCGAACAAGAACCTTTTTCCATGGTGATACTCCCTTTTCAAAACCCACTTGGATCATTTTATGCCATGGCGCGCGGGATGTGAAGGGGTAAGATATTGAAAAGGCTAATCTATTCAGTGTTCAGATCGAATTGACAGAAGACCATCACAGGCCTATACAGGGGCATCATATATTTGTCGTCCCCGCCGGAGTCGTTTCCGTCAGGGATTTTGTATCGAAGCGGCTTTGCTGGCCTTCCGACGGGATTATTCTCGCGGAAACGTGCGCGCCCGAAGCCCAAAAGGAGCAAGCATGTCTGTTTCAGGTTTCTTCGGCAAAAAAGCGCGCGCCCTCGCGGCCGCATTTGCAATCGCGGTGGGTGCCGGCGGCGGCGCCTATGTCGCGCATGAGCGCACCCAGCCGGTCGAAAGCCAGTTCACGCAGGCCGGCCTCCAGAATGTGAAAGGCGCGAACGAAGAGACGCTGTTCAACGGCCGCCTGCCGCTCTTCACGTCGATGGATGCCGCCAGCAAGAAGGCGCAGGCGAAAACGGTCGCCGACATGACGGGCGCGATTGACGCCATGGAACGCATGAAGGCGGGACTTGATCCCGAAACTGCAGGCGCGCTGCAAACGGCTGCGGTCGATTTCGTGAACAATCTGCGCCTTAGCGAAAACCTGACCGAGCGCGATTACACAAAACTGCTGAAGGATTACCAGACGCGTGTCGGGATCGACGTATCGGCGCAGGCCGGCAATTACGCGCAGAATGTGCGCATCGCGCAGGAATGCAGCTATGCCGTGCATTTCGCAGCTATCTGGGATTTTGACGACGAGGAAGTTTCGCCCGCCGATCAGGCGAAAGAAATCGGCGCCTGCATGGCGGAATCCGGCGACGAGGCTGCCCAATATGCGAAGGAACTGGACGACAAGGACGGCATGAAGTCCGAGCTTGCCGGCGGCGCCGCCGGCGCTGCGCTGGGCGGGTTGCTGATTTTGCCCGCGGCGATCCGCCGCCGCCGCACGCCGCCGATCCAAAAAGGGTTTCGCGGTTGAATAAATGAAGAAGGATCCGGAAAAATCGCTGCGCAAAAGGTTTAACGCCCGCGCGCGGCGCGCTTCCGCCGTGGTGCTGTCATCGGTCATGTTCTTTGGCGCGGCTGGCTGTTCCACCACCGGCAAGAAGGCCGAAGCCGATCCGGTGAAAACCGAACAGCCGCTGGTGCCGCAACGCGCGGCCTCCCCGCCGCCACCGCCACCCCCGGCGGTTACGCCTTACGATTTCGACCTGTTCGAGAAAAACGCGCTGTCGCTGCCGCCCTCCGTGCTGCTGCAGTCGATGACGCCCGAAGAACGCCGCCAGTATTTCATGTCGAAGCTCTGCTTTACCTCCGGCAACAAGGCGAACGACGAAGTGCGCCAGCAGGAATTGCATGACGCGCTGGAAGACCTCTCGAAAATCAAGAACACCGGCGCGTCGCTGGTGGCCATGGCCGTCGCCGACAAGCTGAAGGTCTGCGCCCTGCAGCACCTGCCGTCGGGCGTTGCGGCGCAATACCTGCCTTCGCTCGACACCGTCGTGGCCTCGCATCAGGAACCGCGCGAGGAAAGGGCCCTGAAAATGGCCCATGAAATCCTCCACGCCGCGCAGGGCCAGCATGCGCTGCTTTATCACGGCTATAACTGGGATATCGAAAGCCGCGTGCGCGTCACGCTGGCGACCGAAGCGGCGGCGCAGGCCGTCGAATTCCTCGTCGCCTTCGAGGCTCATGTGGCGGGCGATGACAGGTACTGGAACCATGTGCAGGGCTACGGCGGCACGACCTATGGCGACGCCGAGATATACAAGAAGATGCAGCAGGCCTACGACAACGCGCGCTCCGGCGCGAAGACGGAGGACGAAGCGCTTCGCCTTGCTGGCCGCGCGGCCTTCGAGCGCATTTTCGAAAGCGCGGACTGGCGCAATTATTACCTCAACCTCGAACTGCAATCATATTTGTCAGACGTCGCCTATAACGCCTTCGCGGGCAAGGGCGCGCCGGTTGCGGGTTTCAGGCAGGCCGATGTCGATTTCGCGGGCCTTGCGGGCGACAAGACAAGCTTCACTGCAGGGGCCGCCATGCCGCCCGCCGCGGACATGATCGCGCGGAACCAGAAAATGAACTGGGCCTATCAGGCCGTCGATATCGCGCGCCATGAACAGGCCTTCGGCGCCATGGCGCCCGAAACCGTCGCGCTGTTCAACAAGGCGGTTTTCGACAACAACCCCTACCTGCTGATCGATGTGAAAGAATTATACGCGGCCACCGGCGGCAAGCACTGGGCCACGCCGCGCGAGTACAAATATCTTTACGAAGTGATGGACGAGATTGCGGGCGTCAAGAAACAGCCTGTGCCCGCGATCCGCAAGCCGGAAAAACCGCGTCCCCCGGCGTTCAGCTCTTAATAGCGGTAACGACTGCCAGCCTGTTTTGCGAGCGGCTTCTTCGCCGTCGTCTTTTTTGCGGGCGCTTTCGCAGTAGATTTTACCTGTTTCGCAGCGGCAGCCTTGAACGCAGTCTGCGCGGTTTTTGTCTTTGCAGCGGCGGGTTTTTTTCTTGCTGCCGCTTCTTCCAGTAGTTCGGTGACCTCTGCGTTTTGCGCAAAACCTGCATGGTCGGTAACGCTCAGGCCAAGCTTGTCGGTCAGCTCAAGCTTTGCCTTGTGTGCCAGCAGCAAGCGCACGTTGTCGTCGGCCCCCGCCAGAGCGGCCTTCATCAGCGCGGTCTGCCCGCGTGCGTCCTGCGCGTTGATGTCGGCGCCAAGCTCGACCAGCTTTCTGAGCATTCTCTGGCCGGTAAAATCGGTGTTGGCGGCGGCCAGATGCAGCGCCGTCTGCCCGTACAATCCCGTTGCCTTGACGTCCGATTTCGCTACCAGCAGGTCGGCGGTCCGCATCACCCCGCGGCGCAAGGCAGCGATCAGCGGCGTATCGCCTGCGTCGTCGCGCGCGTTCAGGTCCGGGCGCCTTTTCAACAGCGCGGCAATCTGCTCCTCCTCGCGGCTGGCAATACGGGCGAACAGTTCTTCCTCGCGCACGCCGCGTTTTTGCGGCAGGGCGACCGGCAGCGGTTTCAGCGTCACGGGCTTGGCGTCGAGCGCGGCCTTGAGGAAAGCCGACATGTTATAGTCGGGCATGTCGAGGCCGCCGGAGCCGTCGAAGACCGCGTTATATTTTTTCAGCATCCCCTGCTGCAGCCCGCCGCCATAGGCCAGCGCGAAGACCGCATCGCATTTTTCCGCCCTGAGGGCCTCCATCAACGGTGAATCCTCGTCGATGTCGCGGATGGTGGGGGATAGGCCGCGCACGATCAGCGCCTCGAGCGCCTGCACGTGGCCGTGCTTGGCGGCGTCGTGGATGGCATGGCGGCCCTCCAGCACCTGCGCCTCGGGCCTTTCCTCGGCGCGGGCCAGCATGCCGCTCATGGCATCGTCGCCTTCGCGTAGCGCGCTGATAAGAGGCGTCAGGCCCGCATGGTCGCGCGCCCGTGTATTGGCGCCGGCCCGCAGCAATTGCGCCGCAAGGGCGAGGTTGTTTTCGTTCACCGCGACATGCAACGCGGTCTGGCCCAGGGCGTTGACGGGCGCGTTGATGTTCGCGCCGCCCTTCAGCGCCTTTTCAATCGCCGCCATATCAATGCCGCTGCTGTCGTCATCGCTGCAGCCCGCGAAGGCGTCGGCCAGCGCCTGCGTGCTCGCCTGCGCCAGCGCGCGCTGTTCCGCGAGCCTGGGGTCGGGCGCGGCGTTTGCCGGGCGGTTGAAGACAAGCGGGCGCATGACGATAAGACGCTCCGGCGCGACCATGTCGGCCTTGGGGGCGGGCTTGTTGTTCGTCGGTTTTTTCTTCGGTGACGGCGCCATCATTTTTTCCGCTAGCGGTGGACAAGGGGCTCGAGATTACCCCGTATTACGTAAATGTCAATCGGTGTTTATGTTATAGATATCAATTACTTACCAAAACCCTGGCCTGTATCCGCGATAACTGCCATAGCGGTCTTCCGTGTAGCGCCTCGGTTTCTCGCGCTTGCGGCGCGGCTTGGTCTTGGCGGCTTTCTCCACTTTGGCAAGATCGGCTTCGCTGTATTCGTTCCTGTGCAGATGTGCGAGCTGCCGTGCCGTGAGGCCGGTCTTGTCCTTGAGCCCGATATCGGCGTCGCGCTTGAGCAGGAACTCGACATAGTCGCCGCCCTTGAGCGCGTTCATCAGCGCGGTGCGGCCGTAAATTTTATCCTGCGCGTCGACATCCGCGCCATAGTCGACAAGATATTTCACCGTCGCGCCCATGCTGACATGCTGCACTGCATAGTGCAGCGCGGTCATGCCGTTGTCGTCCTCGGCCAGCAGGTCGCTGTGCTTGGCAAGGTATTCGCAAACCTCATCCGATTTCACGTTCATGCAGGCGAAAATCAGCGGCGTCTGGCCCGCGTCGTTGCGGGCGTTCAGGTTCGCGCCCTGCTTGACAAGGTCGGCCGCATAATCGCCGTAGCTGCCGCTTTTCTGCAGCATCATGAACATGCGCCGGTCGATCTCGGGCAGCATCGCGTTTTCCTTGCGCCTGACCGCGACGGCGGTTTTTTCAAGTTTTTCCGATTTCGACCGCGCGCGGCTGATCATGGCCGGGATGTTCCAGTGCCAGTATGCGTAGCCTTCCCTGCCCTTGGTGCGCATTTTCTTGTACTGCTCGATTTCGGCCTCCGACGCGCCCTTGAGCGCGCCGGCGTAGATCAGCGCCTCGGCCGTGCCGTTGCCCTCATGGGCGGCGTGGTAAAGCGGCGTATTGCCGTTCTTGTCCTCGAGGCGCGCGGGCACGCCATATTGCAGCAGCCTGATCACCGCGCGCTCGCCGTCGTATGTTTTGGCGGCGTGATGGATGGCATGCTTGCCGTCGTTCCAGTGCTTCATCAGGTCGGGGTCGCGGGCGATCAGCACATCTGCGCAGTCGAGCAGGCTGTTATGCCCCGTGATGGCCGAGAGCAGCGGCGTATTGCCGTATATGTTCTTCAGGTAAAGGTTCGCGCCCTTGTCGACCAGCCAGCTGACGTGTTTTGTGCAGGAACAGGCGACGGCATGGTGCAGCGGCGTATCGCCGTTGGGGTCCTGCGCGTCCAGCTTCGCGCCGCGGTCCAGCAGCATCTGCATGACGGGGGTGTCGTGATAGGACATCGCCGCCTGCAACGGCAGGTTGGCGCGATCGCCGGCGCCGCAGGCATTGGGGTCGGCGCCATGGTCCAGCAGCCATGTGGCAAAGGGGATATTCTTGTTCTGCAGCGCAATGACCAGCGGCGTCGAACCGTCGCCGCTTGCGCCGTTCACGGGCGCGCCATTTTCAATCAGGAATTTCGCAAGGTCGATGTCCTGTGCCCTGAGCGCGTCCTGCACGGCGTCATGGTCGACGCCCCCGCGGCGGCCCGTGCCGCTCCATTTGCCTTCACTGAAGCCCTCCCAGGAGTATGAAGCGGAGGTCGCAGCGATATCCGCGCCGTTTTCCAGCAGCAGCTTCACGCCCTCGATGCCCAGCCCGCTATCGATGGCAATCGACAGCGGCGTGATGCCGCGCGCTGTTTTGAAGGACGCATCGGTCCCGCTGCCCAACAGGTATTTTGCCGCCGCTATCTCTTTCTGTTCGAGCAGGATATGCAGCGGCGCATAGCCGCCGGTGCTTAACATGTCGGCTTTCGCGCCCTGCGCGGCAAGGTAAATCGCCAGCGCCGTGTCTTTCTTGCGGAGTGCGTCATGTATCGGCGCGCTTTGGCCCGCCGCCGTCCGGCGCGTGCCGGGCCAGAATTCGGCCTCTTTGGTGTATTTCTCGAGCGCGGGATCAGCCGGCTGGTGGCTGGTTTCGTTGACATCGGCGCCGGCCTGCACCAGCAGCATCGCCGCCGGCACGCCAAGACCCAGGTCTATCGCAAGGGAGAGCGGCGTCATCCCCTCACGCGTTCTCTGGCGCGCGTTTGCGCCCTTCTCGAGCAGGTCCTTCAGCAGCTGCGGGTTGTTCAGGCGCAGCGCCACGTGCAGCGGCGACTGCCCCTCTTCGCGCCAGTCGATGTCGATGCCCTGGCTGACAAGGCGGCGCATATTGGCGGTGTCGGGCGTCGGCAGTTCGGCCGCCGCGAAAAAGTCGAGCGTGCGGCGGTGGCGCTTCGCTTTGACGGTAATTTCCTCGACGGTGACGGTCGCGGCATCGGGAACGGCGGCGCGGTTGAAGGCGAGGGGACGGCGCAACGGCACGTCTACGCCGGTTACCGGCCCAAGATCTTCCGCCTTGTTCGCATCGTCAGTCATTCACACACGCCCGCCGTTTTTATTGTTGTGGCAAGATGGGGCAGTCTATCACAAAAAATTATGTAAAGTCAAAGATTCGTTGTTACACTAAGTGTCTGTAATATAATAATTTATTACAAAGATGAAGTATTCAGATACCCCATTCGAGGCATATATAATGTATGCCAGCAGCCAAAGTCAGGGCATTTTGACCTGTTCGCACTGCGTCAGCTTGCCCAGCCGGAAGGCGAAGGCGCTGGTGATATTGTGCTCCGAATTCGTCGGATCGGCCGGGCCGGTTTCGTAGGTGCCAAGCCCGAAGACTTCAAGCGTGGTTGACACTGGCCAAGACGCCTTGGAGGTGCTTTCCAGCAAGGCGCGGCATTTCTTGAAAAGCGGGTCGTCGAGATCCGTGAAGGTGGTGTAGAGAAGGGCGCCCTGCCCCGCGTTGTTGCTGGAAGACCCGCTGTTCAGCACAGCGGTGCCGCGGCCGATCAATGTGGCGGTGCCGTCATCGTTCATTTTGAATTCGGTGGTTTCCCAATAACTGCCGCCCTGTGTCAGGCGGGAGACATAGCCTGCCTGCGCCTTGGCGAGGTCGGACAGCGTATACTTTTTCATGCTCCGCTGTTCGTCTGTCATCGCCTGTTCTTTCATGTACGCCAGTTCCTCCTGCAGCGCGTTGACGCGGGACTGCATTGCGTAGACGGTTTGCTGCATGCCGGCGAGGGCTTTATCGGTGCGTAGCTGGCTCTCGAGAATGGCATTCACCGTGGATGTCAGGTTTTGTATATCGCCTGCGGGTTTAGCCTCCTCCGCGCGCGCCTGCGCCGGGTATAATAACGTGAAGGCGATCGCAAGAACTGTTGCTGACAATAAAATGCGCATGTGTGCTTTCCCTGAAATAAAGCGGTCATTCAAACTTCTTTTATCTTAGGAAGACCCCGCAGTTTGGCAAGTCGTTAAATCCTCTGGCGTATTGGCATAAAAAGAAGGGGCCCCGTGAGGGGCCACGCAGCTCCGCTGGAATAAAAGAAGGGGCCCCGTGAGGGGCCCCGTCAGTTTCACCAAAACACAAAGTGAATATTTATTACGGCTTGAGCTTTTTGACCTTCGGCTTGCCGGCATCGTCTTTGACGGCCTTGTTGTCGTTGGTCGCCGTAGCAGCGGCTTCCGCGGCAACAACTGCGCCCGCTTTTTCCATGCGGGGAGCGAAGGCGCCACCGACGGTGTCGATAACGATTTTCGCGCCGCCGTTCTTGGCCACGAACTCGACGATTTCCGCCTTGTTCGCGATGACCCATTTGCCGAGCGGGTTCGAGACTTTCTCGCGGACCACTTTGCGCAAGGGGCGTGCGCCCATTTCGGGCTTGTAGCCTTCGCGCGCAAGCTGGTCGTGAGCTTCCTGGCCGATTTCGAGGGTGATGCCCTTGATGTTGGCGCCGGTCGGGTCAGCGATACGCTTGTTGATCTTGTCGACTTCGCGGTTGACGAGGTTCTTGATGACCGAGGGAGCGAGGGGGATGAAGGTGACGAAGCCACCCAGTTCCTCGATGCGGTTCACCATCTCGGGGCGGAAGAACTGGCCGCGTGCGGTTTCGTACTTCTTGGCGAGGATGGCTTCCTGCTGCTCGGGGGGCATTTCGGCCGCGCCCTGGTCGAAGGAACCGTTGGCGCCGCCCTTGAGGGCCGCCATTGCTTCTTTCGCGCCGAGGTTCGTCGTCATGACCACGATCACGTTGTTGAACAGAACCGTCTTGCCCTGGTTGTCGGTCATCTTGCCGTCGTTGAGGACGGGCAGGAGAACGTTGAACACATCCGGGTGCGCTTTCTCGATCTCGTCCAGCAGGAGGATCGAGTAGGGGCGCTGGCGGATTTTTTCCGTCAGGGCGGGTTCGGCCGTATCGAAGCCGACGTAGCCCGGAGGGGCGCCGATCAGGCGGGAGACGGTGTGCTTCTCGCTGTATTCACCCATGTTGAGCTGGATGAGCGCCTCTTCGGTGCCGAAGAGATAGCGGGAGAGCGCTTTGCAGAGTTCGGTTTTACCGGTACCCGTCGGGCCCTGGAACACGAAGGCAGCCCAGGGCTGGTTCGGGTCGTTCAGGCCGGAGCGCGAGCCGATCAGGCCGTCAACCACGCGCTGGACGCCGGGCTGGCCAAGCACTTGCTGGGGCAGTTCGGTTTCCATCTTGAGGAAGCGGTCATGGTCGGACTGGTTCAGGAAGTCCGACTTCAGGCGCGACATTTGCGCAACGGCAGTGATGATGTCTTCGCGCTCGATCACGTTCGAGTGACGGAACTTGGCCGAGGCCGCCGCCATGTCGAGAGCCTTTTCGCCTTTGCGGGGCTGGCTTTCGTTGGGGGCGTAGCGGTTCGTCATCGTGATGACGTATTCGAGGTCTTCCTGCGCCAGGTCTTCGGCAATGCCATGGTGTTCCTTGATCAGGGGCCAGAGCTTGTTCAGGATCACGCGGGTCGAGTCAGCATCGGGCTGGGCGAGCACTTTTTGCTCGAAGCGCGACGCCATCGCGTTGTCTTTTTCGATGTGCTTGCGGTATTCCTCGGAGGTGGTGGTGCCCATCACCGAGATGCCCTTGGAGGTCAGGAACGGCTTCATCATGTTGCCGGCATCCGTACCGCCTTCGGCTTTGCCCGAGGTCAGCTGCGAGTGGATCTCGTCGATCGCAAGGATGATCTTGCGGCCTTTGAGATAGCCTTCGCGTTCTTTCAGACCGTCGATCAGGGGCTTCAGCTTTTCTTCGAACTGGCCGCGGAATTTCGCGCCCGCGTTCATGGCCTGCAGGTCGAGCGAGAGAACGCGCGCACCGCGTAAGGAGTCCGGAACATCCTTGTCGTCGGCAATATATTGTGCGACGCCCGAGAACATGGCGGTTTTACCAACGCCCGCGTCGCCGGTGTAGCAGACCGAAGCCTGCTTGCGGCGCGAGAGGATCTTGATGGAGTCCACAACTTCCTGGTCGCGGCCGACAACGGGGTCAAGTTTGCCGTTGATGGCTTTTTCGGTCAGGTCGTCGCAATACTGGCGGATGACGCCTTCGATCGAGGCATCCGAGATCTTCGGACGCTCGGGCGGCTTCGGAATGTTGGTGGTTGCCGTGTTGAAGGGCTTGGTCACCGTCGTCGGCTTGTCCGTCGTGGGGTTCGTGGTCACGGTCGGCTTTTCGGTCGGCTTCGACTGGTCTTCAACGCGCGGCTGCACGGTCGGCTCGGTCGAGGTCATCTCGAGGTTCTGGCGTGCGATGATCGCGCCGCCGTCGTGATGCGGGGGGAAGGACAGGTTACGCAGAACCGAAGGATCGATCAGGATGTTGCCGGCTGCGTCCTTCTGGAGGCCGCGGCTGGTGGGGCTCAGCTTGTCCGAGAAGGTTTTCGGGAAGCCTGCGTCCATCCCGATATCGGCCAGCGCTGCTTGCGATTCTTTCGTGAGGGTGTATTTCACGCGGAAATCGCCCGGCTGGAAATCGAACGAGACATCATATTCGACGCCAACGAACTTCATGCCCGTGGGATCAGCAGCCGCGTTGATCGAGACCTGGTAGGCAGTGGTCGAAATGCGGGTCTTGCCGCCGACCGACTTGATTTCTGTATCGTCATCGAGCGCAAAAACGGTTTCGTTGGGCTTGAAGCGGCTTTCGCGGGGGTCGAGTGCGAAAACCTGGAATGGCTTCGTGGGGCGGCCGTTGTCGAAACGGACTGCGTACTGACGCGAGTCAGTAGCGTCCGTCAGGTAACGGTAGCCGTGATAGCCATTTTCACTGTCGTCTGATGCCATGTGTACGGGCTCCTCGAAAGAGTGTGTGTGTTTTGGTGTTTTTTTATGTTTTTCAGTTTATG
Source organism: Alphaproteobacteria bacterium (assembly GCA_041287865.1). Lineage (GTDB taxonomy): Bacteria > Pseudomonadota > Alphaproteobacteria > Micavibrionales > UBA2020 > JAPWJZ01. The sequence goes on along the minus strand of JBGGMV010000028.1, from coordinate 56,346 downwards.
TAACGTAAAAGTGGTCTGACTCATAATCAAGATAAAATTACAGAATAGCGGCATCGAAAGTTTCGAAGTTTGGCGCGAAATCGATTATCTAAAATAATCTGTCAGGATTATCGCTAATAAGAACATTATGAAAAAACTTTCGGCAATGAATCCAAAAGGTTGCACTGCACAAAAGTGTCGACTCGATCAGACTCGGTTGTGCGTTTCTTTTATGTGAACGAAATCAACGGTGTTCGCATTGCGCGAGTCGGGATGTTTTCGCGCGCGCGATATGCGTTTTATCGCGGCAAATCGCGCATAAAACAGCTGTTCGTGAAAGGCGGAGAGTTTAGTTCAAACCAACTTCGCGCGGCGCGAAAACCGGGCTGATGATCTTGGTGTAGTAATAGCCCGCAATCACGCGGCCCTGCACCATGGCATAGGCGGGGTTGATGCCCCAGCGGCGGTAGCCCATGCTTTCATACAAACGGATGGCGGCGTCCTGCGTTTCGCGGACATCCATCTGGATGACCTTGAATCCCATTTCATGCGCCAGCTTTTCAGACGCGGTAATGAGTTTGCGTCCTGCGCCCTTGCCGCGCGCCCAGGGGGCGACGAAGGAGGCCAGAATTTGCGCGGAGAAAGCCTGCGCCTCGTTATTGCGGGACGGTTCCACCAGTTGCGCCGCGCCGCAGACGCTGCCGTCGATGCGGGCGAGGAGAAGATGACGTTCGGGCACCACCAGAACGCCTTTCCAGTAGCGCTCCAGCACTTCGCGGGCGGGCAGCGTCACCCAGCCGAAACCGCCGCCGCCGTCGATGGCGGCATCGGTCGCATCGCAGAGCTCGTTGAGGTCTGCCGGCGACAGTTTGTCGACGATTTCGATCGAGATATGCGGATTGTCGAGCGCGGAGACGCGCGGATGGATGGCTTGCATGGTTAAACCTTGCCCCTTCTTCAGGCTGTCGCCCGTGTTGCAGTAACCCCGTCTATCGGAAAGCCGTTCCGAGAAGGAGTATATCACACCACAAGCGGGTGAATAAACGGTTAATCCCACACCCCTCCGTTGCCGCCGGAGAGAAATTTATTATTTACCGCCCGGGGCGGTGGGGCCGAAGGGGCCACCGTAGTTCCAGATCGAATAAGGCCCGGTCGCGGAACCTGTATTGCCGAACAGCGTATAGTTGAAGTTGAACGAGGGCAGCGGCGCGACTTCGGTGCCGTCTGTTGCGCCCGCGGCCTTCAGCACATCGGCCACGCCGTCATAGCCCATGGCCTTCGCGGCCTTGAAGGCAGCGGAGTCATTCGCTGTCGCGTCCGCGCCATTGTCGATCAGCAGCTGTGCCATGTAGGCGTAATTCATATCGACGGCGATCATCAGGCCGCGGTTGTTCTGCGCGCTGGCCTGCGCGCCATAGCCCATCAGGCGCTCGGCAATCGTGAACTGGCCGCCCTGCAGGGCCGACAGCAAAGATTGACTATCATTGGCCGTCGGGTCCGCGCCGTTGCGCAGGAAAACGCTGACCACGTCGTTGTGGCCGTTGTAGGCGGCGGTCGCCAGCGCGTCGATGCCGTCCTGCGAATTTACTTTCAGCGCGCCTTTGTCGATCAGCGCCTGTACGCGCCAGCTGTCGCCGGTCTGCGCGGCGTTCATCGCGTCCACCGTGTTCTGGTAGCCGCTGCGCATATTGATCGTCTGCTTCCAGAGCTGGTCGGAAGGCGAGATGTTATAGCCGGACTGGTTGTACTGGCCGACATTATATGATGTGACGGTCTGGGTATCCGTCTGCGGGTTCTTCGGCAGGTTGTCGAGCGTGATCACGCTGCCGCCGCCGATGCCCAGCACGGCCACAGCCGCGATAAAAGCCTTGCGCAGGCGCGAGCCAAAGGGTTTGCGTGGTGTTGCCATGAGGAAGTACCCCTGAAGAAAACCTGAAATGTCCTGATGCGGCATAAGTATAAGAGCATCCGAACGCTGTCAAGACAGCGGCGGAAAACTTGCAACAATAGGACAGGATTATGTATTAGGACTTCGGGGCGTCGTCTCTACGCCTTCGGCGTGTCATCTGACGATTTGCGGCGGCGGCCGATCATGTAGGCCAATCCGACGGCAGCACCGGCAAGCGCGCCGCCGCCAAGGGCGTTCTTCTGCGAACGCTGTTCCTGCTTGTCGGCCGCGACCATGGCGTCTTCGAGACGCAGCGCGGATTCGAGACGGTCGCGCGTGACGGCGACGTCCTGCAGCGCTTCGTCGCGCTGTTTCATGATTTCGGGCTTCGGCGTGCGGAACACGATGCCATCCTCGGCCGACAGCGTGTTGAAATCGCGTGCCAGCGTCGTCAGGTCGGTTTCGCTTAAATTCTTGTCCAGCAGCGCATCGGCGACAAAAGCGCGTTTTTTGCGGTCGAGGCGCATGGCGGCTTCTTCGTCGTTGCCGTCCTTCAGCTCGCCTTGTGCCTGTGCCAAAGCATCAAACGTGGTGCGGTATTTGACTTGCGCGGTAATCTGCTCGGGGGCCTTGGCCTGGCTGGTGCGGCTCGACATCGTCTGGTTGAACACGCCGCCGGCGCCGGCACCCGCAAGGGTGAAGGCCAGTACCGCAGCCGTGCTGCGCAGCGTCTTTTTGAAGTCGAAAGCCATTAAGAATCACCTGTGTGAAAATCCGCTATAAGTTAATATTGTTGCCATAACCTTACAAGGTTAATTTTCATCACGTGCAGATGCAGCGTAAGTAGTTGATTTTTATAATCTTAACAGGACTCTATATCATTGACATAACGTATAGACAGCCTGTATTATATGAGCCAATCACCAAAGGCCAAACCGGGGCCGGAAAGACCGGGCGAATAACACTAAAAAGGGCACGAAGAAGAGACGATGGCATCGCCCCTTCCCACCAAGCAGCAAGACGCGCTGGACAACCTGTTGAAGGACGCCGTGCGGGACAAAAACCTGTCCCGTGTGCAGTCCTGCATCAGCCGCGGCGCGGCGCTCGACTGCACCGCTTTCGATGAAAGCTTCTACGGCAAGTATAATTACAAGCGCCCATTGTCGGTTTATGCCTTTGAATACTATGACGCGCCGGTCTTCGAGGCGCTGGCCAAGGCGGGCCTGCCGCTCGAGAGCAAGGATCCCGATGGCAAGACCGCGCTGCACCGCGCCGTCAGCGACGCTAACCGCCCGGCGGTCGAGCAAATGCTGAAACTGGGCGCAAGCCCGCTGTCCGAAGACCGCCACGGCAATACGATCCTTTCCGCCGCCCGTCCGCCCGCCAACGGCATGCGCAACGACAACCGCGAGAAGATCGTCGACCTGCTGCTTGCCGCGATGACGCCCAAGGACGAGTTCAACAAGGCAGCCGATCCTGCCGCGCCCGCCGGCATCGCCGATGATTTAACCGTGATGAAACCCATCACGCTCAATACCCCCAAGAAAGACGGCGGAGGGCTCAACCTGTGACACGCACAACCCAGGAACAGGAAACGATCGACAAACTGCTGTTCGAAGCCGTGCAGAAATACGATCTGACAAGAATGCAGGCCTATGTCGGCGTCGGCGCGAATATCCACCAGCTGGTGCATACCGAGGAACGCGTCGTCATGAACGGCCGCACCAATACCAGCAGCGGCATGTCGCCGCTTTATCATTACATGCTGGCGAACTATTACCGCGAGAATATCTCCGACTACATGCTCGGGCTGGGCGTGGATGTCGACGTGAAGAACCATCGCGGCAATACGCCGCTGATGCTGAGCGTCAAGAGCGGCGATTGCGACCGCGTGCAATATTACCTGAAAAAAGGCGCCAGCCCCCTTTCCACCAACCATCAGGCCGAGATGGTGCTGGAAGAGGCGCGCAAGCTGGAGTCCAGCTATCACGGCAAGCGCCAGCAGATCATCGACGCGCTGGTCGTGGCCATGGCCACGCCGAAACAGGCTTTTGCGGCCGCCGCCACGCCCGCCGACAAGACGCTCTCGGAAACCAAAGACGACATCACCGTCATGAAACCGCTGTCGGTGGGGCCGAAGAAGCCGGGCGGCGGGGGGCTGAACCTCTGATGCCGGAAAAAACGAGGGTCGAAATGCAGCTGGAAATCGTCAACCGCAACCTGCTCGATGCCGTGACCGATAGCGACATGCCCAAAATCAACCTCTGCCTGCAAAAGGGCGCGGATATCAACACGCGCAACCCCACGCAGTCGGACCGCACGCCGCTGATGATGGCGGTCTCGCGCGGCCGCATCCCGCTCGTCGAATTCCTGATGACCAAGGGCGCGGATGTGCTGCTCAAGGACAAGGCGGGCAAGACGGTCTACGAAATCGTCAACGACCTGCAGGACTGGGAAACGCGCGGCAAGATGAACACGCTGTTACTTAAGGCGCTGCCCGACATGCAGCCAGGCCAGGCGGCATCGTCGGCGTCGGCGCAGCTGGCGGAGACGAAAGACGATATCACCGTGATGAAACCGCTCGATGTCAGCAAGGGCAAGAACGCCCCGGGCGGCAAGGGCTTTACGCTTTAAGAAAGAAGACATGACCGCAGGCGACGACAGATTATCGGACGAAGATCAGAAGGTGCTGGACCTGATGCTGTTCGACGCCGTCGAGGCCGTGGCCTACGACCGTGTGCGTATGGCGGTGAAGAAGGGCGCGAATATTAATGCAAAGCGCGCCGACGACGGCCGCACGCCGCTGATGGTCGCGGCATGGAACGAAAGGCCGACAATGCTGCAGGTCTTGCTGCAGCAGGGCGCCGACATCTATGTGAAGGCAAAGGACGGCCGCACGGCCTATGACCTCGTGCGCTCCGCGAACAACGCCGCGAACAAGGCGCAGATGGCCGATTTCATCCTCTCCGCGCTGCCCGACCGCCGCTACGCGCCCCCCGGCGAGGAAGCGCCGAAACGCGGCGTCAACGACGACCAACTCTCGGAGACCAAGCAGGATATCACCGTCGGCAAGCCCGTGACGCTGCAGACGCAGAAACCGGCCGGAAAGGGGTTCTCGCTATGACAGCCCTGACCCCGCAGCAGAAAGAGTCGCTGACGAAGCTCCTGATCGAGGGCTTCAAGAAGGGCGATCCCGACATGGTGCGCGGCTGCATGGATCGCGGTTGCGACCCGCTGACGATTGCGCAGGATGCGGGCAGCGGCAGCTATCGCGCCGGCATCCAGGGGGCCATGTACTATTTCAACGAAAAATGCGCCAACGAGCTTTTCGCCACCACCAGCGTGAATGCGAAGGACAGCTCGGGCGAAACGCCGTTGTTCACCGCGCTGCGCGAAGGCAAGCCTGCGGCGGTCGAATACCTGATGAAAAGGGGCGCAGACCCGCTGGCACAGAACAAGAATGGCAATGTGGCGTCCGACATCGCGATTGGCATGAACACCAACAGCGCCAGCGGCCGTGACCTGCGCGACCGCATCATCAAGGCGCTGACCGGCCCCGTCGTGCCGGAAGAACAGGGCCCAACCGCGCAGTTCAACACCGCGTCGTCCACCGACGTCAAGGTCATGAAAACCATCACCCTGCAAAAACCGGCGGATGAAGGCCCGGACGACGTGGCGCCCGCTCCCGGCAAAGGCCCCGGCTTCAAGCTTTAGGAATTCCCATGTTCGATATTTTTAATTCAAAGGCGAAACGCCGCGAAAAACTCTGCAAGGCGCTGGTGAAGGCGGCCGGCGCGGGCGACTGGACCGGTGTGCAGGAAGCCATCGACGCGGGCGCGGAAATCGACGGGCGCGACACCAACGGCGACATGGCGCTGCATAGGGCGGCGGCACGCGGACAGGTGAGCATTGTTAAAAAACTGCTGGCCGCCAAGGCCGATACTTCCGCGCTGGACGCGGGCGGCGATACCGCGCTCTATCACGCGGCCTCCAGCGGGCAGGTCGACAGCCTGCGCGCGCTGCTCGACGGCGGGGCCGACATTAATGCGACCTGCAGCAGCGGCGCAACCGCGCTCTACGGCGCGGTCGACGCGCAGCAGCTGGATGCGGCGCGCGCGCTGGCCGACAAGCAGGCCGATGTGAACATGGGCAGCCGGGGCCGCACGCCGCTGATGGCGGCGGTCGAAGCCGCCAATCCAGATCTCGTGCGGCTGCTGGTGCAGGCGGGCGCAGACGGTTCGCGCCGCAATTCCGACGGCGTCACGCCGCTGATGCTGGCGGCGGAGCAGGGCAGGACCGATATCGCGCTCCTGCTGCTCGACAAGGCCGCATCGGCGCACGCAGGGATAGACGCGCGCGACAACGGCAACGATACCGCGCTCAGCCGCGCGACAGACCACGGCCACTATGACATCGTGAAGATGCTGATCGACAAGGGTGCGACCGCCGACACCACGGGCCGCGACGGCATGACGCCGCTGGCGCTGGCAGCGCAGGAGGGCCGCACCGACCTGATGCGACTGCTGTTCATCGCGGGCGCGCGCCTCGATGCGCGTGACGACGCCGGCGACACGCCGCTGATGACGGCGGTCAGGAACGAGCATTTCGACGCTGTCGCCCTGCTGCTGGACTGGGGCGCGGACCTGAAACCCCGCAACAACGACAACAATGACGCGATCGAAATCGCCGAAAACGAAAACAGCGACACCGATATCGAAAACCTGCTGCGCAAGGAAAAGACCCGCCGCGGCCGCGCGCCCAAGGATCAGGCGTCAGTCGAGGAAGCGCGCGAGGCGCTCAAGGCGCAGATGCCCGCGCCCGCGAACGTCGATCAGCCCGCCGCGCCCGAAGATACCGCCGGACCCGGCCTGACGCGCAAGCAGTTCCGGCTTTAATATCTGATTTTAATGGAGATTTTTCGGGGGCTCGCCGTCGCCGGCCCCACTTCCTATATATTATGTATTAAATCTAAACGCCGTAGAGCCGTGGACGGGCAGGGCCAAATATATTGTAGGGATGGGCTTTATTGACTACTTTAATCGTCTGGACGCTGTTTTAACGGCATTCGAGTCCGATCAGGGGGAATTCATGAACAAGTTTTTCGCGCTTTTTGTCGCTCTGGCCGTCATGGCCGGCACGCCCGCTTTCGCGCAAGCAACCGCCGATAGCAAGCCCACCGTCAACAAGGCCTTCAAGCAGTTCGAGCAGGACGGCGGCAAGATGGAATTCATCGGCAATTCCTACGGCGTCGACGGCTGGGCGCTGATCGACAAGAACAACAAGGTGCAGACCACGATTTACACCACGCCCGAAGGCGGCATGGTACGCGGCCTGCTGTTTGATCCCAGCGGCACACCCATCACGCCCGGCCAGCTGACGGCGCTGCAGGCGAAGAAAGACGGCTCGCAGGCGGCACTGCCGAACCTCGAAAAAGCCAACCCCGCCAAGCTGAACGGCCAGAGCAAGGCCGAAGCCTTCTACGCGCAGGTGGAAAAATCGGGCGGCTGGGCGCAGGCCGGCGCCGCTTCCGCGCCTTATATATATATGTTCATGAACGTCGCCTGCGTCGAATGCCAGGACGTGTGGAAAAAACTGCAGGGCCCCGTGAATTCGGGCGCGCTGCAGGTGCGCCTCTTCCCCTTCGGCAAGGAGCCGACGAACCGCGACGCGGGCGCGGCATTGCTGTCGGTCGACCGCGCGGGCGACGCCTGGACAAGTTATATGGACGGCAAGACCGAAGCGCTCGACAAGGGCAAGATCAAGGTCGGCTCGCTCGACAAGCTGGATGCGAACACGAAACTGGTCAACAGCTGGAAAGTGCCCTCGACGCCCTTTATCTTCTACCGCAAGCTCACCGACGGCACGCTGGTGGGCATCCCCGGCCCGCCGCAAAACATCATGCTGCTGCAGGCGGACCTGATCCGCCAGCAGAACTAAGGGGGACGGATGTCGGCTGCGGCGCAAGCCCTCGCGCTTTGCATTTTTACCGCGGCCCAGACTTACTCTGTGCCGCCCAGCGTGATTCTGGGCGTGCTGCAGGTCGAAGGCGGCAAGCCCGGCATGGCTTCGCCCAATACAAATGGCACTTACGACCTCGGCCCCATGCAGATCAATACTATCTGGATTCCCGAACTGGCGCGCTACTGGGGCGTGCCGCATAAATCGGCGCTGCGCTGGGTGCGCGACGACGCCTGCGTCAATGTCGGCGTGGGCGCGTGGATACTCCGCAAGAAGATGGACCAGACCGGCAGCCTTGCCAAAGGCATCGCCTGGTATCATTCCGCGACGCCCGACAAGGGCACGGCCTATCGTGACCGCGTGCTGAAAGCGATGCGCCGTTATAACCTTGTGCGCGGCCCTTCTGATCTCCGCGCGACGAAACGCCGCACCGGCGGTTGAACGCGATTTCCGATTTTTCAAAATCACCGGCTGTCTACTTTCCAGAGTGCACCCCCGAAAAAACAGCTAAAAACAGGTGCTTGCCTGTTTGCATTGCGCAAGAAAATGGTTACTATCGTGCAAACACACCTTTGGGCAGTGATGGAACAATTAACATGAAACGATTTATCCCTATCGCCAGCGCCGCAATCCTGACGCTCGCGCTCTCCGCCTGCGCCGTGCACGGGCCGGTGGACCAGCAGCTCGTCGCGGAACCCGATCCTGTCGGCCTGCGCATCGCGGCCGCCGTCGACAAAGCTTCTTCCGCGCTGCAGACGCTCGCCTCGGTCGAGCAGGCGCGCAACCCGGGCGCTTCCATCCAGCAGGTTCCCTATGCGCCGCAGGAACTGCGCCGTACCGTTTCCGTTGAATGGGTTGGCCCGATCGAGCCCATCATGCGCCGCCTTGCGGACCGCGCGGGCTACGACATGCAGGTCAACGGCGACATGCCGCCCGCGCCCGTCGTGGTCACGATCAACGTGCGCCAGAAATCGGTTATCGATGTCTTGCGTGATCTCGGCCTGCAAGTGGGCCAGCGCGCCGACGTCGTCGTCGATCCCGAGCATCGCATTGTGGAGCTGAACTATGCCCCTGTTTCGACAGACTGATATCATCCGTTTCGCGGCTGCGGGCCTTTGCGTGCTGCTCAGCACGACGGCTTACGCGCAGCAACAGCCTGCGGGCGGCGTGACGCTGCCCACCACGGCTGAAGAAGCGCAGGCCTATGCCCAGCAGCTGAGCTCGATGATGGGCGGCGGCCAGCAGGCGCAGCCCGGCGGCCAGGCGCAGGGTCTTGGCGTCCTCGGCCCCGGCGGCTCATTGCCGGTCGGCATGGGCGGCCAGCCCGAGCCGAAGCCCGGCATGACGCAAAAAGAACTCGACGCCGAGCTGAAGAACAAGGAAAGCGCGCAGTACAAGGCGCACAAGCTCGCCAAGGAAGCGCAGAAAGACCAGAACCTCTTCGGCAAGGCGCCGAAAGAGGAAAAGGAACCCGATCCCGCCGATCCCGCTATTCCGGTGCCGCCGACGATCGAGCAGCTGCAGCAGGTCGAAGCCAGCTTCGGCCAGAACATTTCCGACGACATCATCGACAAAAAAGAATCGCTCGACATGCGCCGCGACAGCCAGCGCGAAGCGGCGCTGTCCTACGGCGCGCGCGGCGGCCTTGCCAAGCGCAGCTTCCAGGTGCTGGAAGAGTTGAAGATGTACGAGCCCACGCTCGACCAGGTCTTCAACTTCCGCGCGCTGCTGATCCGCGCGCCCTCGGGGCTCCTGATCGAGCCGCCGATGATCCGCGAATCTCTCGACACACTCGTCATCACCGAGGGCGGGAACGAAGCGGCCGTGGCCGACCAGATCCTGAAAATCAACAAGCAGGCGAAGATCGTGACCGCGCCCCGCGACTGGCGCACCTATCTTAACCTCAACTACGCCGCCGACATCCCGCCGCCGCCGCGCATCCTCTGGCCCAAATCCAGCAAGGAACAGTCGTCGTGGAACACCTGGATCAAGCAGGGCTGGCGCGAAGGCTACGAACAGGGCGAGCAGATCTTCCAGATGCAATTGGCCCAACTTGTCGCCGATTACTCCGGCATGGTGCGTTACCGCATGCTGCTGGCGGAAGGCAAGATTTCCCAGCCCTATGCGCTGCAGGAAGACCGTGGCGTCACGGGCGGCCGCAACGAAATGCGCGTGGGCGACCGCGCGCTGCGCATCACGGGTCCCTCCCAGTTCCTGACCGGCTCCGATCTCTGGAAACCGGCAGACCGTTAATACCTGAGATGTTAACCCTTTGTTCAGTAAAGACGGGGATACTGGATTTTAGCGGGAATAAGCCTATCTGATTCAGGATAGACTAATGCGATGACTTCGGGGGTGTTAAGACAATGGAAGCCGGCAGACCGGTAAGCCTTCTCAAAAAAGGTGTCGACGATCTCAAGGAAACATGGCCGGGCGAACCGGATCGCTTCCTTGAAATGCACATCGACCCCTTCATGCTCTGGTGCGTGAAAAAAGGCGCTTCCGACATCACCTACCAGTCCAACCGCCCGGTGATGTGCGAGATTTACGGCACACTTTACCCTTCGACCTACCGCGCGCTGGACGCCGCCGACATGGCGGCGATCGTCACGAAACTGTACGGCACGGAAGCGCTCGCCATTCTCTCCGGCGGCGCCGACATCGACTTGTCCTACGAGATCATGATCGACCGCTTCACGCGCACGCGTTTTCGCGTGAACATGACTGCCATTCTGGCCGACGGCCGCGACGGCGTGCAGATCACGCTGCGTACGCTGCCTTCCGCGCCGCCCACGTTTACGCAGCTTAAAATCGAAAAAGAAATTCAGGAAGCATGGCGCCCGCGCCAGGGCCTCGTGCTTGTCACCGGCCCCACAGGCTCCGGCAAATCCACGCTGCTCGCCGCCGGCATTCGCGGGCTGATCGAATCCGCGCACGGCTGCGGCAAGCTGCTGACGTATGAAGCGCCCATCGAATTCACTTACGATACGATCGTTGCGCGCAGATCCTTGGTCGCGCAGACGGAAATTCCGCGTCACTTGCCGACCTTCGCCGCCGGTGTTCGTAACGCGCTCCGCCGCAAGCCTGAAATTATTCTGGTGGGGGAAGCCCGCGACCGCGAAACGATTTCCGCCGCCATCGAAGCGGGGCAGACGGGTCACTTGGTCTTCGCAACCGTCCACACCACGGGCGTCGCGGCCACCATCCGACGCATGGTCTCGACCTTCGAGCCTTCCGAGCGCTCCGAGCGCGCCTTCTCGCTTATGGAAACGGTGCGTCTTATCATCACGCAGACGCTGGTGCCGAAAATCGGCGGCGGCCGCGTGGCGCTCCGCGAATTCATGCCCTTCACCGAGGAAATCCGCGAAACCCTGCTTAGCATGAGCTTCGACAAATGGCCGGCGACGCTGATGGCCATGGTGCCGAAATACGGCAAAACCATGGAATATTCGGCGCGCATGGCCTACGAAGCGGGCCTTATTGAAAAGCGCTTCTACCTCATCTATGCTCAGGGCACGAAGGCGCAGGAAGACGCGATGAAGCTCGCGGCCGCCAGCGGCGAACAGGCCGCTGTCGAGAAACCTGCGGAAAAAACGGGGCACTAAACAATGTCAGGCACACCCCAGGAACCCATTCAGGTACAGGTCAACGCCAAGCCTTGGCATTGGCGTAACACCATGAAAACCGTGCGTTTCTTCATTTTCGACGCGCGCGCGGGCTTTTTCGTGGTGCTCGTGCTTGTCCATGCCCGCCTCTGGACGCTCTGCCTGATGCTGCTCATCATGGCCTTCTTCTGGCTGCTGGAACGCAAGCAGCTGACCTTCCCCGCGGCGCTCCGCGCCATCAGGGTCTGGTTCATCGGCCCGAAGCGCCCCGGCTGGATATGGCACCGCCGCCGCAAGCTGGACGACACCGGCTCCCGCTAGTTTTCAGCCCTCCCGATTGTTCAAAAAATGCCGGTATTTCATGGTGCCGCGCTATTGATTAACCCCTGAATTTGGGGCTATAACAGTTACATCTTGTTACACACAATAGATTCCAGGCAGGGACACCCATGACAAAAACGCATTCCATGAAAATCGCCCTTATGCTCTCGGGCGTGGCGCTGATCGCCCTTACCAAAGGCGCTCAAGCCGGTTTTGAATGGAAAGGCCCGCTCGAGCCGCCGCCCTCGCTGCCCGCTGCCGAAGCGCCCGCCGCCGACGACGGCATGTCCGATCTCGCGCCTGTGACCGGCGATGTGCCGCCCGCGCTGGCGCCCGTCGCGCCCGCCCACCATGGCATTCCCGCGCAGGAAGAAGCGGTGCTGGCCCCGATGCCCGCGCCCGTTTCTGCACCCGTCTCCGCGCCTGCTGCAACGCAGGGCGGCGATGTGCTGGCCGGCTTCGGCGCGGATCTTCCGCTCGTGATCGCGCTGCAGCAGGTCGTTCCGCCCGGCTACCAGTATTCCTTCAGCGGCAACGTCAACCCCGGCGCGCTGGTGTCGTGGGAAGGCGGCAGGCCGTGGCAGCACGTGCTGGGCGACATGCTCGCGCGCCAGGGCCTCGGCTACAAACTGCATGAAAACACCGTGATCATCAGCTATCACGCCGGCGCTGGCATCCAGCAATCGGCAACGCAGGCGCCTGCCCCGTCCTCGATGCAGGCCGAAGGCACTGACGATATTCCCGCGCCGATCGACGGCACGCAGCCCATGTCGATCACGCAGGCACCCGCAGCGCAGCCCGCGCCTGTCGTGGCGCAAACCCCCGCCGCCGAAGAACGCGTCGATGTCCGCCGCAAGAAAAAATCCTTCTGGAAGAAACTCGCCTGGTGGCAGAAAGCCGACGAACCGGCCGCGCAGCAGAACGATGACAGCAGCGAACGCACTGCGTCGGAAACGAAAACCGCCACCTACTGGGGCACCGAAGAAACCGCCCATTGGCGCAACGAACCCGCAACCGACGACCGCACCGCCGGCGGCGCAACGCCCGCGTACCGCGGCGACCGCCTGATCTCGCATCCGCCCGCGCCGACGCCGAAAAGCGACGATGGCATGTCCATGTCCGCGCCCGGCACCTCCATGTCGTCCAGCCCCGCGCTGACCGAGCCGCCCGCCGCGATGGCCCCCGTGCAGAAATCCTGGCCTGAAGACAAGGCTGTTTCCGCCGACCCCGCGCCGGCTGTTTCCGCCAGCGCCGCCATGGCGGCTTCCGCCGACGGCGAAACGGGTTCCTCGAAACCCGTGCAGGTCGCCAGCGCCCAGACCACCGCTGCCCCCGACGCCGTCGCCGCAACCGACAGCGGTTCCGGCAACTGGCAGGGCGGCAAGGGCCAGACTCTGCGCGATGTGCTCAAGTCCTGGGCCGACAAGGCCGGGGTCGAGCTCTACTGGTCGATTGATTATGACTATCGCCTGACGGACAGCGTCGGCTATCCCGGTAGCTTCGACGAAGCTGTGGGCCGCCTGCTCGACAAGTTCGCGGCGGTGCGTCCCCAGCCCTATGGACAGCTCCATCAGGGTAGCGCGGGCCCCAGAGTCTTGGTCATAAAGTCCTACGACCTCGCCCAGTAGCTTTTTGCCAAGCGGCTGACTTTACTTAATTATTCCGAAATATATCACATTTTAACTAAATGTGATACTATAGAGGATATGGTCGAAGCTGGAGGGTGGCGCCGTATTGTGGTGGCGTGATTCTCGCTAGTTTGGGGTAACTTTGGTCATGATGCAGCCTGGGCACTTAAAGAAAGCCATTATCGCTCTGTTTTTCGTCGCGTTCCTAGGCCTCGGCTTTGTGAGCGTGAACGTCATGACGAGCTGTGAATCCGAAGCGCAGTGTTTCTCCTGCGGTAACAACATTTGCATCAGCCCCTTCCTCGGCACCGCCTTCGGCATCGGCCAGGTCGGCATCCTTGTGACCATGCCCGACATCGCGCTCGCCGTCACGCAGCTGACGGTCTATTTCCAGCTCGCCATGACGGCCTTCGTCGCTGCCATCTCGCAGAAAATATTGCAGGTGACGCGTAACATCGTCGCCTGGATCGACACCTTCTGGTGGTACAACCTGCGCCCGGCGATGATGGCCATGACCGACCAGCTGACAGCAATAGACACCTTCAAGCACTCGCAGCTCGGCATGATGGCCGACGCCACCGCCTCCAACCGCACCTCGCGCGAGCACATGAAGAACGACATCAAGGCGCACCGCAACCAGCGCCCCGGCGAGAACGTCTGCCGCGCCGGCACGGTGATGGGCGGCATGACGCGGTCCTCCACCTTCCGCAGGGCCTATGAAACGGCCGCCACGCTCGAAAGCGCGCCGCGCTCCGCCAACCGCGCGGGCACGCCCGCCGCGCGCGGCACCGCCGCCGACATGAACCGCGCCTGGAGCAACTATGTCACAAACTATTGCGATCCGAACGACAACGCCGGCGTTCCCGGCTGCACCGCACCCGGCACCCTTGTGGTGGGCGGCGTGGGCGGCATCGCGCGCGACATGGACGTCACCGGCGAAATTTTCATGAAGGACACGATCGACATCAGGGTCGCCGACACCAAGAAAGTGATCGACGACCTGATCATCAACCTGGCCGAGCCGCTGGTGAAGGAACCGGTTTCCGGCGTCGCGATGCGCAGCGGGCAGGGTCAGGAGAACTTCCTCGAGAGCCAGGCCTACAAGGCCAAGCGCCAGGCGGTCTACGACCTTCTTTATTATGTGGTCGCAAGACGCACGCCCGGCACGGACATGCAGCAGTTCCTGCGCCCGATCCGCGAGGCCGCGGGCATGGACGCTGCCTATATTTCCGACAACCCCTCGCACAACGAGGTCCTGAAAGTGATGACGTCGGAGCGCTTCCGCACCGGCCAGCTGTCGATCGAGCAGATCGACGAGCCCGAGAACAACGCGCGCGAGATGGTGATCCAGCAGGCCTTCCAGGCCATGCTGATGGCCGACCAGCTCGACCTCATGGACCGTTACGGCCTGATTTTGGCAGCCCAGGTGGGCCCCGAGGTCAAGGACGCGAAACCGTTTGAACTACATTCATTGTCGCAGAGTCAGGAATGAAAATCTGGTCTGACATAAAGAGCAAGCTCTCTTCCTTCTCGCAAAAATTCAAAGCGGGACGCACGCCCTTGATGGCGATCGTCATCATGTCGTTCCTGGCCGGTTATAACATCGTGCTTTCTTACGACAGCCAGTGCCAGGGCCAGGCGGTGCTGCCGCCCGCGCCGCCGATTTTCGTCTCGCCCGGCTTCTGCCTCGGCTTCCCGCCGGCCTGCCCGCTCTACCTTTGCGACAACCCGTCGATGTCCTCGACCGCGCAGACGGCGATCCAGACCGCCTTCGACCTGCTGATCGAGAACCTCGCCTCGGTCCTCCCGCCGACCATCATCATGGCGACCTCCTCGACCTCGCCCTACGGCCTGACCACGCCGTCGTCGCAGACCTACCTCGGCCTCGAAGGCTTCCTGGGCGGCATGATCGACTACATGATGGCCGCGCTGCTGGGCAACCTCAACCAGTTCGAGCTGAACCTGATCGACTGGTGGGACACGATGTTCTGGTACAACCTGAAACCCGCGCTGATGGCGATGGTCGACCAGCTCAACACCGCGACCGTGCAGCAGAACCACGACTTCCAGGCCGGCATGGACGCCTACATCCAGAACAAGCAGAACCTGGCCAACATGGCCGACGACAAGAAAAACTCCAACCAGCTGAAGCCGCCTGAAAACGCCTGTATCGCCGCCACCAACACGGGCGGCATGGGCATGCAGGCGGGCTTTGCCACCGGCATGCGCGGCGCCTGGGAAGATGAAGCGACGCAAGCGGCCAGCAACAAGCAGGGCGTGCCCTCCCAGCAGAGTTCGAGCAAGCACATCAACTCCGAAGGCGACGTGTTCAACCGCCTTTTCTGCGACCCGACCGACAACCAGGGCTCCAACAACTGCGCCGCCACCTCCGACCCCAACTATTACAACGCCGACACGCAGGTCACGAAGCGTCTCTATAACGCGCTCACCATTCCGGTCAACGACAACTCGGCCGGCAAGATGGTCACCGCCGGCGGCGGCCCGCCGCGCCAGAAAGACGCCGAGATGGTCAAGCAGCTGCTGAACAACACCATGGGCGACCCGACGGGCGACCCTATTCCGATCGAGAGCTTCCGCACGCCACAGGGCCACGAGCGCTGGATGGACCGCCGCGCCTATCTTGCCCGCTATGCCGCCATCCGCTCGGTGCCGCAGCTGATTGTTTCATGGCGCATGCCCGGCACGCGCCAGGACCCGACCAACCCGACCACCAACTGGGTCGAACAGCTGCGCCGTGACGCGAACATCCCGCTGGCCGAAATCGCGGCCAACCCCAGTTACCGCGAAGTCATGCACGCGATGACGATCGACCGCTTCAACAGCCAGAAATACGCCGCGAACCTGATCGGCAACGAAGGCGAGATCGACATGGAAAAACTGACGCTCAGCACCTTCTACCTGATGGAGCTGCGCGACTATTTCGAGCTTCTGGAACGCCAGGCGCTGGCGCTCGCGGTACAGGTCTCGCTTCTGGCCGAAGACGCGCCGCTGCCCGAAGTCGAAACGCTGAAGAGCCAGGAGTAAGGATCCCATGGGCATCACATCTCTTGTCAGCAAGAATCTAGGACCGAAGGCCCGCAAGGCGCTCTTCTTCCTCTCGGCGCTGGCCGTCGCAGGCCTGCTGGCCGCCGCCACGGTCAAGCCCGCGCGCTCGCAGTTCTGCGAGACTGATCCGCAGGTGATCGCGGCGATGACTGCCGCCATTACCGCCAATACCACCGCGCTGAACGCCGCCTTCCTGGCGCCTGTCGGCGCGCTGCCCCTTGCCTATCAGGGCATCATTACGGCAGGGCAGGCGACGCTGATCCTCGCGCTCGAGGCGATGCAGACGGCGATCCTGACCAAGCTTGCGTGGTTCTGGGACAAATGGCTCGAAGCCTGGCAGGACATGACCAAGCAGCTCTCGGGCTCCACCTCGGAAGGCTCGCGCAAACTGGGCTTCCTCTTTGACTCGGACGACATCGGCGAAAACTCGCGCGACATCCAGGAAACCGAGATTGACGCCAAGAAGCAATACCAGACGACCGACCAGACCTGCCGTTTCGACACCACGGCGCGCGGCATGAACTCGGCCATGCGTACCGGTAAATTCGTCTCGCAGGGTCTCGCCGAAGACGCGAACACCAACGGTAACAACAAGACCGGCTCGATCGGCGAGCAGGGTCCTCCTACCTTCGCCAACGGCCGTTTCCGCGAATACGTGCAGAACTTCTGCGATCCCGCCGATAACGACAATACCGCGGGCTGCCCCGCGGGCACGCCCGGCTTTATCCCGGGCGGCGACGTGAACGCCGGCCGCACGATCTTCTCGCGCGAAACCATCGATACCGTGCCGATGATCGTCTCCGCGAACGAGGCGCAGGCCAACCGCCTCGCCATGCAGCACCTGACCTATAACCTCACGGGCTTCGACATCCCGGCGCCGTTCAAGCAGCAGGTGCTGAACACGCCCGAGGGCGTCGAGCAGCGCATGCAGAACCGCGAATACCTCGCCCAGATGGACGCCGTGACCGCGCTGGTGACCAGCCTCTTCGGCGAACGCACGCCGGGCCAGGCCTCGCCGCAGGTGCAGCAGCTGCGCCAGAAGCTGGGCGTGACCGACGCTTCCCCGCGCGCTTCCGAGCGCGAGCTGCGCCAGTCGGTGATCGAGCAGCTGTGGGACCCGAACTACTACGTCGAGCTGGGCGACAGCGAGGGCGCCACGCAGCAGAAAGAAGTTTACCTGCAGGCTTATAACCTGATGATGCTCTACAAGATGATCGAGAAAACCGAGAAAATCGCAACCGTCTATGCCATCCAGACCGCCAATATGCTTGAACAGAAGCATGGCCAGGCCAAGCAGGGCGGCGAGCAATGGCGGAACCAGGAATAGGAAGCTGACATGAGCGCAGAATCCATTACATCATCACGGTTCCGCTTCTCCCGCTGCTTCGGCGTGCTTTTCGCCTGCCTGCTGATGGCCGTCTCTGCCATGCCTACGGCCGCTTACGCCCAGTGCGAACAGGCCCCCAACGCCTCCAACAACCTCTCCGACCTGGCCTCTGACATCCGCGCCAAGATCCTGGACTTCATCAACCAGGAAATGGACTTCATCGACGAAGACCTGACCAATACCGCGACCTATGAAATGCTGCTGCGTCTTTACGAATTCGACACCAATATCCGCGCCGGCCTTTCCAGCTGGTGGCAGAACGACTTCCTGCCCGCGCTGATGGACATGACCAAGCAGCTTTCCGCCGCGCCCATGGACCAGAGCCGCCAGCTGGGCTCGCTGGTCGACGCCGAATTGCTGAACGAAGGCATCGCCGCCAAGCAGCATGCGCAGGTCGAGGCGCGCCGCCGCTATGTGCCCAACGAGCTTACCTGCCAGGTGGACAGCATGATGCGCCCCAACGCGGGCTGCGGCGGCTTGCCTGCCGGTTGCGGCCCCTCCAAGGTCGAGCGCATGGCCAACGCCATGACGATGGGCTATGCCAAGGAAGACATGGTGCGCCGTAACAACGCGATCGGCACCACGGCGGACAAGGGCCAGGCAGTCGAACTTAACAAGCTCTGGAGTGATTTCTGCACGACCTATTACGATCCCGCACGCGGCAACCAGGGATGCGGAACCCTGCCGGCGGCTCCCGCCATCACGCGCCAGAAGCACCTGAGCCTGCCCGAGATCCTCTGGGGCGACAAGCTGACCTATGACATGAGCGTCGCCGAAAACCGCAAGATCTTCATCGACGTGCAGCGCTTCATGCTCTCCCCCACCTCGATGGACCCGATCCCGGAACAGGCGCTGAATACGGCGCAGGGGCGTGAACAGATGCTCTATCGCCGCTCGCGCAACGCGCGCCTGAACACGGTCTACAACGTCGTCGGCCAGATGCTGTCCGAACGCGCCTCGGGCTCCGAGATCAATACCTCCGCGCTGCGCCTCGCGGGCGGCGTGCCGGCGGCCAATACCTATACCGGCCCGAACGGCGTCAGTTACCGCGAGCTCATGGAAGCGCTGACCAAGGACCGCTTCCACAACCCCGAATACATCGTGCGCATGGTCAACGCGCCCGAGGAGATCGTGCGTGAACAGGGCTCGATCAACGCGCTGAAGCTGCAGCAGATGGGCGATATCTACCGCCGCATGGAAGAGATGGTGGTGATGGAAGCCTCCGTTTTCGCGGCCGAGCTTGACTTCAAAAAGCCCGGCGAGGGCCGCGAAGGCGAGCCCGACGAATAACCGCCCTGCGGCTGCCGGCCTTCTCCTCTTAACCGTAAAATATTATTATGGCATTCGTTCAAAAACGACAAGTCTTTGAACTTGTTCATCTTTTATCATAAAAGTTATTTACCGTATCGACAGCCCGAAAGGCCGCTGCTAGGGTACGAATCATAAAACACCTATAGAAATCGGGAAAACGATGCCGCTATCCTGGAAGGACCGCGACGCGATCGCGCAGGAGCTTATGCAGGCCTACCCTGACACTGACCGCATCTCGCTGACGCTGGATGCGCTCAAGGCCATGGTGACCGCGCTGCCGGCGTTTGGCGGCCCGCCCGATCCACCCCGCAAGATCTACCTGGAATCGATCCTCTGGGCCTGGATACGCCTCGCCGGCGAAATGCAGGAGGTCAGCTGATGGCACCTTCTGATAAAATGGATCCAGCAGACGATAGAGCACCGAAGATTTTCTGGCACCTGCTGGGCGGCAACAACAAGCACCGCATCGGCGCGAATACCTCGCTCTGCGAATTCTCCGAAACCAACAGCCTTGGCGAGAAAAAGACCACCCGCGTGCTGTTCGACGCGGGCGTGCTGATGGGCGATGCGCGCTATCCCGAATACCCCGAGCTTGCGGCCTGCGACACCATCGTGGCCGATTATTCGCGCTTCCTGAACAAGCGCGGCGCCGACGGAAATATGGTCGCGGCGGCGGAGCCGCTCGACGCCATCTTCCTCACCCACAACCACAGCGACCATATGGGCGCGATCAGCTTCATGCTGCTGCAGGGCTATGAAGTGCCGAAAATTTATGCGACGCCCTATACGCTGAAGCGCCTCGAGCAGGAGCTGGCCAACGCAGGGCTGGACCCTGACGAATGGCCGGAAATGATTTCCATCGCCCCCGGCAAGCCGGTGCAGGAAGGCGCTCTGAAGATGAACGCCTTCTGGGTCAGCCATTCGACGCCGCAGTCGGTCGGTTATTTCATCGAAAGCCCTGCGGGAAATATCCTGCACCCCGGCGATTTCAAGCTCGACCCTACCGTCGTCTGGGGCCCGGCCTGGAACGAAGAACAGTTTAAAAAGACCGTCAACAAACCCGTTGATCTTCTGCTGCTCGATTCAACTGGCGCCGACCGCGACGTGCCGCTGACGACCGAGGAAGAAGTGCGCGAAACGCTGCACGAGCTGATGGAACAAAACCCCCGCAAACGCTTCATCATCGCCGTTATGAGCGGTTACGAGGAAAATGTCGCCTCGATCGCTAAGGTGACGGCGGATGACGGCCGCACCCTCTGGGTTTCGGGCTGGAGCCACGAACAGGCGCTCTCGGCCCTTAAAGAAACCGGTCTCTCGCTATCCGATACTGTCGGCAAGCCGCTGGAAGTGCGCGTGCTCGACCGCGGCAAATCGGCCAAGGACCTCGCCGACAGCAAGCCCGGCGACAGCGTCGTGATTGTTACCGGCGCCGCCGGCCAGCCCAATTCTACGCTGCCGCGCGCAGCCGATGGTACGCATCCCTCGCTGAAGCTGGACAAAAAAACCGATATCATCGTTTTCTGCGCGCCCAGCATCCCGGGACAGGAAAGCTCGCGCGAGCGCGTTCTCTCCGTGCTGCGCGCCAAGGGATTCACCGTGCTGACCAAGCAGGATTTCCCGCTGTACTCGCAGGCCCACGCGAGACTTCCCGAGTTGATGCAATTCGCGGCCATGGTGGGCGCGAAAACCGTGCTGCCCATCCACGGCGACGAACACCTGCGCGGCGCCAACAAGGAAGCGCTGGAAAAAGCCGGCGCGAAAGTCGTCGCCGCCGACAACGGCGATGTGCTGAAAATCACCAAGGACGGCGTCACCTCGACCAACCCCGCCACCAAGGGCAAACCGAAATTCACCGGCTTCAAAACCCTGCAGGGCCAGAACTGGTACGATAAAAACTATATGCAGATCAACGCGCCGCAGGAAAAAACCGGCGCCGAACAGCCCGCACCCGCCAATAACAACGGCAAGGTCAAGCGGCCCAAGATCTTCAACGTCAATCCGAAATGATTTAAGACCCCGGCGGCTTCGGCACCGAAAGGTGCGGGTCGGAATAGAGCAGCGATTTCAGCTGCGCTTCGGTCGATTTGCGCGCCGTGCTGGTGGTGAATTGTTCGCGCAGGCGATCGGTCATTTCCTGACGCGCTTTAAGTTTATTGGCAAAGTTCTGCCCGCCCAGCTCGTCCGCGCGCTTGCGCATCGCCACGACCAGCGCGGAATCGCCTGCGGCGGTGATTTTTTCGGCGGCGGCGCTATCCTGCTGCATCGCGGTTTTTTCGGCGGCGGTCGGGTTGCGCAGCGCGCCAGCCGAAATTTCCTGCAACTGGTTGACCGATGCGCCCGCGCCCGTCGTGATCTTGCCGGTGGTGTAATAGGTCTGCAGCGACGCGGCCTCGACGAAGGTCAGCGAGCTTTCGGCGGTGATTTCATAGGCCATCTCGCGCATCTCGGCGCGGCTCATGGCGCGGAATTTTTCCATGCCCATTTCCTGTATGCGCTCTTTCAGCGCGAAAAGGCCGGGGTGCGTGTGGTAGACGATGCTCTTGTAATGGTCGGGGTGGGTGTCGGGCACGTGCTTGACGCGCGCGGGGCCGGTCGAATAAATCCATGTCGCCCGCATCGCCGCCACCTTGTCGATGATGGTCAGGTTTGCGCCATTCTTGATGCTTTCCATCACGCCGCCGATATCGGCGAAGGTCTCGGCGCGGTTTTCCTTGACCGCGCGGACAAGGCCAAATCCATCCACATCGGTGCGGAATTTCATGTCGGTGCAGTGCCAGGCCTCGTGCGCATTGGCGTAATCGCCGAATTCCTGCGGCGTGATGTGGAGGCTGAGGATCTTGCCGCCCAGCTGGTTGGTGCCGTTCACGTTGAAGCCGGTGGAAATGAAGTCATGCAGGCCGAAACCCGGATATTCCGGCACCACAAGGCAGGGGCCTGGATTGTTCTTGCCGGTGGTGAAGGCCACGGGCTGCAGCGCGTCCATCGCGAGCGCCAGTTCGTTCAGCGTTTCGGCGTCGTAGGTTTTTCCGGTGCGCACCTGCAGGTAATCACCGATGGCTTTATCGAGGCTTTCGGGCCCTTCGGCCATCGAATACCATGTGCTCACATGGTCGTAATCGATAAAGACGATGGCGGGCGCGCCGGGCGCGCGCGTCTTGTTGAATTCATCCTCGAGGCTCCGCAGGCGTTTCGAGGCGACGGTATTATAATCGCTTATGATCGTGGCGAGCGTCGGCGCCTTAACCGCCGTCGCGGCGGGCGGGGCGGGCAGCGTGTTCGTCGTCGTGGCGGTAATGGCGGCGGGCTCGGGCCTGACAGGCTGGTCGGCCAGCGACGAATAAGTGCCAAGCCCGGCGAGGAGGAGAACCACCCCCGCCGTCGTCGCCAGCAATAATTTCTTCAAGCTTGTCATTTACGCCCTGTGCATCGGAATTTTGGGGGCCGGCGGCGGTTCCGGCTTGCCGCGCTCCAGCCATGGGTCGCTGTTGAAGATGCCGTGCATGATCTGCATCATCAATGCGCCATGCGCGGGGTTGGCATCGGCCTTTTCCCGCACCTCGTCCATCAGTTTCTGGCGCGCCTTCAATCTTGCGCCGATATCGTCTGGGTTCGCGGCGACGGCCTTGTCGCCCTCGATCGCGCGGGCAGCAAGCTCATAGATCATTTCCCCCGGCACCAGTTCGACATAGGCCTCGCCCGGCGCTGCGGGTTTGACCGCGCGCTCGATCGCCGTCGCGCGTTGCTTGAGGATACTGACGACGAAACTGCGTGCTTCGTCAATTTTTTCTTTAGGGGCTCCGCCTGCTTCCAGCGACTTGAAATAGTCGGGGCCCAGTAGCGCCACGCCCATCAGCTGCAGGCCTTGCTTGTCGGTCAGGCTCTTCTGCGTGACGATATCATTCGCCATGTCGCGCATCTGCTCCGGCGTCATCTCGCGGAATTTTTCCACGCCCATTTTATCGATGCGCGATTGCAACTCGGTCAACGCGGGATATGTCGCATAGACGACGGAGCCGTAGAAAGGCGTCTCGCCCGCCTTGAACACCTTGCCGCGCGGGCTTTCGGTCAGGCCGGTCATGGCGGCGCGGAAATCGGCGAATTCCTCGATCAGCTGCGTCGGCGCGCCATCCTTTACCGCCTGCATCAACCCGCCGAGGTCGGCGAAGGTTTCGTGGCGGTGCAGCGCCATCACGCGGTCGAAATTCGTGGTGGTGGTGAATTGCGCGGTATAGATATTGTCAAAGCAGCGCCAGGCTTCGCGCGCGTTCACAATCTCCGCCATCTGCTGGCGGTTGATGGAAACGTCGAGCGAGCGGCCCGACAGCGCGTCTGCGCTTTGGCCTGTGGACGGATTACCCAGCAGGAATTGCTTGCGCAGGTAAAGATTGGCGGGAAGCGACGGGTTGTAAGGCGTCACAAGGCAGGCCGCGCCATCCAGTTGCTCGCCCTTGGCGCCCGACAGTTGCGGTACGGCGGCGGCGGGCTGCACCGATAGTGATGCGGAGGCGATGCCGGCCAGCGCGGGTACGCTGATAGTGGTGACGTTCTTGGTCGCCAGATATTGCGCGAGCATGGAGGGATAGGCATTGACGTTGGCGGTCAGCTGCAGCCATGTGCTCATATGATCGGGGTCAATATAAACGATGCGCGGCGTATGCGAGGGGCGGTTGGTGTTGATGCGTCCCTCGAGCGCGGCGAGCTCCTTGGAATCTTTCGTATTGTAATTCTGTGTGACGGTCTGCAGATCCTGCGGACGTTCTTTCTGCGTCGTGACCTGCCCATATGCGGCCGAGCCAAAAGCGAGCGTCAGCCCCGTGACGGTTGCCAGCAATTGTTTGCGAAGCAGTTTCATGCACACACCCTAAAAATATCGGCCGCCGTTACGGTCCGGTTTCAGTATCGCCTTGAAATGGCTAACTGTATTATATGTAAAACTAGTAAAGATGCAATTAATCCGCAATGTCTTTATATTTCAATGGATTAAATGCCAAAACCGCCGGCATAAGCGGCGGGAAGGGGGCTGTCAGGCGCCTGATTCTTCTAGATAAAATTGACCAGCGACAGCTGGCTGATGATGCTCGTCACCTGATACGACGCCTGCAATTGCGTCTGCAGCGACTGGATTTGCGCCACAACTTCGGTGGTGTCGGCATCTTCTTTTTCGCCGATCAGGTTGGCCAGCGTTGCGCGGTCCTGCGTGTGGCCTTCTTCCAGCGACTTGATGAGGTTGAAGCGCGAGCCGAGCGAGGTGGCGGCAGTGTCGAGGTCCTCGATGCCGCGGCGCGCGATGGCCAGAATTTGCGTCAATACCTGTTGCAGGTCGGCATCGGTCGGCACGTCGCCGCCGCCCGGTGCCACCATGTTCGACATGAAAGCCAGCGCGCGCATCAGGTCGGGGATGCCGTTGCTGTCGGCCTTCACGGTGTAATCGATTTCGGTATGCTCGTCGACGCGCACGGCGACATTGCCTGAAGCCGAAAGCGCGGGATCAAAACCGAGGTCGGTCGTGGTGAAGCCGTCGACATTGGCCAGCAACTGCGCCGTGCTATTCGTGCCGTTCAGCCAGTCGGTCATTTCTTGTTGAAAGTTTGCGTTCAACAGGTTGTCGTCGATAAAGGGCTGCGTGGTGG
Source organism: Alphaproteobacteria bacterium (assembly GCA_041287865.1). Lineage (GTDB taxonomy): Bacteria > Pseudomonadota > Alphaproteobacteria > Micavibrionales > UBA2020 > JAPWJZ01. Next base: position 31,573 of record JBGGMV010000028.1, on the reverse strand, counting down.
TGGACGATCCGGAAAAAAGATAGCGTCCGTCGATGTTCAGGTTGGTCAGGTCCTGCAGGAAGGTCAGCGCATCGCGCGCCAGCGCCGCAAGGTTGGGAATTTCCTCGCTGCCGCCGTGCACGGCGATGGTCAGGCCCTCGATCAGCTGCTCGCCCATGGTGCGCGAGCTTGCCATGGCCTGATCCATTTCCTTGATGCGTGTGGTGACGCCGGAAATATTGTCGAGATAGGTGGTCAGGCGTAAAGAATTCATGCGGTAGCGCTGCACGGCCTGCGCGGCGAAGCCGAGGCCCGACATGTCTTCGTGCACCTTGCGCGTCGTCAGCTGGCGGGTAAGATCCGCCAGCGTTACGTTCAGGTCTTTCAGCCGCGATGTCTGCGCCAGCGACTGTCCCAGAAACGATACGTTGCTAATTACCATGGTGCGTCATCCTTCTCAGATGGAATTCAAAAGATCGTCGAGCAGTTTTTCCGTCGCCGCGATCATGCGCGCCGCCGCCGTATAGGCAGACTGTACGCGCACCAGCTGCGCCACTTCCTCGTCGATATTCACGCCGCTGTCGTTCATGAAACGCTGGTCGAGCGTGGCAAGGAAGGTTTCTTCCTTCGATGCGCTGTCCTGCGCTTTCGCCGCGTCCTGCGCGTGGTCGGTCAGCATCGAGCGCACGAAATCTTCCAGCGAGCTGTTGCCCAGCAGGCCCGTCGACAGGCTGCCGTCGGGGCCGAGGTTGTTCTGGCGGAAAGCCGGCTGCGCGACGTTGCTTACCGTCACGCCCATGGCGGCCAGCGGCGTGCCGTTCACGTTATGCAGCGTCAGGTCGCCGCCCTGCGTCAGGTCGATCAGCAGCTCGCCGCCCGTGCCAAGGCTCGCGGAAACGCCCGGGATGGCGTTCAGTTGCGCCAGCAGTTCGACCGAAGTGTCGGTCGAGTTAATCGAAATTGTGACGGGGCTCTGCGTGCCCACCTGCACGGTGAAGGAAGGATCGGAAGCGGCGTAGGTAGTGAAATCAAAACCCAGTTCCTGCATGCCCGCCAGACCGATATCGACATCGGCAAAGGTAATGTCGCCGGGGGCGTCAATGATAAGCTGCCCGGTGCCTGACAGCGACGCGACGGTGGAACCGACGGCCGCGTTGATGTTGTTGACAAGGTCAGCAGCCGTATCGCCGGGGTTGATGGTGACGTTCACGGCGCCAAGGCCGACGTCGATCGTGAAGTTAGCGGGGGCGGTGATGTTCGGCGCGGCGTCGAGGTCGGGAACGTAATCGGTCAGGTCGGTCGTGCCGTTGATGCGGTTGACCTGCGTGATGCCGAGCGTGGTGAAAAGGTCGCCGGCTGAAATGTCGACGGTGCCGGCGGCAGACTGGCTTACATAGGGGCCAAAGGCGAATTCGGAAATTTTGCGGATGATTTCGTTCGATCCCGGCGGCACGATCTGGCCGTAGGTGCCGCGGCGCAGCAGCGTCGGATCGTCGATGACGTCTTGGTTGACGCGGATCTCGCCTGCGAAGCCGACATAGCCGACAAGGCCGGGGTCGGCCACGGATGCGGGAACGTTGCCGTTGTTATCGGTGAAAAGGCGGAGCCCCTGCGCATCGAAGCGTTCGGCCATTTTCTGCGCCAGCTCGTCCGCCTGCGCCTGATAGGTGGGAAGCGTGTCGTCGCGGAGGTCGAACAGCGCGCCCAGTTCGCCGCCGATCTCGCCCTGCGGCACTTCAATGCCGGTGGAACCGCCGATAAACAGGCCCGAAGCGCCGCCGCCGGGATAGTACGACGTCGCGCCGAGGTTGCCGTTGCTGAAGCTCAGCTGGCGCGCGGTGCCGTCGGCCAGCACCTGCCCCTGTTTCGTCATCACAACCATCTGGTTGTTTTCGGCCTTGAAGCTGGAAATCTGGATATATTGCGACACGGTGCGGACAGCGATATCGCGCTTGTCTTCAAGTTCTGCGGTCGAGCGGCCCTGCGCGGTGAGCGTTTGAATTTGCAGGTTCAGCTGCGCGATGTTGTTCAGCTGCACGTTAACCTTGGCCACGCCGTCGGAAATCTGGTCTTCGGTGTCGTTGCGCATCTGCGTCAGCAGTTCCGCGAAATCGTTGAAGCCGTCCGCCACCTGCTGCGCCGTCGCCAGCGCGGCCGAGAGCGCGACGGTGTTGTCGGGGGAGGTGGAAAGGGTCGAGAAAGCATCGGCCAGCCTGCCGATACGCGCCGAGAGCGAACGTTCCGCGTCGGTCGAGCCGTGAAAATCCTGGATGCGGTCAAGGTAGCTGGTGGTGGTGGCGGCACCCGCGCTGAAGCTTGCCTGTTTCATCAGGTCGCGCAGCAGGCTCATGTCCACGCTGCGCATCACCGCGCCCAGCTGCACGCCCATGCCGACGCCGCCGACAACCAAGGTTTCCTGCGGCAGGATTTTGCGCGTGAAGCCCGCTGTCTGGGCATTGGCGATGTTGTTCGAAATGGTGTCGAGCGTGCGCTGCGCCGCCTTGAGGCCGCTGAGGGCAGAGTCGAGTGATAATGTCGTGCTCATGCTCTTTATCCTTGTTAAACGCACTTCTCCGACAGGTATATAAGCAAGGGGTGTGCCATGACATATAACATATTGAAATATAACGATATATTTTTGACCCCTGGAAAATGGCACACCACTTGCACTGACATATATCAGGGAGAGAAGAAGTATGATCTCGAATGCGCAATACACGGCAAGATCGGCTTTCGCGGGTGAAGTCCGCACGGCGGGTCAAGTCTATGGCGTTAAAGCGAAAAAATCGGCAGAAGCCGATGCCGCCGTCCAGATGGTCGACAAGACCGGCGGGGTCGAGAAAACGAAAGCCGCGCAGCAACCGGCAAAATCTTCCCACAAGTTCAGCTTCAAGGCTTTTATCTTGGGCCTGCTCGACATCATCAACCCGCTGCAGCATATCCCCGTCATCAGCACCATTTACCGCAAAATCACCGGCGATGAAATCAGCCCCATGGCCCGCGTCGCGGGAGACGCGCTTTACGGCGGCCCGATTGGCGCGGCGGTCGGCCTGGCCGATGTGGTGGTCGAGAAGAAAACCGGCAAGGATATCGGCCAGAACGTTATGGCCATGGTCAGCGGCGATCACAAGCCCAAGCACGCCGCAAAGACCGAAGTTGCTGCCGCTACTCCCGCCCAGAAAAAAGACGATATTATCTGGGACGACGATATGCAGCAGGCCGCGATGAAGCTGACGGTCCATCCGCAAAAAGCAGCCAGCCGCGACGATATGCTGAAACAGAAAATGAACGCGCAGGCACCGCAAAAAGCAGCCGCGAAACAGGCCATCGCTTCGCCCACCGCGCAGGCGCTGCTGCAGGCGCAGCAGGTGCCGAAAGACGAGATCGCCCAGAAGATGATGGAAGGTCTCGACAAATACCGCGCCATGCGGGGCACGGGTACGGCCTTCTAACCGCGCGTTCTTTGTGCCATCATAGGCCATGAACATCATTGTCCAGACAAAATCGTTTGAAGCAACCACCGGCATCCTGATGGTCGGCGGTTTGCGCTTTGACTGCACGCTGGGGCGCGGCGGCATCACGATTGATAAAACCGAGGGCGACGGCAAGACGCCCATCGGCACCTATCCGCTCCGCCAGTTGATTTACCGCGCCGACCGTCTGGAAAAACCCGAAACGCAGCTGCCCGTCGAAGTGCTGACGCCCGAAACCGGCTGGTGCGAAGATCCCGCGCATCCCGATTACAATACGAAGGTGACGCTGCCGCATGCATCGGTGGTCGACCGCATGACGCGCGACGATAACCTCTACGATCTTACCGTCGTCATCGGCTATAACGACAACCCGCCGGAAGCAGGAAGGGGCAGCGCTATTTTCATGCACCTCGCCCGTCCCGATTTCACGCCTACGGCGGGCTGCGTCGGCTTGAAACAAAATGACCTGCTGCAGGTGCTGAAGCTCTGCGATTCTTCCAGCCATATCACCATCTTGCCGCCCCCCTGATTCTTGGTCTTGACGTTGGAGCGGGGCCGCTTATTATGGCGCGTCTCCAAATTTCCAGAAGGGCTCCGTCATGGCAAAAACCAACCTGAAAAGCAAATCCGTTGAATTCGAAGGCGAAGACGAAGAGTCCGCCGCCCCGACCAATGTCTCGGGCGCCCGCCTGAAGTCCTTCCTCGAGCGCATCGAGCGCCTGGAAGAGGAAAAAAAGGCCCTTTCCGAAGATATCCGCGATGTTTACGCCGAAGCCAAGGGCACCGGTTTCGAGCCCAAGATCATGCGCAAAATCATCTCGTTACGGAAAGCCAACGTCGAGAAGCGCCGCGAAGAGCAGGAACTGCTCGACCTCTACATGGCCGCAATTGGTATGGTCGAATAAAGTTCGGCATGGCATGGTCGAATAACCCCGATAAGCCATAACCCTGTACCCCAAAAAACATAAGGATTTTAACGGCAAAGGCTTTTATACTGGCCCTTGCCGTACTATCTTCCTTTAATCAGGGTTTCAGCTTCAGGGGTTGACTGCCAACGTCATGAAATATCCTTTCCTCGCCGTTCTCGGCTTTTCGGTTCTGTCCATGGTGCTTGCGCCCGCGTCAGCGCATGCCCAGAGCGGCAGCGGCGGTCCCACCTTCGAAGAGGCCATGGCGGCCTTCAACTACGGCGACAACGACCTCGCGGTGCGCCACTTCATGCGGATCGCCAACGAAGGCGACGCGCGCGCCCAGTATTTCCTCGCCTACATGATGGACGCCGGCCTCGGCATGGGCAAAGACATCCACAACGCCGCCGGCTGGTACGAAAAATCGGCCAAGCAGGATTACCTGCCCGCGATGGTCTACATGGGCTACATCAAGTCGGCGGGCCACGGCACCACGCGCAACGACAAGGAAGCCTTCAAGTGGTACACGCGCGCGGCGCAGATGGGCGACCCGATCGCGCAGAACAACCTTGCCACCATGCTCCGCGCCGGCAAGCCCTATACGAAAGATCTTAAACTGGCCGCGCAATGGTTCCTGCAGTCGGCGATGCAGGGCAACATGCGCGCGCAATACAACCTCGCGACCATGTACCGCAAGGGCGAGGGCGTGGCGCGCCCGAACATGGAACAGGCGATGCGCTGGTACACCTATGCCGCCAACCAGGGCGACATGTACGCGCAGAACGCGCTGGGCTATATGTATTTCAAGGGCGAAGGCGTCGAGAAAAAAGACCTCGGCATGTCGCTGGAATGGTACCGCCGCGCGGCCGAGCAGGGGCATCAATCCTCGCAGATGGCGCTGGCGCGGATGTACGAGCGCGACAAGGATTTCGAGAACGCCGCCATCTGGTATTTCCATTCCGCCGAGAAAGGCGACGAAAACGCCATGTTCGCGCTGGGCCGCCTTTACCTGCTCGGCACCGCCGACGGCGAGCGCGGGCTGAAGCGCGACCCGAAATCGGCCTGCGACTGGTACCGCAAGGCGGCTGAAGAGAAAAACCACCTGCCCTCGATGGTCAGGCTGGGCCGCTGCTACGAAAAGGGCGAGGGCGTGCGCAAGCCCGACAAGACCAAGGCCGGCAACTGGTACCGCCGCGCGGCTGACGCCGGCGATGCCGAAGGCATGCTCGAAATGGCGCGGATTTACGAAGACGGCACCGGCATCGACAAGAACCTGCAGCAGGCTTACAAATGGTACCTGCTGGCCGCAAAATGGGCCACGGCCGATGCGGAAGAAGCGAAGATTGCGGCCGTCAAGGCGCGCACGCAGATCGGCACAAGGCTCACGGCCATGGAGCGCGAATATGCCCAGGTCGAAGCCAGCACGTGGAAGCCCTTCGTGGTTCCCACCTACGGCCGGGTCGCACGGGAAAGCCCGAACCTCTACGAAGAACAATAGGCGAAACGCGAAATGGCCGAGCCCAAAAACAGCAAGTCGCCCAAGGCCTCTCCGCAGGACCATGCGATCACCATCGGCCTTTCCGCCACCATCGTCGGCGTGCAGGGGCATGAACCCAAGGTTTTCATCGTGCGCGGCGCCGAACACGCGCTTTCCGCCGGCATCAACCCGACGAACGAGGAGGGCGACGCGCTTCCCTTCGGCCCCTTCGACCCCGCGCGCCACGCGACGCTGGAACTGGGCCTGCGCAGCTGGGTAAAGGAACAGACGCCGCTTAACCCCGGTTACGTGGAACAGCTTTACACCTTCGGCAACCGCGGCCGTTACGCGGGACAGGCGGGCGAAGGCTCCCGTGTTGTTTCCATCGGCTATCTTGCTCTTACAAATCAGGAACAGGCCGGCAAGACGACGGATAAGGTTTTCTGGGGAGAATGGTACAGCTACTTCCCCTGGGAAGACTGGCGTCAGGGCAAGCCCAAGATCATCAGCGAAACGATCGAGCTGGGGCTGAAGCGCTGGGTGAATTCCGCCGAAACCAAGGAAGAAAAAGCCAACCGCCGCCTGCGCGCCGATCTCTGCTTCGGCATGGACGATATTCCGTGGGACGAAGAAAAGGTGCTTGAGCGCTACGAGCTCCTGTACGAAGCGCGCCTTGTGTATGAAAGCATCCGCGACAAGGGCATCAAGGTCGACTATGTTTTGGTGCCCGGCCGCTCGATGCTCTACGACCACCGCCGTATCCTGGCGACCGCCATGGGCCGCCTGCGCGGAAAATTAAAATACCGCCCCGTCGTGTTCGAACTGGTGCCGCCCGAATTCACGCTGCTGCACCTGCAGAAAACCGTCGAGGCCATCGTCGGCCATACGCTGCACAAGCAGAACTTCCGCCGCCTCGTCGAAGGATCGGGCATGGTCGAGGAGATTTCGGGCAAGAAATCGGCCGAAGCCGGCGGGCGTCCCGCCGCGCTGTTCCGCTTCCGCCGCGACGTGATTTTCGAGCGTCCGGCCCCCGGCGTTAAACTGTCGCCCGCTGTCTCGTAATTTCAGGGTTTTGCTTTCAGCTGCAGCGGCTTCTTGACCGTGACAGTCTGACGCGTGCCGTCGGTGCAGGCATCCATGGTGCGGGTAATGTCGTCCAGCCGCGCCTGTTCCTTTGCGGCTGCCTGCGCTGCCGCTTCAGCGGCCAGCCGCCGTGCTTCCTTCTCCGCGACTTCCTGCTTTTTCTCGTCGATCAGCATGTCGAAGCCGATATCGCCGCATTCCCTGAAAAAGTCCATGCAGGACTTGAGCGAGGGATGGTTCAAGTCAAGTTCGGCGCCGGACTCGATTAGCTGCATGGCGCTGTCCGGGTTGTAATGCCTGAGCGCGATATCGAGCGCCGATGCGCCGTCGCCGCGTTTCGCGTCGAGGTCGGCACCCAGCTGGGCCAGGCGCTTGATCGTCGCGCTGTCTCCGTCGCGGCCGCCTGCCGCCGCCATCAGCATCGTCTCGCCCTTGCCGTCGCGCTGGTTGATGTCGGGGTCCAGCTTGTAAAATTCATCCAGCAGTGTTCCGCCGCCGGTGCGCGCCGTGATAAACAGCGGGCTTTCGCCCTTGGCGTTGCGCGCCTTGGGGTCGACGCCCTCGGCCAGCAGCAGGGGAATCATTTCGGGGTGAAAGCGCGACTGCGCCACCACATGCAGCAGGTTGTTGCCCTCCGCATCTATTTGCAGCGCGTCGGCGCCCAGCCCCTTGAGGAAGTTAAACAGCCCCACATTCCCCTTGGACACGGCGGCCTGCAGCACGCTGCCGCCGTTCTGCTGCTTATCCTTCATGATCGTGGGGTCGCATTTGATCAGCGCTTCGGCGGAACCCAGCTGCCGCTGCCAGATGGCATAGTCGATCGGCTGCATATCGCCTTCTTTTTCCCAGCGCACGGCGTCGGGATATTTCTTCAATATCTTCTTCAGCTCTTCTTCCCTGCCCGGCTGGCAGAGGCAGTAACGCATCTGGTGGTAAACCTTGCGCGGCGGATAAAGGCCGACCTTGCTTAAGCCAACTTTGAGCTTCGATGTCGTGCCGATGTTCTTCATGACGGATTGCCGGGCAGGAACAGGTCGATCGACGTACGCTTGACCTTGATATCCTTCGCGAGCGCGGCGTCGTTGGCAGGCGCCGGCGCCGTGTCGTTGGCCGGTGGGGCTTGTGCGGCTTCAAAGCTTTCCTGCAACGCGGCTTCGCGCTTTCTCCGGCTGCTATCGCGTATCTGCTGCACGCGGCGGCGGTGGCGGCTGCGGCGCAGGTAATCGTGCATGCTCATGGCGCGGCCCCGCCGGGTTTTTTCAGGCGGATGGGCTTGACCGTCAGTTTCTCGTCCAGCCCCTCGGTGCAGGATTCCATTTCCTCCTGCTTGATTTTATCGCGCCGGGCCGCCATCTCCTGCAGGCGCGCCTCGCGGCGGGCCTCGCGCGCCTCCGGCAGCTCGTTCAGCAGCTTCAGGAGTTCATGATCCGCATTGTTCCGCGCCCTGACGCGCGCCGTGTTGGCCAGCGGGCTGCCCGAATCGAACTCGGCCCCTGCCTGCAGCAATGCGGTGATGGCTTTTGCGTTGCCGGCGGTCAGGGCCTGTTCGAGCGCGGTGGGGCCAATAGGGTCCTGCTTCGCCTCGAGGTTGGCGCCGAGCGCGGCCAGCGCGGCGACCGCTGTTTCCGGCGATTCTCCGCGCGCCGCAATCATGATCAGCGGGTCGCCATAGCCGTTGCGCTGGGACAGGTCGCTGTCATGCGCGTAAAAGGCCTCGATCAGCTTCCCGCGCCGGACGGCAGTGACGAGCGGCGTCTCGCCTTTCTCGTTTTTGGCCTTGGGGTCGGCGCCCAGCTGCACCAGCAGGTCGACGAAGTCCGGCTTGCTGCCGGTCATGGCAAGATGGTGCAGCAGCGTGTCACCGTTGTGGTCTGTTTCCTTCACATCCGCGCCCAGGCTGGCCAGCAGGGAGAGGGATTTAGCATTCTGCGCCGTGACGATATCGCGCAGGGGCGTGTTGCTGTCGAGCCGCCACGCGGGTTTCAGGATCGAGGGGTCTGCCTCCGCCAGCACCTTTGCGGCGCGGGGGTTTTTGTGCCAGAGCGCTTTTTCCAGCGGTTTCATGCCGGCAGCTGTCCATTTGGCGGCGTCGGGGTATTTGCCCAGCAGCTTGCGCAGGTCATCGTCTTTCGTGGGCTCGCGCAGGCAGTCGCAGAGCTCCTTCAGCGCCCAGGGCGGGGGGTAGAGGCCGACTTTGTCGAGGACATTGTTGAAAACGCCCGTGATGCTCAAGGGGTGCGTCCTTTCAGCTTGATGGGTTTGGCGACGGTGATGCCTTCGGCAAGGCCTTTTTCAAGCGTGCCGGCATAGTCAAAGGGCTTGTCCTTTTTTGCCGCTTTCTGCTCGTAGTCGCCCAGCGCGATCACGAAGGGAATATCGCCCTCCGAGGTGGCGACGCGGCAGAGCGTGGCGACGGCGGGGTCCTTGAAATCGATCGCAGCACCCAGATCCATCAGGCGGCGCACCGCGGCCACGTTCGAATTGTGGAAGGCATGCATCACGGCGTTTTTGCCGCTCTTGTCGATGGCGTTGATATGCGCGCCCGCGCCGATCATCATGTCGAGCAGTTTGCTCTCGTTGCCTTTGGTGGCTTCCATCACCGGCGTTACGCCGTCGGCGTTCCCCACATTGACATCGGCCTGCGCGTTTAGCAGGATGCGGGCGGCGTCTTCCTTTTGCCGCCTTGCCGCGAAATGGAGCGGGGTGTCGCCTTTGCCGTCCTTGGCATGGACATCGGCTTTCTGGTCGATCAGGAACTTGATTTCATCGCCCAGCCCCGACATGATGCAGCGCTGCATCAGGATCGTGCGGTTGGGGGGCGCGCCCCTGAAGCCGAAATCGTGTGTCAGCAGTTGCGGATCGTTCCGTAGCATCACGGCGGCGACGTTGAATTTACCCTCGCCGAGCGCGAGCTCCAGCATCGTGTGATCGGCGCCGTCAGAGCCCAGCGCCTGCCAGATCGCGGCCTGCGGCCTTTTGCGCAGCATCTTCGCGGCGGAAACGGAATCGCCTGTCGTAATCGCGTTCACCATCTGCTTGCGCGCGATAAAACTCGGGTAAATATCCATTTTCCGGAGCGCGCGGGCGAAGGCCATGGTCAGCGTGACTTCGCGTTCTTCTTCATGGATCAGCAGGGTCATGCGGCCTGCCGTTTCAGCCTGATCGGCTTGATCTTGATGCTTTTGTCAGTGCCGGTTTCGCAAATCTGCTGTGCGGTCAGGCCTGCCAGCGCGTCAAGGCGGTTGCGCTCGCGGTCGTGCTGCATATTGACCAGCCTGAGGTATTCGACGCGTCCGCCGTTGGTGGCGATGACATGCAGCCTCGCGACGGCGGGGTCCTGCAGGTCGGTGATGACGCCGCCCTTGCGCATCAGGTGCTCGGCGGCTTCGATATTACTGTTGCGGATGGCGTGCATGGTGGCGTTCAGGCCTTCCTTGTCGCGGGTATCGATTTCCGCGCCGTGCTCCAGCAGCTTTTCGATCACCTGCGACGTGCCGCGATGGGTGGCCCGCATCAGTGGCGTGATGCCTTCCCTGTTTGCCGCATCGACGGCCGCGCCGGCCGTGACCAGCGGGGCAATGGCATCGAGCTTGCCGAGCACCGCCGCGAAATGGAGCGCTGTATCGCCTGAATCATCCTTCGCCTTCGCATCGGCGCCCTGGCCGATCAGGAACATCACCTGGTCCTTGTTGCCCTGGATCGTGGTCTGCATCAGGATGCTGCGGTTGATGGAATCTTCGCCCGCCGAGTAATCTTTTACCAAAACAGAAGGAACCATGCCCGCGATGACGGTCGCGGCCCTGAACATGCTTCGCTCGACCGCGTGTTCGAACATGCTGCGGATCGATAGCGCCGCGTCGCGGTTATTGTAGATAATTCTTTCGGCAGCCTCCGCGCTGTCGGATTCAATCGCCGCCCGCAATTGTTCATTGAAGAGGGAAGCGGGATGATAACCCAGCGCGCTCGTTACTTTTGCGAAGACATATTTAAGCGACATTTCCCTCTGCCCGGCGGTAAAGCATGGCAACCCCCGCCATTTGAAACCTGCACTATTATACCCCTGATTATGTAAACTGACAAGGTGCCATAAAGCGACTCGGGGGAGCCGTTTGATTCGTACGAAAATTGCGCGGGGAGGGTGGTTTTAACCATTTTTATCGCCCGAAAACACTATCTAACCACCTGAAATATAAGGCTAATAAATTATGCTCATTTTAACCATATCTTCATTGACTTATGCTCAAATGGATTATATAAGTTATACTCAGAGAGAGCAAAAAGGCCCGAACCTAAAAAGGGCTGAATTCAAGGAGACCAAAGATGTTCGATACGATGACCCAGGACCTGCAACTCGCCTACACCCCCGCAGTGGCGAAAGAAACCGCCCCCCTCTACGACAAAGTGAAGCGCGTGGTGACCGAGCTCGACTGGGCGACGCATGCACCCTATATCCTCGAAATCAACCGCCTGAAGAAACAGATGGGCGCGGTTATTCTGGCCCATAACTACATGACCCCCGAGATCTTCCATTGCGTGTCCGACTTCGCAGGCGACAGCCTCCAACTGGCTCAACAAGCTGCAAAAACCGACAGCAACCTTATCATCCAGGCCGGCGTCCACTTCATGGCCGAAACCTCGAAAATCCTTTCCCCTGAAAAAACCGTTTTGATCCCCGACATGAAGGCCGGCTGCTCGCTCGCCTCCTCGATCACCGCCGCCGATGTGCGCCTGCTGCGCCAGAAATTCCCGGGCGTGCCGATCGTCACCTACGTGAACACCTCGGCCGATGTGAAGGCTGAATCGGATATCTGCTGCACCTCCTCGAACGCGCTGAAAATCGTTGAAAGCCTCGAGAGCGACACGGTGCTGATGATCCCCGACCAGTATCTCGCCCGCAACATCGCCAAGCAGACCAAAAAGAAAATCCTGACCTGGCAGGGCGCCTGCGAAGTGCATGAACGCTTCACCGCGCAGGACATCATCAAGTTCCGCAAGGCATACCCCGGCGCAATCGTGCTGGCGCACCCCGAATGCCCGCCCGAAGTTTGCGCGGAAGCGGATTTCTCGGGCTCGACCAAGGCGATGAGCGACTATATCGTCGGCAAGCAGCCCAAGAAAGTCGTCATCATCACCGAATGCTCGATGTCGGATAACCTCTCTGCCACCAACCCGAACGTCGAATTCCTGCGCCCCTGCAACCTCTGCCCGCATATGAAGCGCATTTCGCTGCCGAAAATCCTGCAGTCGCTGATCACGCGCACGACCGAGGTCCATGTTGATCTCGCCGTCGCGGCTCGCGCCAAACGTGCCGTAGATGCAATGCTCGAAGCCAGCAAGTAAGAATAATAACAAACCAAGGACTAAGACCATGACAGCCCAACTCCTCGATAAAGCAGATGTCGTAATCGTCGGATCCGGCGCGGCAGGCCTCTTTGCGGCCCTCACGCTCGCCCCCCGCCGCGTGATCGTGCTGTCGGAAAAGGAACTGGGCGGCGTTTGCGCCTCCGCATGGTCGCAGGGCGGTATCGCCGCCGCTGTCGGTAAAGAAGACACCACGGAAAGCCATGTCGCCGACACGCTGAAGGCCGGCGCAGGCACGACGGATGCCGAAGTCGCCCGCGTGCTGGTCGAAGCCGCCCCCCGTTATATCCGCATCCTCGAAACGCTGGGCGTCAAATTCGAAAAAGACGAAGCCGGCACCTACAAACTGTCGCGCGAAGCCTGCCACGCGCACCGCCGCGTGCTGAAGGCCGCCGCCGGCGACGGTTTCGGCGCTGAAATGATGCGCGCGCTGGTCGAAGCTGTGCAAAAAACCCCCTCGATCGTCTATGTCGGCGGCGTCTCGGCTGAACGTCTGGTGAAACGCGATAACACCGGCGCGGTGCAGGGTGTCCTCTGCCGCCGCCTGTCGGATAACGCGCCCGTTGTGTTTGGCGCACCTGCGGTGCTGCTGGCCACGGGCGGCATCGGCGGCCTCTTTGCTGCCACCTCCAACCCTCTCCATGCCATCGGTCGCGGTGTTGCTCTGGCGGCTCGCGCTGGCGCACAGCTGTCGGACCTCGAATTCGTGCAATTCCACCCGACCGTGCTGGACATCGGCGAAGACCCGGCCCCCTTGGCTACCGAAGCCCTCCGCGGTGAAGGTGCATACCTCGTCAACTCGCGCGGCGAACGTTTCATGCTGGACTACCACGAAGCCGCAGAACTCGCCTGCCGCGACGTGGTCAGCCGCGGCATCTTCGCGCAGATCCAGAAAGGCCAGAAGGTCTATCTTGATTGCCGCCATATCGACACCACGCATTTCCCCGCGCTGCTCCGTGCTTCGGCGCGCGCAGGTCTGGACCCGAAACGCGACCTGATCCCCGTCATGCCCGCCGTGCACTACCACATGGGCGGCGTGGCGACGGATTTGAAGGGCCGCAGCACGCTGGATGGCCTCTGGGTCGCGGGTGAAGCCGCTGCAACCGGCCTGCATGGCGCAAACCGCCTTGCCTCCAACTCGCTGATGGAAGCCGTCGTGATGGGCGGCCGCGCGGCGGAAGATATCGAACGCTTTATCGTCTCCCGCCCGCAGGCGATCCGCATTGATCTGGCCAACCTGCCTGCGCTGCCGGCTGCCAACATGGAAGCCGAACAGGGCCTGCTGCGTCATATCATGACCGACCTCGTCGGCGTGATCCGCAACGAAGACGGCATGAAAGACGCGCTGCGCCAGCTGACGGCCATCGCGCAAAAGGCCGAAGGCCGCGACACCAAAACGGCGGATATGGCGCTGGTCGCCCGCATGATCGCGGTCTCGGCCCTTGCCCGCACCGAAAGCCGTGGCGGCCATTGCCGCGCCGATTACCCGCAAACGGTGAAAAACTGGCAGAAACGCACGTTCACCAGCCTGAAAGAGGTTGAAACGCTGGCCGCCGCCGCGCTACCCTCCCGCAAGACGGTCCGCGAGACCGCTGCTTAAGGAGATTTTACAATGACAACGGTTGCAGCACTTCCGAGCGTGATCATCGAGCCGCTCGTGCGCATGGCGCTGGCCGAAGATCTGGGCCGCTCCGGCGACATTACGTCGAATTCCACCGTGCCCGCCGAAACCCATGCCAGGGTTGTGATCGGCAGCCGCGAGGAAGGCCGCATCGCGGGCCTCGACCTTGCCGAGCTGGCTTTCAAAATCGTTGACCCGACCCTGACCGTCAAACGCCTGAAAGCCGAAGGCTCTGACGTCAAGAAGGGCGACGAGATCATGGAGATCGAGGGCAAGGCCCGTTCCATCCTTACCGCCGAACGCGTTGCCCTGAATTTTGTGGGCCGCATGTCTGGCGTTGCCACGCTGACGCTGAAAATGGTGCGCGCCGCCGGCAACCACAAGGCCCGCATCGCCGCCACGCGCAAAACCACGCCGGGCCTCCGCGCGATTGAAAAATACGCGGTGCAGGTGGGCGGCGGCATACCTCATAGATATGGCCTTGATGATGCGATCCTGATCAAGGACAACCATATCGCCATGGCGGGCGGCGTGCGCATCGCTATCCGCAACGCAAAACAGAATATCGGGCATACGGTGAAGATCGAATGCGAAGTCGATACGCTCGCCCAGCTGCAGGAAGTGCTCGATGAAGGCGTCGATATCGTCATGCTCGACAACATGAGCCTTGATGACATGACCGCCGCTGTGAAACTGGTGGCGGGCAGGGCGGTGATCGAGGCTTCGGGCGGCGTCACGCTCGACCGCATCCCGAAAATCGCCGCTACGGGCGTTGATTTGATTTCTTCAGGCGCCATCACGCATAGCGCGCCGAACTTCGACGTCGGGCTGGATTTTAAATCGGCGGCATAGCCGCGTTTAAATCAGCCGCCTAAAATCTTCGGCGCGATAAAGGCGAAGAAGAACCCCGTCAGGTATAATCCTAACGAAATAAAATAGATGATGCGCCCGTTGCGGCGCAGCTTCATGCATGATTTGGCGGCCACAGGATCAACGGGGCAGGGGGCGTTGCGGGCGTTCCACTGCATCCAGCCGCCCGCCAGCAGCAGCACCGCCGCAAGGCCAAAAACCCCTGTTTTATGCTCCGACAGCCATATCAGCTGCGGCACGGCTGTCACAAGCCCCGCCAGCGCCGCGCCCATGCCCAGCGTCACCAGCAGTGCAGGTAACGCGCAACACACAAGCGTAGATGCCGATGTAAACAGCGACAGCAGGGCCAGTGTTTTTTCCTTGGTGCTTTCCACCGTCAATCCCGCTTGATGCCCACCACGGTATAACCCGCGTCGGTAATGCCTTTTTTGATCTCGTCGTCGCTGATTTCCTTGCCTTTGTTCAGGCCCAGCGTGACGATTTTGGTGGTCAGGTTGACGTCGACGTCATGCACCTCCGCCCGCTTGCCGAAAATCTTCTTCATCGACACGGCGCAGAAATCGCAGACAAGGCCGTTGATGGTGACGAAAATATGGTGGCCCGCGTGGCTCGCCTGCGCGGGCGCTGCCAGCATCATCACCATGGCCAAGGCCAGAAATAACTTCTTCATAAAACCCTCCCTAAAAAGTCGCTGTAAAATTGAATAAAACTTCGCCGCGGTTGCTGATACCCCCTTCGCCAAGGTATGGGCCCTTGAACAGGCGCACCAGCGGCGTCGCGCGCCAGTTGTCATCGTCTTCGGGCGTATGGTCGACCTGCAGCATCAGCCAAGTATGCAGCTGCCCTGCCTCCGCAACATATGGCGCGATGCCGACGCGGGCCTTTTGCTGGAATTCTTCCTTCACGTCTTCGCCCGCATCGGTGTAGCGGTTTTCGTACGACACGTAATAGCGCCGGTCTTCCCAGTCGGCTTCCATGCCGAGATACCCGCCCGCGCCGCCATCCCGCGCGCCCGCGCCGGACAGCAGGTAAAGGTTGCCCTGCGAATCCGGATTGTTCCAGCGATGCGCCAGCCAGTTGAACTGCAATCCCCCCAGCGTCTCGTCCGTGTCGCGGTAATAATCGACGAAGGGGCCGATGGCCGTGGTGGCGGTGGGGGAATAGAGCAGGGCGGCGCTATTGGCAAATCCGTCGTTCATCGTCATCGCCATCCAGCCGCCCTTGTACGACACAGGCCGGGCATCGGCCGGCGTGGCGGCGGTCATCATCAGCAGCGCTAAAAAGGTGGCGGCGTATTTCACTGGCGTTTCCCCTGTCCCATGCCCTTATTTCGCGGCGGCGGGCGCATCGGTTACTCCCTTACATTATTATAGTGCGCGGGATGGATTCTCCCCAATCGCCTCTGTTGCTGCGCTGCACCGCGGCAGGGGCATTTTAGCCATACTCCATTGAAATATAACGATTATTGTCCCACCCGTGCACAATTTATGAAAACTTAATGGGTTTCGTCCTAGAATAGAGCCAAGCTTAAACAGCAACGCCCACAGCTTCAGGAGACACGAATGCCTGATACCTTTGATCCCAACGCCCTTGATGAATTCAAGCAAGGCATCCGCGAGCATGACTCCTTACGTGTCGAAGCGGCGCTGAAAAAGGGCATCAAGGCCAGCACCGACGTCGATGGCAAGCATCCGCTGATCGCGCTGCTCAGCGTCGGCTATAAAGACCTTCCGCCCGAAGCGCGGGACCGCGTGAAGGAAGACCAGTTCCGGCAATCGACGCGCGATATCGTCAGCCGCCTGCTCGACAGCGGCGCAAAGGTGGCGGAGGAAGAAACATTCAAGACGCCTTTCCTGCCCTATCTGGCCGACCGCTTCCTGATCACGGGTGACAAGGAAATCGTCGCCGATATTGTCATCCACGCCATATCCGAAACGCTGAAGGACGGCCGTCCCGTCTACCAGCCGAACCTGCCGAATTTCATCGCCAACTATCTTGTGCACCAGGCCGGCGAAAAAGCCGATTACAAGGCGATTGCCAGCGATATCATGAACATGATCGAAGGCGTCTATGACGCCGTGCGCGGCAAGCTTGAAAACCCCAAGACAGACGCGGAGCGCGAAGTGGCCGCCGCCGGCGACAAGGTCGCGCCCTGGCGCAGCCCCATGCAGCGCCCCGGCATCGATGAAATCCTGCGGCAGGTGGGCCTCAGCGCCGCCGGCGTCACCAGAAACGCGCCCGAAGCCGCCGAGGATTTCGAGCAGGTGGCCAACCCGCGCGGCATCCCGATCGCGTCCTTCCTGACCACGGTCGAGAAAAAAGAGCCTTCCGCCGTGCTGCTGGATCTCAAGGCGCAGCTTGTCGGCCATGCCGATCTGCAGCGCGAGCTGAAGCAGCTCGTCTTCCGCCAGAATTTCGAGGTTAACCGCAAGGTGCAGGGCCTGCCCGAAGCCGAGCCGGAAAACTATTCCACCGCCTATATCGGCAACGACGGCGTGGGCAAGGGCATTTTAGCGAGAAAACAGGTCGAGCTGCTGGTGGCACTGGGGCTTGTCGGCGACAAGAACTTCTCGATCACCGAGGAAAACCTCGGCGCGATTTCGGGCGGCACCACGCCGCAGTCGCTGGCCAAGATTTTCGCCGCCGCAGATACGATTATTGTCGAACTGCCGCCGTCGCCGCACGCGCCCGGGCCCAATACGCCCGATCTCGGCAAAACATTCATGCTGGCCCTGCAGATGTCGCTGCTGGAACGCAAAGTCCTGAAAAAGCCCGACCCGATCGTCTTCCTGACCGGCCGGCGCGACGATATCGAGGATGTATTCGAGCAGGTGGCCGCGCTGAAAACCATCGTGCCCAACCTGCGCACCATGGCCGACCTCACCGACAGCGAACTGGGCGAGGTGCTGAACCGCAAGCTGAAAAAAACCGGATACGAGCTCGACGACGACGGCAAGAAACTGGTCGTCGAGGAGCTGGTGAAGGCGCGCAAGAGCTTCGGCGGCAACGATTTCCGCCACGCCAAGGAAGTGGATGCCATCGTCAAGAAACTGCCCAGCGCCATGGCCGAACGCCTGTCGCAGGACGCCGAGGAAAACGAAGGCGCGCTGATCGCCCCGCTCGGCAAGGAAGCGCTGACCCATGCGACCGTGGCCGACATCAAGGCGATCAATATCCCGCGCATCGTGGGCGGGCTCGGCCACGCGCGCCGCAGCAGGCCCGGTTTCTAGGAAATTTCCGCACCGCAGAAAGACATATTCAGCAAGGCGCCGCCCCTCAAAAGGCGGCGTCTTTTGCCTTTCCCCGCCCTGAAAACAGGCCTATAGTGGCGGCAAAAGCGAGGCCGCTCCTGAACCCCGACCAGACCATGTATATCCTGCCCCCCCTGCTGCTGGTTATCGGCGGCCTGGGCGGATTTTTGTCGGGTCTCTTGGGCGTGGGCGGCGGGATTATTTTCGTGCCGGCGCTGTTCTTTTCCATGACGGCCCTGGGCACGGGGCCGGAACAGGCGATGCATCTGGCCGTCGGCACTTCGCTGGCCGTCGTGTTCGCCACGGGTGCGACTTCGGCGCTGGCGCACCACAGGCGCGGCGCAGTCGATAGCGGCATTGTACGCGCCTGGGGCGCCTTCATCGTCGGCGGCGTGATCTTCGGATCATTGTTCGCATCCTCGGTCGACGGCCGCCTGCTGAAGGAAATTTTCGCGGTCATTACCTTTGCCATCTCGCTCTATATGGCCTTCGGATCAGAGAGCAAGGGCCCCGGCGCAAAAACCATCGCCATGAATATCCAGCGCGGGCTCTGCGCCTGCATCGGCATGGTGTCATCGATGATCGGCGTCGGCGGCGCGATTTTAACGGTTCCGATGATGAGCTATATCGGCGTGCCGATGCAGCGCGCGGTGGGCACGGGTGCTGCGCTCGGGATGCTGATTTCGCTGCCGGGCTGCCTTGGCTATATGCTGGGCGGTGCCGCGCAGGCCTATGCGGCGGAACTGCCGCCGTTTTCCGTCGGCTATGTCAACGTGCTGGCGGCGCTGATGATCATCCCCAGCTCGATCCTGCTGGCTCCCATGGGCGTGAAGGCCTCGCACAAGCTGCCGCGCACAACGCTGCGCCGCGTCTTTGCGGGCGTTCTGATGCTGGTTTCCATCCGCATGTTCATGACACTGGATTGAAGGCGGGGCGACTGACATGACGCGCGTTCAACGCACAACCGATGCCGACCCCTTCCGCAAAAAGGCCAGCGCCATGCGCCCTGTGTCAACGTGGCTTTTCATCTGCGCCTTCGCCGTGCTGCTGATGGCGCTGGTGGGCGCGGTGACAAGGCTCACGGAATCGGGCCTGTCGATCGTGGAATGGAAACCCGTTACCGGTGCATTGCCACCGCTGAATGATGCCGACTGGCAAAAAGAATTCGATACCTATAAAACCAGCCCGCAGTACAAAAAAGTCAACGCCGGCATGGATCTTCCGGCCTTCAAGAAGATTTTCTTCTGGGAGTGGCTGCACCGTTTCTGGGGCCGGTTTATCGGCGTGCTTTACGCGCTGCCGCTGCTCTATTTCTGGAGGCGACTGCCGCCCAGCTCGCGCCCCGCCTTCCTCGGCATTCTTGTGCTGGGCGCGGCGCAGGGCGGCATGGGCTGGCTGATGGTCAAAAGCGGGCTGGTCGATGCGCCGCAGGTCAGCCATTACCGTTTGGCCGCGCATCTGATGCTGGCGTTTTTGATTTTCGGCTGCCTGTTCCGCCTTGGCCTTGCCTTCCGCCTTGAACCGTCGAAAGACGCCGGCAAGATCGCGCATTTCCGCGGCCTGATACGCGGCGCGCTGGCGCTGGCTGGTATCGTCATGACATGGGGGGCCTTCACCGCGGGGCTTGATGCCGGGATGGTCTATAACGACACCTTCCCGCTGATGGGGCGGACGATTTACCCGACCGAGATGCTGCAGTACAAGCCCGTCTACCGTGCCTTCTTCGAGGAACCGGCCACGGTGCAGTTCACCCACCGTGTCCTTGCCATCCTGCTGCTGCTGAAGATCTTGCTGATCGTCAATAAAACCCGTGGTTTCAACGTGCCCGACCGGCTGGCCAAGCTGTTCCGCGCGCTCTGGGTCGTGGCGCTGCTGCAAATCGCGCTTGGCATCTCGACAATCCTCACGCATGTGAATATTATTGTGGCAACGGCGCATCAGGCGGGCGCGGTCACGATCATGGCCATCCTCGTCTGGCTGCTGCACGAAATACCGATCATCAAGCACGACAAAGAGGGTTGACGATGGATCCCGCGCTGATGGAGACGCTGAAGCAGCCGATCTGGCAGTATTATATTTCCGTGGCGCTGGTGGCCTTTCCGCTATTCCGCATTTTCAAGCGCGCAGGACTTCAGCCGTTCTTCGCGCTGACAGTTTTCGTGCCATGGGCGGGCGTGCTGATCGCCGCTTATCTTCTTGCCTTCCGCGCATGGCCGAACGTCGTGCCGCGCCCGAAGCGCGAGAAAAAAGAGAAACACGCATGATCGAGCTCTGGTCGACATTGCCCGACTGGGCGCAGCTGCTGGTGCAGGGCCTTGGCCTTGGATTGCTGATGGCGGCCAGCGCCGTTGCGGCATCCCGCGCGGGGCGCAGCCCATACTGGGGGCTTTGCGTGATTATTCCGTATCTATCCATCATCGTCATCTGGGCCTTTGCCTTTTGCGAATGGCCGATGGAGAAAAAGAAATCATGAGCGATGCGCCCCAAAACCCCGTCCTGATTTTGCACGGCATCACCATGAACCGCCAGTTCATGTCGGGCATCGCGTGCCATCTGAAACGCAAGGGCAGGGAAGTCATCAATATCTCCTACCCCTCCCGCGCCAAAGGCTTCGAAGAGCTCTGCGACGAATTCGTCAAACCCGCCATCGACAGCTCGAAAACCGGCAAAGTCGACGCCGTGGTGCATTCCATGGGCGGGTTGCTGTTGCGCCTTTACGCCGAAAAATACGGCACGGCGAAAATCGGGCGCGCGGTGATGATCGCCACGCCCAACCACGGGTCGGAGGTCGCCGATTATCTGCGGCCCATCGGCGCCTACAAATGGTATCACGGCGAAGCGGGCCAGAACCTCGGCACCACCAAGGAAGATATGCCGGGCCGGTTAAAGGATAAAATCGAATTCGACTGCGGCGTGATCGCCGGTAACAACCGCTGGTTCCACGCCCCCACCACGCTGCTGGCCAAAATCCCGCTGCCCAACGACGGCATCGTCTCCGTCGCCTCGACAAAAATCGCGGGCATGAAAGACCATGTGGAGGTCTGGGGCGATCACACGCTCATGTGCTGGATGCCGAGCGTGTGGAAACTGGCCTCGACTTATCTGGCCAAGGGCAGCTTCAAGGAATAAAAAATCATTTCCGCTTTTCCTCTCCTCTGCCCCATGCGAAGCATGGGAGCATAAAAGATATAAGAAGCATTCCCCGCCGGTCGTTTTGTCCGGCGGGGAATTTCTTTCTTACTTACTAGGCTTCAGGGTTTATTTCTTGTCGGCGCAGCCGACTGTTTATTTCGTGTCGTCGGGGCGATACCCGACGTAGGTGCGGAAGGCATCCTCGACGGCGGGGCGGGCCTCGTCCCACTCCAGCTGCGAATTGCCGCGCGCCATGTTCCAGTTGTTCTCGATGCTGGGCGCAAGGTCTTTGAAGTCCTTGCCTTCGCGCTTTTGCGCAGCCTCGATGCCCGAGCGATAGGCGGGCTCGTACATTTCAAACGGAGATCCGGCCTTCACGTAGGGGCGTGTGGAATAGTTTTCCTGCCACCAGACCAGCTGCGTCGGGTTGATCTTTTCGCCAACGGCATGGCCGATATCCGCGCCAATCACCGCGCCGACGGCCGCGCCAATCACGGCACCAACGGGGCCTGCGGGCGAACCCATGGCCGCACCGGCTGCCATCGCGGCGCCTGCAGCGGCTGCACCGCCAACGGCGGCACCGACGCCAGTTCCGGTTGCCTGCATCCCGGGTTCACCGGAGATAGGGTCGCGGTTGGCTTTCTTCTCGTTTTCTTTTTTAACGTCTACGATTATTTCTTCGTGCTTTCCCATGACATGCCTCGTCTGTTAACGGTTAACGGGTTTTTGTCGCGTCGTGCTCGTCTTAATTGGCCAACGGGCACGCAGGCGGGGGGTTCCCCGCCTGTCATAAGGTCTTTGATTCAAAAGGATTTTAGGTCAGAGGTTGAGCTTTTTCGGGGGTTGCGGCGGTTGTTGCTTCAGGCTGGCGCGTAAATTTTCGGTATTTGCCTTGGTGAAGTCGACCGTTTCGCCCTTCTTCACGCCCGCGGCCAGCAGCTGTTTTACGTCATCATAGGAAAAAGGAACGCGGATGCTGCGCGTCAGGTCGCCGCCATAACCGCCGATCGAAAGCTCTCCGCTGACAACAATAATGGTTTCGTCCGAGGGTTCGTAATGAGTCTTGCCCGACACGAAAAAACTGGCGGGCTTGTCGACGACGCAGCGCGCGACGGGGTTGAAGGACAGCACCAGTGAGGTTGCCTTGAGCCCGTGGTTGGTCTCGTCATCGAATTCGACGGAACCGAGGAACATCGTTACTTCGCCTTCGGCTGGGGCTGCGGCTTCTGCCACAGTTCGTTCGCGCCGGTGACGCTCCAGATGCCTTTTTCGTTCATGGCATAGTACGGACGATATTTCGCGTCGCGCGCTTCGACCAGCTTGCCATCGGGCGAATTGTCGTTGTCGAGGATGACGAAGTTGCTGGGCACGGGCGTATTGAAGATCTTATTCCTGGTCATATCCCATGCCGAGGTCAGGATGCCCGTCTCGCGCGTATCGACCATCAGCGTCGCATGGTCGAGCTTGCCGCCGTTTTCGGCGGTGCCTACGGCGACGACGAACATTTTATCCGCCGGCACGCCAAGATAGCGCAGGCCGAAATATTTCATGATGGCAAAATCGTCGCAATCGCCCTGCTTTTTTGCCAGCGTTTCCAGCGGGGCCGCGAAGTGCTCGGCCTGTCCGTAGGTGACGATGTCTTTTTCGTAGCGGATGGCCTTGTCGATCAGTGCATCGACGCCCTGCGCCTTTTCGGCCAGAGATTTATTTTTCAGGCCGTCCAGCTGCGACAGCCATTTGTTCATGGCGGCCGCGTTGTCATCGTTCTGCATCAGCAGCGTGTGACGGCCCAGCGCCGCCATCCATTCGCCCGGCATATTGTCGGAGGCGTTGTTGAAGACGCCCGTCGTCGCCTCGCCCAGCACGGTGGGGCGGTTCGGGCTTTCGAGAGCGATCTGAAGATTGTTGATATCGACTTCTTTCTTGGCGGGGGACAGGCCAACGGCCGAGGTAACTTTCTGCTTCACCCAGTCCTGCGCCGCATCGGGCACGTAAGCCTGATAGGCGGGGGCCAGCAGCACGCCGGCGATCGTGACTTTCAGGAACGCCTTTTTCAGGCGGTGCTTGTTCGCGGGTCTGCCGAATTCGGCCATGGGGGTCGCTCCTATTTAACGTAAAACCAAGGGGAGCCTAGCCTGCGGCCATGGTTATGTCAATCCAGCATGAATCCCGACAATATCAGATGCTTAGGGTGGTGATGGTCGGCGCATGGTCGCTGCCGGTGGAGGGGCCGGCGGCAAAGCTCTCGACGGGGATTCCGTGCGATACCAGCACATGGTCGATGGGCAGGCGCAGCGCGCGTGGCAGCCAGAGCGGCCATGTGGGGGAAATGCCGAGGCCAAGGCGGGCGTTGCGCAGCCGCAGCGCGGCGCAGAGGCGACGCATCGCGGGGCACCAGGGCGTCGCGTTGAAATCGCCCAGCACCACCAGCGGCGCCGCTCCCCTGAAGCGTTCGGCCAGCGCCGCCAGCTCCGCGTCGCGCGCCGCGATATCGGCGATCGGCGTCACGGTATGCAGCGCGACAAAGGTGATATTGCGGATGTTCGCGGCGATCGAGGTCGCACGCGCCGTGGGCGGCTTCATGTTCTCGATGCTGGCGAAGGGGAATTTCGACAGCAGCGCGACGCCATAGCCGCTCTCGTCGAGCGCAAGCTGCTGGTGCGGGTAGTTTTTTTCCATGGCGCGCAGGCCGATGGCCATTTCCGTCGAGACCTCGCAGCAGGCGATGATATCGGGGTTTTCGGCCTCGACCAGTTTTTGCAGCAGCGCGGGGTCGGTATTCGACTTCAGCATATTCGCCTGCAATATCTTGAAATTGCCGGGCTTCGGCGCGCGCGCCTTCATGTAGGGGCGGATGGTGCGCAGGTTGATGATCACCGCGACGGTGCAGGTCGTGACCGCGATTAAAATATCCATGTTGCCGGTGCGCACGGCCAGGAAATTAAAGAAGAAAACCAGAAAGGCCGAAGCAACTGTTCCCTGTACCGCAAAATGCGACGGCAGGTCGACCAGCCGCGTCGGCCGCGCGGTCAGGAAGGGCGTCACGGCGCAAAAGACGGCGCAGACGGCGATGATGATGCAGGCTGTCGTCATTTTTTGAAGGCGATTTCAACGATGCTGGGCAGATGGTCGCTGCCGATCTCGGGGCCGAGGCGATGCGTCACGGCGGCCAGTTTTTTGCTCACCAGCACATGGTCGATCGGGATGCGGAACAGCGCGCCCGGAAATGCCGTGTGCCAGGTGGGCATCAAGCCCTTGCCGTTGCGCGAATTTGTCAGGTCGAGGTCGACGGTCAGTTTTTTAAGGGCCGGGCACCAGGGCGTCGCGTTGAAATCGCCGAGCACGACAAGGTTATCCGGATTTTCTTTCTCCATCTTCTTGAACAGGTTCTTGAATATATTGTCGCGGCTCTCCAGCCCCTCGACGGTCATGGGGGTGGAGGGATGGACGGAAACAAAGCGGATTTTCTGTCCCTCATGCTCGATCGTAAATACCTGCGAGGGAATTTTCGCGTGATCGTAATAGGCCTTATCCTGCCGCGTGAAGGGGATTTTCGACAGCAGTGCGAGGCCGCGCGGATTGTCGCCCTGCGTGTGAACCGCCTGATGCGGATAATCTTTTTCCAGCGTCTTGAGCACTTGCCCCAGTTCGTGATTGGTTTCCGATCCGACGATCAGATCGGGCTTTTCAGCGGCGACCAGCGCCTTGAAGGCGTCGAAATTCTTGGTGAAGTAAAGGGTATTCGCCTGCAGTATTTTCAGCGGCTTGCCGGTTGTGGCGGGTGCCGGCATCGGCATCAGTTGCGGATAAAGCTGCCAGAAATTCAGCAGCAAAACGCAGAGCAGCGTGACCGCCGTTTTCGGCATTTTCAGGAAGCCTGTCGCCGGCAGCAGCACCGCAACCGCCAGCGCATATTGCACGACGAAATGCGACGGCAGGTCGATCAGCTGGAAACTGAGCGCCGGCATATAGGGCATCAGGCTGAACAACATCAGCACCGCCACGCCGCAGGCCAGCAATGTCTTTAACGCTTTCATGACAACAGGTTAGCTGGAAACGCCTTCGAAAAAAAGCCTTTCCGCGCAGGGCTAAAAACGCGAAAAGCGCAGCACCGGCAACCACATAATCCGAGTCGCAAAAAACGATGCGCGTTTCAAAGCGTTTCAGAGCGTTTCATGTCACCGGATACCCCATAAAAACATGCCAAAAACCCGCAGTTTATAAATGCAGCATCCCGCTGAAAAAACGCGGCGATCGCGCTTATGCGTTTCAGAGCGTTTCAAAGCGTTTCACATCGTTTCATTGACCACGGGGACGAAAATTGGGAGACTATAGATATGCTCTTACTGTGTGAGCTAAAGAGCAAAAACTGGCCGAAACCCGCTGATAGCGGGTTTTATTATTCCATAAGCGGGGCTTGAGTCCCTGCTCAATATCGCGCAGAATTGGTACTATAAAAAGGGCAGGGGGCCCTGAAACTTCATGGATTTAGCAGGCATCATCCGCTACGCGACAGGGCCGGCCGGCATGCTCTTGCTGGTGGCGACGGCGGCGGGCGCTGTGGTGGTTGCCGTCGTGGTCGGCAATACGCCGCAATATTTGCGCTGGCGGGCGTCGAAGGGCAGCCTGCGCGCGCTGCTGAAACTGACCGCGCCGCTGGTGCGCCCCGATCCTGTGGCGAAGGCCGAATGGGATACGCTGTCTGAATATTCGAAACGCAATGTCAGCTGGGCGATGTTCGCGCTGGGCACGAAACTGTCGTCGCAGACGCACAGCAACTTCAACTACAACCAGCTGGTCGGCTACCTCTGGGTTAAAAAGGCCGCCGAATTCAACCATCCGGGCGCGATAGATACGCTCCGCCGTGCCAGCATCCGCGACGAACCGCGCTATGCGCCGCCCTCGACCAGCGGTGGCGGCGGGTCGGCGGCACCCGCGCCCGAAAAAGATCATGCCATCATCCACCACCCGAAGGCGGGGCATGACCCCTTCAAGGAACTGGCGGGACTGATCGGCCTGTCGGGCATCAAGACGGCGGTCACCAATATCGCGCACCGCGCAAGATTGTTCGAAAAGCGCAGATCGCAAGGCCTGTCGAATTCGGTGCCCGCCATGCACCTGATTTTCATGGGCAACCCCGGCACGGGCAAGACGATCGTGGCCCGCATCATCGGCGGGGTGCTGAAACAGGCGGGATATCTGAAATCCGGCCATGTGGTTGAAGTATCGGTGCCGGAGCTTATCAGCCAGTATGTCGGCGAAACGCCGCTGAAAGTGCGCGAAAAAGTGGCGCAGGCGATCGACGGTGTTCTTTTCATCGACGAAGCTTACGGGTTGATGGGCCATAGCACGTCATCGGGTTCGTCCTACGGCGCGCAGGCCATCACCACGCTGCTGAAGCTGATGGAGGACAACCGCGAGAATTTAGTCGTCATCGCGGCGGGTTATCCGGCTGAAATGCAGGCCTTCCTCGACGTCAACCCGGGGTTCCGCTCGCGCTTCACCGATATCATCCATTTCGAGGATTACACGCCCGACGAACTGGTGGCGATCTTCACCAAGCTGGTCAAAGACCAGCAGTTCAGCCTCTACCCCTCCGCCGCCGTCTTTCTGGGCGACGTGATGAAACAGGCGCGGGCCGAATTGACGCATAACTTCCCCAACGGGCGTTTTGTGCGGAACCTGTTTGAAAATTCGGTGAAAAACCTCGCCGCCCGCGTGGGATCAATGGATAAGCACAGCAAGAAGGATTTGCAGGTGCTGAAGGCGGAGGATATCAAGCTTGCCTTCAAGGAAGTGCACCGCAACCAGAAAGGCGCGGTGCCCGGCGAAGCGCCGCCGGAAGGCGAGACTGAACAGGACTATACCCCGCCCAGTGGTGACGGCAGTTCCGAGCAATGGGACCCGCCTGTCCTGCCCGTGCCCCTGCCGCTGACGGCGGCCGACCCGTTTTCGCAGCTGGAGGGCATGATCGGGCTGGTCGATATCAAGCGCGCGGTCTCCGACATCGGCAATCGTGCGCGGTTATTCGGCGCGCGGCAGGCGCAGGGCCTTCCGGCCGTGCGGCCCGTCATCCATATGGCGCTGCTGGGCAATCCCGGCACGGGCAAGACAACCGTCGCCCGCATCATGGGCGAGATTTTGCACCAGACAGGGTATCTCACGCGCGGTCATGTGGTGGAGGTACTGGTATCGGATTTGATGGGCGATAACGCGGGCGATACGGCGCAGCGCGTGCGGCAGCACGTCATGCGCGCGCTGGACGGCGTGCTGCTGCTGGATAACGCCTATAAACTGGCCGACGAACAGGGCCGCGCGACGACGACGGCGCTGGTGAAATTGATGGAGGATTACAAGGACAGGCTGGTGGTGATCGCCGCCGGCTATGCCGATGAAATGCAGCATTTCCTCGACAGCGATCCGGGCCTGAGATCGCGCTTTACCGACGTCATCCGCTTCGCCGATTACACACCGGAGGAGCTACTGGCGCTCTACCGCCAGATGGCGGTGTTGCAGCAGTATAAAATCACCCCCGCCGCCGAAAAAATGCTGGAAGAATTCTTCCGCCATCCGCCGGGCGTCTCCACGCGCAGCTTCTCCAACGGGCGGCTGGTGCGCAACATTTTCGAGGACAGCGTGAAATGCCTCGCCGCCCGCACCGGCGGCAAGATGATCTTCCCCTCGCGCGAAGACCTTGAAACCATCAAGGCCGAAGACGTGCAGCTGGCCTGCGACGAAGCGCGCGCGCAGGAAGAACGGACTGCGGCGTAGATCTTTTTTTTTAAGAGAGTCCCCTCTCCTCCGCGCGGCGCTAGCCGCGCGGTGGGAGAGGGTTAGGGGGAGGGGGAGCTCAACGCTCGCGCTCAACTGCGATTTTTTGTTCCAGTCCCGCCAACCCCTCACCCTAGCCCTCTCCCCCAAGGGGAGAGGGGACAATGTTGAAAAAAAGTCCCCGGCGAGCTGCCGGGGAGCAAAGGAGGCCATAGTCCATGAATCTCGTGGGACAAGGGGAGGGGCGGGTGCGCATCTCTCGCCTGTCTTAATTTTAGATTACTGTATATATATACCGCTGTCAAAAACTGCCATATAAGCCATTGATATTAAATGCAAATAAACGCCTTTATTTATACTCTGTTTGAGTAGAACAGGCAGAATCAATTTACATATTGAAGCCAAAGAGGGGCTGGTGTAGGATGCCGGGGTCTATGAAATAACGTGATTCCGGTGTGCAGCCCATGTGGCTTTTTAAAAGCAAAGAACAGAAAAAGCAGTCCCAGGACGAGCTGATGGTTGATCACTACAACCAGCAGGATGCCGAGCGCGCGCCGATGTCGTCGGAGCTGAACGCGCGGCTGCTGAAGGCGCTGCGCGAAAACATGCCGATGACCGCGCAGCAGGCGCTGGAAAAAGGCGCCAGCCCCGAAGTGCGCTTCGAAGGCCGCTATCAGGGCGACCAGGACAACGGCATGCCGGTGCTGGCCTATGCGGTCAAGTACAACAACGAATTCATAGCGGCCGCGCTGCTGAAACACGGCGCGAATGCGAACCGCGAAATGGGCTATGGCTGCCTGATGGATTATGCGGTGCACCACGGCAATTCGCGCATGGTGCGCCTGCTGCTCGACTACGGCGTCGACCCGAAGAGCCACGCGAAAGACCAGCACTGGCAACGCCATCCCTACGAAATCGCCAAGCAGAAATGCTATACCGATATCGTGCGGATGATCGAGCAGGAGCCCGCGCGCCGCGCAGCCGCCGCCGCGGAAGCCGCGCGGAAAAAGGAAGAAGCCGCGCAGGCGGCAGCAAGCGCGCAGGCCGAAGCCGAGCGTGCCGAAAACGCCGCCGAAGTAACCGAGCGCATTACGGTCAGCAAGCCGCTGACGCTGAAAAACGCCAGGCCGGCGAAGCGCCGCATGCTGGGCTTCGGCTCCTGAAACAGATTCCTAGTTTTTTTTGGGCAGCAGGCCCGCGATCATCGCATGGCCTTCGTCGGTTAAAATGTATTGCCCCTTGCCGATGCGCTCGGCCAGTTTTTTTGTCACCAGCCGGTCGGCGTCAAGGATGTTGAGGAAGATGTTTTCTTCGCCGTTGCTGATGCGCCCCAGCGCCAGCAGCGCGCGCAGTTCTGCCTGCGTCAGGTCCATGGGTCACTTGCTATGAAAGGCGGCGGTAAAGTCGAGCTCCCGTTGCAGCAGCGCGCGCAGGTCTGAATTCGGCTCGCGCTGCATGATGTGGAAGGCGGTTTCCTGCGCGACATTGCCGGCCTCCAGCTTTGATGCATCCTGAGGCACTTGCAGCGGCAGGGTCAGCGGCTTGCCCATGGTCGTCCAGCCGTCCGATGTGCGGGAGATGAGCTGGCAGGCGTGCTCAAAGACGCGGATTCCAAGTTGGTTGAGGTGATAATCGATGTACCGCCGGGCGGGATCAGGTGCTTTTCCATCCATGGTCATTCTCTCATTGCCCTTCAGGCGTAAACTGTAAAAAGTATGTCTACGACGGCTTGGCCGTCGTCCGGGTGGTGGTCTTGCATAATTTTATGGTTACGACTGCTCTCTAAGGTTCAAACGTGCGGAGCTAAAAAGAGTTCCCGTCGATGGAACTTTTTTAAAATGCGGGAATTTTTCCCACAATGTTCATGAAAACAACATTGAATTTATTATAAAAGATAAAAAAACACCCCGGGCTTTTGGGCCGCGGGGTGTTAATTTTTAACGCGATTGGCGCTTTACGCGGCTTTTTTCATCGCCACGTTCAGGTTGCTAATCAGCTTGTCCATGAACTGTTCGGTGGTCAGGTGCGGCTGGTCGGGGCCGATCAGCAGCGCGAGGTCTTTCGTCATATGGCCGCCCTCGACGGTGGAAACGCAGACGCGCTCCAGCGTTTCAGCGAAGTTGATGACATCGGGCGTGTTGTCGAACTTGCCGCGATACTTCAGGCCCTGCGTCCAGGCAAAGATAGATGCGATGGGGTTGGTGCTGGTGGGCTTGCCTTGCTGGTGCAGGCGGTAGTGGCGCGTGACCGTGCCGTGCGCCGCTTCGGTTTCCACCGTCTTGCCGTCTGGGGTCAGCAGCACCGAGGTCATCAGGCCGAGAGAGCCGAAGCCCTGCGCGACCGAGTCCGACTGCACGTCGCCGTCGTAGTTTTTGCAGGCCCAGAGGAAGCCGCCTTCCCACTTCATGGCCGAGGCGACCATGTCGTCGATCAGGCGGTGCTCATACGTGAGGCCGGCTTTATCAAACTGCGCCTTGTATTCGGCGTCGAAGATGCGCTGGAAGATATCCTTGAAATCGCCGTCATAGGCTTTCAGGATCGTGTTCTTGGTCGAGAGGTACACGGCCATCTTGCGCTGCAGGCCGTAAGTGAAGCACGCGCGGGCGAAGCCCTCGATGCTCTCGGTCGTGTTGTACATGCCCATGGCGACGCCGGGGCCTTCGAAGTTATAGATTTCGTGGGTCTTCTTCTCGCCGCCGCCAGCCGGTTCAAACGTCATGGTCAGCTTGCCGGGGCCGGGGATTTTGAGATCCGTTGCCTTGTACTGGTCGCCGAAGGCATGGCGGCCGATGATGATGGGCTTCGTCCAGGTGGTGACGAGGCGCGGCACGTTCTTGCAGATGATCGGCTCGCGGAAAACCGTGCCGTTCAGGATGTTGCGGATCGTGCCGTTGGGCGATTTCCACATTTTCTTGAGCTTGAATTCCTCGACACGCGCTTCGTCGGGGGTGATGGTGGCGCATTTCACGCCCACGCCGTATTTCTTGATCGCGTTGGCGGCATCGACGGTGATTTTATCGTCGGTCTTGTCGCGGCTCTGGATCGACAGGTCGCAGGAGACCAGTTCCACATCCAGATAGGGCGTGATCATTTTCGCGATGATCATGTCCCAGATAATGCGGGTCATTTCGTCGCCGTTCATTTCAACGAGGGGGGTTTTAACCTTGATCTTAGTCATTGTAGCTATGCTCCTGTCTTGCTTTTTGCTGGGGGCTGTTCTCGATGTTGGTATTCTTTCTCTGGCTTGCGGCCGTTTTCTCGATCTTCACGGAATCGGGGCTGTTTTTCAGCTCGACGGCGGCGGCGTCGCGCGCCTGTCTTTCCTTGTCGGAAAGTTTTTTCTGGTTGTCGTTCTGGCGGCTGTCCCAGTCGCGCGCGGCGCGTTTCGCCTCGTCGGCCTGCGCGCCGGAAATTTTCAGGTTCTCGCGCGCCTTGCGCGACCATTTCGACAGCTTGCCGCCCGTATGGCCGATAGCCAGCGTGTACCACTTATAGGCCTCCACCATGTCCTTCTGGCGCTTGGCCAGCGCGGCAAGGCGGATAAAGGCGGGATCATAGCCGCGCAGCGCGGCGCTCTCGAACCAGTAGCGCGATTTGACAAGGTTGCGGCCAAGCCCGCCCTTGCCCTTGCCGTACATATCGCCAAG
>JBGGMV010000027.1:0-9087 GCA_041287865.1 Alphaproteobacteria bacterium | reverse complement strand
ATGACCTTCGGGCCTGATTTGTACACGCTCGAAAAATACCTCGCCATTCCCTTTGTGGTGGATGCGAAAGCGCCGCCCTTCGGCACGCTGCTGCCGGGGCTGCATAACCCCTCGGTACGGTTGTCGCCGCAGAAGAAGGCGAAGTATCATGCATTGTGTGTGATGGCCGGAAATTTCTCCTGTCTACTCTGGCAGAAACTTTTCGACAGCCTTTCCGACGAATTCAGCATCCCCCCGCACACCGCCGACATGTACCTCCGCCAGCAGATGGAAAATTTGCTGGGCGATTACAAGAATGCTCTTACGGGGCCTCTCGCGCGCGGCGATCAGGAAACGATCAAAAAGAATTTAAAGGCACTGGAGGGCGACGCATTCCACGCCGTCTACAGCGCCTTCGTCAAAGCCTATTCAATCAAACAATTCACAAAGCTTAAGGAGAAAGCATCATGATGAACATTTTCGATTTCAACAAAAAGAAGGCCGCGGGCGAGAAAATCACCATGGTCACCTGTTACGACTACACGTCGGGCCTGATCCTCGACAAGACGGAAACAGATTGCCTGCTGGTCGGCGACAGCCTCTCGATGACGATGCACGGCCACCCGACGACGGTGCAGGCCACCATCGAAATGATGGCGATGCACACGGCGGCAGTTGCGCGCGGCGCGAAGAGCAAGTTTATCGTCGGCGACCTGCCGTTCCTCAGCTATCGCAAATCGCTCAGCGATAACGTCAACGCTGTGCAGTCGCTGATGCAGGCCGGCGCGCATGCGGTGAAACTGGAGGGCGCTTCGGGCAATACCGGTTTCATCCAGCACCTTGCGGATTCAGGTGTGCCGGTGATGGGCCATATCGGCCTGACGCCGCAGTTCGTCCACCTGCTGGGCGGTTACCACGTACAAGGTAAAACCGATGAAAGCGCGAAACGCCTGCTTGAAGAAGCGCTGGCGCTTCAGGAAGCGGGCTGCTTCGCGCTTGTTCTTGAATGCGTGCCCTCCGACCTTGCGGCGAAAATCACCAAGGCGCTGAAAATCGCCACCATCGGCATTGGCGCGGGCCCCGATACGGATGGTCAGGTGCTGGTCTTCCAGGACCTGCTGGGCCTCAACACCGAATTCAAGCCGAAGTTCGTCAAGCAATACATGGACGGCGCGGGCCTGTTCGTGAATGCCATCGACACCTATAATAAAGAAGTGAAAAAAGGAGCCTTCCCCGATGCCGACCATAGTTTCGGATCCAAAAAGCTGGCAAAAGCAACGCAAAGGGCTTAAGGGCTCTCTCGGATTCGTGCCCACGATGGGCAACCTGCACGAAGGGCATATCGAACTGGCGAAACGCGCAAGGGCGGAAAACGATCATGTGATCGTCAGCCTTTTCGTGAACCCGACGCAGTTCAACCAGCGCAGCGACTACGAGAAATACGCGCGCACTTTCGAGGCCGATTGCAAGCTGCTGGAGGCGGCGGGGGTGGACTATATTCTTTATCCCGATGAACCCGCCATGTACCCCGACAAATACGACGTACAGGTGGTGGAAAAAACCATTTCGAAAGAACTCGAGGGCGAATTCCGCCCCGGGCATTTCGAAGGGATGCTGACCGTCGTGCTGAAACTGCTGAACATCGCGCAGGCGGATAAGGCCTATTTCGGTGAGAAGGATTTCCAGCAGCTGACGCTGGTCAAAAAGATGGTCGAGGCCTTCTTTATCCCGACCGAAATCGTGCCCTGCCCGACCATCCGGCAGGAGGACGGCCTTGCCCTGTCATCCCGTAACGGGCGCTTAAGCCCCGAACAGCGGAAACAGGCGACCGAAATCAGCCGACTTCTGAAAAGCAGCCTTTCGGACGAAGAAGTGATGAAAAAGCTCGCTGAATCGGGCTTCCGCCCCGAATATGTGGCCACAAAATGGGGCCGCAGGCTGGCGGCCGCCTGGCTGGGCGACGTGCGTCTTATTGACAACGTGCCGCTATCTGAGGTTAAACAGGATAGGGCGGCTTAAACGGAGTCAAATAAATGCTGTTATGTCTGGATGTCGGCAACACCCATATCGTGGGGGCGTTGTTTGAAGGCAAGAAGCTGTCGCTTCGTTTCCGCTATGCCACGCACCAGATCGGCACGTCAGACCAATTCGGGCTGTTCCTCCGTAACCTGCTGGAAACCAACGGCATCGATTACGAGAGGGTCTCGGTGACGGCGCTTTGCTCCGTCGTGCCCAGCTGCAATTTCACCATCCGGCACGCCTTCAACACCTATTTCCCCAAGGCCGAATATTTCGTGCTGCAGGCAGGCGTGAAGACCGGCATCAATATCAAATACAAAAACCCCGCCGAAGTGGGCGCCGACCTGATCGCGGGCGCCATCGGCGGCGTCGACGCCTTCCCGCAGAAAAACCTGATCATCGCCGACCTCGGCACGGCCACGACGCTGGTGGCGGTATCGAAAAAAGCCGACTTCCTCGGCGGCATCATCATGCCGGGCATGCGCCTGTCGATGGAGGCGCTGAAATCGAATACCGCGAAGCTGATGGAAGTCGATATCGAAACGCCGCCCACATACCTCGGCCAGTCGACGCGCGAATGCATCCAGCGGGGCCTTTACTTCGGCCACCTCGGCGCGATGCGCGAAGTCGTGTCGGGCTATCGCAATGAATTGTTCCCGGGCGAGGAAACCGTGGTGATCGGCACCGGCGGTTTCTCGCAGCTGTTCAAGGACCAGAAGATTTTCGACGCCATCCTGCCCGACATCGTCTCGCAGGGTATCCGAATTGCCTACGAAAACTCCAAGGCAGCCGCTGCCAAGCTGGCTGGTTGAATTTTTCCGGGATATCGCCCAAACACCTTGTGGCCGCCTTCGTCGCGCTTGTGTTGCTGTCCCAGACGGCGCAGGCGGAAACCTTTACCTTCGATCCAGCCCATACCACCGTCTTGTGGCGCGTGCGGCTGCTGGGCGTTTCCAAGACTACGGGCAATTTCACGCTCAAGCAGGGCTTTCTGCGCCTTGACCCGAAAGCGCCCGCGCTCAACACCGTCAAGGTCACGATTAACACTGCCAGCCTGAGGACGGGCGTCGGGCGCATCGATACGATGCTGAAGGGCGCGGATTTCCTCGAAACGGATAAATACCCCGAAGCCGCCTATAAAAGCTCGAAAGTGGTGCTGGATCCCGACGGCAAGCGCGCCAAGGTGGCGGGCAGGCTGACGCTGCACGGCGTGACGCGGCCCGTCACCCTTTACGTTGTGCTGAAGAGGGAAGCGGCTGGCACGACGAAACGCAAAAAGCCGCTGGGCTTCAAGGGCGTCATGGCCATCAAGCGCTCCGACTTCGGCCTGAGCAAGCTCAAATCTGCGGTTTCGGATGATGTAAAGATCATTATCGAGACGCAGGTCAGGCCCTAGCCGGAAATCCGTTCCAGATAGGTGCCCGTGCGGCGCTTGCGCGTGACTTCGGCGATGCCGAGGCGCGTGAAGCCGTGTACCTGCGGCTGGGCGGGATCGCCCTTGAAGGCGTCGGTCAGGCTGTCCAGCAGTTTTTGTACGCGCCAGCGTTCTTCCATGCCGATGAAGTCGATCAATATCGCGCCGTTCAGATTGCGGAGACGCACCTGACGCGCGGCTTCCAAAGCCGCGGCCTCGTTCGCCTCGACGTTGCTGCTGGCGTTGCCTTGGTTGACGTCGATGGTGGTCAGCGCATGCGTATGCTCGATAATCAGCGATCCACCGCCCTCCAGATGAACAGTAGGCGCGCCCAGCGTTTCGATATCTGTCGACACATCATACATGTCGAACAACTGCTGCGCCGTGCGTTCGGGCCGGAAAAGGCGCAGGCGTTTCGAATTCGCCAGCGGCGGATCGAAGGTCACGCACCACTGCGTCATCATGTCGAAAACTTTTTTCGTGCCGCAATAAATATGGTCGATGCCCTCGGCGCCATAATCGGACATGACGCGGTAAATGGCATTGATGCCCGATTTCAGCAGGCGGGGGCGGCCGTCGCTGGCGTCTTTCGCGCCCATGATTTTCTGCCAGAAGGCGGCCAGCTGGCGTGCCTCGATTTCCAGCACGTCGGGTTCGGCCTCCACGGCATGTTCCTGCAAAATCCAGCCGCCCTTGGCGTTGATGCGTTCGCCGATAGACAGCACCTCGGGCCGCTCGATCTGGCGCGACATGGTGACATGGCTGGCCAGCGGGCAATAAACCAGATGGTGGCCGATGATATAGATGCGCGTGGTCAGGCGCGGGACTTTGTGGTTTTCGTGCTGCGAGGCTTTTTTCGCTTCGGCCTTCACCTGCACCAGCAGCATGTCGCCGGTTTTCAGTTTTTCCGCGATGCCGCTGCGCGCTTCGGACGAATAGCCGCCGGGCTGGTGGACATGCTTCGCCGGCAAGAAACCGGAAAGCCCGTTGCCAAGATCGACAATCGCGGCATCCAGCTTTTTATCGATTTTCGTCACCTTGCCGAGGTAAAGCGACGACCACGATTCACCCATGTGTTTGGTGTCGACGTAAAGGTCGTGCAGCTTGCCCTTGCTGACGACAGCCGCGTGCAAACGACCGTCGATTTCGTCGATCAGGATTTCCATGCCGCTCATGCGCCTGCGTCCTTTAACATGGCGAGTGTTTCATACAGCGGCAGGCCCACGATGTTGGAATAGGAGCCGCTGATGTAGGGGATCAGCGCGGCCGCCTTGCCCTGTATGGCATAGCCGCCCGCCTTGCCCTTCCACTCACCGCAATCAATATAGGCCGCGATCTCGGCCGTTGACAGGCGCTTGAATTTCACAACGGAAACAACGAGTTTCGTTTTCTGTTTCCCATCCGTTCCCACCACCGACACTGCCGTGATGACGTCATGGCGGCGGCCAGACATTAATTCCAGACACTTCCGCGCTTCTTCGACAGTTTCGGTTTTCGGCAATATGCGGCGGCCCACGCCGACCACGGTATCGGCGGCCAGCACAACATCGCCCGCGTGCAGGCCGGCGACTTTCAAAGCTTTGGATGACGCGATGCGCTTCGCGTAAATCTGCGGCAGCTCGCCCTTCAGCGGCGTTTCATCGATATCCGCAGGCGCGACTTTGCCCGGCGTGATGCCGACCTGTTTCAGCAGTTCCAGCCGTCGCGGCGAGGCGGAGGCGAGGACCAGCATTACAATTATTTATGGCGGAAGGTGATGCGGCCCTTGGTGAGGTCGTAGGGCGTCATTTCTACGGTGACGCGGTCGCCTTCAAGGATGCGGATCTTGTTCTTGCGCATTTTGCCCGAGCTGTGGCCCAGGATGATGTGCCCATTGTCGAGCTTGACGCGGAACATCGCATTCGGAAGCAGCTCCGTCACGATGCCGTCAAAGCTCATAAGGTCTTCTTTTTCTGACATTAGTCCTCAGGTAATTGTTGTGGTGCTGCGAATGTGTAGCACATACAGAAGGCTAAATAAACGCCTAGCAGTCGTTTTGTCCACAATTACTTTATTTTCAAGGGTTTCGGCCAGGACTTCAGCCCCTTCGTTGTGAATCCCGCGCCGGCCCATGTCGATGGCCTCGAGTCTGTGCATTTCGCCCGCTTTGGCCGTTTTATAGAAATTATCGCAAATAATGGTGTAATCGGCGATCAGGCGCTTGAGGGGCGAGAGGGGGAGCGGAATCTCCTCCTGATGCCCTGACTGGGTGCAATTCACCTGTATCAGCAGCCTGTCCAGCCCTTCAAAGGCAAGGCGCAGGCGGTAGGGCCCTTCGGCCCCCTCGGTCACAAGGCGGAAGGAATTTTCGTCCAGCAGGTCAGAGATAGCGCGGTGGCGTTCCACCTCGATCTCGGGGGAGCGGGTGGCGATGCTGTCGCGGTCCAGCTCGATCTTGATGATCTGGAAGGGCGCAGCCCCGCCGCTCATTCCGCAGCCTCTTCGCGCTCGGCAAAGCGTTCCAGCTTCGCGCCCACGCGGGTGAGCTTGCCGACAAGGTCTTCATAACCGCGGTCGAGGTGATAGATGCGGCTGACCGTCGTGGTGCCCTCCGCCGCCATGCCGGCGAGGATGAGGGAGACGGAGGCGCGCAGGTCGGTCGCCATCACGGGCGCGCCTTTCAGTTTCGGCACGCCGCGCACAAGGGCCGATGATCCATGCACGGTGATATCCGCGCCCATGCGGGCCAGTTCCGGCACGTGCATGAAACGGTTTTCAAAGATGGTTTCGGTCACCATGCCGGCACCCTCGGCAATGGTTAGCACCGACATCATCTGCGCCTGCAGGTCGGTGGGGAAGCCGGGGTAGGGCACGGTCATGATATCGAAGCCCTTGAGGCGCGCGCGCTTGCGCTCGACCGTTACGTCTTTGCCAGAGGCAACGATTTCAACGCCCGCCTTGTTCATCGGTTCCAGCAGGTATTGCAGGTGCTTCATTTCGCAGTTCTTCAGCGTCACCTTGCCGCCTGTCATGGCGGCTGCGGCGGCAAAGGTGCCGGCCTCGATACGGTCAGCGATCACGCTATGCTCCGTGCCGCGCAGGTATTGCTTACCGTTGATGGTGATTTTATCGGTGCCAAGGCCCTCGATCTCCGCGCCCATGGCGATCAGGCATTCGCCGAGGTCGACGATTTCGGGTTCGCGCGCGGCATTGGTCAGCACCGTAGTGCCCTTGGCCAGCGCAGCCGCCATCATCAGGTTCTCTGTCGCGCCCACGGAAACTTTCGTGAAGTGGACGGCCGCACCCACAAGCCCGCCCTTGGGCGCTTTCGCGTGAATATAGCCTTCGTGCAGTTCAATTTCGGCGCCGAGACGTTTCAGGCCTTCGATATGAAGATCAACAGGGCGCGTGCCGATGGCGCAGCCGCCGGGCAGTGAAACTTTCGCCTCGCCATGACGCGCGACCAGCGGGCCGAGCACGAGGATCGAGGCGCGCATCTTGCGCACCAGTTCATAGGGTGCTTCGCAGCTGGTGATTTTCGGCGCGTGCAGGGTGAGTTTTTTGGTCTTGGTATCGTACTT
This sequence comes from Alphaproteobacteria bacterium, assembly GCA_041287865.1. Taxonomy (GTDB): domain Bacteria; phylum Pseudomonadota; class Alphaproteobacteria; order Micavibrionales; family UBA2020; genus JAPWJZ01. The sequence goes on along the minus strand of JBGGMV010000027.1, from coordinate 2,115 downwards.
GGCCGAACAGCCGAGCTGTTCCAGCACTTCGTCCAGCGACAGCACGTCTTTCAAATCCGGCACGCGCGTCAGCACAAGGGGCTGGTCGGTCAGGATGGCCGCGCACTGCAGCGGCAGGGCGGCGTTCTTCGCACCGCTGATCTCGATATCACCGTTCAGCTGGTTGCCGCCGAATATACGAATTTTGTCCATTTTCTTCCTTTATCCTTCTGAAACCTTCTCCCACATTATGGCGCGGAAATTCAATAAAAGTTGCGGCTTTATCGAGGATTTTAATTTACATAATTCGAATAAAGAGGAAGCGAGCGGAACCGCGGTGTGGTAGCAATGGTTTGGCATTTCGCACGAGAAGGAAACACCATGCAAAAACCCTATACCTGTATCTGGTCGAACGTCAGCGCCAAGGAAATGGCCGATTACTACGTGTCGGTCTTCAAGGATTCAAAAATCCTCACCACCAGCTACTACGGCGATTACGGGGACAAGCGGAAGGACACCGACGGCAATATCCTCGACCAGCCGGCCCCCGGCACGGTGCTGGCCATCCAGTTCGAAATGATGGGCCAGAAATTCATGGTGCTGAACGGCGGCATCGATTTCCCACAGACGCCCTCCATGTCTCTGGTCGCGCCGTGTGATACGCAGGCCGAGCTCGACGCGCTCTGGGACAGGATGCTGAAAGACGGCGGCACGCCCCAGCAATGCGGCTGGCTGTCGGATAAATTCGGCGTCAACTGGCAGATCTGCCATTCATCGATGGATAAAATGTTCGGCTCCGGCAACCAGAAAAAAATCGACGCCGCGATGCTGGAAGTGATGAAGATGATCAAGCTGGATATCGCCCAGATCGAGAAGGCGTTTAACGAGGCGTAAGTTGCGATAATTTATTTGTAAGTTATTTCAATGAGATAGCAATATTCCCTTTCACGGGAAGCCTGTTTGGAGTATATTATTTTACATAATATTTCAAACGGGGAGCTCCAACATGTTTAAAAAAATCTCAGGTTATTTCACGCAACTGGCGGCCCAGCGAAACGGTAAAAAGCTGATGGACGCCTGCCATGACGGTAACGAGACACTCGCGATCAAGCTCCTCGATAAAGGGGCAGATGTCCAATACGGTTTTAATGAACCTTTGCGCCAGGCTGTGATGAAAGAGATGCCGGGCCTCGTCCAGACATTGCTGGATCGTGGCGCTGATCCGCTCTTCGAAAATATTGATACAAAATATAAATCAGCTTATAGCACTGCGCTGCTGGAGTATGCCTTGTTCGACAAGGATCCGCAGAAACAGAAATCTTACGAGCTTTGCCTCGACGCCATGGAAAAATGGGCGCATAAAAAAGGCGTATCTCTGGAAGGCGCCGAAGAAAAAGCAAAAGCCTACAAGCTTTCCCGCAAACCTTTGACGCCGTAATACGCACTCCAAACTGTCCTCCCCGCGAAAGCGGGGACCTAGTTGGGCTTCATACAACTCTCTATAAAATCGCCACCCCGCCTCATGCGAAGCATGCTGGTGCATACAAGAGCGGGGTCCGGCACATCGCGTCTGCGATGTGTATGAGTCATATGACGCGCGGACGCGCTACCAGACCCCGCCCTTCGGCGGGGTGGCGTCGAGAGTTGGACAATAATTTAAGCAGGGGCTTTCGCCTTTGATTCCGCGTGAGGCTGCTGGGTGAAAAACAATATCAGATCGCGAACGGTTGTAACTTTGTCGAAATAAGGGTTTTGCTCGGTATTTTTAAGCGGACGGCCCAATCTTTCTGAAATATCCAAGACCAGCCAATCAATATCGTCGCCATGCTCGCATATTTCAACCAAACGATCATCAAGGCGAGGAGAGTAACCATTATAATTTGAAAGTTCTTCATATACGGCACGAATTATCCACGTATCTGTCTCGCGGCAGTTGAGCTGCCGTGCAAATGTGCAAATAGTTTCTTCTTCTCGCCCCGCAGTAAGTTTTTTATCCTTTGCGCGGGCAGAATAGTCGCGCAATTCCAAAAAGAAAAATAGTAATATTGAGAAAAAACAGGCTATAGAAAATTTAATCTGCCACCTGGTCTCGCCAGCTAGTATTGCCATCGTAAAAAAGACAACAGAAGCGATCGC
>JBGGMV010000026.1:0-10377 GCA_041287865.1 Alphaproteobacteria bacterium | reverse complement strand
AGCCGGCCGAGGCCAGCGAAGGCGCGGCGATAATTGTCCCCGACTTCTTCCGGGTATCCGGTGGCAGTGGTGATGACCAGCACAACGGGCACAGCCTTGCCCGTTTCGGCCAGCACGCGCTTCAAAACCGTCCTGTCTCCGGTCTTGTCCTCGCCCCCGCCGATGGCAATGATCGTCATATCATTAAGCCCTTGAAATAATGTAACTTTAGCCGCATGAATTTATGAACATTGATTTAAACCAAGAGCGATGATATCATAGATTACATAATAATGAAGGGGTTATTTCATGAGTTTTTCTGATTCAAAATTCGGCCAGGTCGTTGAAAAAGGCGTTTCCGCCTTCCTGACGCTCGGCCTTGTCAGCGCGCTTGTGAAGCTAGGCACGACCGACACCGGCCCCACCCCCGACCAGAAAGCCGCCATCGCGGCCGAAGAAGCCACGGACAAAGCGGAAATCGCCAAGCAGGACCTGCAACGGCAGGAAGCCATCATGGAAGAACAGCGCCGCCGCTCTGCGCCCTCCCCCTGATCGATATTGAAGGTTAATCCCGGGTTATATACATTGGGCGCGAAACAGGAGCCGCCCGATGAAACACGCCTTGATGACAGCCGCGCTGATGTTCGCTTTCGCGCTCAGCACCTTGCTGTAAGCAACCGGCATGAACCGCATACAGGCCGACCTTGTCCTGCTGCTCGTCGCGCTGATCTGGGGCGCGGCCTTCGTGGCGCAGAAAGAAGCTTTCGCCCACGTCGGCACTTACACCTTCATTGCCTCGCGTTTCTTTTTGTCTATGCTGCTGGTCGCGCCGCTCGCATGGCGGGAGCATAAACGGAACGAGCCCGTTACACGTTCGCGCGGCATAGAAATCGGCCTGCTGGCCTTGGTCTTCACCGCCGCCGTCGCGCTGCAGCAGGAAGGCATCAAACATACTTCCGTCACCAATGCCGGTTTCCTGACAGGCCTGTATGTCCTGTTCGTGCCGGTTGTGTGCCTGTTCATTTACAAGCAAAAACTCTCGTCCTTCATCTATCCTGCCGCGCTGCTTTCCGTCATCGGCGTCTATTGCCTGTCGCGCAACAGCGGCGAGTTGACGGCGCTGGGGCTGGGCGACATGCTGGTGCTGCTTTGCGCCGTCGGTTTCGGCTTTCAGGTCGCCATGGTGGGACGCATCGTCGGCAAGGTGAAGGCGCCGATCCGCATCTGCTTCTGGCAGTATGCCGCCTGTTTTGCGCTGTGCCTTGTCGCGGCCCTGATCTTTGAAACGCCCACATGGGAAGGCATCCGTGCAGCCGCCCTTCCCATTCTCTACGCCGGGGCAATTTCGGGCGGCATCGCCTATACGCTGCAGGTGGTCGCCCAGCAATATACCCCTGCCTCCGACAGCGCCGTGATTTTGAGCGCTGAATCGCTCTTCGCCGCCCTTTTCGGCGCGATCATGATGAGCGAACGGCTGACCCCGATTGGCGCCGCCGGCTGCACCCTGATTATCCTTGCGATTTTGATGGTGGAATTCGGGCCATTCCTGGTGCGCAAAAAAGCCTGAAGAACAGTGATCTTAACAGTAGCCAAGGGCCTGTCAGTCCTGCTAAAGCACCCGCATATGCTTGAAATAGTTTAATTATTCAGAATACGGGCTTGTGTCCGCAAGTAGGAACTTCTTGACATACCCACCTGTATTCTGTTAAATAAATGCCGTCACGCAGAGAGCTTCAACCGATCATCACACAGGGCGCATCATGTCTAATCTTTTTCAAGAGAGCAAACAAACGACGAAGCCTGCCAGCACATCAGGTTTCGGCAAAAAGAACGCCGCTGGTGCAACCCCGAAGCAATTCGAGCCCGTGAAACTGGAACCGACGCCTGCAGCGGGAAATTTCCCCAGCAGCCCTCTGCCCGTGCAAAGCGCGGCGCCGTCCAACACGAACAAGATTACGGTGGTGCCGCCCACGCCGGAATCACTGCAACCGGCTTCCACCTATGCGCAAGAATCCTTCCGGCGCATCTGGTCTTCGATCCGTCAAAGCGCGGATTTCCGCCAGTTCGCCATCCTGCCCCGCGAGCGCCTGTTCGGCGAAATGCGCATGACTGTCGAGGAAGTGGCGCGCCTCAATGAAATGCAGCTCTCCCTCAAGGAAACCGAGCACGTTACACAACTGATCATGGACGAAATGATCGGCCTCGGCCCGATCGAGCACCTGCTCGCGCGCGACGAAGTCACCGAGATCATGGTCAACGGCCCTAAAACTGTTTACCTCGAGATGAACGGCGTTATTGAACGCTCTGCCATCACCTTCCGCGACGACCTGCACCTGACAACGATCTGCCAGCGCATCGCCGGCCAGGTCGGCAGGCGCGTGGACGATTCCAGCCCCATTTGCGACGCACGCCTTCAGGACGGTTCGCGCGTTAACATCATTCTGCCGCCTCTGGCCATTGACGGCGCGATCCTGACGATCCGCAAGTTCCAGAAAGAACGCCTGACGCTGGAAAAACTGCTCGGCTTCGGCTCGGTCGATGAATCCACCGCCGAAATGCTGCGTATTATCGCGGCCTGCCGTATCAACATTCTCATTTCCGGCGGCACCGGCTCGGGCAAGACGACCTTGCTCAACTGCCTAACGCGCTACATTAACCCGAAAGAACGCGTCGTCACCTGCGAAGACGCCGCGGAACTGCAGCTTCAGCAGCCGCACGTCGTGCGCCTTGAAACCCGTCCGCCCGGCATCGAGGGATCGGGCGAAGTCTCGATGCGCGACCTCGTCCGCAACTGTCTGCGCATGCGCCCCGACCGCATCGTGGTCGGCGAAGTGCGCGGGCCCGAGGCCTTCGACCTTCTGCAGGCCATGAATACCGGCCACGACGGGTCGATGGGCACCGTGCACGCCAACACGCCGCGTGACGCGCTCGGCCGCCTTGAAAGCATGATCGCCATGTCGCGCCTGAATATTCCACCCGAGACGGTTCGCCACCAGATTGCCTCTTCCGTCAACGTCATCGTCCAGATTCAGCGACTGAAAGACGGTTCGCGCAAGGTGATGAGCATCACGGAAACGACCGGCATGGAAGGCGATATCATCTCCCTGCAGGATCTCGTGACCTATGTCATCGAGGGTGAATCAGAGGACGGCCGCGTCAAGGGCAGTTTCAGACAGACCGGCCTTCGCCCCCGTTTCGCCGAAAAACTCCGCCAGTACGGTATGGAAGACCGCTTCCTGACGGCCATGGAAAAAGGCTTCCTGAAGCAATAACCGGTAGAAAAAGAAGCTCAAAGGCCCTCTTTTGGTTTCCATTTGCGCGTGGTAATGTCCCTTACCCGCAATAAAGGATATCGAAATGACAGCACAGCCCCAGCCTCAGGCCGCGACTGAAAACACGCATACCCTGCCCGCCAAATGGTATCACGACGCCGGAATGTATCGGTCGGAGTGCGAGAAGCTGTTCTATGCCGACTGGATGCTGTTCTGCCATGAAAGCCTTGTCGAGAAACCGGGGCAATATGTCGCCTTTACGCTGGCGGGCCGGCCGATCGTGGTTTTGCGCGGCAAGGATAACCAGCTGAAGGCCTTCCACAACGTCTGCCGCCACCGTGCCTCGCAAGTCTTGAAAGAAGGCCACGGCAAGACGGAAGTCCTGCGCTGCATGTACCATGGCTGGGTCTACGATACGGACGGCAAGCTTTGCAAGACGCCGGGCTTCGGCGGTGACGAGAAATCGCTCTGCGAACGCACTTCGCTCTTCCCCATCCATGTGCGCAGCATCGCCGGGCTGGTATTCATCTGCATGGGCGAAAAAGCGCCCTCGTTCCACAAGAGCCTTGGCGATTTGCCCAAAGCGCTGGAAGGTCAAGGGCTGGAGAATTACAAATTCTTTTCCATGGCCAGCCACCATCTGAAATGCAACTGGAAAACCTATATCGAAAATTACATGGAGGGGTACCACATCCCCATCCTGCATCCGCTGCTGAACAAGGATATCGATTTCGCCACCTACCGCGTCGTGCCGCAGGAGCGCATCGCGCTTCACGAAACCGGCCTGAAGCCCGAGCGCGCGGATAGCGCGGCCAATAGCGGCCTCTGGGTCTGGCTCTGGCCGAACATCGCGCTGAACATCTACAAAAACGGCATGAACCTCGAAATCGTCAACCCCACCGGCCCCGACAGCTGCGAGCTGAAATACTGCTACCTGTTCAAGGACGTGTCCGAAGCGGCGCGCGAAGAAAACGAGAAAACCATCGCCCTCTCCCGCACAGTCACGCAGGAAGACATCGATATTTGCGAGATCGTGCAGAAAAACCTGTCGGCAGGTGTCTACGAAACCGGCGAACTATCGCCGCGCCATGAAAATGGCGTGGTATACTTCCACGACCTCGTCCGCAAGGTGCACGCGTGAGCAGCGGAAAGAAAAACCCGCTACTGAAACTCTCCATCGTCATAATCCTGATCGGCGTCATGATAAGCCTCTATTCCGTTATGACGACTCCCGCGCCAGAAAAAGAATGCACCTCTGCCTGTGAAAAGCCCGCACAGTCAGCACCCCTGCCCTGCACCGCCAACACAGATTGCGAAGTGCGCGGCAAGGACGAATGGGAAACCTGCCAGCACAAGCAGGAACCCGTCAGCGAGTTGCAGCAGGCAATGGTGTCACGCGACCAGACATCGAAAACACAGGAAGGTTATTCCTGCCTTTGCGTGGAATCTCAGTGCAAATATCATAAACCCTAACGCTTGAAGACCAGCGCGCCTTCGATCTTTTTCAGCCGCGTTTCCAGCCCTGCCACCTTATCGATTAGGAAATAATGGAATTGCCCCTTCAGCGGACTCGACGCAATGACACGTGCCAGCTCCTCGTCGCGTTTGCGAGCACTCCGGAATTGCCAGCGGTTCGGCATGACGCCTACCACCACCATCACCTGCTCCGGCAGGTACTTCACCCGCTTGATCGCCATATAGACACGCCCGACGCATTTATGCGGCGAGAAATGATCACGGATCTTGCGGATGAATTCGTGTTGGATATTCGGCGGGGCGAAATCGTCACTGGCGAAAATCAAAGAACGCTCTTCCCTCGCCGCTTCCTGATGGTAATTCCATTCATCAAGCCGGAAGCGCCAGACCTTCGCCTCCTCCGTCCGGTTATGCTTGTAGAGATAACGCAGCACAAAGCGACAGGCTGTATCGGTGTAAAAAGGCTTGTCGCGCAGCAGGTCTTCCATTTTATAAAGCGCACTTTCGTCATTATCGGCCACCAGCCGCAGGCCCAGCAGGTTGACGTAGGCGGCGGCGTTCTGCGGCTCGCGCGCGATAATTTCCTTGCAGGCGGCCATGACCAGCTGGTCGTCCTCCAGCACGCTGGCCGCAGATACCAGTTCATACAGTTCATCGCGGTTCAGCCGCGCCACGCCGCGCGCCTGCAACGCCTCGCATTTGCGTGCGCTCATCTGGTATTCGGCGAAGCGTTTGCGCCACTCGCTCCTGTTCCATTCGGCCCAGGCCTTGTCGAACATCGCCACAAGCGCATTTTCAAGCGGTCCCAGCAACCGCGCCGCGCCGCTGCTGCCCAGCGGCGGCGGCAGGGAAAGTTCTTGTCCCAGTGCCTCCACCCGCTGAACGGTTGCGGGGTGGGTGCTGTTGAAACTCGCTTCTTCCTTCGCCATCAAGCCCAGCGCTTCACGCCTGTCGCGTGGTTCGCGGAAGTATGAAGCGATGGCATGGAAGGCACGACCTGCGGGCTCTGGCGATACCCTCGCCTGCTTCCACACTTGCGCCCAGAAAGCCCCCTCCAGCTCGTCGCCAGCGATATTCACGGCGACCAGCGCATCGGCCACATGTTTTTGGCCAACAACTTTTGCCGCAAAGGCATCGGCCTCGTATTCGCAGCTGCGCGACAGGGTAAAGCTATAGGGGCTGAAAGAACCGATGAACCACGCATAGAACCGGTTAAGCCGCAGCACATACCACATCTGTTCTGCCTTCAGCTGGTCGCCCAGTTTCAGCCAGCTGTTGCGGATGCGGTAAACCCATTGGCCAAGCGCATTGTCGCGCGCCGCCACATGGCCGTACTCATGGCCGATCACGGCCTCCACCTGTTCGACGCTCAGCGCCTGCATCAGGGGCAAGCCCAGCGTCAGCGTTACGGGGCCGAAGCCGAAAATGCCCAGCCTGCCCGTATGGCGCGAAACACTAGCGTTCATGATATGGCTGATAAAGACGCGTTCGAACGGCGGGCCGCCGGTGGTTTTGCGGATGCGTTCCAGCATGGCGAACAACTGCGGCGCGTCTTTCAGCTGCAACTGCACGCCCATATCGCCGCCCGCCGGGCTCAGCAGCGATTTGCCGAGCTTGAAGGCGAAAGCGGCCGGAACGATAAAGAGAACAGCGGCGAGCCCGCCCGTCTGCGTCAGCGTGACCGCCACAATCGCAAGCCCCGCCGCCACCAGCAGCATCAGCAAAATACTGCCGAACAATACGCCATAGCCCAGAAACGCCAGCATAACCGTGCGACGACGCAGTGCCGCCGCGCGGTCTTTATAATCGATTTCTAGATCGCGGACTTTCTGGCGGAATTGTTCGTCTCGTTCGAAACGTTCGCGCGGGCTTAAGACTTGCGAAGCATCCGCACTCATCCAGAACCAGAACAGGAGCGGCAGCAGCGCCGTCAGCCCCGCCCAGGGGAAGAATGTCCAGTTCACGCGGGCGAAGCCCAGTTTTACGTCCAGATTGGCATCATGTTCGATATCCCATGCCGTCACATAGGGCCGCGCGCGCAGGTCGGTGACGTAAAGCGGCCCCGGCTCCATCTGGCGGCGCGTCAGCAGCGACATCCAGCGGAAAAAATCTGTTTCGACGGCGACAGTCTGCGTGCGCCCGCTTTGCGCCATCCGGCCGTAAAGCATAAAACGGAAATGCGGCGGAAAGACGCGGAAGAATATATCCTTGTTCTCCAGCTTCCAGACCAGCGGGCCATAGGTTTTCGCGTTTTTCAGCGGCGGATCGAAACTGAGGCTGCCCTGCGTAAAGGCGACCATGGGCAGCCAGAGGCAGAGGAATACGATCAGCAGGATAAGCTTGCCCTTCATGGCTGGGCGAGTTGCGGCTCGGGGTCAGGTGCAGGCATCTGGCGTTGCTTGCTGAACAGCCATTTCCACACCGAATGAATGTACAGACGACTATCGGAACATTCATGCGACACGCCCTGCAGCTCGGAATAATCGACAGGCGCGCCGGCAGATTTCATCGCCCGTGACATCGTGCGCGCGAAGCCAGGATCATAAACCTTGTCCTCATCCCCCTGCAGCACCAGCAGCGGCATCTTGGTCAGCTTGGCTGCATCGAGGTAGCTCCACATGCCGTTCATCACGACGCCCGCCGCGAAAATGCCGGGGTGATATTGCGCCGTGCCGTAAACGCCCGCGCCGCCTTCGTCGCAGCCGACGATATAAAGCCTCGACGGATCGACCGGATAAGTATCCATCAGTGTCGCCACGATATCGAGCACATCGGGCATGGCGTAATTTTCACTGATCGGCGCCTTGGCGGCGCCCGTAAATTCCTGCCCTGAATATTTTTTGGGGGAAGACCAGACCTTGGTCGGCGCCGCCTGCGGCACGACGATGAAGGCTGGAAAATCCGTGCTGACGCGCCTTTCGCGTAAATAGACCGGCGCATAGGCCATGCCCGCCTTGTCATGCAGCACGACGACGAGCGGATAACGGACGCCCTGCGCCATTTTGGCCGGCGCGCTGAAATAGTATTGCTGCACGCGTTTATAGCCGTTTTCGAGCGTCGCAAAACGGTGCTTTTTGAACAGCTGGGTGTACTGCGCCATGGGGAATTTATTGCGCACCGGATCATAAACGGCGTTATCGGCGCCGCGCTGAACACCGCCGCCTCCACCTCCGTTGCCGAAAACGAATTGCCGCGCCTGCGGAATCAGCATCGCCAATGCCGCCATAAACCCGACGATGACGATAATCAGGACGACTTCGGATGCTTTGTTGGCACTGCCTTCGGACATATGAATCCACGCCCTTCCCGCGCATCGGGTATTATACAGCAGTTTGGGGGAGAAAAAGAATGGTCGGAATGCGGGGATTCGAACCCCGGGCCTCTTGCTCCCGAAGCAAGCACTCTACCAGGCTGAGCTACATTCCGATCTCTTCGGGAGACCGCCTGTATCACACATTTTATGAAATGGTGCAATCTGTTTCAGGGTTTAGCCTCAAAATATTTACATAAGTGCATGATTTTTAAGGCTGTTTTCTTGAGGACGCCCGCTGCGCATTCAGGTAGAAAATCCGCATGACCCTGATCCGCCCCAGCACCGAAAATGACGTTCCAGCAATTGCCGCGATCTACGCGCATCATGTGCGCACCGGCACGGCCTCGTTCGAAATCGAGCCGCCCGATGCGGCCGAGATGCTTCGCCGCCGCAGCGAGATTACGGCCAAGGGTTTTCCCTACATTGTGGCCGAAACCGGCGGCGAGATTGTGGGCTATGCCTATGTCGGCCCCTATCGTGCGCGCCTCGCCTATCGTCATACGGTCGAAAATTCGATTTATGTGCGACATGACATGGCGGGCAAAGGCATCGGCGCGTTGCTGATGCCTGCACTTATCACCGCTTGCGAGAAGAACGGTTACAAACAGATCATCGCCGTGATCGGCGATAGCGGCAACGCCGCTTCGATCAACCTGCACCGCAAATTCGGGTTCCGCGATGTCGGCGTGTTGAAAGATGTCGGATTTAAATTCGATCGCTGGCTGGATACGGTATTCATGCAGCGCGCGCTGGGTTAATCCAGCCGCCGCCCGAAATCGGGATAATCATCACTAATCCCCAGCACTTTTTCCAGCACGACATCGCCGAGCGCCGTGGTGAAATGATTTGAATCGTAGAACCATTGCGGGCGGGTAGTTTTGTCATCGAGCGCAGGCACGGGCTCGGTGGTGATTGCGTTATAATAGGCGAAATCCCAGAGCGGATAGACGCGCTGGCTATAACGCAGAGCGTTGGCGTCCACAATCTCGGTCAGGCGCGCCTTCCATTTCTCCACCAGCGGCCCCCTGCCTGTTTTTTCAAGCGTATCGAGATAGGTCTGGTGCACCGGCGGGATGATGAGGATCACGTCAATATGGTTCTTGCGCGTAAATTCCAGCATCGCCTCGACATGCTGGAACGTGTCGTCGCCCGGAGTACGGGAATAGTTGAAAGCAAAGTCGCTGGCGTTAATCTCGTCTTCGTTGGGCGGCGTAACAAAACGCTTGCCCGCGCCTTCTTTGCGGATCGCATATTCGACGCCGGTGCTGATTTTATGCCCGTTCTCGTCGCTGTCGTCGTAGCGTTCGGGATGCTTCAGGCGGCTCAGGTGCTTGATGGCGGCGATAAAGGTATCAAGCGCGACGACCGTGCCGTAGGTATCGAAAAAGCTGCGCGGCTGTTTTAACGCTTCAGCTGACAGGCGTTCGGGATCAAACTGCTTGTTTTCCAGCTTCTTCGCGTTAAAAGTGAAGAAATCGAGCGTGATGATCGCCTGCTTCAGCGGCGCGACGGCATGAGCGAATTCCAGCTGGCGGCGCTGCTCGATAATGCCGGCAGCGGGCAGCGCGAAGTTATAGGGCGTCATGTCGTGGAAATATTCGGTGCGCGGGTTGAAACCGGTATCGGCGCGCGAGGTGCCGAGGATGATGACGTCAGGTTTCTGACGCTTGATGGCCTCGATTTTATAAAGCCGCGTGTAGGTTCCGGCGGCGGGATGAATGTTATTCAGCCCCTTGATGACGGGCGCGTTATAGGCGTTCAGCGGATTAACGATATAATTTACCGCCGCCACCAGCAGCAGCAGCAGAGCGGCGAAGAAAAGAACAATTCTGATATACCGTTTTTCTATCATGCTCAGAACTGGAAATAGATAAATGCGTTAACTTTGGTCAGCAGCAGCAGCGACAGTCCCGCCATGGCCGCAGCACCCAGCGCCCAACCGGTCGATGGTTTCCACTCGAGCCGTTTCGTTGTCAGTTTCGCCGCCAAGCCGCCCGGATCGAGCGCGAGTTTCTTTTTCATGATTTCATGGGTCGAAGGCGCGAAGAAGACAAGCGCCAGCGCGAGCCAAAGGATATACCATTTCTCGTTGATGCGCAGGTTGCGGCTGATGCCGACATCCTGCACCTCGACGCCAATTGCCGCGAATGCTTTGACCAGCCAGCCACCGGTATCCTGCAACGCAATGCCGAACTTGCCGGTCATGCACCACAGTATATAAAGCGCGGTTTCGGCCGATTCAGCGCGGAAGAAGACCCATGCAGCCATGACGGCGAGGAAGGTTATGGCGATGGACACCACGCGCGGCAGCGCGAAGGGCGCGAATTTCTGCCATGC
>JBGGMV010000025.1:0-12620 GCA_041287865.1 Alphaproteobacteria bacterium | reverse complement strand
GCCGAAAGCGACTTAAAATCGCGAGCCTTCACGGGCGTGCCGGTTCGATTCTGGCCAGGACCCCCAATACTTTCCAGGCATTCAAATCGTTTATCGCCTGGCACGGACTCCGATTGCGGTTTCGGTTCTGTGCCAGACAAGGATGGCAGAGGTGAAGGCGGCAACTGCCAACCAGCCTAGCGCATCCGGCGCCTGCGTGCCGAAGATCTTTTGCATCCACGGCGCGTGGCAAAACGCTATTTGCAGGATAACGGTCGCAATCGAGGCCAGCAGCGCGGGCATATAGTGCTTTGCCCAGCCTTTCGAACGCGCTGTTCGCATGGGGAAGAGGCTCCAGAGATACCATACCTGGAAACCGATCAGGGCGTTGACGGCTGCAGTCCGCGCCCCTGCTTCGCCGAGCAGGGGTAGCATGTAGTGGAAAGTCAGGATTGTGCCAAACGCCATAAGCAAGATGTGGAGGGCAAAGGACAGGGTTTTCCGGGGGGTGAAAAACGGCGCTTCCTGCGGGACGGGAGGCACATCCATCGCATCCTTGTGGTGGGGCGCGAACGCGAACGCCAAAGACAATGTTACGGAAGTCACGGTGTTCACCCACAATATCTGCAAGGGCGTGATCGGCAAAGTCCACCCCGCCAGCAGCGAAAAAACAAGCGATAGCCCCTCTGCGAAGTCGGTGACGAGCATGAACTGGATGGTATACCGAAGGTTCTTGTAGATGTTACGGCCTTCCTCGACTGCGGCGGCGATGCTTGCGAAGTTGTCATCTGCCAGCACGATGCGCGCGGCATCCTTGGCCACTTCCGTACCCTGCTTGCCCATGGCAATGCCGACATCCGCGGCTTTCAGCGCCGGCGCGTCGTTTACACCGTCGCCGGTCATTGCAACCACGTGCCCCAGTTTCTGCAGCGCCACGACAAGGCGCAGTTTATGCTGGGGAAACATGCGCGCATAAATATTGACGCTGCCGACCCGTCGCTCCAGCTCCTGGTCGGACATCCCGTCGATCTCGCCGCCCGTCAGCACGTCCTGGGCGGCAGTTATGCCGATAGCCCGGCCGACAGCGGAGGCTGTCAGGGAATGGTCTCCCGTGATCATCTTGATCGCTATCCCGGCGCGGTGGCAAAGCGCTATCGCGGGCGCCGCTTCCTGCCGGGGGCGGTCGGTGATGCCAAACAGGCCGACAAAGCAGAGGCCTGTTTCAATGTCGTGCGGCGCAAGGCCCGCAGACGGTGCTCCGAGATGCTTGTATGCCAACGCCAGCACGCGTTCGCCATTATTGGCCAGCGCTCCGATTGCCTGCCGCCAGTATTCTGCTGCAAGCGGTTGTTCTTGCCCCGCCTCGTCCAGCTGCAGGCGGCACATCTCCAGCAGCCTTTCTGGCGCGCCCTTAACGTAGATGATTCCTCCGCCCGCGCGATCCGCATGGGAAGTGGCCATAAAGCGCTGTTCTGCTGAAAAGGGAATTTCGGCCACACGCGGAAAGCGCGATTGAAGATCTTCGCGGCTATGTCCGGCCTTGAGCGAGAGGGCCGCGAGCGCGCCCTCCGTCGGGTCGCCATGCAGCGCCCATTCGCTCCCAACGGGGCGCAACACGGCGTCATTGTTCAGCATGGCGCCTTGCAACATCCTGGCGGCGCACGGGTAATCGGCTGGCGCGGCCTCCCGTTCATCGTGAAAAAATTTTCCCTCGGGCTTGTATCCGACGCCGGACACAGTGAAAACATGCCCCGCAGTCACGACATGGGCGACAACAAGCTCGTTATGCGTGAGCGTTCCTGTCTTGTCGGTGCAAATAACCGTCGTATTGCCCAGAGTCTCTACAACCGGCAGGCTGCGGATAATCGCGTTTCGCCGTGCCATGATCCGCACGCCGATGGCGAGCGTGATGCTGATGGCGGCGGGCAGCCCTTCCGGCAGGGAGGAAACGGCAATGCCGATCATGACCATGAACATCTCGTCCACCGGCAGCTGACGAATGTAGACGCCGAAAATAAAAGCCGCTATCGCCACGGCTATGATCATTACTGCAAGATAGCGGAAAAGGCGGGCAAGTTTGCGCGTCAGCGGCGTTTCGGGGCTCTCCACGGCGCCCATGCTCTGGCTGATGCGCCCGATCTCGGTATTGCCGCCAGTTGCCGCGACGATTCCGGCGCCGTTGCCATAAGTGACGAGCGTTCCGGCATAGGCGATGCCACCGGCTGCTTTCTCGATGTCCAGCGACTCTCCGGTCAGTATCGCCTCCTGTATGCGCAGGCTGTTTGCGCTCTCGAGGCGTATATCCGCAGGGATCTTGTCGCCGGCGCTCAGGATGACCAGATCTCCTGTCACAAGCAGGGTGGCGTCGACATGCTGCTGCTGACCATCCCGCACGACCAGCGCCTGCGGCGACAGGAGCTTGCGGATGCCGGCCAAGGCATCCTCCGCTTTACCTTCCTGGATATACCCGATGGCCGCGTTGATCAGGATAACGCTGACGATAACGGCGGTATCGATCCAATGATGGAGAAAAGCGGTGATGCAGCCCGAAAGAATGAGTATATAAATCAGGATATTGTTGAACTGGAAAAGCAGCCGGCGCCATGCAGGGCGCTTTTTGCCTTCGGGCAGGGCGTTGGGCCCCTGTTGTGACAGGCGGATACCTGCTTCCTGACCCGTAAGCCCCTGTGCCGGATTTTTCTGCGCGTCATTCATGTTTTTTAAATAATCCCCGGATATCAAGCTGATTAATTCAAATACAAGTATACAAGATTTTTCGCGGAAGCTAAAATGGCCTGAACAAGCAGAAAAGTTGATATGAAACTCACTTTCCTGGGCGGCGCCCAAACTGTTACCGGTTCAAAATATCTGCTGGAGGATGCGGGAAAGAGGCATCTTGTCGATTGCGGTCTTTTCCAGGGCCTGAAAGACCTTCGCCTGCGAAACTGGGAGAGCTTTCCGGTACCGCCCTCGTCCATCAGCTCTATCTTGCTGACGCATGCCCATATCGACCACAGCGGATATATTCCCAGGCTTGTGAAAGACGGGTTCAACGGGCCCATATACTGCTCGCCTGCGACCCTTGATCTTTGCAGCATCGTGTTGCCCGATAGCGGCCATTTGCAGGAGGAGGACGCCGAACGCGCGAACAGGTACGGCTATTCAAAGCATCATCCGGCTTTGCCCCTCTATACCGAACAGGATGCAAGGGATTGCCTTGGGAATTTCAGGCCTGTTGAATACGGCAAAAGAAGTAAATTCGGCGAATTCCTGTGTTTCTCTCTGCACCGGGCCGGGCATATCCTCGGGTCTTCGATGATCAAGATCGATGACGGGGCCACTTCGATTGTATTTTCAGGGGATATCGGCAGAGACAACGACCCCGTCATGAAGCCGCCGGTGCAAATGGAAGCCGCCGATTATGTGGTGACGGAATCGACTTACGGCGACAGGCTCCACGCCGCCTCCGACCCTTTCCAGGATCTTACGGAAGTGATTACGCGCACGATCAGGAGGGGCGGAACGATCGTCATACCGGCTTTCGCCGTCGGACGCGCGCAACTGCTTCTCTATTACCTGTTCATGCTGAAGCGGGAGGGACGCATACCCGCCCATCTCCCCGTATTCCTCGACAGTCCCATGGCGATCAACGCCTCCGACCTGCTCCTGAAGTATCATAACGAGCTGCGTTTGCCTGCCGGCACCTGCAGGGCCATTTGTGAAATTGCCAAATACACGCGGACCCGGGAAGAATCGCGCGCTCTTGACGGGATAGCCACGGGCCTGCCCGCCGTGATCATTTCCGCCAGCGGCATGGCAACCGGGGGGCGCGTCTTGCACCACATGAAACGGTTTATCGGCGATGCAAGGAATACGATCCTGTTTGCCGGATTCCAGGCCGCCGGCACGAGAGGGGCCCGGCTGCTGGCGGGTGAAGAGGAAATCAAAATACACGGGCAGATGCACTCCGTGCGCGCGGAGATTGTCAAGCTGGACAATATATCCGCGCATGCCGATTACCGGGGCATCCTCGGCTGGCTTGGCAACTTTACTTCTTCGCCCCGCAAGACCTTCATCACGCATGGCGAGCCTTCCGCCTCGCAAAGCCTGAAGGAAAAAATCATCAAGGACCTGGGCTGGGATGCCGTTGTTCCCGAAATGGGGCAGTCCGTCGAGCTGTAAAATGGTATTGCCCGTTCAGGGTGCACTTAAAAAAGAGGCCGCAATGTATGCCATGATAACAGATGAATCAGTGCATGCACTGGTCGATATCTTTTACCGCCATATCAGGGCAGATGAAAAACTTGCCCCGATCTTTGACGCGGCTATCGGCACGACAGACGAAGAATGGGCCCCCCATCTTGAGCGTATAACGAAGTTCTGGTCGGGTGTCATGCTGGGAACCAAAGACTACGATGGAAAGCCACTGCAGGCTCATAAGGAATTGCCTGCCTTTGATCCCGGGCTGTTCAGCCGCTGGCTGGCGCTGTTTGCCAATGCCGCTATCGAAACCCATGAGGTTGTTCCTGCCACGGCATTTATCCGCAAGGCCGTCAGCATTGCCGATATGATGGTCCGCGACCTGTTCGGGCGCGGGCTGGAAATGCCTGCAATGCCGAAGCTGCCGGATAGCATGGCGCATTACCGTACAACGCCGCCGTTTAAAACCGACACAATTCCCGTTGCGCTGCGCAGGGCGCACCGCACAGCAGTAGGCGTTTATGGCCGGATTGTCGTTTCGCAGGGGCGCTTGCTCTATACGATTGGCAAGGAGCAGTGCCATATCCTGACGCCGGATAACGCGGGCGTGATAGAGCCTGAGGCCTTCCATTTTGTAACGCCGCTTGATGACGCGGCGTTCACGGTGGAATTTTACAAAGATCCCTTGTCTTTATCCAAGGGCGCATCCTCGTCATAAATGATGCGCTGGGCATCGCCTGCCGCATCGCCGTACTGGCCGTTCTTGAGCGACCAGAAGAATGCGGCGAGCCCGATCAGGCCGAGGGCGATGCTGATAGGCCAGAGCAGGGAAAACATTGTCATGTTGCCATTCCTTCCGGACGCGACAGGAGGCGCGAGAGGCGCAGCGCGTTGGCGACGACAATAATCGATGATGCCGACATGGCCAGCGCGGCCAGCAGCGGGGTCACAAGGCCCGCCATCGCAAAGGGGAGCGCGATGACGTTATAAAAAGCCGCCAGACTGAAATTCTGGAGAACGAATCTGTGCGACAGGATTGAAACGCGGCGGGCATAGAGGATGCCGCCGAGATTGCCGTCCAGCAGCACGAAATCCGCCGCCTTCTGGCTGACATCATTCGCGCCAGAGGGGGCAAATGATACATGCGCACCGGCAAGCGCCGGAAGATCATTCAACCCGTCGCCGACCATCATAATTTTATGACCGACTGCCGAGAGTTCATTCAACCTGTCCAGCTTCTTTCGTGGTGTCATCGCGCCGGTGCAGCTTGCAACGCCAAGATGGCGGGAGAGGTTTTCAACCGCTTCCGGCGTATCGCCGGAAATAATTTCCACGCCCAGCCCCGATTGATCGAGCCGCGATACGGTTTGAACAGCATCGTCACGCAGCTTGTCGGTGAATACAAAGGTTTCAAGCAACAAGCCGTCTTTTGAAAGAACGCAGGTGTTGCCCCTTGCATTGCTGCCGTCGTCTGTCGCCCAATCGAGCTTTCCAAGCCGGTAGATACTGCCGGCGCGGGACATTTCAAGACCCTGCCCCGGAATGTCCTTGATGGCGGCTCCGCCGGTTTCATCTATCTGGCCGGCACCGGCGATCAGAGCGCGGCAATAGGGATGACGGGAATAAACCGCCATCTGGCGGGCGAGGGCCAGATTTTCAGGCGAATGGTTTCCCGCGCTATTCAAAACAGGCTCGCTCAGGGTCAGCGTGCCGGTTTTGTCAAAAATAACAGTGTCGGCATCGCGCAGCCGCTCGAGCGCTTCGCCATTCTTGACGACGATACCCCGGGAAAACAGGTTTTTCGCCGCGATCACCTGCACCATCGGCACGGCAAGCCCCAGTGCACAAGGGCAGGTAATAATCAGGGCGGTTATAGCTGCCGTGGCAGCCGCATGGAAATCGCCCGAGAAATAAATCCAGCCCGCAAAAGTCAGAAAGGCCGCAAGATGGGCGACCGGCGTATAAATGCGCGAGGCGCGATCGGCAAGCCGCTGATAGCGGGATTTCTTTGCCCCCGCACCCTCCATAAGCGCCATCATTTCCGCAAGAAAGGAATTGCTGGCGCCGGAAACAGCCCTGATTTTCAAGGGAGCTGAAAGATTGAGCAATCCCGCGCGCAATTCGGCACCGGGGCAGACGGAAAAGGGGATGCTTTCGCCGGACACCAGCGACCCGTCCATATCCGATATGCCCTCCAGAACCACGGCATCAACAGGCACGCGCTGGCCTGCGGCAATCAGCAAGGTCATGCCGGCGCGGACTTCCGGGAGAGGCTTGGCGTGATAAGCGCCATTTTCCTCGACCGTCGCACTATGGCCGACGAGGCGCGCCAGATTGCCGACAGCGGTGCTGGCCTTGACGCGCATCATATGATCCAGTGTGCGCCCGATGAGCAGGAAGAAAATAAGCGATACCGCCGCATCGAAATAAGCGTATTTTCCGTTATGTAGCGCATCGTAAATACTGAGGACGCAGGCGAGGATGATGCCGAGGGAAATAGGCACATCCATATTCGTCTCGAAGCGGCGCAAGGCGCGATAGGCCGAGACAAAGAAAACTCTGCCCGAATAGGCAATGACCGGCAGCGCTATCAGCGCAGATAGCCAGTGAAACAGAACTCTCGTAGCGTCCTCGACCCCCGACCAGACAGCCACGGACAATATCATGATGTTGCTGGCGCCAAATCCGGATACCGCCAGTGCCTTGACGAGCGAAGAAAGAACTTTGTCTTTGCTCTCCTCTTCCTGTCCGACAAGGCTGGGTTCATGCCTCATCGACCGCAGGGTGTCGAGGATAGCGGCGGGAGACTCCCCCGACCATTGCACCGTCATGCGCTTGCTGGTGAGGTTAACGCGGACAGACGTAATGCCGGATATATGCGATATGCCTTTTTCTATCCGTGCGACACAGCCGCCGCAATGGATAGTAGGCACCGCCAGAATAGCCTCCCTCCGGCCATCCGTCAGTCGCCGGCTGCCTGCCAGTAAATCATCGGAGCTGAGTTGCGATGTCGCCGTCATTTCGCGTCAGGCTGGCGGACGGCCAGATAGGCATGCCATGTCGCATGGCCCAGCAGCGGAAAGATGATTATAAAGCCGAAGAAGGCGGTCGCGGCGCCGAGGATAAACAGGCAGAAGACAATACAACCCCAGACAATCATCGCCCTGAGGTTGTTCCAGACAAGCGCCATGCTCGTTCCCATCGCCGTCAGGGCGTCTGTGCGCTCCGCGAGCTGCATCGGGATGGCAAAGACGCTGATGGCAAAAGAAAAGGCCGCGAACAGCCCGCCGACCAGCGTTCCGGCAACCAGCAGGGCATTCCCGCGCGGTGTCATGAACAGCGTATCGTGGATGTTTTCAATGCCGGAGAAGGGCTGCATCCCGTAAAACAGCGCGTAGAGAATGACTGCGGCGCGCATCCAGAGCATCATCAGCACGCAAAGAAGGACGCCCGTATAGAGCACCTGTCCGCCCGAAGCGGGCTTGACGAAGAAGACCGATGCCAAAGTGACGGGCTCGCCCAGGGCAAGGCGGCGGCTTTTCTCGTACATGCCGATGGCCAGCAGCGGCCCCACAATCATGAAACCGGAAAGAGCGGGAAAGAGGATGTAATCATAGTCGAGCGCGAAGAGCGCCGTCAGCACCAGCCACGAAGCGGCAAAAAGGCACAGGCCATACGCGAAACTGGATAACGGCGCACGTAACAGGTCGCGCCAGCCCTTGCCCAGCCAATCAAGGCCCGCCCAAGTGTCGAGGTGTCGGTCGAGAGAGGTTGCGCGGGGCAGCGGCGGCACAGGTTTCGGTATCGTGGACATGCTTTCACCCAATAGACTAGATCAACAGGACGACTTGGCGGCGGCAAATCCCTTGTCAGGATAACCGCCGGACTTTTTATGGACGACGCAGTCGGGCTGGGTCGTCGCGGCAAGATAAATAAAATGCGCATTCGCCCCGAGAAACAGAACGCCCGACAGGATGGCGAGGCCGACGGCCGTTTTTTTTCCAAACCTAGCGTTTTTCATTCTTGCCCCGCTCTTCCTGCTGGCGGCCCAATAGATATAGTACAAGCGTCTTGCGCTGTTCCGGTGTCAGGCGTTCTTCCCATGACGGCATACGGCCAATACGGCCATGCCAGACGGTCGTGTAAATATCCTTGCTCTCGCCGCCATAGAGCCAGACGGTATCGGCCAGGTTTGGAACGCCCTGTTTCAGGTCGCCTTTTGCGTTTTCACCGTGGCAGGAGGCGCAGTTGGCGGCATAGACTTTCTGGCCTTTGGCAATCGTTTCCGGCTTCAGGTTTTCGTCTTTGACGTTTGCCACCGAACGGACGTAGGCGATAACGCTGTCGATATCGTCGCGTTGAAGCAGCTGGTCGTTGCCGAAAGCGAGCATCTGGCTGCGGCGCGTATCGGGATGGTCGGAGTTAATGCCGACGCGCACGGTTTCCTCCATGCCTTGCGGCGTGCCATCCCAAAGCGAGTCGTCATCGACAAGGCTTGGAAAGCCGCTTTGGCCCTTGCCTTCGCGCCCGTGACAGGCGGAGCAGTTGTCGGCAAACAGGGCTTTCCCGCGCTTTTCCACCAGTTTCATCATCTCCGGATCGGCAAGTATCGCCTGGTAATCTCCGGAAATGATCTTCTGTGTCAAAGCCGCATGGCTGTCCGCGCCGCTTTGCAGGGCGAGTCTGACCTGCTCCTTGTCGTCATGGCCGAGCAGTCCCTTGGTATAGGTCGTCAGCAGCGGGAAAGCCGGCATAAGCACCCAGTATGCGAGCGCGAACAGATGGGTGACGATGATGAAGAACCACACAGCCTTCGGCACAGGTGTGTTCAGTTCCTTGATTCCGTTCCATTCGTGCCCGGTTGTTTTATGCCCGGTATGCGGGTCCCGTTCATCTTTCATCACTGGGCCTGTCCTCCGCGTCGTCTATGATGCTGCTTGCCGCCTTGTCGAATTTGGCTTTGTTTTTCGGCCAGAGGGCATAGGCAAGAACGCCGGTAGAAAAAATCACGAGATACAGCAATCCGTAATACTTGGAGACGAAAAGAAGCTTGTCATGGAGCATCTTTTTTCTCCTTGTCCTGCTGCGCCGTAGCGGGAACGGCGGCAACCGGCTTTTCCGGTTTCGCCGCATTGGAGAGTTTGCCAAGTACCTGCAGATAGGCCACCAGCGCGTCCATTTCCGTTACTTCGGAAGGCTTGCCATCGAAGGGGCGCATATGCGTTGCTTCGCCGTAACGCTGTGTAACTCCTGCGGCGGCATCGCTATCAGGCGCCGACTGGCCATAGGCGTCGTGCGACGCATTCTTGATCATGTCGTCGGTATAGGGCACGCCGAGTTTTTTCTGCGCCGCCAGATGCCTGTCGAGATTTTCGGTATCGAGCTGCGTTTCCGCCAGGAAAGCATAATGCGGCATTACCGATTCCGGTACCACATCGCGCGGGTTTATAAGGTGGCGCACCTGCCATGCGTCGGAATATTTCTCGCCCACGCGGGCAATATCGGGGCCGGTACGCTTCGAACCCCAGAGCATCGGATGGTCGTATTTTGATTCCACGGCAAGCGAGTAATGGCCGTACCGGTCGACGTCATCCTTCAGGGTGCGGATCATCTGCGAATGACAGGCATAGCAGCCCTCGCGGATATAGATATTGCGGCCTGCCAGCTCGAGCGGTGTGTAAACCCGCATGTCCGGATCGCGTTCAACGGTTTGATGGATGGTGAAAAGGGGTGCTATCTCCATCAGGCCGCCGACAGCCGATGCAATGATGATCGCTATCACGAAACGGATGGAATATTTTTCGAGTTTATAATGAAGGTTGAACATCAGCTTACTCTCAACTTTCCTTCAATATATTCGCCAGCCGGCACAACGGTTTCGTCCGGGCTTGCGGCCTGTTCGGCCTGCGGCGCCCTAGCCGTCATGGCCATATTATAGAAGCCGACCACCGCCCCGATCAGGAACAGCAGCCCGCCAATCGTGCGGGCGATATAATAGGGGTGCATGGCTTCAAGGGATTCATTGAAGCTGTAGGCCAGCGCACCGGATTCGTTATACGTGCGCCACATCAGTCCCTGCAGGATGCCGCTGTTCCACATCGAAAAGACGTAAACGAGGATACCGGCCAGCGACAGCCAAAAATGCACTTCGACAAGCCTTGCCGAATACATTTTCGGACGTTTCCAGAGCCAGGGCACAAGCGCATAGAACGAGCCGAAGATGACAAGCGCAACCCAGCCCAGCGCGCCGGCATGGACATGGCCGACCGTCCAGTCCGTATAGTGCGACAGCGCATTGACCGAGCGGATCGCCATGAACGAGCCTTCAAAGGTCGACAGGCCGTAGAAGATGGCGGCGAGGAACATGAAACGCAGCGTGGCGTCATCCCGCACCTTGTGCCAGGCGCCATTCAATGTCAGCAGGGCGTTCGCTGCTGCTATCCACGAAGGGACAATCAGCATGACCGAGAAGGTCATGCCCAGTGTCTGCACCCACTGCGGCAAGGCCGTGAAATGCAGATGGTGCGATCCTGCCCACATATAGAAGAAGGTAATGCCCCAGAAACCCAGGATAGACATACGGTAGGAATAAATCGGACGTTCCGCGCGCTTCGGCAGAAAATAGTAAAGCATGCCGAGGAAGCCCGCCGTCAGGAAGAAGGCGACAGCATTGTGGCCGTACCACCATTGTGTCATCGCATCCTGCACGCCCGAAAACGCGGAATAGCTTTTCACGTCGCCCCAGCCGACGGGAATCGCGAGGTTATTGACGATATGAAGGACTGCCACGACCAGAATGAAAGCAAGGTAATACCAGTTGGACACATATATATGTGGCTCGTTGCGCCTGCGGAGCGTGCGCATATAAAGAATGAAGTAAGTCACCCAGACGACCACCAGCCAGATATCGGCATACCATTCGGGTTCCGCATACTCCTTGGATTGCGTGATGCCGATGAAGTAACCGGAAACAGCCAGCAGGCAGAACAAATTGTAGCCGATCAGGACAAACCACGGGCTGAACTGCCCGGGAAGCCTCGCCCGTGTCGTACGCTGCATCACATGAAGGGAAGTGCCGATCAGCGCGTTCCCGCCGAAGCCGAAGATGACGCCGGTGGTATGTGACGGGCGCAGCCTGCCGAAGGTTGCCCAGGCCGCGTCAAATGTCCATTCTGGATAGGCGAGAAGCGCCGCAATCCACACGCCCATAAACATGCCGAATATCGCCCAGGCCATCGACAGGAAGATGGCGGCCTTGGTTGGATCATCATAGTAAGAAGAAAGGCGGCTTTCAGGCGGCTCGGGTTCATATAACCCGTTCAGGACATAGAATAGACAAGCGAGGCCATAGGCCGTGATAATCCAGCCTTGGGATTCAAGTAACCCTCCTGCGCCGGTACCGGCTATAAGCAAGCCGAAGAAACTAACAACACCAGAAACAGAAAACGCCATCCATCTTTCTGTGCTTGTCAGTTGTCCAATCATGGCTTGATCCTTTTTAGCGGGTGAGTGGTGCTATGGTACGCTTCAGGAACCTCGGGTGCAATACGACCCGCATCAAAGATTATGGGCATGACTTCAAAGATTTAAACTTTCGCACCTGCGAAAATTTAAATCTTTGCGGAGATCTGTCCTTGATTAAAGTCAAGAAGCTATCAGTTATCCATGGCGCAATTAGCCCATGAAACTTACACGGGTTCTTACACGGTTGACTTTCTGAACCCGAATTATATAGTAAAATCATGGTGTAAGCTGTTAGCGAAAGCGACTTAAAATCCGCAGGGTGCAATCCCGTAGGGGTTCAACTCCCCTCGCCTGCACCAATATATTTGCGCGGGACGGAAGATCAGCCGTGCGAACCGCTTTAAAGCGCGGCAATGCAAGATATTAATTATAATACTTTCGCGCAGTACGCTCGAAGAGCGATTTCCTTGCCAACATGAGCCATGAAATCCGCAGCCCCATGAACGGAATCATCGGCCTGAAGCGGGTTGGCCGCCATAACGCTCAACTGCGACCAGTAGCAGTCGGCCGAGGTCATCCTGAAATCCAGCGTTTTTTATTTCGGCGCGGGCGGTGCTGCGTTTCTGGGCGGGGTAGCAGCGGGCACTTTGCATTCCAGCATGGCGGGAGGGACGCCGAAAGCATCGGTCAGCATTTGTGCATGGGGGCGGATTTTTTCAGTCAGCTCGCGCTCCAGCCTGCGCAGCGCCGTGGTGGTTTGGGGTTTCATCAGCCCGTTTTCGACAAACCAGAGGCCATTCTCGCGCATCGCGTGCACGGCAAAAAGGTCGCAGACGTCTTTTAGCACGGCCTTCACTTCGGGGTCCTGTTGCGCCTTCACGGCCTTGACGAATTTTTGAAGCATGAGCCGCTCGGCATAGGCGTCGGCATAGGAGAGCATGTCGTTCTGGCACTTGTTTGCGGCGACGGCAGGGCTT
>JBGGMV010000024.1:0-8262 GCA_041287865.1 Alphaproteobacteria bacterium | reverse complement strand
CCGAGGCGACGACGACAACCGCCGTGCAGAACGCGACGGCATCGAAAGTGCTGGCCACGACGCAGATCGGCGTCAATTACCTGTACGAAATCGCGCCCACCGCCAGCCCGAACGTCACCTGCTTCATGAACGCCTCGATCTATACCGGCACGGCGGTCAGCGGCGACGTCGATTGCGTGAAGAAGCCAGAAGGCTATACTGAACCGGTGAACGGCAAGGCCGTGATCGAAAGCGCCACGCGCGTCGGCCAGAACACCTTCTACGAAGTCACCCCCGCCACGCGGCCCGACCTGCGCTGCTATGTGTCCTCGACCATCTATTCGGGCACGGCGGTCAGCGGTTCGGTGCAGTGCCTGCCGAAGACCGGGCTTTAAAACACCAGCATCAGCAGCACTAAAAACCCGAAATCGCGGTTCATTTTAAAAACCTTCAGGCAGCTGGCCGCGTCGTCCATCTTCCAGATATGCAACTGCCATAGCGCATGGGCGACGGGCAGGGCAATCAGCAGCTGCGTCATTTGGCTTGGGGCTGCGAAGAACTTGGCGACGCCGAAGCAGGTGATGGCCAGCATGAAAAACGCGCCCACAAAAATCTTGCTGTGTTTGCCGAACAGCCGCGCGGTGGAGCGGATGCCGATGGTGGCGTCGTCCTCCTTGTCCTGATGCGCGTATATGGTGTCGTAAGCCAGTGTCCAGAAAATACCTCCGGCGTAGAGCCAGAGGGGGATGGATTCGATGTGCAAGGGCAGACGACCCTGCAACGCCGTCCATCCCAGCAACGCTCCCCAATTGAAGGTGAATCCGAGGAAGAGCTGTGGCCACCATGTAATCCGCTTCATCAGCGGGTATGTTGCTACGAGTGCCAGCGAGAGGAAGCCCAGCTTGATAGATAATTTGTTGAACTGTAGTAGTACAGCTAACCCCGTGACCAGCAGTAGTGTGAGGAAAACAAGTGCCTGCCTTGGTGTCACTTCGCCTGAGGGTAGAGGGCGACTCCGCGTGCGCTCCACCTGTGCGTCCAGCTTGCGGTCCCAAATGTCGTTAATCACACAGCCAGCCGCGCGCATGACAACTGCGCCGATGGCAAAGAGCGAAGCAAATGTTGCAATCTCGGGAACTGTAAAAGGGCGCATTCCACAGAAAGGTGCGAGTGTGCGAAATGGGACGGCCAACGCCAGTCCCCACCAGCACGGTATCAGCAACAACCACGTCCCAATCGGCCTGTCGAGGCGCGCGAGTTTGATATAGGGATGCGCCGCGCGGGGCGTCATTCTGAAAATGAGTTTTTCGGTTTGGATGTCGGAGGTCATGGTGGTTTGGAGTTTAGCTGGAAGAACACCCAAGCGCCACCCCGCCGAAGGGCGGGGTCTGGTAGCGCGTCCGCGCGTCGCGTGACTCAGACTCAAATATGACGGCTGGACGGCCTACTGGACCCCGCCCTTCGGCGGGGTGGCGTGGCGGAGGGGGCGGTGCTAAACTCAAGCCATGAGTAGCGAAAACCACAACCGCCTTCCCCGCCTGCATGTCGACCGCGAGAATATCTCGCGGGGTGAAATCTGCGGGTTATCAGAGGGCCAGCACCATTACCTTAGAAACGTGATGAGGTTGAAACCGGGCGACCGCGTGCGGGCCTTTAACGGGCGCAACGGGGAATGGCTGGCGGAGGTCACGGAAATCAGTAAAAAGAACACGATAATTTCTTTTGCTGAGAAAATACGCGAACAATCCGCATCGCCCGACGTCTGGGCGCTGGCTTCGCCCGTCAAGAAAGAAGCCTTTGATATGATGGTGGAAAAATCGGCGGAGCTGGGCGCGTCGCATTTCTTCCCCGTGCTCTGCGATCACACCGTTGTTCCACGTGTGAACCGCGAGCGGCTGCAGGCCATTTCGACCGAGGCTGCCGAGCAGTGCGAGCGCCTCGATGTGATGGAAGTCTCCGCGCTGCTGGATATCGAAAGCTTATTCGAAACATGGTCTTCGGGTCGTAAATTAATCTTTTGCGTTGAAAGATCGGAAGCACCGCCGATTGCGCAGGCGCTGCAAAAACTCCCGCGCCGCAGCCCCCTGGCTGTGCTGGTCGGGCCGGAGGGTGGATTTTCGGAGAACGAGATCAGGCGGATTAAAGATCAGCCCTTCGCCGTGCCGGTCTCGCTAGGGCCCCGCATTCTAAAAGCAGAAACGGCGCTGATCGCCGCGCTCGCCTGCGTCCAGCAGTTTAGCGAATAATTTCCGTAATAACAGGCATGTTGACGTAATGCCATAAGCCGCTATTATCGGCTATTCATTCATAGCAATTACATAAATCTATCATGTCCACAGCCAGTAAAGTCGACAAAAAAGTTATCGAAAGCAAGGAAGAGCTGGTCGAGTGGTTCCGTGCCGGCTGCACGCCGCATGAGAAACGCCTGATCGGCGCCGAGCACGAAAAGCCGCCTTTCTACCCCGACGGCACACCCGTTCCCTTCGAGGGGACTGAAGGGCGCAAGGGCGTCGAGGATTTCATCAACAAGATGGCCGCCGAAAGAGGCTGGACGCCGGGTGAAACCGAGCACGGCGTCGTCGTGTCGCTGTCGAAAAACAACGTTTCATGGACGTTTGAACCCGGCCTGCAGATGGAAACCGGCGGCGCGCCGCTGAAAAACTGCCACCAGATCGCCAAGGAAACCGACGAAACGATCACCGAAAGCGTCGCCGTCTGCAAGGAACTTGGCTTCAAGATGCTCGCCACAGGCTACCAGCCCGTGAAGCACGGCAGCGACATGCCCTTTATGCCCAAGACGCGCTACGAAGGCCTGTTCGAATGGTTCGAGGACAAGAAATTCGACAAGGCGGTCGAGGTTGCATCCTGCACGTCGACTGTACAAGTGAACCTTGGCTTCCAGAGCGAGGAGGACATGGTGAAAATGCTGCGAGTCAGTTTGGCTTTGCAGCCCATCGCCGTCGCGCTGTTCGCCAATTCGCCGTTCTGCGACGGCAAACCTTCGGGCTATCAAAGCTACCGCAGCCACCAGCTGTTCAATAACCTCGGCGGCCGTTACGGCTTTATGCTGCCGATCGCGTTTGAAGAAGATTTCGGGTTCGAGAAATTCGTCGATTACGCGATGAACACCATGCCGCTGCTGGGCATCTATAAAGGCAATTTGTTCGTCGATACCAAGGGCGCGATGTTCAAGGATTTCATGGAGGGCAAGCTTGAAGCCTGCCCCGGCCAGAAAGCCACCATCGGCGACTGGCAAAACCACCTGAACACCATCTGGCCCGAAGTGCGCCTGCGCCGCTTCCTCGAAATGCGCGGCACCGACGTCGGCCCGCCCGAGATGATCAAGGCGTTGCCGGCCTTCTGGGCGGGAATTTTGTACGACAAGGAATCGCTCGATAAAGCCTATGAAATGGTCAAGGACTGGTCGAACGAAGACCGCGATTACCTGCGCATCATGACGCCGCAGCACGGGCTGCAAACGCCCTTTATGAACGGCACGACGACTGTGCAGGAACTCGCCAAAAACTGCCTCGCGCTGTCGGAGGCCGGATTGAAACGCCGCGCCGTGCTGAACGACAAGGGCGAAGACGAAAGCATCTATCTCGCGCCGCTCAAGGAAATCGCCGATACCGGCATGAACTGGGCGCAGCGCCTGCTGGAGCTTTACGAAGGCACGTGGAAAAAAGACATCACGAAACTTTACGAGTATATGGACTACGAGAAAAACCCCAGCATCTTCGCCTTCCGCCAGCCGCAACCGGCCGCAACGCCGCAACCTGCCGCCGCAAACGAAAACGCGAAACTCGCACCACCCGCCAAAGACTTTAAGGCGGGGTAAATGCTCGAACGCGCTACGGCTCTATTTGTTTTTTCTGTTGTTCTTTTGCTTGTCTGGGAATATCTGGGCTTAACGCGGAAAAACGGCCCCGTGCCGCTGTGGCTGGGAGCGTTTCTGGTGATTACGGCGGTGCTATTTCGCGTCAGCTCTGGAGCGCTTGGCATGATGGGCGCCATTTTCCTGCTCTGGCCGGAGCATTCAGCAACCTATCGCATGTGGGTTGGCGGGCTCGGTTTTGTCGCTGGGATGTGGATTGCCGCGATTGCGATGCAATTCGCCTGTAATCTCCTGCGCCGCTGGCTCGGCTATCCGGCACGCAAGATCCAATGGATCAACGGTCTGAAACGCAAATAACTCAGGAATGCGCCAGTTTGTGATTGCGTGGCGCGTGGCCGTGTTTCTTTTTCCAGCTTTTGCCGATGATATGCGTCATGTAAACGACGCCGATCCATGCCACGATTCCAGCAGCCACAACGCTGATATTCTGCGGGTTCGGGTGATGCCAGAGGTCGCTGATCGCCCCGCCAAGGAACGCGCGGATCGCGCAGCCCGGCAGTAATTCCAGCGTCGATGAAATGATAAACGATGAAAACGGAACGCCGATCACGCCCAGCGCGATATTCATCGCCGTATAGGGCGCGATGGGCACGAAACGCAGCGCAATCAGCCCCGCGATGCCGCCGGTTTCAAGATGCCCGCGCAGTTTATCCGCCACGGGCCCGATAAATTTCCGCAGTCCCTTGTTGCCCAACAGGCGGCCAAGGCCGAAGCCCAGCAGCGCGCTAGTGATCGCGCCGGTCATCGAAATGGCGATGCCCTCGAAGGGGCCGAAAACCATCGCGGTCGAGAGCGTCATGACGGACAGCGGCACAAGCATTGCCGTTGCGAGGATGATAACGCCGACCATCATCAACGGCGCCATGGGCTGGTGCGCGAAATCCTGCGCCAGCGCCACGATCTTTTCGGGTGTCGCGTATTCTGAAAGGGGGGTGAACTGCCACACAAGGCCCAAGGCCACCAGCACCGTGGCGATCACGGCGGGGATGATGTAGCGGGGCTTGATTTTGCGCGGTCTTTTTTCGGTCATGCAGCACCTATAAGGCTCCAACGTGCCACTGTCAAAAATAAATCCCTACTGTTTTAAAAAATCCTGCTTTTTCAGGGGCACAAGACCGACCACGCAGGCCGTGCCCAGCAGAATAAGGGCGCAGCCGGCCAGCATCGTGGCCGTGATGGGCTCGTCCAGCAGCAGGTGGCCCCAGAACATCCCGAACATCGGCACAAGGAAGGTCACCGTCATGGCCTTCGACGGCCCGGCCTCTGCAATCAGGCGGAAATAGAGCAGGTAGGCAATGCCGGAACTGAGCAGCGACAGGCCGAGGATATTGACGATGATGAGGGGCGTAAAGGCCGAGAGCGCCGGCATACCGGCCAGCGCGGGCGCCAGCAAAACGCTCGCCACCAGCTGGCTGCAGGCGCCGATGGCGACAGGCTTCGCATCCGATATGAAGCGCCGGATATACAGGCTGCAGATGGCATAGCAGGCCGAGGCTACAAGGCAGGCGAAAACGGCAAGGGTGAAATAGGCGTCATGCTCCCCGCCGCCAAGGTTGGTGACCAGCGCTACGCCGCAGGCGCCCAGCACCAGCCCCGCGCCCTTCACCGGCGTCAGTTTTTCGATCATCAGCGCCGCCGACAAAATCGCACCGAAGAGCGGCGTGCTTGAATTCAGAATGCCCGCATAGGCCGAAGGCATATGCAGCAGGCCCCAGGCATAGAGCGCGAAGGGCAGGGCGGAATTGATCGCGCCGATGAAAATGTAATGCTGCCAGTATTTCCCCCACTGGCAATCAACCCGCGTGATCTTCGCCCAGAGCAGCAGGGCCGACCCTGCGATAATCACGCGCAGCTCAGCCGTCAGCAGCGCGCCCAGCACGGGGCCGAGGATGCGCATCATGAGGAATGAAGCCCCCCAGATAGCGGCGAGCAGGAGCAGGCGGGCGGTATTCGCGGGGGTCATACGCGGCCTTCCAGCTCCAGCAGTTTTCGCTTCCGCTCCACGCCCCATTTATAGCCCGAAATCCCGCCGTCGCCCCGGATGACGCGGTGGCAGGGAATGACGATGGCAATGCGGTTGGTGGCGCAGGCGCGGGCCACGGCGCGGGCCGATCCGTCCTGACCGATGCCTTTGGCGACTTGCGCGTAGGATTGCGGCTTGCCGCCCGGAATTTTCTGCAGATATTTCCACACCTTCGTCTGGAAGGCCGTGCCGCGAATGTCGAGCGGCAGGTCGAGCGCAGCGGTGTCTTGCGACAGATAGGCGTTCAGCGCCTTCATCCACTTGGCGAATTCCTTTTCGCCCGCCGCATCCATCGGCGAGAGGTTCGCTGCGGGAAATTCCGCCTTCAGCAGTTTCAGCAATGCGGCGTCACTATCCGCGAATTGTATAAAGCAGATCCCGCGATCGGTGGCCGCAATCATCACGCGGCCGAGCGGTGTCTTGCCGCTGGCGTAGGAAATGCCGGCCTGTTCCCCCCGCTGCCGGTACTGGCGCGGCGTCATGCCAAGGCTTTCGTCAATCTTGCCGTAGACGCGGCTGGAGGAATTATAGCCCGCGTCGAAAATCGCTTCGGTCACTGATGATTTCGTTTTCAATCCTGCCTTCAGTTTTTTCAACCGGCAGGACTGGTGGTATTCCTTCGGGCTGACGCCAATGACCGCGCGGAAGCGGCGCTGCAGGTGAAAGGGGCTCATGCCCGCCTGCGCTGCCAGCGCGTCCAGTGTCAGCGCATCCTCGCTGCCCGCGTCGATAAAGCGGCAGAGCTGCTGCATCAGCTGGATTTCGTCCTGTTTAACGCGGGCCTTGGCCATGGGGAATCGCCTTTCTCCCAGTAACCTAGTCCTTGCGGGGGCTAAAAACTATCCGCTTCTTGCGCGATTTCCTGATTTTCAGGGTTGCGGCGGGCGCGCGGGCGGGGCGAGGCGGCTTTTGTCCAGGATGGGCGCGGGCTCCTCCGCCAGCTGTTTTTCCAGCCTGTCGACTTTTTCGGCCAGTTCCCTGATCAGCTTTTCCTGCCGCTGCTGGATCTCTGCGGACAGGACGAGGATTTTCTGGATGTCTGCGATATTGCTGTATTCGTTGTTATAGGTGATGTCTTTTTTCAGGATCTCGGCGAGGCGCAGCATTGTGGCGGGGTCGGCGCCTGCGGCTTCCAGCTGCCTTTTTTCCGCGGAGGCAAGGTGCCGGATGACACTATCCAGCCGTTTGGAATAATTCTTCATCTCCTCCGCCTGTGCCTCCAGCAGCGTCCGGTCGTCGCTGAAACGGCGGCAATCCTCTGCATTCAGCGCCAGCCTTGCGGATTTGCGGGCAACATCGCTGTTCGCGTCGCTTAATTGTTCCAGTGCGGCCTTGATGTCGCCGCGCTCGACAGATCCCTCCGCGGTGAGAATTTTGTCGCCCGTTTTCTTGTAGAATGCAGCAGTAACCGCGCCGTTGTGCCCGTTATTGGGCAATGTGACCTGGGGGTATTCCCTTGCTGCCTTTCGGGCGAATTCGGTGCGCAATGATGAAAGACTGGAAAGGGTTTCCTTATCGGCCATGATGTCCCGTGTTGTTGTACAATGATACCCCAAGCGTAGCACGCGATCTTCCGGCCTGTCAAAAGCCGGCGCGCCGTCTTCTAAAAGCATTTTATTTCAATAGGTTGCAATTCTTTATACATAATAATTGACCGCCGTCATTCCAAAATGCTACGGTCTCACCGGGTTCAGAGGGAATAAAAAAGGTGTGTAAAAATGACTGCTCCCGATAGCCCGTCCACCCGCAAAAAACCTGTCCTCCTCATCGTTACCGAAGCCGCGCTCGAAAATCCCGATGCTGTGCCGCTGTCGCCCAAGGACAAGGAACGCGTGAACGGCGTGGTGCGCACCTATCAGGGCCTCGATCCCTATCTTCAGAAATTCTATGACGTGAAGTACCTGACGCCCTTCGATTACCCGGGCGAGGAAAGCAAGCTGAAGGCCGCGTTCAAACGCAACAAGCCCTTCACCCTGCCGCAGCAGGAAAGCATCCGCATGGTCATCCCGTCGCGCAAGGACCTGCGCCAGCGCATCGGCAACCTGAAACCCGCGCACGTGCATGTGGCGACGGAAGGCCCGCTCGGCATCCGCGCGCTCAACTATTGCAAGCGCCATGGCATTTCGGTTTCCACCGCCTTCCACACCAACTGGCAGCAGTATGTGAAGGAAGACGGTTTCAACGTTCCCCTTGTTCCGCGCGCTGTCGCGGGCAAGGCCATGCTGGGCTTCCTGAAGCGCATGCACAAGAAAGCCGACGCCGTCATGGCCGCCACGCCCGAGTTGAAACAGGGTCTGGCCGACTGGGGCCTGGTGAACGATAAAATCCACCTTGTCTCGCGCGGCATTGATACCGGCATCTTCCG
>JBGGMV010000023.1:0-17323 GCA_041287865.1 Alphaproteobacteria bacterium | reverse complement strand
CAACGACCCAGTAGAGAATTTTAAGCACGCCACGCAGTCGGCTACACATTAAAACGCGCTCGAAAAACCATTGGAATTAACAACTTATTAACATATCATTTGACATAATACACTTCGCCATGGTATAACTTAAGATACTGGCATTTCACGTTTTTTCGGCCAAATAGTGTTTTAGTGAGAGAAATCACCTCATGGATAACGCTTCCGTCGCCGCCACCAGCAACGATATTACCCCCGCCGAGAAATTCCTGCGGGAAATGCGTGTGCCTTATGAATTAGGCGACAGCGGCACGATCATGATCCGCGGCGACCTGGATTTGTCCGGGCGCGGACTTACGGAGCTTCCTGACCTCTCCAACACCGCCGTTGGCGGCAACTTCAATATTTCGAACAACCGTCTGGAAAGCCTGCAGGGCTGCCCGAAGACTGTTGTCGGCAATTTCGATGCCAGCGGCAACCGTCTGAAGTCGCTCGAGGGCGGGCCCGAACTGGTGGTTGGCAATTATACCGCGCAATACAACGAGCTGGAAAGCCTTGAGGGTTCCCCCTATCACGTCGCCGGGAATTTCTGGGTGCAGCATAACAAGCTGGCCAGCGTTGCGAACGGGCCGAAGACAGTCGACGGCGATTTCTTCTGCTACGACAACAAGCTGACGTCATTCGACAGCACCACGCAGGTTGCCGGCTTAACGCATGGCGGCCATATCGATACGCCGCAGGGCCATCAAAGTATCTTCATGAAGGCTCCCCCGCTCCGCCAGCCTGCCGCAACCGGCTTTACCAATACCAGCGCCGAGCCTTCGGAGCCGTCGCAGGAGGAAACCACTTCGCCCATCGCGCAGACGCGTTTTTCCACGCCGGAAGCGATCAGGAAACTGCAGAACGCGCAGCTGCTGATCAACCAACGCCTGAACATTGACGGCTTTGATCAGGACACCGTCAAGGTCAAGGACGCGGCCATTCAAGGCGACTGGCTGAATATCGAGCTGCAAAACGGCGATACAGTTTCCTATGGCAAGAAAAACGACGGTCTGGATTTCATCGGCGTGCCAGGTTCCAATGCGCCGTTCACGATGGCGACGGCCATGGCCTGCGCTTCACTGGCGAAAACCAAGGGCTGGGATGACCTGCAGCTGAGCGGACCGCCGGAAAATCAGGCGTTGCTCTTCCTCGCAGCAGAAAAGCACGGCCTGAGAGTCGCCAACCCGCCGGCACAGGAACACATCGACGCCGCGCGGAAACAATTCGAGCCCGATGATGTCCCTGCGGCACAGGCACGCACCAGACCCTCGGTTTCCGCCCCGGCCGCATAGGGCAACCCCCACAGCTTCCCACGACCCTGTTTCCATGCAATAATCAGGACAAAAGAGGGGTTCGTCTTGTCCGATACCAACGATCCGGTAGAAAACTTCAAGCACGCCACGCAGTCGACCGCGCGGGCGCTGTCGGGCCGTGAGGATCTGGAAGTATCGTTCGGCGGACATCTGGCGGAGATGTCGGATAACACGATCCGCCTGCCCTCCCTGCCCAAGGCACTTGAGGATGCGGAGGCGACCCTGATCCGCGGCCTCGCCGATACTTTCGCACTCAAATTGCATTACCACGACGCCGGCCTGCACCAGAAATTCCTGCCCGGAGACGCGCGGGCCAAGGCCGTCTATCAGGCATTGGAAGAAGCGCGGATCGAAGCTGTTGGCACCGCCGATTACCCGGGTGTGGCCTCGAACCTTGAAGCGGCGCTCCGCAACGACGCCAAGCGGCAGAAGCTCGACAACGTTCACGGCATGGAAGACGCGCCGCTGGCCGAAGCACTGCGATACATGGCCCGCGAAAGCTTCACCGGCCGCAAGCCGCCCAAGGAAGTGCAGAAGGTTATCAAGGCCTGGAAACAATGGGTGCGCGACCATCTGGGCGACGACGGCTTGGACACGCTGAAAAAATCGCTGTCCGATCAGGAAAGCTTTGCGAAGATTTCCCACCAGCTGATCGAGAAGATGGAGATGACCTCCACGCCGTCGGAACCGCCGCCGAACCCCGACAGCGGCGAGACGAAGGACGAACAGAAATCAGAAGGTCAGGATAAATCCGCCGATGACGCCGCCGCCAAGGCCGCGCCCCCCGCCGGCATGAGCGATGACGGCGAGCAAACCGACGTTTCGGAACAGGAAGCCGAGGCCATGGCCGGCCACGACCTCGAGGAACTACAGGACGGCGAGGAATCCGGCGATCAGGACGACCGCCGCCAGCAGCGCCGCGACAACAGCGCCGCGCAATACGGCGAATATAAAATCTATACCGGCCAATTCGACGAGATCGTGAACGCCAAAGACCTCTGCGAGCCCGAGGAGCTGGCGAAGCTGCGCAAGATGCTCGACAAGCAGCTGACGCACCTGCAGGGCGTTATCACGCGTCTTGCCAACCGTCTGCAGCGGAAATTAATGGCGCAGCAGACGCGGTCATGGCAGTTTGACCTCGAAGAAGGAATCCTGGACAGCGCGCGCCTTTCCCGCGCCATTGCCAACCCCTATTGGCCCATCAGCTACAAGCAGGAAAGCGAAACCGAATTCCGCGACACCGTCGTCACGCTGCTGATCGACAATTCAGGATCAATGCGCGGGCGGCCTATTACTATCGCTGCCATGAGCACCGATATTCTGGCCCGCACGCTGGAACGCTGCGGCGTAAAGGTGGAAATCCTCGGCTTTACCACACGCGCGTGGAAAGGCGGATCGGCACGTGAAAAATGGCTGTCAGATGGCAAGCCTTCCAACCCCGGCCGGTTAAACGATCTGCGCCATATCATCTATAAACCCGCCGACAGCCCGTGGCGGCATGCGCGAACTAATTTGGGTTTAATGCTGCGCGAAGGCCTACTGAAGGAAAACATCGACGGCGAGGCGCTGCTCTGGGCGCAGAGCCGCCTGATGGCGCGACCCGAACAGCGCAAGATTTTAATGGTCATTTCCGACGGCGCACCCGTCGATGACTCCACCCTCTCCGCCAACCAGGGCAACTATCTGGAAGAACACCTGCGCCGCGTGATCGGCTGGATCGAAACCAAGACACCCATCCAGCTGCTGGCCATCGGGATCGGCCACGACGTCACCCGCTATTACCAGCGCGCCCTGACGCTGGTCGACGCCGAGGAACTGGGCGGTGCCATCACCGAAAAACTGGCCGAGCTGTTCGCCGAAAAGGGCGAAAACCGCGGTAAAAAACGGATGCATTAAGCATCTTAATGCTCTATCCTTGAGGCCGAGGTGTGAACATGGCCGACAATAAAATTTACAAACCGAAACCCGTCAGCGGCTTCCCTGAATGGCTGCCGGAATACCGCGCGGTGGAGCTGGAATGGCTCGATAAAATCCGCACCGTGTTCGAGAGCTACGGCTATTGCAGCATCGAGACACCCGCGATCGAGGAAATCGACGCGCTCACTGCCAAGGGCGGCGAGACGGAAAAAGAAATTTACGTGCTGCAGCGCCTGCATGCCGAAGAAGGCGACAAGGACGCGCGCCTTGCGCTCCACTTCGACCTGACCGTGCCGATGGCGCGCTATGTGGCACAGCACTTCGGCGCGCTCAGCTTCCCCTTCAAGCGCTACCAGATGCAGAAATCTTGGCGCGGCGAACGCCCGCAGAAGGGCCGCTACCGCGAATTTTACCAGTGCGATATCGACGTGGTGAATATCGACGAACTGCCTCTGCACTTTGATGCTGAACTGCCCGCCGTGCTGTTCGAGGCTTACGAGAAGCTGGGCATTCCGCCCGTTGAACTGCGTATCAGCAACCGCAAGATCATCATGGGCTACCTCGCCGGCCTTGGCGTGAACGATGCGGGCGTGGTGACGCGCACGCTCGACAAGCTCGATAAAATCGGCGCAGAGGGCGTGCTGAAAACGCTGGCGGCCGCAGGCGTGCCCGACAATATCGCGCAGAAGGCGCTGGCCTTTGTGAATATCAAAACCACCGATTCAACCTTTGCCGAACAAGTTCAGGCGCTAGGCGTTTCTTCCGACCTGCTGACCGAAGGCATCAAGGAGCTGAAATTCGTGACAGATAACCTCAGCCACCTGCCCAAGGGCGCGATGGTGGCGGATCTCGGCATTATCCGCGGGCTCGATTACTATACAGGCACGGTACTGGAAGCGCGCTTCCGCAACGACGCGAATACCATGTCGATCGGCGGCGGCGGGCGGTATGATGACCTTGCGGGTTCTTTCATTCACCAGAAACTCCCCGGCATCGGCGTTTCCATCGGCCTGACGCGTCTCTTCGGCCTGCTGCTCGACAAGGGGCTTATCAAGCCCGGCAAAAAGGCGCCCACCCATGTGCTGGTCGTACTGCCCGAAGAATCCCGCCGCGCGGAAGCCTCTGCCACGGCGCAAACGCTGCGCGCCAAGGGCTATAACGTCGAGATGTTCCACCGCGATGCCAAGATTAAAAACCAGCTGGCCTATGCCGAGAAGAAAGGGATCCCCTACGTCTGGTTCCCGCCCTTCAAGGACGGCCAGCCTCACGAAGTCAAGAATATGGGAACAGGCGAACAGAAACCCGCCGAAGCCGCAAGCTGGACAAAAGACTAATGCATGTTCAAACCCGCCCCTGCGGGTGTATAATCATCCTGTTGATTCCTTGGGGATTAGGACAGATGAAAAAAACATTCTTTGCCGCACTCGCACTCACCGTCGCTCTGGCCGCTGTCGCGCCGAAGCCCGCGCATGCGCTCTACGTTTACATCCACAACGAAGCTGAATACAGCATCGAGCTGCCCGACGCGCCGCTCGGCACCACCATCTGGGCCGACCAGGACAAGGCCGTCCCCTACCTTGAAAACCCGCCCAAATACGGCTCGATCGGCGAAATCGCCTTTCTCAAGCGCGTTGATGCGGATTCAGGCGACTCGTTCGAGGTCAACATCACCTTCCTGAAAGCCGACCGCGATTTCCTGCTGTCGATGACCAAGGAAAAAATGCTGACCGCGCTACAGGATCTCTACACCGCATCCCCGCTCGAAGACATGAAGGAAGTTTTCTCCGCCGGCACCGATACGCTGAAATGGGCGACGCTGACAGGTTACAAGGTCGACCAGGCCAACGCGCTGCACTATCACACCGCGCATTACCTCACGGGTCTCGACACCATCATGATCGTGCAGGTGCAGTACAACCTTGAAAACAAGGTCTTCCAGAAGTATTACGAGACTCTGGCGAAATCGATCAAGTACGTCGGGAAGTAAAAGCCCGCACCACTTCCACCATCGAGAAAAACCCGTTGCGACGGTTGGGGCTGATATGGCCTTCAAGGCCTAAGTCGCGGAATGTCTTTTCCACGTCGATATTTTCAATCTCCGCCACCGTTTTGCCGACGAACAACGCCCGCAGGACGGCGATCAGCCCCCGCACGATCTGGGCGTCGCTATCGGCCAGCAGTGTTAGTTTTCCGCCGTCCCAGCTCAATAGCATCCATACCTGACTCATGCAGCCTTTGACTTTGGAGGCCTCTGTCTTCAGGGAATCGTCCATCGGGGGCAGAGAATTTCCTAAATCTATCAGGTACTTATACCTGTCCTCCCAATCGTCGAGGGCGGCGAAATCTTCTGCTATTGCATTAATAGTCATATTCACGCTAAGTGTTCCTTAACCGGATACTCTGCTATATAGGGTCATCAGGGCGAAAAGACTACAAAAAACAGTTTATCCACACGTAACTTAAGCCCTTGATCAAGAATGGTTGGCAACCTGCCTTTGCTGTTCTATCTTAGGGGTTGTGGGGCGCTTTGGCGGGCGCTTTAATAGAGAGAGAAAAGGAAATACTGGGATGAGCAAGACCGCATCGGGGGACACCAAAAACACGCTGTACTGCAGCTTCTGCGGCAAAAGCCAGCATGAAGTGCGTAAGCTTATCGCGGGCCCCAACGTGTTCATTTGCAATGAATGCGTCGAGCTTTGCATGGATATCATCCAGGAAGAGGACAAGACGCAACTCGTCAAGTCCGGCAAGGGCATTCCCACGCCCAAGGAAATCAAAAAAGTCCTCGACGATTACGTCATCGGCCAGGACCGCGCGAAACGCGTGCTTTCCGTCGCCGTGCACAACCACTACAAGCGCATCGACGAAGGCCTGATGAAGGGCTCTGAAATCGAGCTGTCGAAATCGAACATCCTGCTGATCGGCCCCACGGGCTCGGGTAAAACGCTGCTCGCGCAGACGCTGGCTCGCATCCTCGACGTGCCCTTCACGATGACTGACGCCACGACCTTGACCGAAGCCGGTTACGTCGGCGAAGACGTCGAAAACATCGTGCTGAAACTGCTGCAGGCCTGCGACTATAACATCGAACGCGCGCAGCGCGGCATCGTCTATATCGACGAAGTCGACAAAATCTCGCGCAAGTCGGACAACCCCTCTATAACACGCGACGTCTCCGGCGAGGGCGTTCAGCAGGCTCTGCTGAAACTCATGGAAGGTACTCTGGCCTCCGTTCCCCCGCAGGGCGGACGTAAACATCCCCAGCAGGAATTCCTGCAGGTCGACACCACCAACATTCTCTTCATCTGCGGCGGTGCGTTTGCCGGCCTTGATAAAATCATCTCGAACCGCGGCAAGAAAAGCTCGATGGGCTTTGGCGCCGAAGTTCAAGGCCCCGACGAACGCCGTCCCGGCGAAGTCCTGAAAGACGTGCAGACGGAAGACCTGCTGAAATTCGGCCTGATCCCCGAATTCATCGGCCGCCTCCCCGTTCTTGCCACGCTTGAAGATTTGACCGTCGACGCGCTGGTGCTGATCCTGACCGAGCCGAAGAACGCGCTGACCAAGCAATACGGCCGCCTCTTCGATATCGAAGGCGTCAAGCTGACCTTCCAGCCTGAATCGCTGATTGAGATTTCCAAGAAGGCCATCGAGCGCAATACCGGCGCCCGCGGCCTGCGCTCCATCCTTGAAAACCTGCTGCTCGACACCATGTTCGAGCTGCCGGGCATGGAAGGCGT
Organism: Alphaproteobacteria bacterium; assembly: GCA_041287865.1. GTDB lineage: Bacteria > Pseudomonadota > Alphaproteobacteria > Micavibrionales > UBA2020 > JAPWJZ01. The sequence continues at coordinate 10,332 of JBGGMV010000023.1, read as the reverse complement.
GGAAGAAGTGCTGGTGAAGGCGGAAAACGTCATCAACAACTCCGCGCCCGTCCTCGTCTATTCCGAAAAGAAAAAGACCAAGGACAAGGAAAAGAAAGAAGATAAAGAAGGCAAGAAGAAGAAAGACGAAGACGAAGCAGCCGCTGCATCGTAATCCGGCCTTCAACCGAGACAAAAAAGCCGCCCTTCACCGGGCGGCTTTTTTAATGGCCGGATCACCGCACGGGCGGTTTGGGCTGCTTGGTCGTGGCTGTCGTCGCGGCAGCAACCGTGACGGTCGCGTTCTCCGGTTTTACTTCCGCAGACGTTCCCTTCACGAATTTGCTGCCGACCTCGTAGGCGCCCTCGCCCAGCTGGCGCAGCCCAGATTTGTCGACGGCATATTCGTCGCCGGCAACCGCAATCACCCCACCCCGCACCGTCTCCCGCGCGGCGTCGCCAAGGCCAAAACCGACGATATTGCCCGCTGCCTCCGCCGCGCCTGCGGCTGTCGCCGCCGCCGCCTTGCCGAATTCGCCCTTCAGCGCGTATGAACCCACTTCCCACAGCACGAAGCCGCCCGTTACCACCGCACCTATCACCGGCAGACGCTTGCCGATCATGCCCAGCGCCTTCGCCACGGGCTTGACCGCTGCGGTCAGCTTCGCCGCCGCCGTGTAGGTTTTAGGCTCGAGCGCCAGCTCCATCCCCGCCGACGTCACGGCCTGCCCGTAATTGCCGGCGGCCAGCGCCACGGCAACCTGCGCCGCTCCCTGCGCATGGCCTAGTTTGGCGTTTGCGCTACCTGCGGGTTTCACCTCCGGCGTTGCATCAGGCTTTACAGGCTTGGCGGTCTCTGCCCGCGCATAGGCATCGGGTTCGCGCGCCGGAGGCTTGGCAACGGGTTCTGGCGCATGCGGCTTGATCTCCCCCGCCGCCACGCGCCTGTGGTATTCCGCCGGCCAATCGGTGAATTGCGGGTCCCCCTTATACTGCAGGCTCATGGGCCCAAGTCCCGGGTTATTGAAAATTTCCGCAGGGTCGGCGCCATGCGCCATCAGCTCGATGAACAATTCCTTTTTGCCGTCCATGACGGCCAGCAGCAAGGGCCGCGAATGCTCGCCGCGCGGGTCTATCTCGCCCTTGCGCACCATGTCGATGGCGGCCTGTTCACCGTCTCCCCAAGATACCATTTTCTCGGTGAAAGTATTGATCTGCTTGCGGACGGCGGCCTCTTCGGGCGTCAGACCTATCCGCTTCGGGCTGCCGTCATCGACGGTATAGCCGGCATCGACCGTGAACCCTTCCTTGAAGACGACGTTCGAGAAATCAGGCATTTTCCTGACGCGACTGCCTGACAGATCCACGGTGCCATGCACGGTAATGTCGCCGCCTTCTATTGTATAGGGGACTTTCATGCCGTCCAGCATCGCGGTCACCGGCAGCGCGGATGAATCCGAGGGCATGTTGACTTTGGTATGCGACATCTTGTCCGTATAGACTTCTTGGGGCGCGGTATAGGTTCCGATGGGCTTGCCCGCGTTGATGCCGTCGGCAATCTGCGCCACCTGCGTCTCGAAAAGCGTATTAGGCAGGCCATAGTTCACGTTCGGCTTCCACACCCTGCCATGTTCGGGATGATCGTACGGGTTGAGCAGGATGCGCGACAAGGGGTTGCGCACATCGGGATCGTCTTTCGACGTCAGGTAGGCGATAACCGTGCCGTGTTCCACATGCGCGGGCAGGGAATCGGACATTATTCCGTTACAGGCATTCATGCAGGAATACCAGCCACGGTTGGTCGACATCCGGTTGATGTCGTCCGGGCGGCTCGACAGCACGACCATCAGCTTCGAGGTGCCGGTACGCGCGGGATCTGTTTCGTAAGAGCGCAGCAGATCCTTCTCGTCCTGCAGCAGCCTGCCGATCTTGAATTTCTGTTTGCCGTCCGTCGCATAGCCCCCGGCGTAATCGGTGATCGTGTATCCCTTCTCCGCCAGCCTGTCCCTGACTGCGGGCATGCGTTCGGATTCAGCGGCGGCATCAAGCTGGTAATAGACACGGTCATTTTCACGCAGCAGCGGGGGTATGGCTTCCGGCTTGCGGGCGAGTTCGGCCTGCCTCAGTTGTTCGCGCAATGCGGGCGGGAAAGGGTCTGCCGCCTGGCTCATCTCGCCCAGCGCACGTTGGACCGCATCATGGCCGCCCGCCGCGATCTCGCGGATTTGCTCGACGCTGACCTCGCGGTTCGCCAGCGCCGCCTGTAGCAAAAGATCGCCCATATCGGTCTTCATTGCCCTATCCGCCTTCGGGATGGCAAGTTCGATTTTCCGGGCCAGGCTTTGACGGTAAGCCTCGTGCATCTGGCGGAGGGCCTCTGCCGATAGTTGATGCTGGTCGGCGCTATCCGGCATCTACATCGCCTTTCCCGGCAGCGTCAGGCTGCACCTGACTTCGCCGTCGGCGGGGTTGTCCAGCTTCAGCAGGCGCAGGCCCGCCTCCATCTGCATGAAGGCTTCGGTGAGCGAGCCGCCCTTGCCTTCCAGCCGCACCTCGGCCTCGGGGACGTGGATCTGCCACTGCGCTTCGCCTTCGAACAAATTCGTCGCGCCGGTTTCAAGCAGCGCGTTGATTTCCCTCTGCTTGTCGCCCAGCGCGCCGGGTGCGAAAACTTTGTTGATGCGCTCCAGCCAGCCATCGATGCGGGCGGACACGGTTTTAGGTTCGGTCATTGAAAAATCCCTTTAAATCTAATTACATAACATTATAAACGATAGCGGTTAGCGAGTGCTTAACCGAGGTTTTCACTTTTAAATACTTGAAAATATTGAATAATGTTAGCCGAGAATCTTCTTCAGCGCCGCTACCACTTGCAGCGGGCCGAAGCCGTCTTTCATGTGCATGCAGCGTTCCAGCAGCCCGCTTTGGGCCAGCGCGTTCACCAGTTCGTGCCGGTTGCCGACGACAATGCGATGCGTGAGGGCTTCCGACGCGAAGCCTGCGATATCGTTGCCGCTGTCGCCCGCGAAGACGATGATATCGTCCTTGGAGGGTTGAATGTGGTGCTCGCGCACGAACCAGTCGATGGCGAGCCCCTTGTTGCAGCCGGCGGGCAGGATATCGAGGAATTTTTGCTCGCTGTAGACAAGGTTCACTTTGTGCCCTGCCTCGGCGAAATGCACCTGTAGCGCGGCAAGGTCTTCCACCAGCATCTTGTCGACAAGGTAGGAAATCTTGTGCGGCAGAACCCATGCCGGATCGACTTCCGGCGCTATGGTCCCGCGCGCGTCGAAGAAAGCGCGCATATCGGCCTGTACCTGCTCGTTGTGCCAGCCCGCCTCCTCCTGAATGACAAGATGCGCGTGCCATTTCTCGTACACAGCGCCATGGCTGAAATCGAACATCTGAGTGCCAACGCCGCAGATGGCGAAATCGGGGCGCGGCACGGCCAGGGGCGCGATCTTCTCGATAAAATTTGCATGGCTGCGGCCGGTAACGTAGCACATGTAAACCTCGACGCCCTGCCCCTTTAGTTCACACAGGTATTCATCCAGCACGCCGTCATGCTGCGGATTATCCGGATCGTGCACGGTATAGTCGAAGTCGGCGAAAAGGATAAGGCGCATCGGGTGCTCGCGGTTGAAAGGAAGCGCAGGTTACCGCTCCCTGTCAAAAACGCCAATCCCCTTTTAATTCCAAGCTCTTACGCTCCTCCATTTCCCTGTTGATTATGTAAACTAAATCATGTATTCTCCTGTAATTCCAAGGAGTAGGTAAATGTTCGAAGACACCAAAAGAGCATTTCGCCGCGCGGCGAAAAACTGGCGGAAAGAACCGCTGACGCTCGACGATATCTCGACGATCCGCCCGATGAACGAACCGGGCTCGACCTATAGCGTCCGTGCGCGCCGCCAGTTCAACAGCGCCTACTGGAAAATTTACGGTCCCGGCAATCTGATGTTGCCGCGCGACTGGAGCCCGATGACGCTCCATGCCGGCCTGACGCTGCCCGAAGCACTCGACAAACTGGCCGAGCACGAAAAGGAATACGAAGACAAATTGCGCGGCAAGGAAGGCCGCCCCTATAACCACTTCACCAAAATCCGCGCGATGATGGAGGCCGAAGAAGCGGCGAAACTGGCCGCGCAACAGGCAGCCTCTGCGCCCCCTCCCGTAGAAACGAAACAGGCTGTCGCCATCCGCGCGCCGCTGGTGCTGAAGAAACAATGAGCGAATTGGCCCAAACATTTGATGCCAAAGCCAAGCCCCTGAAAAAATGGGGCCGGATACCCAAGCGCGCGCACGACATCCCTAAAGAAGACGGCTGCACGTTCCTGACGGCGGCAGAAAAGGGCGATATCGCGGCAGTTACGCAAATGCTGGACAAGTACGGCGCCAAGATCCTCGAAATCAAGGAACGCGACGGCTACAACAACAAAGGCTATATCACAGGCACCAGCGACTCGTACACCGCGCTGATGCATGCTGTTGCTAATGGCCACCGCGACATCGCAAACCTGCTGCTGGATCGCGGCGCCGATATCCATGCGCGTTCCGATGGCGGCTACACGGTTCTGACGCTGGCCGTCGACGAAGATCATAACCTCGCCGACCTTGTGCTTGACCGGGGCGCGGACATCGAGGCGCGCAACGACGCGGGAGAAACGGCGCTGATGTTCCCGCAAACGGCGGAATCGCTGAAATACCTGCTGTCGCGCGGCGCGGATCTCAACGCGGTCAATCCTGCGGGTGAAAACACGTTGATGATGATCAGCAGCGATACATATCTACACAGGAAACATTTGCGCCCTTCTTCCGGCATGGAAGTGTTGCTGGACGCGGGCATCAATATCGACGCGCGCGACAAAAAAGGAAATACCGCGCTGATGATCGCAGCTGAGCGCACAGTCTATGATGAAGATACGCCCGATAAGCTGGCCTGCTTGGTCAAACGCGGCGCCAATCCGGTGCTTCGCGATGCAGAAGGCAACACGGCCGTTATGATGGCGCAGCGCGAGCGCCCGGAGCTCATCGACAACAAGCAACAACAGAATGCAATGGTCGCGCTGCTGGAACAGGCTATGCAGGACTGGCAGGCTAAAGAAGTGGATATCTGCAACACCGGCTCACCCGGAAGCATCGCCATCAGAAGCCCGCTGCAATACCGCAAGCCTGCGGCGTGATTATCCGCCTGATTTTTTCCGCAGCGCCAGTTCGTAAAGATTCCAGTTATTCTTAAGCCACGACACATCGGCCGCCTTATCCCGCGCGATCATGACAGGCCCCAGCGAATCCTCGTCCTTTGTGAACGTACCCTGCCGGAAGTCGCTGGATAGATAAATCAGCTGGTAACTGACGGGGTAAGGATAGCGGTAAATGTCGGGCTTTGCGCCCGCCACAGTGATTTTCTGCACCGCCAGCAGGCTGGCCGCACCGATAATGGCGCCGGTTTCTTCTTGCGTCTCACGCCGCATAGCCGTTTCAGGATCTTCGCCCGGATCGATATGACCGCCCGGAATGTCGACACCACGGTCAAGCTCCGCCATCAGCAGGTCATCGCCCGCGAAGGCCAGCACATAGGCGGAGCTGCAGAGCTCCAGCGGCGGCTTGACATCTGTTTCGACCAGCACCAGTTCGTTCGGCTGCGGTGCCCAGGAAATATTGCTTTCCTGCTTGATAATTTTCATGCGCGCGCGACGATAACGGCGATGCAGGCGGCGAGGCTGTTGCGCAGGTTTTTGTTCGCGCCCTTGTCCTGCACCAGCCGCGCGAAGGCGATTTCGGGGGCGGTGATGCCCGCGTCGTAGGTGACTTTATGGCCCGCATAGATGGCCGTATAGGCCTCGGTGGTGCGGGCATAAACGGCAGGATGGGCATAGTGCCAGAGGAAAGCCTCTACGGCCTTTTCGCGACCCATGGCGGCGGCGGCGGATAAAGGCGTCCAGCCGCTGGCGTTCAGGACATCGACTTTCATGTCTGCAGCGACGGCCCGTTTCAGCTGGTCTTCGATTTCATCATCATTCGACCATTTCGCTATGTATTGCGCAAGCGTGGAGCCGTGAGAGCCGGAGCGGTCGTTGAGCTTCTTCGCCCCCTTCCCCTCCATCGCCAGCGCGAGCCAGTGGTTGGTGAGCAGCCTCCCCGTGACAGGTGAATTGGCAGCCGCGATGTTAAAAGGCGTATCGCCCGCCGCATTGGCCTGATGCGGATCGGCGCCGGCATCGAGCAGCAGGCGCACGGTATCCTCGACATCTTTTCCGGTGGCTTCGGCGGCGGCGGCGTGGTGAAGGACAGTCCAGCCCTGCGCATCGCCTTTAACGGCCTCGCGCGGCTCTGCGGCAAGCCAATCCCCCACATCGAGGAATTCATGCCGCGCGGCACGCGCGAGAATATCAGCCGTTAATAAGCTCATTTAGTGGTGAAGCACATCGTCATCGCCATCCACGACAGGCTTCTTCGGCACCGGCTTGTCTTCGACCGCCTGAGGCACAGAGACAAGGGCGTGTGCGAGGACTTCGGTGATCGTTTCCATCGGCACGATCTCGAGGCCCTTTTTGACGTTGTCGGGGATCTCGGCGAGGTCCTTCACGTTCTCTTTCGGGATCAGGACCTTGGTGATGCCGCCGCGCATGGCCGCCAGAAGCTTCTCTTTCAGGCCGCCGATCGGCAACACCTGTCCGAGCAGGTCGACTTCACCCGTCATCGCCACGTTCTTGCGCACGGCGATATTAGTGAGGCAGGAAACGATTGATGTCACCATCGCGATACCGGCCGAGGGGCCGTCCTTGGGCGTAGCGCCTTCGGGAACGTGGACGTGCACGCCGACCGCATCAAGGCCCGCCTGCGTGATACCGAGCGTGGCAGAACGCGATTTGACGAGCATTTCGGCCACTTGGATCGATTCTTTCATCACGTCACCCAGCTTACCCGTCATGGACACTTTGCCCTTGCCGCCCGGGAAGGTGATGGATTCGATCTGCAGCAGTTCGCCGCCGACTTCCGTCCAGGCGAGGCCCGTGACGCAGCCGACGCGATCGTGTTCTTCCGCGACGCCGAAGCGATAGCGCGGCACGCCGGCCATTTTCTCGACGTTCTTGGGCGTAACGGCGATCTCTTTCTTCTCGCCCATCATGATCTCTTTGATCGCTTTGCGGCAAAGGTTCGACAGTTCGCGCTCCAGGTTACGGACGCCAGCTTCCCGCGTGTAGTGGCGGATAACGTGGCGCAGCGCCTGGTCGGTGATGCTGAATTCGGCAGCTTTCAGGCCGTTGGCTTCCAGCTGCTTGTCGATCAGGTGGCGTTTTGCGATTTCCACCTTCTCGTCTTCGGTGTAGCCGGAAACGCGGATGATCTCCATCCTGTCGAGCAGCGGGCGCGGCAGGTCGAGGGTGTTGGCCGTGCAGACGAACATCACGTCGGAGAGGTCGTAGTCGACTTCCATGTAATGGTCGTTGAACGTGTGGTTCTGCTCGGGGTCCAAAACCTCCAGCAGCGCCGCCGCCGGATCGCCGCGCCAGTCGTGGGCGAGCTTGTCGATCTCGTCCAGCAGGAACAGCGGGTTCGACGATTTGGCCTTCTTCATGCCCTGAATAATGCGGCCTGGCATGGAGCCGATGTAGGTGCGGCGGTGGCCGCGGATCTCGGCTTCATCCCTCACGCCGCCCAGCGACATGCGGACAAAGTTGCGGTTCGTCGCCTTGGCAATCGATTTGCCGAGCGAGGTTTTACCGACACCCGGAGGACCGACGAGGCAGAGAATGGGGCCCTTGACCTTGTTCGCGCGGTTCTGCACGGCAAGGTATTCAAGGATACGTTCTTTCACTTTCTCGAGACCATAGTGGTCGGTGTCGAGCACTTCTTCGGCGGCCTTCAGGTCTTTCAGAACCTTGGAGCGCTTGTTCCATGGAATCGCCAGCATCCAGTCGAGGTAGTTGCGCACTACCGTGGCTTCCGCCGACATCGGGCTCATCTGTTTCAGCTTCTTCAATTCGGCCGCGCACTTGGTCTTGGCTTCCTTGGACATGCGGGCTTTTTTGATCTTGTTCTCGATCTCGGTCAGCTCGTCGACGCCGTCTTCGCCCTCATTGAGCTCTTTCTGGATCGCTTTCATCTGCTCGTTGAGGTAGTACTCGCGCTGGGTCTTCTCCATCTGGCGCTTGACGCGGCCGCGGATGCGCTTTTCGACTTCGAGGACCGAAATCTCGCCTTCCATGAAGGCAAAGATTTGTTCAAGACGCTCGGCAACCGTCATGATCTCCAGCAGTTTCTGGCGATCCGGAATTTTGAGCGACAGGTGCGAGGCGACGGTATCCGCCAGCTTGTTCGCATTGTCGATCTGGCTGATCGAGGCAATAATCTCGGGCGGGATTTTCTTGTTCAGTTTCACGTACTGGTCGAACTGCGACACGCAGGCGCGCATCAGGCCTTCGATGGCGTCGCCGGAAACCGGTTTTTCCTCGATGATTTCCGACGTCGCTTCGAAATATTCCAGACGGTCGGTATAGGCGAGGATTTTGGCGCGCTTGTGGCCCTCCACCAGCACTTTAACAGTACCGTCGGGCAGCTTCAGCAGCTGCAGCACCGTGGCCAGCGTACCGACATTATAAAGGTCGCCGGCGGCGGGATCGTCCTGCTGCGCAGATTTCTGGGTGACGAGGAGAACCTGTTTATTGTCCGCCATCGCGCTTTCGAGCGCCTTGACCGATTTTTCACGGCCAACGAACAGGGGCACAATCATATGCGGGAAAACGACGATATCGCGAAGCGGCAGCACCGGGCATTTGTTGCTACCCGTAGCCGAAGGCTTCGTTCCCGCTGGTTCTTGTGACATTTGTCCCCTCTTTCCTCTTTATCCGGATTATGCGCCCGAAAGGTTTATATTTGGCGAATTCGGGCATTTTTTCGGCGATTTTTGCCGTTTTTGAGCCGTATTTGCCTTTATAACACATGAAATAGGTGATTATTAAACATTAACAAGGCCTATCCATCCGTTACTTTATTTGACATAATGTTAAGAATTGTGTTATTTTATTACGTAGAAGGTCGCTACCTAGCCTAACGCGCCAAACCGGAAATAATTCAATGAGCCTGATCGCAAATCTGATGGATGCCGGATCGTCCAATAAAGAAACCCAGTTCGTGGGTTTTACACGTATGGGCGATTTGAAGGCTCTGCAACGCCTGTTCAACCAGAATGCAGCCGCCACAGCCTGGAAAGACTACCAGGGGGAAACCGCCCTCTTCGTGGCCTCCACCACCCACCGCTATGATATCGCCAACTGGCTGCTGGGCCTTGGCGCCGATATCAACGAGAAGAACAAAAAAGGCAACACACCGCTGATGCAGGCCGTGCACGATTATATCGACCGTGACGAAAGGCTGGGTCGCGTGAAGGGTGTCATCCTCCACTCCCGCGCCGCGAACCTCGAAATGATTAAATTCCTTATCCTCTCCGGCGCAACGCTGGACGCGAAGGATGCTGACGGCCGCACCGCCGCCGATATCGCGCATGCACGCAAAATTCCCGAAGTCGCCGATTTCATGGCCGCAGCTGTGACTTTACGCGCGGAGAAACTCGAAAACGGGTGCCATGAGGGCGCCGCATCACCTGTTGCCGTGCGCAAGCCTTTCTCGTTCAAATAATCAGGTGCCTTATTAATCGCTAGAACAATCCGACGGGATTAACGAACAACATGAGCAGCAAAGCAGCGACGCAAGACGATCTCCTTACCTTCGATAGGTTTACCGTCGAGTTGGCAAATCAAGAATCCATGCGGCCCATCGACAAACAAATGCTTCTGGATGCCGAAGCGGGGAAGCACGAAGACATGGCCTTTCTTCTTTCGCGGGGCGCCAATGTAAATGCGGCCGGGGTCACGGGCTGGACACCGCTTATGTACGCGGCCTCTTACAATTACCCTACTGCCGCAAAACTGCTCCTGTCCCATCAAGCCGACCTCCACCTCAAAAACCGCAACGGCCAAACCGCTTACGAAATTTCCCTTGAGCGGAAAAATCCGGAGATGACTGAAATGCTACTGCAAGCCATGGTAGATACGAATACAATAGCTCAAGGCCCAATAAAGGCCGGCAAACCACTGCGATTGAAGTTTTAAAGCCGTTCAGCGCCGCGCAAGGCAGAGGTGACGTGAACAATAAAAAAAGCCGGGGTTTGTGCCCCGGCTTTTTTTAAATCTGGCTTGAATTAAGCCGCTTTCTTTTCTTCGCCGCCGAAGGGCTGTTTTTCGACGATCTGGTCGATCAGGCCGAAAGACTTTGCTTCTTGCGGGTTCATGAAGCGGTCGCGCTCAAGCGCTTCCTCGATCTGGTTGATCTTCTTGCCGGTGTGCTTCA
>JBGGMV010000022.1:0-35314 GCA_041287865.1 Alphaproteobacteria bacterium | reverse complement strand
CTATAACCATGGCATCCATTTTTTAACAGGAGAATTGTCATGGGGCAGCCTCAAGTGAAACCGCAAAACGATACCGGCCTTGTTCACCATCATGTGAAAGTCCATCCCGAGAAAGACCTGCTGCAAAAGAAAGACCAGCTGGCCTGGAAGATGGCCGAAGTGGCGCAGGACCCCGTGGCCGTCGATGCCGAAAGCACCGACATGATCATCAACCGCATCATCGACAACGCATCGGTCGCTCTGGCCGCTGTCAACCGCCGCCCCGTCACCACGGCGCGCGCGCAGGCGCTCGACCATCCCCGCACCGGCAAGCGCGGCGCGACGGTTTTCGGCGTATCGTCGAAACAGCAATTCAGCGCGGAGTGGGCGACTTGGGCGAACGGCACCGCTGTCCGTGAACTCGACTTCCACGACACCTTCCTCGCCGCCGATTATTCGCACCCCGCCGACAACATTCCCGCCATCCTCGCCGTTGCGCAGCAACAGGGCAAGGACGGCAAGGCGCTGCTGCGCGGCCTCGCGACGGGTTACGAATTGCACGTCAACCTTGTGAAGGCCATCTGCCTGCACAAGCACAAGATCGACCATATCGCGCATCTGGCACCTGCGGCGGCTGCCGGCATCTCGACCCTGATGGGCCTCGATACCGACACGACCTATCAGGCGATCCAGCAGGCGCTGCATGTTTCCTGCACCACGCGCCAGTCGCGCAAGGGCCAGATTTCCAGCTGGAAAGCATTCGCTCCCGCGCATGCCGGCAAGCTTGCCGTCGAAGCCGTTGATCGCTGCATGCGCGGCGAAGGCGCTCCCTCGCCGATTTACGAAGGCGAAGATAGCGTCATCGCATGGATGCTTGATGGCAAAGATGCAAAATACGACGTTCCGCTGCCAGGCAAAGGCCAGCCGAAACGCGCGATCCTCGAAACCTACACCAAGGAACATTCGGCTGAATACCAGTCGCAGGCTCTCATCGACCTCGCCGCCCGCATGGGCAAGAAGGTGACGGATTGGGGCAAGGTGAAGGATGTATTGATCCACACCTCGCACCACACCCATTACGTCATCGGCACCGGCGCAAACGATCCGCAGAAAATGGATCCAACCGCCAGCCGCGAGACGCTCGACCATTCCATCATGTACATCTTCGCCGTCGCGCTGCAGGACGGCACCTGGCACCACGTGAAGTCGTACGAACCTTCGCGCGCGCAACGCCCCGATACTGTCGCGCTGTGGAAGAAAATCCGCACCGTCGAAGACGCTGAATGGACGAAGCGCTACCACTCGCCCGACCCGAACGTGAAAGCGTTTGGCGGCAAAGTGGAAATCACGCTGGAAGATGGCACGAAGATCGTGGACGAACTGGGCGTTGCCAACGCGCACCCCTTCGGCGCGAAGCCCTTCGCCCGCGCCGACTATGTCCGCAAGTTCATGACGCTGACCGAAGGCATCGTGGAAGCCGCCGAGCAAAAACGCTTCCTCGACCTCGTGCAGAAACTGCCGAACCTGTCGGCGGATGAGCTGTTCGGGCTGAACGTCGAGATTCCGGAGAAGAACCTCGCGGTCGGCAAGAAGGGCCTCTTCTAAGCAGGCCTGCCGCCGGCTTTAATGCGTATGGCTGAAGCCAAACATATCCGCGAGCATGCGGGTAAAGGACCAGCTTTGCTGTTGCGGCGTCCGGCGCGCGGCGCGGCGTGAGGCAGGCTTTGCGCTGCGCTTCGTGGTGGACGTCACCTTGCGGGATTTGCGTGCTACAGGTTTCTTTGCCGTCGCCTTTTTGGTCGCCATAGTTGCCTCTCGGGTATGTTGTTGTTCCGGTTTCAGTATAAGCGGGGAAGGTTTAGATTATGTTAACGTCAAAAATTCTTTTGGTTTTCGACGTTTGGCTGTAGTTTTACGCCAGCTTTTTCAACCAGAGGTTCAAGATGCTCTTCGCCAAAAAACACGCCGCCGACAAACGCGCCGGTTTCGCCAAGGCCCTGAAATCGGGCAAGCTGCTGCGCTTCCCAGGCGCGATGAACCCGCTGACGGCCATGGCGATCGAGAAAAAGGGCTTCGACGGCGTTTATATCTCCGGCGCCGTCCTCTCGGCCGACCTCGGCCTGCCCGATATCGGCCTGACCACCCTGAGCGAAGTCGCAGGTCGCGGTCACCAGATCGCGCGCGTGACGGAGCTGCCCGCCATCATCGATATCGATACCGGTTTCGGCGAACCGATGTCTGCCGCACGCACCGTGCAAGTCATGGAAGAGCAGGGGATTGCCGGCTGCCATCTGGAAGATCAGGAAAACCCGAAGCGTTGCGGGCATCTGGATAACAAATCCGTGCTGCCTGTGGCCGATGTCGTGCGCAAGATCGCGGCGGCGGCCAAGGCCAAGCGCGACCCGAACTTCATCCTTATCGCCCGCACCGACGCGCGCGCATCGGAAGGGCTCGACAAAGCCATCGACCGCGCCAAAGCCTATATTGATGCCGGCGCCGACATGATCTTCCCCGAAGCCATGCAGGACGAAAAAGAATTCGAAGCCATGCGCAAAGCCATCAAGGCGCCGCTGCTGGCCAATATGACCGAATTCGGCAAATCGCGCCTGCTGAACGCGTCGGAGCTGGAAGGATTGGGTTACAACCTCGTCATCTATCCCGTCACGACGCTGCGCCTTGCCATGGGCGCGATCGACAGGGGCCTTGATGTCAGCAAGAAATAAGGCACACAGGAAAGCCTGCTGGATGTCATGCAGCACCGCAAGGATCTCTACGCGTTGCTGCGCTACGAAGACTATAACGCCTTCGACCAGAATATCTTCAATTTCAAGCTGAAATAATCAGCTATTACAAAGACATATAGTATTTGACATAATCATAATCCCTATGATATTATCTTCGTAACTAAAAACAACCGGAACACCGGCGATTCAATAGGGGTTTATCTTGGGTCTTAACGCACTTTCCATCGAAACACGCGGCTTCCTCCGCGAGCTCTTTGACAGCGTCTCGCGCCCTGTGCGCTTTGGCGATTTCGAAGAGCCTGAATCGACGATGGCCGCCAAGGCCAGCTTCCAGTTCGGCAACGCCGTTGGCGGCCTTATCAAGGGCGAGGGCGTGGATGAAATCAACGCCCGCATCACGCTGATCAAGGAAGCCCTCGAATGCATCCAGACCGCCCCCTTGCTCAAGAATACGCTGGAGCAGATGAAGGCGATCGAAACGGATATCTACAGCAAAGCCAGCCCGCAGGTGAAAGCCGAGCTGGGCAGTTATTCAGCTAAATTCCTTTAAAAAATTTAAGGCCGCGGGGCGGTTTTGCGCGCTGGCGCAGCCATGTTCAGGTATGACTGCAAATCAAGGCAGGCGGCATCCGCCGTCACGATTTTGACATTGCCGGCGGCCTGCAGCCGGACATTGTTTTTCTCGGCAACATCTTCCCAATCCTTATAGCCCGCAGGTGGTGCGTAACTGCCCCCGCTATAATGGCCGCGTGTGCCTGTCACGACCTCCATCGAATTGGTTGCCGCCGCCGAAACGCCGTCGTCGGTAAAGCGGCTGTCGCCAAAAAAATCATTGCCGGGCAGCGATGCATGATCCCAGGCTACAATCTTGTACAGCCTGCAGTCCGCGAAATCTGCGCCATAGGTTTCCGGCGCGCAGAGCTGCGGCTTGCCGGGGTTCAGCGTCGCGGGGCGCACAAGGTATTTTATGCCGCCAAAATCTTTCTGCGCATTGCCACATTCGCCAAAGGGATCGAAATAAACGCCTGCGATATGGGGCAGGGAAGGGGCGTGTTTTTCAAGCATGGCCCGCAGCGCCGTATCCAGATGTGCGCCCATCTGTCCCTTGAAGCTTCCTGCAAACGCGCCGCAGCCGATGCCCGGCAGGGTAATCAGCGCAGGTGTGCCATCCTTCGCCGCGCAGTCATTCGCTTCGGCCAGTATCGGCAGCAGACGGCGCTCGATTAGCGCATTATACTTTGCCTGATCGATTTTGCCGCCGCTCACCACTTCGGCGAAATCGGGCGAGGTGCCGGAGAAAGCCGCGCCAACGCCCAGCAGCGGCCCCGGCGTAAACAGCAAATGGCCCTCCAGCGGGACGGCATGTTCGCGGAAATGTTTGTCGCTTGGGGACCATGCGCCATTGTCAAAAATCTTTACCGCCATGGTGACATTGATATCACCCAGCAAGGCGAGTTCACGATGTGTCCAGTCAGAGCCGTCGCCGCGTATCTCGCTCTCGGCAAAGATTTTGGGTTGCTTGGTGGAGAGCAGGGCTTCGATAAACTGTTCGGGGGCTTTCTCGCCATCCAGCGCTGCCTTCAATCGCGCGCCGGGGGAGGCTTTGCCGCTGGCAATGTCGGCCTTGTATTGAAGGATGCCCGCGAGCGTTGCCTCGCTCATCACAATATTATAGCCGGGAGACGATCCCGGCTGTGTGTTGAAAACATTCTTCATGATAAACAGGGTAGGCGGTTTAAACGCTCATGTCGAGGTTTTGGCCGCGTGTGGCGTCTGTCAGCACTTGCAGGATGGCCTGCTGCGCTTCGACGTTCTGTTTCAGCATCTGAACAGCCATAGCTTGCTGAGTTGATAATGCCTGCATAGCGATTGCAGCGACTTCCATGGAACCCCTCCCACTTGATATTCCCATTCTATCCACAATGTGTGAACATTTTGTTACTGCATCAAGTAACTGATATTTAACACATTAATAGCCCTTGAATTGGTGCTCTCAAGGGGCTAATCCATATGAATATAATGTTTAAAAACAGAGGTTCAAGCCATGCCCAGCCCCACCGGAGACATCCAGATCGCCAAAGGCCTTGCCGGCGTCTATTCCGATACCAGCAAGATCTCCAAGGTCTTCGACGAAACAAACACGCTGACCTATTTCGGCTATCCGGTGCAGGAACTGGCCGAACATTGCATTTTCGAAGAAGTCGGCTACCTCCTCTGGCACGGCGAATTGCCGACGGCAGACCAGCTGAAGAAATACGAACAGCAGGAGAGGGCGGACCGCCAGATCTCCGACAAGCTGATGACGGTACTGCGCCAGTTCCGCAAGGACGCGCACCCGATGGATACGCTGCGCACCGCAGTCAGCTTCCTCGGCGTCGAAGACCCCGAGGCCGCCGACGTCTCCCGCGCCGCCAACCTGCGCAAGGCCATCCGCATGCAGGCGAAGATCCCGACGATCATCGCCGCCGATTACCGCATCCGCAACGGCAAGGAGCCGATTGCGCCCCGCACTGACCTGACCATCGCCGAAAACTTCTTCCACATGTATTTCGGCGAAGTGCCTGACCCCAAAGTGGTCAAGTGCTTCGATGCCTCGCTGACCTTCTACGCGGAGCATGGCTTTAACGCCTCTACCTTTACCGCGCGCACGATCGTTTCCTCGCTGTCTGAAATTTACGCGGCTGTGACGGGCGCTATCGGCTCGCTGAAAGGCCCTCTGCATGGCGGTGCGAACGAAGCTGTCATGCACATGCTGCTCGATATCGCCGAAGTATCGAAGGCGCAGGCCTGGATCGACGATGCGCTCGAGAACAAGAAACTGGTGATGGGCTTCGGCCACCGCGTATATCGCAACGGCGACAGCCGCGTGCCTTATATGACGCATTACTTCCATGAAATGGCCAAGATCAAGAACGGCCAGAAATGGGTCGAGATCGAGAACATCCTCGCCAAGACCTTTATCGAGAAAAAGGGCATCCACCCGAACCTCGATTATCCCGTCGGCCCCGCCTATTATCTGATGGGCTTCGATATTCCCGTCTTTACGCCCATCTTCGTGATCTCGCGCATTACGGGCTGGACGGCGCATATCATGGAACAGCTGGCCGACAATAAACTGATGCGCCCGCTCTCCGTTTACAACGGCGTGCCGCAGCGCCCCGTGCAGCCGATCGCCAACCGCAAAGCGGCGTAATTTGCGCCACAAGGCGGCCAGCTTCCCGTACATCGCGACGAAGAAATCGCGTGCGCTGATCCTTGGCTCCATGCCCGGCATCAAGTCGCTGCAGGCACAGCAGTACTACGCGCATCCGCAGAATGCCTTCTGGCATATCATGTCTGATGTATTCGATATGCCCGTTTCAACCTATGCGGAGCGGGTAAAGCTGATCGAGAAGAACGATCTTGCGCTCTGGGATGTTCTGAAGTGTTGCGAGCGCCACGGCAGCCTCGACACCAACATCGACGACGACACCATCGAGGTGAATGATTTCGCGGCGTTCTTTACGGCGCATCCGCGCGTCACCCATGTTTTCTTCAACGGCACCAAGGCTGCGACGGAATTCAGGCGTCGAGTCCTGCCTGATTTGCCTGAGGAAATCGCCGTGCGGCTGGAATTATCCTTGCTCCCGTCAACCAGTCCGGCGCGCGCAAACATGGCCAAGCCATTGAAATTAAAGGCGTGGAAGAGGGCGCTGGGGCTGTTAACAGGGCATTAACTTATCTTCTGTATAATCGGATTGTCGATTACTAAGAAAAGGTTAACGCATGCCAGCAGAACCCGATGACAAAAAAGCCGAATTAAAAGGCCAGTTGCGCGCGCAATTTAACGCTGTTGCGCCCAAGCTTGTCGCAGTCACAGACCTTCTGCAGGCCTTTGACGAGATTTCAAGCAAGCACCTGGGCCCCATGGAACGCATGGTCGTCAGCGGCAAAGTGGGCAAGATGGTGAAGGGCGATATTGCCGGTTCGGGCGTCTATACCGAAACGGGCGCAGACGGCAAGACCGTGACTTACGTGCATTCGACCTTCGTGAAAGACGCGATGATCAAAGCGGTCGACAGGGGCGATGTGCCCGCAGGCTCCGAAGACGTGATGCGCCGCGTAGGCGTCGCCGCGACTGAAGCTATCCAGAAAGTGCCTGACCAGTCCGACAAAGCCAAGGGCGGCCAGATCAAGCCGAAAATGTAAGGCGTTCCCATGCCTGACGACAAACCGTCAAAAGCCGAAAAACGCGAGACATTGAAGGCCAGCTTGCTGACTGAATTCAATCGCGTTGCGCCCAAGGTCGTGAAAGTCACCGACCTGCTGCAGGCTTTCGACGATCTTGCCGGCAACAACCTGAATTGGCTGGAACGCGTCTACGCCAAGCACAAGCTGAACCAGCAGCTGAAATCCGGGCTGCGCGGCGAAGGTGTTTTCGAAGGCGCTGACGATCAGGGTAAGCCCGCCGTCTATGTCGATTCAACCTTCCTGAAAACCCAGATGGTCGCGGGCATCGACCGCGGCGATGCGAATGGCCACGAAGAATCCGCGCGCAAGGTCGGCGTCACGGCCGTTCAGGCGCTTGAACGCGTGCCTGACCAGACGGCCAAAGTCGCCACCGGCCAGATCAAGCCGAAAACCCCTTAAAGCTATCCCGAACGCCTGTCCCAAAGAATCAATGTGGTATCTATTACCGCATATGAATATTTTGAGTATATTTCAAGCCACTGAAATATATACATAAAATCTCTTTCATTTGACCTGCTATCTTTACCGTGTAAGGATTGACTTAAGATAAAAAAACGATGGCACAGGACTAACAGATGGCAAAAACTACCGGACCTACAATCAGCAGGATTTTCGCCCGCGAAATTCTGGATTCCCGCGGCAACCCCACCGTCGAAGTCGACGTGACATTAAGTGACGGCAGCATGGGCCGCGCGGCGGTGCCCTCGGGCGCATCGACCGGATCTCAGGAAGCCATTGAACTCCGCGACGGTGACAAGAAACGCTACGGCGGCAAGGGCGTGCTGAAGGCCATCGCCAACGTGAACGGCGAATTGCAGGCAGCCCTGCTCGGCGCCGACCCCTTCGACCAGAAAGCCATCGATGCGAAGATGATCGCGCTCGACGGTACGGATAACAAGGCCCGCCTTGGCGCCAACGCCATCCTCGGCGTGTCACTGGCCACCGCCCGCGCATCTGCCGACAGCCTGCATCTGCCGCTGCACGAATATCTTTCCAAAAACCTCCTCGGCAAGGAAGCGGTCGAGCTGCCGGTGCCGATGTTCAACGTGCTCAACGGCGGCGCGCATGCCGACAACACCATCGACTTCCAGGAATACATGATCGCCCCGATCGGCGCGCCCACCTTCCGCGAAGCGGTGCGCATGGGATCGGAAGTCTACGCGCAGCTGAAAAAAATCCTGAAAGCCGAAGGTCTGGCCACCGGCGTCGGCGACGAAGGCGGCTTCGCCCCCAACCTGAAGGACAACGAAGAACCCCTTAAATACATCGTCCGCGCCATCGAAGCCGCCGGCTACAAACCCGGTGTCGATATCGCCATCGCGCTCGACCCCGCCGCCAGCGAATTCTACGACGTGAACAAGAAAAAATACGTCTTCAAGAAAGGCGACAAATCAGAGCGCACCACCGAACAGATGATCGAGATGTACACGGAATGGATGAAGAAATATCCGATCCTCTCGATCGAAGACGGCCTGGGCGAACAGGATTGGGCCGGATGGGTGACGCAGACCGCCGAAATGGGCGTGAAACTGCAGATCGTGGGCGACGACGCCTTCGTCACCAACCCCAAGATCATCCAGAAGGCGATTGACGACAAGGTCGGCAACGCATCGCTGATCAAGGTCAACCAGATCGGTACGCTGACCGAAGCCTTCAACGCCATCGCGCTGTCGAAAAAAGCGGGCTACGGCGTGGTGATGAGCCACCGCTCCGGCGAAACGCCCGACGATTTCATCGGCGATATGGCGGTCGCGGCCGAAGCAGGCCAGATCAAAACCGGTGCGCCTGCGCGCGGCGAACGCGTCGCGAAATACAACGAAATGATGCGCATCGAGGAAGCGCTCGGCGACAAGGCAGTTTATGCCGGCGCTAAAGCATTCAAGAGACGTCCACAACCCTAAAGGTGTAAATGAAAACGGACTTCACGGCGAAAGCCACCAAGCAGACCCGGGCCAACACGACACAGATCGTCGCAACACTCGGCCCCGCCTCGAATACTTACGACACCATCAAAAAACTCTGGGAAGCAGGCGTCGATACCTTCCGCCTCAATTTCTCCCACGGCAGCCACGAAGACCACGGCAAATTATTCGACATTATCAGGAAACTTGAAAAAGACGTGGGCGAGCCCATCGGCATCCTGGCCGACATGCAGGGCCCCAAGCTCCGCATCGGCGCCTTCAAGGACGGCATGAAAGTGCCGCTCACCCCCGGCAAACAAATCAGGTTCGACCTCGACCCCACCCCCGGCGACGAAACCCGCGTATCTTTCCCGCATCCCGACGTGATGTCCGCGCTCGAAATCGGCGCAAGGTTCCTGATGGACGACGGCGACGTCGGCATGAAAATCGTCGGCAAGGGCGAAGGCTACCTGATCGCCGAAGCCGTCTACGGCGCGGAGCTGTCGAGCAAGAAGGGCGTGAACGTGCCCGATCTGTCGCGCCCCGTATCCTCCATCACGCCGAAGGACAAGGCGGATCTTGAATTCGCGCTGTCGCGCGGCGCGGACTGGATCGCGCTCAGCTTCGTGCAGACCGCCGACGACATCCGCGAAGGCAAAGCCCTGATCGGCGGCCGCGCGAAAGTGATGGCGAAAATGGAAAAGCCCATGGCGCTGAAAAACATCGCCGAAATTACTGCCGAAGTCGACGCCATCATGGTCGCCCGCGGCGACCTCGGCGTTGAAATCCCGCCGGAGGAAGTACCCGCCGCGCAGGCCGCGCTGATCGCTGAATCCATCAAGCAGGGCAAACCGGTTCTGGTCGCCACGCAGATGTTCGACAGCATGATCGAAAACCCGCGCCCCACGCGCGCCGAAGTCTCCGACGTGCATAACGCGGTGCTGCAAGGCGCCTCGGGCGTGATGCTCTCGGGCGAAAGCTCCATCGGTAAATATCCGGTGCTGGCGGTCGATAGCATGGACAAGGTCATCACGCAGGCCGAACGCGGCCCCGCGCATAGCAGGCTTACGCTGAAAGGCCCCGTCGCCGTGCCGCTGGTGCCGCGTCCTTCGGTGCAAACAGCAATGCCCGTCTGCAAACTTCCGAAATGCGGGGCCTGACCATGGTACAGGCGAAAATCCCCAACCGCACCGAAGGCCGCCCCGATGCGCATACGATACAGGGGCAATTCGCGCTGGCCGCGTTCTCGACCATCAAGGCCGAAAACCTGACGTACATCAGCGTGCCCATCACCAGCGGCCCGCGCCTGTACCAGTTCCTTGAAAAATACAACATCCCGACGCTGGCCGAGGCCAAGAAAGACCATGAACGTTTCCTCGCCGAAGTGATCGAGCCCAATATGGCCGACGGCGTGAAGCAGAGCGGCTTCTGGTCTGAAAAACTGAAAGGCTGCGTCATCGCGCCCGCCGAATTCGACGGAAAACTCTATCGCTCATGGGGCAAGGTGCACTGGAACGCCGATGACTTCATGGGCATGTGGGTGCCGCTGATCGACGAAAAAATCACCAACATGGCCATGCTGAACGGCTGGGAATATTCCAACGGCTGCGGCGAGGAATACCTGCAGGCGACATTAATGCAGATGGGCCGCCGCCCGCGCAGCAACATCACGATCAACGACGCGGAGGAGGGCAGGCTGCTCAACCTTGATGAAGGCATCGGGTTGATGGCCAATGCGTTCAAGGACGTTATTTCCCGCGGCATCTTCCCCCGCAACATGGCCGAGACGCTCGGCATTTTGCTGGAGGCCGAACGCCGCTTCCACACCGAGAAAAACGCCGGCTTTGTGTTCGAGCCTGCCGCCACGTCACCCGGCGCCCATGAACCCCGCAAAACCAACCCGACGCTGGAACCCTACGACCACGGCAAGGTGCGCAGCATCGCCGCCGAAATCGAACCGCTGATCAACAAACACTTCCCCGACGTGATGCCGAGGCTCAAGAAAACCTCGAGCTACGACTTCTCGCCCGTGAATGCGATTTTCAGGGATACGGTGAAGGCAGCGCCCGCAGCGGCTCCGAAACCGCTGGCGGCGTAATTCTATAATTATTTAAGGCTTAAAGAGGACTGGGGGCTTGCGCTAACGGCTTCGGGCTGCTGTGCGGCAGGCTTGGCTGTCACAGCGGTTCCGAAGGCGTCACCCAGCGTCATGCCGGAGAGGGCGACGACGGAGGGCACGACGGTTTCAAGCATATGTGACACAAGCTGCGTCGTGAAGGCCTGGGGCGCGACGACTTTCCCAAAGGCTCTGCGGAAGTAGCGGCCCGTCGCTTGCGCGAGGGAGCGGGTGCCATCGGCGGCGTCAATCATCCCCTCATAACCGTTCTTGGCACCTAAACCCAGTAAGATACCGAAAATTCCCCCGGCACCGCCGCCCAGCACGAAACCGACCGAGCCGGCGACAACAGCCGCAGCGCCGCTCAGAACCGTTCCGGCTACGCCGCCAACGCCGAGAGTCGCTACGGCGCCCATGGCCGCCGTGGCCGCCAGCGTCGTTCCGTAGTAAAGGCCCGCGCCGACAACGCCGATGGCCGCGCCGCCACAGGCGATCATCGCACCAACCATAAAGATCGTCGCCGCGCCGGTTATAAGCGTAGAGGTGGCCGCGAGCCATCCCACCACGCCGTTGCCCGCCCTTTTGAGGCCGGAGGTGAATTTGCCGTCGTTTTCCTGCGGATCTAACAACTGTTGCAGAGCATTCTCTTGCATGACATTTCCTCGAAACTGGTGGCAGCCCGTACAGACAGGCCTGAACGTGGCTGCATCCTAGCTATTTCCAACATTATGTCAATAAAAATAGATGGAGAAATTACCCGATGCAGACGTTCAAAAAAGACGGCAGGGGCCTGCGCTACCCCTTGAAATTGCTGAAATAAGCCTTCACTTCATCCAGCGTCTTAAAATACGGATTAGGGTTCAACGCCTGCGTCTCCTGCAGGGCCAGCGCAATAGGGTCGTGGGGGACAGATGCATCCGCCACCAGCTCGTAAATCCCCGAAGAACTCCAGCTGATCAGCCAGAGACATTTCCCGTGCTTGTTCGGCGTGGTGAAATGCGGCCGCAGGTAAACACCTTTCGCGTCATAAAATGTATAGACGCCGGATTCAACATCGATGCCCTCATAATTCCGCCGCGCCTCCGCGATGTCCTTGATGATGTCGAGTGTGCCGTCTTCGATGAAGGTGAAGATCATTTGACTTTCCAGTCAATGATGGCGATGCCGTTGGCGTTTTCTTCAGGCGACACACGCTGCACAGTCAGGAGTAGTTTTAGCCATTTTGTGATTTTCTTGCTACCCGCTCTTACGGTTATTATCAATGTTATTTCCATGTCGGCGGTATATCGACCATTGCTTTCATGGGGTGCGACGATGGATGTTTCAGGCAGGTTTTCTTTGCCTCTGACATTTTCAGGCGAGCTGCGGGCGAAGGATGTTACTAGCTGCTGATAGTTGATTACCCCATTTAGAAGCCCACTCTTGAGCAAATACTCTGAAAACGTCTTGAAGCCATCTTCAGTGAAATACTTTCCTTTAACGCGCTCGAACGCCTCAATGTAGTCAAGAAAGCTAAAAGTCATGGTCTCGCTTGCGGCAATTTCGGTCCAAAGTATCAGGTCTTTTTTGTCCATACCCAGCTGACTTAAAGGGGCGTCGGCGGCGGGGTGGGGGAGTTTTACGAATGTCGGGGCAGCTTTGGGTTCAGCGGGTTTTCCTGCCGAGTTTGGTATTAGTACCCCCTGAGAAATCCAATATGTTTGCCCGGGCTTTAGTTTGACTTTGATGGTGCCATTCAGGCAGGTGTCGAACCAAAGGATCGAAACATTATCTGCATCGTGAACTTTTACTTCAACGATCTCTTTGAGCGTTAAATTCTTGGGAGTGACTTTCTGGTCGTTGATCCATACTTCCCAATCATCCTGCGATTTGTAATTGACGGCGTTAAGGTTTATATGGCTCTGGCCATTGCAATTTTCTGTAGCTGCTGTGTCTTCCGCGAAGGAAATGCCGGAAAAGAAGAACGATAAAAAAACGAATACAAAAATAAAACGTGATACTGCTTTTATCATTTCAACTTAAACCCCGGCTTCTTCCCCCTTAACTCCTTCAACCGCTGCTGCGCCAGTCCTGTCGTGACGGCGGGGTGGGTGGTGAAATGTTTGCCGGTGTGGAAGGGGGCTTCGGTGCCGAGGCAGGAGGCGAGTTTATCCTCCGCTGCGGGCGGGGTGCGGCGGGCCTCTTTGGCTTCCAGTTCGGCCATCATTTTCAGGGCTTCGCGTTCGCCGATACCATCTGCGATGCGGCTGCTGCTGGCGGAGCGGGGGGCGATCTTGTGTTCGCGGATCTGGTAGCCTTCCTTCTGGTACGCCGGCTCCATGATCCAGAAGATATAATTGTACGCAGCCGGCCTTTCGGCCGGGAAGGGTTGCGTGCGGTAGGTGTCTTCGTTGAGGGGCATGATGGCCGAGTATAGAGCGGCCCCATTGAAAAATAAAATGGGAAAGAAAAAAGGCCGGTCCTGTTGCGGGGGCCGGCCTTTGTTCGGTTACATTTTGGGCGCTGCCTTGCGGTAGCAGGGGCAGATGTCGTTTTCGTTCAATTCTATCGGCGCTGCCGCGCGGGCGGGGGCTTTCGGGGCTGCCGGTTGTGCTTCCTTGTTGAAGCTGCCGCAGCATTTCCTCTCTGTGAGGCTCATCTGGGGTTTCCTCGGTTCTGTGCAGGCGGTATTGCCCGGACAGTGGCATATTCGGGGCTGCGGGGGCCTTGGTTACATCGGGCGCTGGGGTCTGGATTTTCCTTGTTTGCGAGAGGGTTGCGGCTTTTCGGAGGAGGTTTTTGAAGATTTTTATCAGGAATTGGGCACATTTTTTCATCATGATTCCATCATAGCAGAGTCATGAGAACAAAACAAGAACAAAATTAAAAAGCGGGCTTTTTCCGCAGCTTCCACGCATGCTGCACGGGCATCGACTGCCGCAGGATAATGTTATCGCGCAGCGTCGTTTCTATCGCCAGCTGGGCGGCGCGTGTCTCGTCGGAAATGCGCAGGTTTTCGGGCACTTCGTCCCATGATTTGAAAAAGCCGAAGTCGGTCGCATAGTCCTTGGCGGCTTGCGGCGCGTGCTCGAGACTTTTGAGATCGGGGTTGTTGCGGCAGAGGAAACGCTTTTTCATCCCGGGCGGGGCGCCTTTCAATGTCGTCAGCTTGTTTTCGGAGCAGGCGAAATTGCCGCCCACGTCCTGCGTCGCGCCTTCAAGGCTGGTCAGGTTGTTATCGTAACAGCTGTAATAACCGCGCACCCTTTTGGGGGAGCCTTCAAGGCTGGTCAGTTTGTTATGAGCGCAGGTAAATCCCCGCTCGACAGTGACGTTCGAAAAATCGGGCAGCTTCGTCAGCCCCATGCAGGCCACATACAGCTCGCCGGGCACGGTGATCGAGCCGTCCGTCTCTTTCCGGAAGGGAATTTCGTGATATTCCAGGAATTCTTCTGTGGTGGCGAATTCCTGCATGGTTATTTCAGCTTGAAGGAAGGCTTTTTCGCTTTCAGCGCGTCGAGCTTTTGCCGCGTCTGGTCTTTTTCGATCGCGGGGTGTTCGCGCCACGGCGGGGCGTTGCGGCAGGTTTCGGTCATCCAGCGGTGGTTCTCGTAGCCGGGAGTGGCCAGCGGGTATTTGGCGGCGGCTTCGTCCTCGAACTGCTGGATTTTTCTCAGCGCCTCCAGCTCGGGCAGTTCTTCGGAGACGACTTTCGAGACGCTG
The DNA here is from genome assembly GCA_041287865.1 of Alphaproteobacteria bacterium. GTDB lineage: Bacteria > Pseudomonadota > Alphaproteobacteria > Micavibrionales > UBA2020 > JAPWJZ01. The sequence continues at coordinate 20,642 of JBGGMV010000022.1, read as the reverse complement.
TACTTCGGGTCCATGTCGTTTTCGCGCACATAGGCCTTGCCGGCGCTGAAGTAGCAGGGGTCGACGGTCCAGAACACCACGTGCTCGACGCCGTCCTTCATGACGGTGAAGGCGAGGCTGCGGTAAATCTTGCGGTCGGGGTTAGCCGAAGTCATGGCGCTTGCTCTTGCTTTTGAACTTGATCGCGGGGCGGATGGAAATGTTCTTTTCCAGCGCGACAGCGGCCTCGAGGTTGAAATCGGGCGCGAGGGGTGTCATGGCGGCAACGGGCGAGGGGTCTTCTTCGCGCTTGTTCAGGACTTTCATGAAGTCGAATTTTCGTGTGCCGTATTTAAGCCCGGCTTGCAGTCCCGCGCCGGCAAGCTTCGCGCCGACCACTAATCCCCCGCCGGTCAGGAGCGTGCCAAAGCCGCCGCCCAGTATCATTTTTACGCCGCCCCAGATCATGACCCCGATGCCCGCCAGTCCGGTAAACGCGAGCGCGAGGCCGGTCATCATCACGCTGATGAGCAAAAACTGCTGTGTCTTGGTTAAATCATCCCAGTCGACTTTTTTGTCGTTCAGGGTCACGGTGGTTGTCATGCGGCGGGCCTCCGCGGTTGCGCTTTAAGCTTGATCGAGGGCATGGCGCGGATATCGCCGCCCAGCGTGACGGCGGCTTTAGGGTCAAAAATTTCGGCCAACACGGGAATTGTTTTTGCGTTTTCCGCTTCCATCTGCCTGTTGAATTCTTCCTCGAAGGGGTCGGGCGGGCAGTAGTCTTCATCCCATTCGGGTTTCCACAACCCGCGCTTGCGCACCTCGGTATTGAAAGCGCCTTCGATTTTTTCGGTCAGCTTGATGGCGGGAACGGCGGTGGCCAGCACGGTCACGCCGCCGACGGCCATCGCAACCGGCACAACCCACGGCAGGCCCGCAAAACACAGGAAAAGGCCGCCCACCGCGCCCATGATCGACCACGAACCGCAGCAGCCGTAAAAATTCGTCCAGTTATTCACTTTCCACGCGCGCTTCGTGCGCTTCATCAGCTTTTCGTCATCGGGTGTGTCGGGCCCGAAGGCGCTTTTGATGAATTTCATCACGGCGACACGCCCCGCTTCGCGAACTTGATGGCGGGCATCGCCTTGATGTCCTTGTCGAGCGCGGCGGCGGCGGCCTGGTTGAAATCTGGCGTTTGGGACGCGGGCAGCGCGGAGGGCGCGTTTGCTTCCTGCGCCTTGCGCTGCGCGACCATGGCGTTCATCACCTTGACGGCGATGCATTCGATGCGCATCTTGGTGCAGATCATCGCCATCGGCGCGGTCATGTAACCCACGCCCAGCAGGGCCAGCCCCGGCGTCAGCAGGGCCGCCGAAGACAGCCCCAGCATGACGCCGCCTGTCAGCAGTACGCCGCCGAGAAAGCCGACCGTTGCGGTCAGGCCGAAAAACGTGCCGAAAATATGGCTGCCCAGGATGCGGCGGTCGAGGCTTTCGTCAGAGGAAAGGATGCTGATATTGGGCTTCACCCTGTCCGCAATCAGTTTCGGCAGGATGAAGGGCAGCTTCATGAGGTTGAAAAGGGGCTTCACGTTCATGCGCTCGCCCCCGGCGCTTTTTTCTTGAACCGCAGCGGACGGTTGATTTCGAGATCGTCGTCCAGCACCGTCGCGGCCGCGCCGTTGAAATCGGGAGCGGGGGAGGGCGTGGGTGCGACTTGCGGAGCGGCCTGTTGTGCTGCGGCGCTCTTCGCCTTTATGCGCTGCGCGTTCAGGTTGGCAATAAAGCGTGCGTGGCTCTCGTTGCGGCACTCGCGCCCCAGCTTCATGAAGCGGTTGGACGAGCAGATGCCGATGGCGATCAGCGTTGTGCCGTAAACAACAGGAATTGCGGGCAGGACAGCGGGCATGACGGCCGCCAGAACGACATAGGCGCAGATCAAAGCGCCGGTGAGGTTGATGCCGAGCGAGATGTTCCTTTTACGGTCCATCTTCTTCCCTGTTTCTTCCAGTTCGGAGTCCGACAGGTTCTTGTAATCTGGCCTTTTGTAAGGATTTAAGTTCATTATTTACACACAGCCTCTGTTTTTCTTTTGCGGCGAGTATACCTAAGTCGGTTACATTATGTCAAATAAAAACAATGGGGCATCGTATATATTTATCCTGTTGAAAATGAATACTATTTTGGCATAAAAAAGCCGCCAAAACCCGTAAGACTTGGGGCAGGCGGCCGGGACTTTGCGCAGAACGGCCGTCAATCCTGCACAAGCGGCAGGACGGGTGGCAGGAAAACCCAATGTTTTCCTTGCAAAAAATGCCCGTTACCTGTAAAACGCCCGAACGAGATACAGGGATGGTCCCTGCGTCCGTAATACTAAAATCACATGCGGATTTGCGGAAGCTGTCACAAGCGCCCGCTTCGGTGTCTCCCTCGGGGGACGAACTATCCGCAGAGGTCATAACCGGAAAAGGAACTTTACCGATGACGATGCCTTCTTTCACCATGCGCCAGCTTCTCGAAGCCGGCGTCCACTTCGGCCACCACACCCGCCGCTGGAACCCCAAGATGAAGCCGTATATCTACGGCCATCGCAATAACGTCCACATCATCAACCTCGAACTGACCGTGCCGATGCTGCATCAAGCGCTCAAAGGCGTGCGCGACATCGTCGCCAACCGCGGCCGCGTCCTGTTCGTCGGCACCAAGCGTCAAGCTTCCGAGAAAGTCGCCGAAACCGCCAAGCGTTGCGGCCAGTACTACGTGAACTATCGCTGGCTGGGCGGCATGCTCACCAACTGGAACACGATCTCCAACTCGATCAAGCGCCTGCGCCAGGTTGACGAAATGCTCGCCAACCCCGAAGTGCAGCACGGCCTGACGAAAAAAGAACAGCTGAACCTCGCCCGCGAAAAAGAGAAGCTTGAAAAAGCCCTCGGCGGCATCAAGGACATGGGCGGCCTGCCCGACGCAATGGTCGTCATCGACGTGATGAAGGAAGCCAACGCGATCCTCGAAGCAAAACGCCTCGGCATCCCGGTCTTCGGCGTGGTCGACAGCAACTGCGATCCCGACAACGTGGATTTCATGATCCCCGGCAACGATGACGCAACCCGCGCCATCAACCTGTACTGCGACCTCTTCGCCGAAGCCGTCCTCGACGGTCTGCAGGCTGAAGTCACCTCGACCGGCGCTGACACCGGCGCTGCGGCTAATCCGGAACCGGAAAGCCTCGAGCAGGAAGTCAAGGCAGCTGCTGCCGGCTAATTGATACCGCTGCCGCGCCCGCGGTAGCGAATGAACAAGGCAACGTCATCCTCGTTTTGCGCGGGGATGACGTTTCCAAAACAAAGAGGGAATAATTATTATGACCGAAATTACAGCAAAACTCGTCTCCGAGCTGCGCGAAAAAAGCGGCGCCGGCATGATGGATTGCAAAAAAGCACTCGTGGAAACCAAAGGCGACGTCGAAGCCGCCATGGACTACCTGCGCAAGAAAGGCCTCGCGTCGGCCGCCAAGAAATCGGGCCGCGCTGCTGCGCAGGGCCTCGTCTCCGTCGCCGCAGAAGGAAACTTCGGCGTGGTGATCGAGCTGAACGCCGAGACCGATTTCGTCTCGCGCAACGAAGACTTCCAGAAATTCCTGAACGCCATCACCGACATCGCGCTGAAGAACAAGCTTGAAACCGTCGAAGCCCTGAAAGCCTCGCCGCTGGATGGCAAGACGGTCGAAGCGAAACTGACCGACCTGATCGCCACCATCGGCGAAAACATGACGCTGCGCCGCCTGCAGGCCCTCAAGGTCGGCTCGGGCGTCGTCGCCACTTACGTTCACAACGCGCTGTCGCCCGGCCGCGGCAACCTTGGCGTGCTGGTCGCGATTGAATCGACCGGCGACAAGGAAAAACTGGCCGCCGTCGGCAAGCAGCTGGCGATGCACGTCGCCGCCGCCCGTCCTGAATCGCTGGACACCGCAAGCCTCGATAAAGACCTGATCGCGCGCGAGCGTTCGGTTTACGCCGACAAGGCCGCCAAGAGCGGTAAGCCCGCCGACATCGTCGAGAAGATGGTCGAAGGTTCCTTGCGCAAGTTCTACGAACAGGTCGTTCTGCTCGAGCAGAAGTCCATGATTGACGGCGAAACGAAAATTTCCGCTCTGGTGGAAAAAGCAGGCAAGGAAGCGGGCGCGCCCGCAAAAATCGCCGGCTTCGTCTGCTTCAAAGTGGGCGAGGGCGTCGAGAAGAAAGAAGACGACTTCGCAAGCGAAGTGGCTAAGATGGCCAACGGCTAAAGAATACAGGCCCTCTTCCACGGGAATGGAAGAGGGCCTTTTACTATGTACTGAGTACTGAACACTAAGGGGTTATGGGTCAATGTCGAAGCCACTCTACAAGCGCGTCCTGCTGAAAATTTCAGGCGAAGCCCTGATGGGTAACGGCGAATACGGCATCGATACCGAAACCGTCAACCGCATCGCACAAGACGTGAAGGACGCCGTGAAACTCGGCATCCAGGTCTGCCTCGTCATTGGCGGCGGCAACATCTTCCGCGGCGTCTCCGGCGCTGCCGAGGGCATGGACCGCTCCTCCGCCGATTATATGGGCATGCTGGCCACCGTCATCAACTCGCTCGCCATGCAGAACGCGCTTGAAAAAGCGGGCGTCGATACGCGCGTACAATCGGCCATCCCGATGGATACGGTTTGCGAACCCTACATCCGCCGCCGCGCCATCCGCCACATTGAAAAAGGCCGCGTGGTTATTTTCGGCGCAGGCACGGGCAACCCGTTCTTCACCACCGACAGTGCGGCGGCGCTCCGCGCGAACGAAATGGGCTGCGATGTGCTGCTGAAGGGCACGAAGGTCGACGGCGTCTATACCGCCGATCCTGCCAAGAACCCCAATGCCAAAAAATACGACAGGCTGACCTATCTTGAAGTGCTGGCGAAAGACCTCGGCGTCATGGACGCTGCGGCCATCTCGCTCGCTCGCGAGAACCAGATTCCCGTTATCGTCTTTTCTATCAAGCGCCCCGGTGTCTTTGCTGAAATCATGCAGGGCCGTGGTGAATGTACAATCGTGACTGACCAGAAGGAGGCCGCAAATGGCTGATTTAAACCTCACTGATATCGAACGTCGCATGCATGCGGCGCATGACAACTACGCCAAGGAACTGAGCGGCCTGCGTACCGGCCGCGCCTCTGCCGGATTGCTCGACGGCGTGATGGTCGAAGTTTACGGCGCGAAAATGCCGCTGAACCAGTGCGCCAGCGTCTCGGTCGCCGAAGCCCGCCTGCTGAACGTGCAGGTCTGGGATGCGAACAACACCAAGGCCGTCGAGAAGGCCATCGCCTCCGCCGGCCTCGGCCTGAACCCGCAGCCCGCAGGCACCCTGATCCGCGTGCCGCTGCCCGGCCTGACCGAAGAGCGCCGCGTTGAGCTGGCGAAGGTCGCCGCGAAATACGCGGAAGGCGCCCGCGTCGCCGTGCGCAACATCCGCCGCGAAGGCATGGATACCGCCAAAAAGATGAAGACCGAAGGCAAGCTTTCCGAAGATGCGTTGAAAGACAACGAAGGCAAGATCCAGAAAATGACCGACACCTGGATCAAGAAGATCGACGACAGCCTCGCGCACAAGGAAACGGAGATCAAGCAGGTTTAATCCGGCATGACCAGCACCCCCGAACCCACCGTCACCCCGAGCCACGTCGCCATCATCATGGATGGCAACGGACGTTGGGCGACCGCGCGGGGGCTGACGCGATCGGAAGGGCACAAGAAGGGCGCCGAAGCGGCGCAGCGCGCGGTTGAAGCGGCGCGTGATCTTGGCATTCCCTTCATCACGCTGTTCAGCTTTTCATCGGAAAACTGGAACCGTCCTGCGGCCGAAGTCGACGACCTCATGAACCTGCTTCGCTATTACCTGGCGAAGGAAATAGACGACATGAAAAAGAAAGGCGCGCGCCTGCTTGTGATCGGCGACCGCACGCGCCTGCCCGACGATATCGTCAAGACGATTTTGAAGATCGAGGACGAGACGAAGGACAACCGGAAACTGACCGTCATCATCGCGCTGTCCTACGGCGGGCGGCAGGATATCGTCTTCGCCGCGAAGGAACTGGCGCGGCAGGCAAAGGCCGACAAGGTCGATATCGAAAAAATCGACGAGGATATTTTCTCGCGCTACCTGATGACGCGCGGCATTCCCGATCCCGACCTGATGATACGTACGAGCGGGGAGTCGCGCATCAGCAACTTCCTGATGTGGCAGCTGGCTTACGCCGAGCTGTTTTTCACCAACACCCTCTGGCCCGATTTCGGCAAGCAGGACATGGAGGAGGCGATCGCCTTCTTTAACGGACGCGACCGGCGCTACGGCGGGCTGTCGCGCAAGGCAGCATCATCGTGACCGAAACAAAAATCGACAGCTCCCTGAGGCTGCGCATCAAATCCGCGCTGATCTTCGTGCCGGCGGTGCTGCTGCTCCTCTGGGCGGGCAGCTATCCTTTCACCATCATGATGGCGGCGGGGGCGGTGGTGGCCGCTTTCGAATGGTCGCGCATGGTGCTGACCGGCAAGCATCCGCCGCGCCTGCTGACGCGCCTTGCGGCCGCTTTCTGCGGCATTGCGGTGCTGTTCTGCGGCATGCTGACCGACAATCTGGGCTTCGTGAAGAATCCCGTGCTGGGGTTCTGGTTCCTGCTCGCGCTCTGCTTCCCGCTTTACGCCTATAACTTCACGCACAAGGGGCCGAAGCTGCGCCAGCTGGTCTTCGGCGTGCTTTATATCGGCTTTGCCATGAACGTCATGGTCTGGATCCGCAACGGATCGGCTGACGGACTGTTCCACATGCTGTCGCTGATGTTTATCGTCTGGGCCAGCGACACCTGCGCTTACTTCTCGGGCAAGGCGATCGGCGGGCCGAAACTCGCGCCGCGCATCAGCCCCAAGAAAACATGGGCCGGTTTTTTCGGCTCCAGCATCGGCGCGGGGCTTGTCGCGGCGGCGCTGGCCTGCCCCTGGGTGCTCACGAAATTCAACGTGCATACGGTCGGCGATATGGGGCAGACGGGTTACTTCGCGCTCGGTTTCGTGCTGGCGATGTTCGGGCAGGCGGGTGACCTGTTCATCTCGATCTTCAAGCGCTTTTACGGCGTGAAGGATACCGGTACGCTCATCCCCGGTCACGGCGGTATTCTTGACCGCATCGACGCGCTGCTGCTGGTCGCGCTTCTGTTCGGCATCGTCGCCATGGTGATGCCGCCCGCGCCGCCGCTCTCCAACGCGCCGCCTTTTGCGATCGAGAGTCCGCGGAGACCATAAGCTCATGCAGCCGGCCTTTTCCCTCGACGCCGCTCCGAAAACAGTCACCATTTTAGGCTCCACCGGTTCCGTCGGGCGGAGCACCGTCGATCTTATCAAGGGCCATCGCAACGCCTTTCAGGTTCAGGCGCTCACCGCGCATAAAAATGTCGATCTTCTGGCCGAACAGGCGCGGGAGCTGGGCGCGCAGCTGGCGGTGATCGGGGACGAGGCGCTTTATCCCGCTCTCAAATCCGCTCTGGCGGGAACGGGCATCCGCACCGCCGCAGGGGAAAAAGCAGTTATCGAGGCCGCCGCGCAGCCCTCCGACTGGACCATGGCCGCCATCGTCGGCGCCGCCGGCATGAAGGCGACGCTCGAAGCCATCAAGCAGGGCCGCACTGTCGCGCTGGCGAATAAGGAATCGCTGGTCTGCGCCGGGCCGTTCATGATGGAAGCGGTGCGGAAATCCGGCGCGGTGCTTTTGCCCGTCGACAGTGAACATAATGCCGTTTTTCAGGTCTTTGACGCCGAACGCAGGGGCATCAAACGCATCATTCTGACGGCCTCCGGAGGCCCATTCCTGCGCCGTTCGCGCGCCGAACTCGTCGGCATCACGCCCGAAGAAGCGGTAAAACATCCCACCTGGGCGATGGGCGCGAAAATTTCGATCGATAGCGCGACGATGATGAATAAATCATTGGAAATCATAGAGGCAGCGTATTTGTTTAATCTAAAAAATAAACAAATCGACGTCCTCATCCATCCGCAATCCATCGTTCATTCGATGGTTGAATATATTGACGGAAGTATCTTGTCCCAAATGGGCGCGCCCGATATGCGCACGCCGATCGCCTATACGATGGCATGGCCTGATCGAATAAAAACAACCGGTGACACGCTTGATTTAAAGCAAAAATTGAATCTTGCGTTTGAACCTATTGATACAGAGCGTTTTTATGCCATCAAGCTGGCAAGGCAGGCACTGGAGGCCGGAGGAGGGCGTCCGGCCGTCCTGAACGCCGCCAACGAGGTCGCGGTGGAGGCCTTTCTGGCCCGCAAGATCGCGTTTTCGGCCATCGAGGAGATTGCGGATAAAACCTTGCAAAAGCTCCCGCCGAAGCCCATATCAGGACTAGAAGACGTATTCGCCGCAGACAGCGAAGCACGCTCTATTGCCGCGACACTCGTTACGGCGTTAAAATAACAAAACTAAGGCAAACGGAATCAGGGGGTTATACTTCATGGACATCATGGAAATCTTGCACAAGGCGGTTCTGACGCCTTACGAGTTCGTCCGTGACTACGGTGGGCCCTTTATCCTTGTGCTCAGCGTACTTGTCTTCGTTCACGAATTCGGCCACTACATCGTCGCCCGCTGGTGCGGGGTTAAGGTCGAGAAATTCTCGATCGGTTTCGGTAAAGAGCTGTTCGGCCGCACCGACAAAAAAGGCACCCGCTGGAAGTTCTGCATGATCCCGCTGGGCGGCTATGTCCAGCTGTTCGGCGACAGCGATCCGAGCCTGTCGGAGCCCGTCGAAGGCGCGCCGCCGCCCAAGGTTTACACACCCGAAGAACGCAAAGTCGCCTTCTTCGCACAGCCCATCGCCAAGCGCACGGCCATCGTCGCCGCGGGCCCCGCCATTAACTACATCTTCGCGCTGATCATCCTGACCGGCCTTTATATCACTCAGGGCGAGCCCTATGTACCGCCGGTGGCCGCTGCGGTGGTCGAGGACAGCCCGGCCGAGCTGGCCGGCATCAGGCCCGACGATAAAATCCTTTCTATCAATGGCGAGGAAATCGAGCGTTTTGACGACCTGCGCCAGTACACGGCGCTCTACCTCGACCGGACGCTGGAACTGAAGGTCGCCCGCTATCAGGGCAAGGACAAAAAGACCGGCGAGCCCAAATGGAACACCAAAAAGCCGCTGACCATCAGCGTCAAACCGCGCCGCGTTGTGGAAATGGACCGCTTCGGCTTCAAGCATGAAATCGGCCGCATCGGCATCAAAGGCCCGGGCGGCGATTTCGAGATGAAGGAACACACGATCGCCAGCGCGGTCGCCGGTTCCTTCAAGACGGTCTGGAACATCACCTCCGACACGCTCAAGGCGCTGGGCCAGATGGTCATGGGCACGCGTTCCACTGACGAACTCGGCGGCATCCTGCGCATCGGCGCTTATGCGGGCGATTTCGCGGCGCAGGGGCTGATTGCTTTCATCACTTTCGCGGCTCTTCTTTCTGTAAACTTGGGCCTCGTTAACATCCTCCCGATCCCCATGCTCGATGGGGGTTATCTTGCGATGTATGCTATGGAAAAACTCCGTGGTAAACCCTTGAATGAACGTATCCAGGAATACGCTTTAAGGGTTGGCTTGGTGTTTTTACTTGGTATTATGTTCCTCGCCACCTGGAACGACATCGTGCAGATGTATAATGCGAAGTCTTCCAAGGCACCTGTTACGACGACCAAAAAGAATTAAAAAAACTACGGACTTCGAAGCACAGATCGAGATGAAAAGTTTGTCACACTTCAAGCGATTGTTGGCTATCGCCGGCCTTGCCGCGTACCTGACGCTGGCATGGGCCGTGCCCTTTGCCGAAGCGCAACAAATCCGCCAGATCAGGGTCGAGGGCAGCCAGCGTATCGAGCCGTCGACCGTGCTGTCCTACGTCGAAATGCAGCCGGGCGACGCGTTCGACGCCGAGAAGCTCGACGGCGCCCTGAAGGCGCTTTTCGCCACCGGCCTTTTCGCCGACGTTTCGCTGTACCAGGAAGGCAACGACCTGATCATCGTCGTGGTCGAAAACCCGATCATCAACCAGATCGCTTTCGAAGGTAACAAGAAGGTCAAAGACGAAGACCTTCTGAACGAAGTGCAGCTGCGCCCGCGCAACGTGCTGACGCGCAACAAGGTGCAGACCGACGTCGAGCGCCTGCAGGAAATCTACCGCATCGGCGGACGTTTCTCCGCCCAGATCGAGCCCAAGATCATCAAGCTCGACCAGAACCGCGTCAACCTCGTCTTCGAGATTACCGAAGGCCCGCAGACGCTTATTTCCCGCATCAGCTTCATCGGCAACCGCCATTACGACGACGACAAGCTGACCAAGGTCGTGCGCTCCAAGGAAGAAAGCTGGTGGCGCTTCTGGTCCAGCGACGACAAGTATGACCCCGACCGCCTTGCCTTCGACCGCGAGCTGCTGCGCAAATTCTACCTCGAGCACGGCTACGCCGATTTCCGCGTCGAGAACGCCGTGGCCGAGCTGTCGCCCGACCGCAAAAACTTCTTCGTCACCTATACGGTGGAGGAAGGCCCGCGTTACCGCGTCGGCAAGATCAGCCTCGCCAGCAACATTCCCGAGGTGAAGGCGGAGCGCTATCGTAAAGTGCTGACCTTCAAGCCCGGCGAATGGTACAAGGCCAGCGAGATCGAAAAGAGCGTCAGCAAGATCACTGCCGAACTGGGCCGCGATCAGCAGGGCTTCGTCGACGTCAAGCCCGCCGCCGAACGCCAGCGCGACAAAAAACTGATCGACCTCAGCTTCACGATCAATGAAGGCCAGAAGGTTTTCGTCGAGAACATCAACATCAACGGCAACGTCCGCACGCTGGACGAGGTGATCCGCCGCGAACTTACATTGTCGGAAGCCGATCCCTTCAACATCTCGAAGCTGAAAAAATCCGAACAGAACCTGCGCGACCTCGGCTACTTCGAAACGGTCGAGGCCAAGCCCTCGCCGGGATCGTCGCCCGACAAGGCCAATATCGACGTGACGGTCGAGGAAAAATCGACCGGTGAACTGTCGCTGGGCGCCGGCTTCTCCACCTCCGACGGCCCGCTCGCGGATTTCTCGATCAAGGAGAAAAACTTCCTCGGCAAGGGTCAGGAGTTGAAGCTTTCCACCACGCTGGCCAGCTCGCGCCGCGAGCTTGACTTCAGCTTCACCGAACCTTACTTCCTGCGCCGCGACCTGTCGGCGGGTATCGACCTGTTCCACATCACGCGCGACCTGCAGGACGAAAGCTCCTACGACAGCAAGCGCACCGGCGCGGGCGTGCGCCTTGGCTATCCGCTGTCGGAAAAATGGCGCCAGTTCCTCAATTACCGTTTCGAGCGCAACGAGATCACCAACGTGCCCGCAACCGCTTCCATCTACATCCAGCAGCAGGAAGGCAAGCGCACGACTTCGGCGGTCATGCAGCGCCTGACCTATGACGCCACCGACAGCAAGCTGGAACCGACAGAAGGCCTCATCGCCCGCATCGACACCGAGGTGGCGGGGCTGGGCGGTGACGCGCGTTACGTGCGCGGCAAGCTGGGCGCGACCTATTATTACCCGATCGTCGACCGCTGGATCCTCAGCCTGCTGGGTGAAACCGGCGCGGTGCAGGGCTATGGCGGCGAAGACGTGCGCATCAACGAGCGTTTCTATATCGGCGGCGCGACGCTGCGCGGTTTTGCGGACGGCGGTATCGGCCCGCGCGACGCGGCGACCCGCGACGCGCTGGGCGGCAACTTCTTCTACCGCGGCTCGGCGGAAGTCGAATTCCCCTCGTTCCTGCCTGACGACCTTGGCGTGAAATTCCACATCTTCAGCGATTTTGCGTCCTTGAGCGAAGTCGACGGGACGGCGGGCGGCGTGAACGACACCGCCTCGGTGCGCGTGTCGGCCGGCGCTGGCGCGTCGTGGAAATCGCCGCTGGGCCTTGTGCGCGCGGACCTCGCTGCGCCGATCGTGAAGGAAGATTTCGACGAAACCGAGATATTCAGGTTCAGCTTCGGTACGCGTTTCTAGGATTTTTAAAGACTATAGGAAAAGGACGGACACCATGAAAACAATCAAAACCGCTATCATCGCAGCAGGCTTCGCCGTGCTGGCCGCCGCGCCCGCGCTGGCCGAGCCCACGCCCGGCAACTATGCCTTTGTCAACCTTCCTGCCGTCGTGCAGAATTCCGCCGCCGGCAAGGCCGCGAATGCGGAGATGGAAATCAAGGGCAAGCAGTTCCAGGCTGAACTCGCCAAGGAAGACAAGGCGCTCGACGAGGCAAAAGCGGCCTTCGAGAAAGAATTCCCGAACATGGACAGGCCGACCTACGAGACGAAACGCAAGGAGCTGCAGTCCCGCATCGACAAGGCCGAGGGCATCCTGCGCGACCGCAAGCGCGCGCTGCAATTCGCCAAGCTTTCCTCGCGCGACAAGATCACGACAGAGGCCAACAAGATCATCGCGGCCATGGCGGAGGAGAAGAACTATGCCGCCGTCTTCACGCAGGAAGCGGTTATCCTGGCCGCCAGGGACCTCGACATCACCAAGGAAGTCATCTCGCGTCTGGACAGCAAAGTCAGCAAGATCACCGTTGACTGGTCCGGCGGCGTGAAGAAGAAGTAATAGCTGCCATGGCTGACAAGCGTTTCTTCAAGCTGGCGGGGCCCTTTACGCTCCTGCAACTGGCCGAAATGACGGGGGCGGAGCTTTCCGACCCCCTTCAGGGCTCGCGCACCGTTCACGACGTCGCGCCGCTGCACGAAGCGGACGCGCACAAGGTCAGCTTTTTCGACAACCGCAAATACGCCGATTACTTCCGCCACACGCGCGCCTCCGCCGTTTTCGCCAAGCCGGAAGCGGTTGCGCTCGCGCCGCAGGGCACGGTGGTGCTGAAGCACAAAAACCCTTACAAGGCTTATGCGATCGCCGCCGCCGCTTTCTATCCGCTGCCGCGCGCGGAGGAATTCAGGGCGCCTTCGGCGGTGATTGACGATACCGCCTTTATCGGCCCCGGCTGCCATATCGAGCATGGCGTCGTGATCGGCGCGCATGTGAAAATCGGCGCGCGCACCCGCATCCAGGCGAACGCGGTCATACAGGACGGCGTCGAGATCGGCGAAGACGGCTATATCGGCGCGAATACCTATATCACCCATGCGCTGATCGGCAAGAAGGTGAAGGTTTATCCGGGCGCGGTGATCGGCCGGCAGGGCTTCGGCTTCGCGATCGATCCCGCCGGTTATGTTTCGGTGCCGCAGCTGGGCCGCGTGATTATCGAGGACGACGTCGAGGTTGGCGCGAATACCACCATCGACCGCGGCGCAGGCCCCGACACCGTGATCGGGCAGGGCACGCGCATCGACAACCTTGTGCAGATCGGCCACAACGTGCGCCTTGGCAAATACTGCGTGATCGTCTCGCAGACGGGCATTTCCGGCTCGACCCAGTTGGGCGATTACGTGATGACGGGCGGGCAATCCGGCTTCGCAGGGCACATCAAGGTTGGCAACGGCGCGAAGATTGCCGCGCAGTCGGGCGTGATGCGCGATGTTTCCGCCGGCGACGAAGTGATGGGCACGCCCGCCGTGCCGCTCCGCCAGTTCCTGCGCCAATCGACAATGGTTTCTAAAATGGCGACCGCCAAAAAAGGGAATGAAGAAGAATGACCGAGCCCGCCGCAAAACCCGTCCTGCTCGACACCCGCCGCATCATGGAAATGATTCCGCACCGCTATCCGCTGCTGCTGATCGACCGCGTGCTGGAGGCTGTGCCCTATGAAAGCGCCACCGCGCTTAAAAACGTCACCATGAACGAGCAATTCTTCCAGGGTCACTTCCCCGGCGCGCCGGTGATGCCGGGCGTCCTTATCATCGAAAGCATGGCGCAGACCGCGGCCGCGCTTGTCGTCCATTCGGTCGGCAAGGAGCTGGAGGGCAAGCTGGTTTATTTCATGGCCATCGACGCCTGCAAATTCCGTCGTCCCGTCACCCCGGGCGACCAGCTGCATGTCAGCGTCAAAAAAGAGCAAAACCGCCGCAACGTCTGGAAATTCCAGGGCGAGGCGAGGGTTGACGGGCATCTTTGCGCCGAGGCGGTCATTACGGCCATGATTATGGATAAACCCACCTGAAATCGCCTTATATTTAGGCAAGTTTCCTTTGAAATACCCGCAAAGTTTCTTTGCAATACAATGTCATAGACCGTGATTTGCCCCCTTGGGCCGCGGTTGCTATTACAAAATAAGAATAAGGCTTAATGGAGAGCGCAATGTCTGCCCAGATTCACAAAACCGCGGTTATCGAAGAAGGCGCCGTTATCGGCGCAGACGTCAAAATCGGCCCTTACTGCGTGGTCGGCCCGAACGTGAAGCTTGGCGACCGCGTCGAGCTGAAATCACATGTCGTGGTAGACGGCTATACGACCATCGGCGATGAAACCATTGTTTATCCCTTTGCATCCTTGGGCACCGCGCCGCAGGATTTGAAATTCAAGGGCGAGAAGTCCGAGCTGATCATCGGCAAGCGCAACAAGATCCGCGAACACGTGACGATGAACCCCGGCACCGAAGGCGACCGCATGAAGACCGTGGTCGGCGACAACTGCCTTTTCATGATGTCCTCGCACGTGGCGCATGACTGCATCGTCGGCAACAACGTCATTCTGGCGAACAATGCCACGCTGGCCGGCCACGTCGAAGTGGGCGACTACGCGATCATCGGCGGCCTGTCCGCCGTGCACCAGTTCGTGCGCATCGGCCCCTATGCCATGATCGGCGGGATGTCGGGCGTCGAATACGACGTTATTCCTTTTGGTCTCGTAAAAGGCGAGCGCGCGCATCTGGCGGGCCTCAACTACGTCGGCCTCGAGCGCCGCGGCTATACCAAAGACCAGATCCAGTCGCTGATGAAGGCCTTCAAGGATTTGTTCGACAGCCAGGGTACACTGGCCGAGCGCACGGCAAAGGTCGCCAACGACTATCAGGCAGACCAGACCGTTATGCGCGTCATCGACTTTATCCGCGCCAAGGAAGGCCGCTCCGTCCTCCAGCCGAGAACCGGCACGTAACTTATGTCGAGACTGGGGATCATCGCAGGCGGCGGGGGGCTGCCGCGCAAACTCATTGAAGCCTGCCGGCGGGAGCAGCGCCCGTTTTTTGTATTGGGCCTGCGCGGCCAGACCGATGGCGCGGTGCTTGACGGTACCGAACATGCATGGTCAAAATTGGGCGCAACGACCGAGGCGCTGGGCATCCTCAAATCAAAAGGCGTTGATACGCTTGTCATGGCGGGCCGCATCCGTCGCCCCTCGATCCTCGAATTAAAACCCGATTTTCGCACACTGCAATTCTTCGCGCGCCTTGGCTTGAAGGGGCTGGGCGACGACGGCTTGCTGAAAAACGTCGCGCAGGAGCTGGAAAAAGACGGCTTCCGCATCATCGGCGCGCATGAAGTCGACCCCGGCCTCGTCACGCCCGAAGGCGTGCTGGGCAACCGCCAGCTATCCGAAGCAAACCGCGCCGATGTCGAGCTGGGCATCATGGTCACCAAAACCCTCGGCAAGATCGACGTGGGACAGGCAGCCGTTGTGCAGCAGGGCATCGTATTGGGTGTCGAAGCCGTGGAGGGCACCGACGAACTGTTGGAACGCTGCCGCAAGCTGCGCCGCAAGGGCATCGGCGGCGTGCTGGTGAAATCCTGCAAGCCGCAGCAGGACCGCCGTCTTGATCTCCCCGCCATCGGCCTCCGCACCGTGCGCAAGGCTTATGAAGCAGGTCTGGAAGGCGTCGCTATCGAGGCCGGCGCTTCGCTGATCCTCGACCGCGACGAAGCCGTCGGCGCCGCCGACAAGGTCGGGCTCTTTATGCTGGGATTTAAAGGCTGATGGCCACGCCGCTCAACATTTTCATCATCGCGGGCGAGGCTTCGGGCGACAGTCTCGGCGCGAACCTCATGCGCGCGCTGAAGCAAAAACATCCCGACGCAACCTTCAACGGCGTCGGCGGATCGAAAATGCAGGCGGAGGGGCTGAAAAGCCTTTTCCCCATGGAAGACCTCTCCGTCATGGGGATCGCGGAAGTATTGCCGCGTGTTTTCAAAATTATGGACCGCATCAGCCAGACTGCGAAGGCCATTCGCAATACGCGCCCCGATGCCGTCATCACCATCGACAGCCCCGATTTCTGCTTCCGCGTCATCAAGAAACTGAAACAGCGCGTGAAAGACATTCCCTGCATCCATTACGTCGCGCCCAGTGTCTGGGCATGGCGGCCGGGCAGGGCGGAGCAGGTGTCGAAATTCCTCGACCACCTGCTGACACTGCTGCCCTTCGAGCCGCCGTATTTCGAGAAACACGGCCTGAACGCGACCTTCGTCGGCCATCCGGTGGTGGAGCGGCAGGAGAACAGGGGAGACGGCGACCGTTTCCGCCGCGCGCACGGGCTGAAGAACGACCAGCCGGTGCTCTGCATGCTGCCCGGCAGCCGCATGAGCGAGCTGACCCGCCTGCTGGAAAAATTCTCTGAAACCGCCGATATCGTGCTGCGCAACAAGCATCAGGCCGTCATCGTCATCCCGACGTTGCCGCACCTGAAGGTGCCGATCGATAAATTCTTTATCGGCAAGGGCATCAACCCGATTTTAGTCTATTCCGAACGCGATAAATTCGACGCCTTCGCCGCAAGCTCGATCGCCATCGCTGCATCGGGCACCGTCTCGCTGGAACTGGCCATGACCGATACGCCGCATATCATTGCGTATAAACTGAGCCCGACCTCGGCCTTCCTTGCCAAGCACCTGATTAAAATTCCCTATGTCAACCTCATTAATATTCTTCTGAAGCGGCAGGTGGTTCCCGAGCTGTTGCTGGAAGACTGCGAACCCGCGAAAATGTCGAAAGAGCTGCTGCGCCTGATGGGCGACAAGGAAAGCCGCGCCGCCCAGCTGATGGATTTCCGCGAGGCGCTCATCAAAATCGGCCTGAGCGATCCCGAAACGCCGAGCCAGAAAGCGGCAGCCGCCGTGCTGGATGTGATTGCAAGGAAACCCGCGCCATGATGAAGAAAATCGTCGCCACGCTGTTTTTCCTGTCGCTTTTCGTGATCGCCGTCTTCCTGATCGCGCCCAGCCTTATCAACTGGGATACACACAAGGAAAAACTGGTCGCGCAGATCCAGCCCTATGTGGGCCGCAAGATCGAGGTGAAGGGCAAGGTCAGCTTCAGCCTGCTGCCCAGCCCGCAGATATCGCTGCAGGATGTCGCGCTTGCCAACGTCGAAGGTTCCAAGGCCGACAGCCTGATGACGCTTGACCGCCTTGAAGCAAAGATCAAATTCGAACCGCTGCTGCAGGGCAAGCTGGAGGTCGAGAACATCAACCTCGCGGGCCCGAAACTGAATCTCGAAGTGCTCGATGACGGCTCCGTCAACTGGACGGGCGTTCTCAAGGAACAGGAAACGGCCATCGAAGGCGATACCATCCGCCTGAATAAAGTCACGCTGACGAACGGGCAGCTGAGGTACAGCAGCCAGGTGACGGGCGCGGAATGGACTGTCGATAACCTGAACCTCGACGTTTCCGCTGATACGCTTACTGGCCCCTATCGCGCCAATGGCCAGATGAAATACGGCGAGAACCAGATCGCCGTCGAAATCAAGAGCAGCAAGCCGGGCGAAGACGGCGCTGTCCCGCTTATCATTACGCTGTCGCCCACGGCTGGCCTGCCAAAAATTGCCTTTGACGGTACAGTGGGAACACAACCTGAGCTGACGGCGACGGGTAGTCTTGCCATTACCGAAGGCAAGCTGGCGGATATGCTGTCATCGGCCTTCCTGAAGAACATTCCCTTCCTGAACGATGCCGCGACATTCAACGCGCATCTGGAATACAAGGGCAGGGAAGTAAAACTGACCGATATCGACGCGAAATTCGGCGAAAAGGGCACGCTGGCCGGTACGCTGTCGGTCGGCTTTGAAAAAGGCAAGAAACCGCTGGTGACGGCGGAACTGACGGGCAGCAACCTGAAAGTCGCGGCGAAGCCCGGATTCCCCGAAGTGCCGGGTGTTTTTGACGCCAGCCTGAAACTCAAGGGCAAGGCCATTACCTGGGCATGGACGTATATGCAGGGCGCGAATGTGTCGCTGACAACCGACAAGGAAGAATGGGTTATCAAGGATGCCCGTTTTGACATGTCGGGCAAATCGGTGGTGAAACTGGCCGGCGTCGTGACGCCCGCCAAGGATATCGGCGGATTTACGGTCATGGTCACGACCGAGGACTTCCAGAAGCTCGCCAAGGCCATGTCCATGGGCGACAGCAATATCCTGAAACCGCTGGCCGAAAGCGGCGTGCTGAAGAAGCTGGATCTTTCCACCAGCCTTGACGTCAAGAAAGGCTCGCTCCGTTTCTTCGACATCGACGCGGAGCTTCAAACAGCCACGAAAATGTCGGGCGAACTCGATATCAACAGCCGCAAGGGCGATACAGCCAATTTCAAGGCAAACCTGCATTTCGAGCAGGGCGATATCGGCCTGCCGTTCGACAAGGCTTTCGCGCCGCTATCATCCGCCGTGATGAAGGGGAAGGGGGAGATAGCGGTTACCGTCCGCAATTTCTCGCGTGGAGAGATGCGCGGGCAGGATTTCAATTTCAACGCCACGATCGACGCCGGCAAGATGAATGTCGTGTCTTTCCTGTCGATGACGCCCTCGTTCAACGTGCGCGGCACCGTGACGGGGTTCAGCCCGCTGTCGGGCATGGATCTGCGCTATGAATTCCAGCGGGAAAAACTGGGCATGTTCGCCGGCGTCTTCGGCTTCGAGCTGCCGCCGCCGCTGCAACCCGGCCAGCAGGGCAAGACGGAAGGCACGATTACGGGCGATGCGGGCCAGTTCAGCTTTACCTTTGATGGCGCGCTCGATAACGGTCATGTGGAAATTCAGGGCAAGGGCACGCAAGACGCAAAGGGCGCTTACAACTGGGAAAACAGCGTCAGCATCAAGCGTCAGGATAACGGCGTCTGGGCGCAGCTGGGCGTGCCGCTCGACCGGCTGCTCGAGAATCCGGAACAGAAAACTTATAAACTGGCCGCGCAGGTCAATGGCACGCAAGACGCCTACAAGATTTCCTCCATCCGCACCGATGGCGTGACATCGGGCGCGCTGGCGCGTTCGGCGGGCAAGTACGAGGGCGATCTTGAAGCCAACCGCCTGAATTTCGACGCATGGTTGTCGAACGACTGGAAACTTGATGACAAGCTGGTTCTTAACCTGACCGGCAAGCAGCTGGAATGGCGCGACAACCAGATTGATGACGCGAAACTGCAACTGGAAGCGACTCGTGATTCCATCCAGACGCAAGGCATTGGTAAGCTATGGGGTGGCGTGGTCACGGCTGTGGTTAAGTCCACCAAGTCCGATAAATGGAAAGGCTTTATTAAGGGCAGTTTGAAAGGGGCGGAGGTCGACGAATTCCTGAAGTTGATGGATTTCACCAGCGTTTCAGCCGGCAAAGGCGATATTGACGTCGACCTGACGGAAGACGATTCCAAAACCGCCGACGACTGGTTTGCGGGAATTGAAGGCGACATTAAAATCAAGACCGAGCGCCTGACGGTCGAATCCTTCAGTCCGTCAAAATTCATCGCGCTGATTTCCACGCTGCGTTTCGCGCCCGATGATTTCGCGGCGCAGGCGCTGAAGGCGCTGCTGTCGGCCGATACAAGTTACTTCAACGTCGCGGGCGATTTCAGGGTGGGGGATTCGAAAATCACCATCGAAAAACTGAAAATGGCCAATGACGACGCGGCGGTGAATGTCACGGGTTCCTATATGCTGGGCCCCGAAAGCTTCGATATCGCCGCCGATGTGCAGATGAAAAATTCTCCGCTGACGCCGATCTTCACCGTCAGCCGCAAGGGCGTGATGGGCAAAGCGCCGGGTTACAACCTCGACCTCAAGGATCTGGAGAATTATATCGGCCACCGCGTGCCGACACCTCCGCTCGATAAACCCTTGCCGGTGGAACAGCCGCTCGACGTGCCGCCGCCGGTGGTGGAAGATTTGAGAAAGCCGATCATTATCGGCCCTGAAGAGGACGAGCCGGAAGCGCATATCCCGGAAGAAGGCGGCGTGGATGATACCGCGCCCATTGAAACCGAACAGCTGGACGCGCCGCCGATGCCGTCACCCGATCAGCCCGGGCCTGCGCCCGCGCCGAAAAAGGATAGCGGCGATATCAAGGGCATTCTGGACAGGCTGGATGAAGGTGACACAAGTACCGCGCCGCCGCCCGAAGCGCAGCCGGAAAATTTATTGCCGAAGCAATAAATCTTATTTTTTCGTGGGAACAGCAGCGCCCGTCGGATTGTTGAGCGGGTGCAGCTCGGGGTGTTTGTAGAAATCGAGGATGAAGACGCGCAGTGCGCTCGAGAGGTTCTCGGGCTGCGCGACGTCGATCTCTGCGATCAGGCAGTTGACCGATTTGTTGCAGGAGACCGCGATCTCGCGCAGTGAATCCCAGAAAGCGGCTTCAAGCGTGATGCTGGTGCGGTGTCCAGCTACCGTGACGGAATGTTTTTGTGATAAACGACGTGGCA